>NZ_JBHFEI010000001.1:0-580720 GCF_041928815.1 Ensifer soli | reverse complement strand
CTTCTGGGGCATTCCAACGTCCTCTCTCAGGCTCAATAGCCTACTTCACGGAGGACCACTTTTCAGGGGGAAGACCAGGCCTCGCCCTTGCTCAGCAGGACAGGACGCGGGGTTCCTACGCTGACGAGCAGCGCGCGTATAGCAGCCGGGTAGGCTGAAGCAAATTGAGGATATTAATTTGAGCGTTATCGCACTTCACGTTTCTGAGCATGGGGTTTCTATGGCCTGCGACGGCGTTAGTTATCGCTCAGATGGAAAAATCTCCGGATTTGTCTCCAAAATGTATCCTCTCGTCCACCTGAATGCGGTGATGGGCAATACAGGCGTCGGCGGGATATGTGCCGCTATAATACACCTCATGGGCGATCATGTTCGCGACTTCGATCATTTAGTCGAGGTAATTCCTGAACTGTTTAAGTTCGCATACAACAAAATCGTAGAAACACATGTTCCCAATGTCGATGACTTGCCTCCATCATGTGTGGTGATCGCTGGTTGGTCATCACTGCGTAATTCTTATTCCGCCTATAGAGTAATGAGTTATGCTAAACAGACGAAAGACAGCACAAGCGGGAAAAATATTGAGCTTAAGCCATGGAAGGTGCATGAGATCAAAGAGTTTTGGGCTTCTTTTGAGGTTCCTGAAGATAAAATGCGATCTTTCTTGGTGATTGACAGTGGCGCGACAGACGCCATTTCATACTGCGCCCGTTATGTTTGCGCAGCAAGAGCTTGTAGCGGCACGAAAGACCCAGACGCCAAAGGCATGAATTTTAACGCAGGCGGATTTTTGCAGGTCCTAACGCTTTATGAAGACGATATCAGGACGACGATTGCTCACAGGTGGGTGACGGATGCCGTCGGAAAGGCGATTGATCCGGAGCAAGGGGAAAGGATGCCGTCTTCATTGATGTGAGCGGATGGCAGAAAGGCCGGACGCGATGCCCGGCCTGCCTTCGCGGGTTTTCGCTTGTAGTTCATCTTCATCCGCGATCGTAACCGGTGCGCCCCTGTGGCGCACGGCTATCTTCAGAGATGTTAGGTGGGATGGTCGCATCGCTACGACTGATTTGGAGAAAGAGTGTGAAAGATAACATCAATGTAACCTGCTTCAAACTCCTCCTCGCTGTCGACCTTTGCCATTACAACAAGCTTCCCTCGCTCCGAAGCGAAAAGGGGCATACCGCGGGTCGCGACGGCAAGCGGTAGTGCTCCATCCATCACTTCAAAGGAAAATTTCGACGTCCCTAGATACTGCTTGTTTGAGCCGACGTGGTAATAGCCTGACAATGCAACCGTATGTTCCCCAGCGGTGATTCCATAGAAGCGCACCCATGTAGTCAGATGTGTTTGTGCCGGAGATACAAAAAATTCCACGTTCGCACTGTAGACGCCGATGAGAAGCAGCTTGCCATTGTCCTCAGTGCGAACGTCGTCACAGAAGATAACCGTAGCGGTCACATTCCCCATGAACTTTCCACCAAAATATTGTTGCTCCTCGTGGAGGACGCGGCGTTGCCTATCGCGACCATGTTTGGGCCAACATTTTGCGTCGTGGTGGTCGCGGTCGGGTAGTTTGAGCGTACGTCCACGCACTCTTCTTCAGGAGTTAAATCGAACGTTATGCGATGCCCCAACGCCCACGCGAGTTCGGCTACAGTCGTCAGCGTCATGTTGTTCACGCCAGAGAAGCAGCGGTTTACGCGCGATCTGTCGACGTTAATAGCCTTCGCTAAGTCGGCCTGCGTCAAGCCCTTCAGGCGTTTTCGGTCAATCAGCGCATGGCGCAGTTTGTCACCCACTAGCCCGACAAACTCTGCCGCTGCTTCGTCTTTAGGGTCCAGCCCAAAATCAAAAGAGACCATTTATCGGCGCTCCTGGTGTATATTTAGGTTCATCTAGGTCGATCTCGCGGCGCATTCTGACTACTTCACCCAAATGCTTGAGATGGACGCCCTGTTGCGAATGAACCATCTCGAAAGTATCGTTTCTCGCGACCACAAAAACACGAGGACGGACAAACCAGCCAAAAAATCGAAGATCATTGGTCTTCAACTCGTAAACGTCTTCGCTATATGGACGCATTTTCCAGAAATCAGTTTCATGTACGAACTCTTCGCCAAGCACAAAATCACGAAATAATTTATGAGCTTGCTTTAGTGGGGGCATGTTTTCTGGATAGAACGCTGTAAAGGTTGGCACCTCTTCCTTTATCCACCGAAGGACTTCCACGTAGAACCAAACATGGCGCACAACAAATTCATGCCGAGCAAGATTGCCCGGCACAAGCTTTCGGAGCACGCCGTCCTGCGCCAATTCTTCTAGTGTTGCCATATAAGTCAACAATTCCGAGTTAACAAGTTACCCCATTTCTGGTGGGGCGTGGATATGAAATGGTTTTCTGAAATCCGAAAAATTTTCAGTTTCGCGCCTCTCCCTTCGTCTCGCTCCCCTAATCAAGGTCGAAGTTCACGGCTTCATCAGCCGATCGCACAAATAGGCAAACGAAGCCGCTTCTACAGTTCCGCTGGTGTCAGACGCGGTCTCGGTCATTCTCTTGCCGTTCGTCATCACTGTGACGATGGCACCCTGGAAAATGCCGTCGCAATAGACGCCCTTCGCAATGGTCTTGCACGTCAATGTCTGGCGCGGCATCTGGCGACCATTCATTTTGCCAGAAAGAATGATGCGACCCTTCTTGAGCGAGACATTCCTAACAACAGACACCCGCTCGCCGTTCAGTTGGCCAGCAATAGAGCGACACTCGGCCGCCATGGCTGAGCTTGTGGCGGCCATCAGGCCGGCGGCCAAAATGGTCAAAACAACTGAAAACCGACTATTGCCTGCTGTTGCCCGGCTTCTTTTATCCATGGCAGCCCCCTCGGTATAAGCAACCACGCTTCGAGGAGCTTCGCAACATGTTGCATTCCATGTCGCATGGATTTGCGGTCAGTCGCGGTCATCCGTTGAAATTGAAGGGAATTCCAGCGCAACACGAACGCGACATGACTTGTGCCAGTTGAACACTTTAGTCTGATCAAGCACTTGAATTCTTTAGGGAATTTTTGGTGCCCGGAGGCGGATTTGAACCACCGACACGCGGATTTTCAATCCGCTGCTCTACCAACTGAGCTATCCGGGCATCCTCGGTGAACGATCACCGCGATGCATGTCCGGTGGACCAACGCCGCCGGGAGCGAGCGGGGTTATAACATCTTGTCGGCGCGTGTCCAGCGTGAAATGACAGTTTTGTCGCGATGGCGGGAAAATCCGATCAAGACTTTGAAATGTATAAGGAAATCATCACTCTACATCGTCGTCCCTGTCTGGTCCGGGATCGTCGTCCGATGCCGGGATGGCATAGCGACCGGAAAGCCAGCGGCCGAGGTCCATCTCACGGCAGCGGTTCGAGCAGAAGGGATAGTGCTCGCGCTCGGAGGGTTTGCCGCATTCCGGACAGGGACGCGCCTTGCGCAGCGGGGCGACGTTCGTCGCGGGCGAGAGGGGAGGCTTTTCGGTCATGATCGGCACCGTCGTCAAAAAAAAGTCGGAAACCGCCGAGGGTCTTCCGAGGACCGGGAGCCCTCCGGATACGCCGGAGGCGGCAAGGCGGTCCCGAGCATATAGGGAAGAGGGGCCGCATCGGGCAAGCCTCCGCCGTATCCACCGCCTCGCCCGTCATTTTTGCGGGCGAGGCCGGCCCTCGGTGATCCAGCTTGCATCGCAGGCGTAACTGGGGCTCAATATCTTGAAACGCCGAGGGAGGATTATCGCGTGGCCGTCGATCGCATCCCATCCGTCCGCCCTCATGCGCCGGCGTTGCGCGTCCTGCACTGGATCGTCGCCGCGCTTGTCTTCGCGACCTGGCCCCTCGGCCTGATGATCGGCTTCGCGCGCGAGGATGTGAAACTCGGCTTCTTTCTCGTGCATGAATCGCTGGGCTTTCTCGTTTTCTGGCTGATGCTGGTCAGGGTGGGGGTGAAGCTGACGACGACCGCGCCGCCGCCGCTTGGAAGTTCTGCCGAAAACCGTGTCGCGGGTCTGGTCCATGGGCTGATCTACGTGCTGCTCGTCGTCACGCCGCTGGCCGGCTTCCTCGCGACGAATGCCCATGGCTTTCCGCTCGTCTGGTTCGGTCTCGTGCCGGTCTGGAGCCCGATCGGCAAGACGCCCGATGTCGCCTGGACCCTGTCTTCGATCCATGAATGGTGCGCATGGATCGTTCTCGTGCTTGTCGCGTTGCATATTGCTGCGGCGATCTTCCATCACGTCCTCCGCCGCGACGGCACGCTCCTGCGCATCCTGTAGGGCATGCAGGGCTCACGGGAGTTTCGTTTCATGCGCCGTCCGTCCGTCTGTCCCCGCCCGTGCCGCGCGGCGTTGCCGGCCAGGTCGTAGGGAGAGCCGATGCATCGGGTGGTGATCACGGACAGGCTGTGGAACCGCATTCTCGCCCTGCGGAAGGGTGTGCCCGTTTCGCCCGCCGAGAACGAGGAGGCCGCATTTCGCCTCTATCGCCCGGTCGCCGCCGCCGAAGGCCCCTTCGTGCTTGCCCAGGTCGGCCAGTCGCTCGACGGGCGGGTGGCGACCCCGAAGGGAGACGCGCGCGATATTTCCGGCCCGGACGGCATCTGCCATCTGCACCGGTGCCGGGCGCTGGTCGATGCGGTTCTCGTCGGCATCGGCACCGTCAAGGCGGACGATCCGCGCTTGAGCGTGCGCGCGGTGAGCGGGCCGAGCCCGGCGAGGGTGATCGTCGATCCGCGTGCCGAACTCTCCGGCGAGGAGAGGATCTTTCGCGAGAGCGCCACGCCCCTGATCGTCTTCCGCACGGCCGAGGCGCGCCGCACGCGGCTCGACGGCAGCGAGGTCGTCCATCTGCCCCGGCGCGCCAACGGCATCGACCCGCGCGACATGCGCGACGCGCTCGCGGCCCGCGGGCTGGAGCGGCTGCTTGTGGAGGGGGGCGGGCGAACCATTGCCCGCTTCATCGATGCCGGCCTGGTCGATCGGCTGCATGTGGCCGTCGCGCCGCTGATCATCGGCTCCGGACCGACGGGGATCAGCCTGCCGCCGATCGACCGGCTTGACGCCGCGCGGCGGCCGCTGACGGAGGTCTACGCGCTCGGCAGCGACATCGTCTTCGATTGCGATCTGCGCGCGTGCCGGGTGTCAGGGCGCAAAGGCCAGGAGATCACGGTGGCCGACGAGGCACCAGGCGCCGGGACGGCCGATGTCGGCCTTGCGAAACCCTAGCCAGTCGGCCACGGCCCCGGCGGAGAGGCGGCCGATCGCGGCGAGCGGCGCCCGCAGGCCGTCGAGAAATTCCGCCTGCAGGGCGGCCTGCCCGGCGGTCAGGCACCAGTCGCTCGCCGTGACATGCACATGGAATCCGGCCCGCCGCAACGCGTCCGCCAGAAAGGTGGTCGCCTCAGGGCCGAGCGCCGGGCCGAAGCCCTTGTCCGTCCGTTGATGCAGGTTGACGTCGCGCGTGACCAGCGCGTCGAGCGGGTGGGGCCGCGACCAGCGCATCCGCCCGTCATAGGTGAGCGCCGCATAGAGGCCGCAGCCGTGATTCGACAGCGCGCGAACGAGGCGGTCGCAGAACGGGGCGGAGCAGAGGTCGAAGAAGGCCGAGGCCGTCACCACCGTCGCATCCGCGAGCGGCAGCGCGGCGACGTCGCCGAGGTCCTGTTGGAGCCAGGCGATGTCTAGGGGAGGACCGATCCGGGTCCGCGCCTCTCTGAGCAGGCTGGGGTCATTGTCGACCATCCGCCAGCGGGCAGCGTCCGGCAGATGCGGAGACAGCGCACGGAAGGTGGAGCCGGTGCCGCAGCCGAGGTCGACGATCAGGGGCGACGGCGTGCGCGCGAGACGGGCGGCGAGCGCGGCGACCAGCCCGCGATCGCGCGCCGCGAGGTCGGCCGGCTCGCGCAGCGCCAGCCAGTCGGCGGCAAAGCCGCTCACGCAAGCCGCTCCAGAAGGCCGGCGATCACCTGCGCCGTTTCCCGCCAGGCCGGAAGCTGCCTGCCGGCGCGCGCGGCCGCATCGCCCCGGCGGCGCCGTTCCTCCGGATCCTTCAGCAGCAGGCGCAGTGCGCCGGCGAAGGCGTCGGCGTCGTCGACCGGAACGAGAAGGCCGGCTTCGGCCGGCACGACGTCGGGGACGGCGCCGGCGGCGGTGGCGACGATCGGCAGGCCCTGCGACAGGGCTTCGGCGAACACCATGCCATAGCCCTCGTAGCGGGTGGCAAGCGCGAAAATGTCGGCTTCGGCCATCGCCGCGCGGCTGTCGGCGGTCTCGCCGGGCATCGCCACCCGGCCGGCAAGGCCGAGGTCGTCGCGCAGCGCGCGCAGCGCCGCCGCCGTCGGCGGATCGAGCGCATCGCCGCCGAGGATGGTCGCGCGCCATGGGAGGTCACCGAGGGCGGCGAGGGCGGCAAGCAGCACGTCGTGCCCCTTTCGCGGCGTCAGCGTGCCGATCGACAGGATGTGCGGCGGCGTGCCGTTCCGGGCGGCGAGCGGCCTCCGGTCGGTGCCCGGCGGCGCGACGGTGATCCGCCCGGCGGCGACACCGTAGCCCTCGACAAGGGCGCGTCGGGTGAGGGCAGAGGTGACGACGACATGGCGGGCGGCGGCGAGCGCACGCGTCTCGCTGCGGCGCAGCCGCTCCTCCGCCTCGGCGGAAAGCCCGGTCTCCAGCGCCAGCGGATGATGGACAAGGGCAACGGCCGCGCGCCCGCGCCCCTCGCGCTCCGCCCAGCCGTCGAGCACGCCATAGGCGAGGCCGTCGATCATCAGGGGAGCGTCGCGACGGGCGGCGGACAGGCGCCGCTCCGCTTCCGCAAGGACCAGGGGTTCGGGAAAGGGAAAGCCGTCGCCGAGCGGCAGACGGTCGACGCTCCAGCCGAGCGCCTCCAGTTCGCCGAGGATGCGCCGGTCATAGCCATAGCCGCCGGTCCTGAGATCGAGATCGCCCGGATAGGCGAAGGTGAGGCGGCGGGTCAAAGGTCTGCCTCGTAGGCGCCGCGCGCGGCGTGGGATTCGTGCAGCGTGATGCGCAGGCGGCAGATGCGTCCGCTCCCCGTTCCGAGGTCGCCGGCACGCACGCGAACGGCAAGCGCCTCGAAGAGATGGCGCGCGATCACCTCGGTCGTCGTCACCTTGCCCCTGAAGAGGTCGAGCGTGTCGAGGTTCTGGTAGTTGAGAGGCGCAAGCACCTCGGAGAGCACCGTCGTGGCGCGGCCGATGTCGACGGCAAGGCCGTCGTCGTCGAGATCGCGGGTGAAGAAGGCGGCGTCGACGACGAAGGTCGCGCCATGCAGGTTCTGCGCCGGACCGAAGACGGGGCGGGGCAGGGAATGGGCGATCATGATGTGGTCGCGGACCTCGATGGAATACATCGGCGATGCCTTTCAGTAGCGGATGCGATGGAAAAGGGTGGCGGGATCGGCGAGCAGGCGCGGATAGGCCGGTGCCAGTTCGTCGAAAGCTGTCTCACCGGAGATCAGGGCGTCGTAACGCGCGTCCGTCAGCAGCGCGAGCGCCTTGTCCATCCGCCGCGCGTGGCTCCAGCGCGCGCGCCGGCAGGGCGGGGGCTGGCCGACCTGCGAGGAGACGATCGAGAGCCGCTTGGCGTGAAAGGCGCCGCCGAGCGGCAGGCGCGCGGCGCGCGTGCCGTACCAGCTCGCCTCGACGATCCGCGCCTCCATCCCCGCATGGTCGAGCGCGAGCGCAAGGGCCGCGTCTGAGGCCGAGGCATTGACCAGCACGTCGAAGTCATCTGCAATGCTCTCCGGCGCGATGGGATCGAGGCCGAGCCGCGCCGCCGGCCCACGGCGCCCGGTCTCCGGATCGACGAGCACGACCTCTGTTCCCGGAATGCCGCGAGCGACCGAGGCGACGAGCAGGCCGACGATGCCGGCACCGAAGACGGCCACCCGGTCGCCGGGAAGGATGCCTGCGTCCCAGACGATGTTGAGCGCGGTCTCCATGGTGGCGGCGAGGACGGCGCGTCCCGGCGGCAGGCCGGGCGGCAGCGGCCGGACGGCCTCAGCCGCCACGACATAGCGGTCCTGATGCGGGTACAGGCAGAAGACCTCCCTGCCTTCGAGCGCTTCCGGGCCGGCGAGCACGCGTCCGACCGAACAGTAGCCGTACTTGACGGGAAAGGAAAAATCGCCGGCCATATGCGGTCCGCGCATGCGCTCGGCCTCGCTTGCGGGAACCGTGCCGGAAAAGACGATCCGCTCCGTCCCCCGGCTGATCCCGCCGTAAAGGGCCTCGACCAGAACCTCCGACGGGCCGGCGGAGCGAAGCGGCTCCTCCTCGATCGCGCACTCTCCGGGACGAAGGATCCACAGCGCCCGCGCCCTGCTGCCGTCGCTCATCCCCATCCCGGCATCCGCAGGCCGCTGCCGAGGATGGGATCCGGATCCGGCGAGAGGCCGGGCTTGACACGGGCGATGCCGGTGTCACGCTCTCCCGCGGGCGACGATGCGTCGCGAGGAGGCCCGTTCCATTGATGATATCCGCCTGTGGCTTTCACGTCGTCCCGACCTGTTTTCGCGATCCTGCGACAGATTGCGCTTGCTGTGCAAGCGCCTTCTCTGGCGGTGCCGCGTGATGCCGGCGGCGGAGCGGGCGCCGGCGCGCGACCGGGTGCCCCGGCCCGTCCTGCGTCCCGTGGCGCGTCCGGCCGGTGTCCTGCCCGTGCTCGGCGCCGTTCTCCTCGGCAGCCTCGGCTTTTTTCTCGTCGCGGACCGCTTTCTCGCCATCGGCTCCGGCGCGGTCGCCGTCGCCGCCGCCACACTCCTCGTCGTCTTCGCCTTCGTCGTCCGCGGCCTGCCGCACCATCCCTATCCGCGCCTCGGCGCCGCCAATCTGGTGACGGCGCTGCGGGCGGCAATGGCAAGCCTTGCCGCCGGCCTCGCGGTCGCCGGAGGTGATCTGGCCGCCAGTCCGTTCCTGCCCTCGGCGCTGGCGCTGATGACGGTGCTGTTTCTCCTCCTCGACGGACTGGACGGCCATCTGGCGCGCCGCCGCGGCGAGACGTCCGCGCTCGGCGCCCGTTTCGACATGGAGGTGGATGCGCTGATGATCCTCGCGCTGTCGGCCATCGTCTTCTTTCTCGGCAAGGCCGGCATCTGGGTGCTGGCGATCGGTCTCCTCCGCTACGGTTTCGTCGGCGCCGGCCTGGTGCTGCCGGCGCTCAACGCCCCGCTTCCGCCGTCCTTCCGCCGCAAGCTCGTCTGCGTGCTCCAGATCGCCGTGCTCCTGCTTCTCCTCCTGCCGCCACTCGCCCCGCCGCTCTCGGCCGCGCTCGCCGCCTCAGCGCTCGCCAGCCTGATCTACTCCTTTGCCGTCGACATCCGGCATCTCCTCGCGACCGGGAGAAAAGCGTGACGGACATCGCCACGGGGCCGGGCATCCCCCTTCCGCTGGTCGTCTTCGACCATGCGCCGGCCATGCCCGGCATCGCGGCGGAGGCGATCGACCGCCTCCCGTCCCTCGGGCCCTCCCGGTCCACCCGCGTGGTCGGCGCGCACCGCCGCTTCGCCGAGGACGGATGGCGCGGCGCGGCAGAGACGCGCCGCATCCTCGCCCTCCCTCCCGGCCATGCGCCCTCGGGCGACGTTCCTGCGCGGTCCGGCACATGAGGAACGATGCCTCCGCGCGCGGCCGAGGCGCGGGCGCGGCGCTTGCCTACGGCATCATCGTCTTCGCGATCCTCGTCCTGCCGACCCATCCGGCTGCGTTTCAACCGGCCTCCTTCCTCCGCCTGCCGCTCGAAATGCCGGTGCTGGCGCTCCTGGCCCTCCTGCTGCCGCGCGGCCTTTCGCGCATCTGGGCCGGGCTCGCGGCCGTTCTCCTGACGTTGCTCCTTGTCCTGAAACTTGCCGATCTCGGCACGCGCTCGGCCTTCCAGCGTCCGTTCAATCCCTATCTCGACCTGCGCTTCGCCGCCGACGGGTGGAATCTCCTCTCCGGCACGCTTGGCATCCTGCCGGCGGGTCTTGCCGTCGCCGCGGCCGTGGCGGCCATCGCCGGCGTCGCGTTTGCCCTTGCCCACGCGCTGTCGCGGCTCGGCCGGCTGCAGGCGCGCCGGAAGGCGCCGATCGTCGCTCTCTTCGCGCTTGTCGCGGCGGGGGCCCTCCTCGTCCGCGCGGTGCCGCAGGCCGGCGTGACGGCGGACCTGGCGGCGCCGGCCTATCTCGCGGCCCGGGTCGCGCTGGTGGCGCGCTCGGTCGAGGACATGCGCCGCTTCGAGGCGGAGCTCGCCGCCGGCGGCGGACCCCGCGACGGGCACGGCCTCTTCGACGCGGTGAAGGGCCGCGACGTCGTCGTCGTCTTCATCGAATCCTACGGCCGCAGCGCCGTCGAGGATCCGCGCTATGCGCCGCGCACAGGCGCGCGTCTTAACGCCGTCGACGGCCTGTTCCGGCAGAACGGCATCGCCAGCGCCAGCGCCTGGGCGGTGTCGCCGACGGTCGGCGGGCTGAGCTGGCTTGCGCATGGCACCTTCCTGTCGGGCCTTTCGGTCGACAGCCAGGCCCGCTACGACCGGCTGATGCGGAGCGACCGGCCGAGCCTCAACCGTCTGTTCCGCGAGGCCGGCTGGACGAGCGTCGCCATCATGCCGGCGATCACGCTCGACTGGCCGGAGGCGGCCTATTACGGCTATGACCGGATCCTCGCCGCGCGCGATCTCGGCTATCGCGGCCAGCCCTTCAACTGGGTGACGATGCCGGACCAGTATACGCTGTCCGCCTTCGAGCGCCTCGCCCGCCAGCCGGCCCGGGCGGCGGGCAAGGCGGTGATGGCCGAGATCGCGCTGATCTCCAGCCATGCGCCCTGGACGCCCGTGGCGTCGCTTGTCGACTGGGAGGCGGTCGGCGACGGGACCGTCTTCGACGCGCAGGCGCGTGCCGGCGATCCGCCCGCCGTCGTCTGGGCCGATCCGGCGCGGGTGCGCGACCAGTATATCCGCACGATCGACTATTCACTCGAGGCCGTCGGATCCTACGTCGCCCGCTTCCACCGCGATGCCGTCTTCGTCATCCTCGGCGACCACCAGCCGGCGGCGATCGTCACGGGACCGGACGCCTCGCGCGCCGTCCCCGTCCATGTCGTCTCGGCCGACGCCGCTCTTGTCGGCCGCTTCGTCGACGCAGGCTTCGCTCCGGGAATGACGCCCGGCCTTGAGACGCCGGTCCGGCCGATGCAGGATCTGCGCGATCTCGTCATCCGCCTGTTCGGCGGGCCGGCGCAATGAAAGGGCCGCATCCTCGGGCAGGAGAAGGCGACGGCCGCGATGACGGGGATGATCCAGACCGGCGCGGGAAATCTCCTATCGCGGCGGGCCGCCTTGCCTATATAAGGCGGTTTCTACAGATGAAGCCCGGCCCCGCCCCTGATGATTGATCCCTTGCCCCTGCCCACCCTCGCCCTGATGCTGCTTGCGGCGCACTGGGTCTGCGACTATCCGCTGCAGGGTGCCTTTCTCGCCGAGGCGAAGGCGCGGGGGCCGTTGCGGCTCTACCACCTCGTCGCCCATGCCGGCATCCACGGCGCGGCGGTCGCGCTCGTCACCGGCAATGTCTGGCTGGGTGTCGCCGAATGGGCGGCGCATACGGCGATCGACGAGGCGAAGGTCAGGGGACGGATCGGTTTCGCCACCGACCAGGCATTGCACATCGCCTGCAAGGCGCTGTGGTTCGCGCTGGTTGCCGCCGGGCCTGGCTGAGACCGCCTTTTAGCTGTGGGCGAAGATGTCGGTCTCTTCCCAGCCGAGCAGGTCGAGCTTGGCGCGGCTCGGCAGGAAGTCGAAGCAGGCCTCGGCCAGCGCCCCGCGATCGTCGCGCGCAAGTCTCGCCTTCAGCCGGTCGCGCAGCGCGTGGAGGTAGAGCACGTCCGAGGCCGCATAATCGAGCTGCGCCTGCGTCAGCGTCTCGGCCGCCCAGTCGGAGGACTGCTGCTGCTTGGAGATGTCGATCTCCAGCATTTCCTTGAGGTTGTCCTTCAGCCCGTGCCGGTCGGTGTAGGTGCGGGTCAGGCGCGAGGCGATCTTGGTGCAGAACACCGGCGCCGCCGTAACGCCGAAGGTGTGGAAGAGCACGGCGATGTCGAAGCGGCCGTAGTGGAAGATCTTCTCGCGGGACGGGTCGGCCATCATCGCCTCGATGTTCGGCGCCGAGCGCTGGCCTTTGGCGATCCGGACCACGTCGGCCGTGCCGTCGCCGGGCGAAAGCTGGACGACGCAGAGACGGTCGCGGCGCGGAACCAGCCCGAGCGTTTCCGTGTCGACGGCGATGGCGCCGGTGTAGCGCGCCGCGTCCTCTGAAGAAATGTCGCCTTCGTGATACCGTATTGCGTTCGCCATCGCCGCTTCCCACATGCCGTCCGATCTCGATCGGCCTATAGCGCATGCGGCGCGGCTGCGATACCGTGCCGCCGAAACAATTGTGGACACCCCGATGACCAGGACCTGCCTTGCGATCGCGCTCTGCGCGGCCCTTCTCGCGCCCGACGCGGCAAGCGCGCAGCTCTACCGCGACCTGCCGGGCGTGGTGGATCCCGCCCAGGCCGAGCCCGGCCGCCGCGTCACCTGCGAGCAGGTGATCCTCAGGAATGCCGATCCGTTTCTGCCGACGAACGGGCCGCGCTACAGCACCGTCTACGAATGCACGCAGGACGGCCTCACTTTCCAGGGAAACCGACTCCCGCCCTCGCTCGAACGGCAGAAGCGCGGGCTGAACTGGTAACGCCCCGCAGGGCAAGGCGCGATCCGGCTTCGCTTCCGCCGCGGGATCGTTTAGAGCATCTCCCGTCGAGGCAGGACCGCTTCGATGCCGGACGATGGGTCGGGACGGAAGCAGCGGGCGCTTGGACGCCTTCTTCCCCCGCACGGATCGCTGACCCGTTCCGCAGATGACGCACGCATGCCGGCCGCCCGCCGGCAGGGAGGACCGGAATGACACATGCCGACAGGCCGCTGGTGATCAGCGCGCCAGAACCCCGCAGCCTCGACCTGATCTTCACCGCCGAGGCTCGCGCCGATCTCAAACGGCGCTACAGGATCGTCGAGGCGGACCCCGAGGACATCGCCGGTCTCGGCGACGCCGTCCTTGGCGAGGCGCGCTTCATCCTCGGCCAGCCGCCGCTCTGCGAGGAGACGCTGGCGCGGATGCCGAAGCTGAGGGCGGTGCTGAACGTCGAGAGCAACCTGATCAACAACATGCCCTATGACGTGCTCTTTGCCCGGGGCATCCATGTGGTGACGACGGGGCAGGTCTTCGCCGAGCCGGTGGCCGAACTCGGCCTCGCCATGGCGCTGAACCTGCTGCGCGGCGTGGTCGATGCCGATCTCGCCTTCCGCGAGGGCCGGGAGCTCTGGGGCGGCGAGGGCAATCGCGCCGCCAGGCTTCTGTCCGGCGCCGAGATCGGCATCGTCGGCTTCGGCGATCTCGGCAAGGCGCTGAACCGCGTGCTGACCGGCTTCCGTGCCCGCATCCGCGTCTTCGATCCCTGGATGCCGGCCTCGATCCTGAAGGACAACGGCGTCGAGCCCGCCTCTCTTGACACGGTCCTGTCGGACAGCGACGTCGTCTTCGTCGTCGCGGCGGTGACCAGCGAGAACGAGGGTTTCCTCGGTGCCGAGGCCTTTGCGCGCATGCGGAGAGGGGCGGCCTTCATTCTGCTCAGCCGCGCCGGCGTCGTCGATTTCGACGCGCTGATGGCGGCGGTCGAGCGCGGCCATATCGTCGCGGCGAGCGACGTGTTTCCGGAGGAGCCGCTGCCGGCCGACCATCCGGTGCGCCGGCTCGACGGCTTCCTGCGTTCGGCCCACCGGGCCGGCGCGCTCGACAGCGCGTTCACGAAGATGGGCGACATGGTGCTCGAGGACATGGACCTGATGGACCGCGGCCTGCCGCCGATGCGCTGCAAGCGGGCCGAGCGCGAGACGGTCGCGCGCATGCGCTCGAAGCCCGTCGCGATCAACTGACGGGGCGGGCAGGATGCCGGACGGCGGCAGGGGTGGGGTGATCGCGCCTGCCGCCGCCGTCCTCCGGCGCGGACCTGCCGGAGGGGATGCGTGCGATCAGACGGAGGCGGCCGGCCAGGCCGAAAGCCGTCGCAGGAAGACGATGAGGGCCGCGCGCATGCGCCCGGCGCGCCGGAAACCGGATGCGCCGGGCGACGCGGCCTCGTCGAGCCGTTGCTGCAGCCTGTCGATCTCCGCACGGCTGATGCCGACATCGGCGAGCAGCCGGTCGTCGAGGGCGGCGAGGCGGCGCAGCTCGCGCTCGCGGTAATGGCGCTCGTCGCGCGTAAGCAGGAGGGGGCGAAGCGGGGCAGTCATCGGGGCGTCTCCGGAAGGGCTGTCGAATGCCGCCCTTGTCGCCTCCGCCTGTTTCGCGCCGTTGTCCCCTAAGCGCCGCCGGCTGTTACACGCCGGATGTTGCATACCGGATGTTGCAAGGAAGCGGTCCGGATCGAAGGGCGTTGCGGAATGCCCTCGAAGGGCGGCCCCCCGCCGTGCTATGAAGGGCCGCAAAAGCCCGCCGACTTGGGGAGAGACGCATGAAGATCGACAGGAACGGCACGCAGCCCTCGGTTCCCGGCCCGGCCGGCTGGTTTACCGGAACCGTGCGCATGGACCCGCTGTTCGCCGCCAATGCGGCGCGAAGGGCCGCGGCCGCCGCCGTCACTTTCGAGCCGGGCGCGCGCACCGCCTGGCACACCCATCCGCTCGGCCAGACCCTGATCGTCACCGCCGGCGTCGGCCTCGTCCAGCGCGACGGCGGCCCGGTCGAGGAGATTCGTCCGGGCGACGTCGTCTGGTTCGAGCCGGGCGAAAGACACTGGCACGGCGCATCGCCGACCACCGCGATGACGCATATCGGGATCCAGGAACATCTCGACGGAAAGGTCGTCGACTGGCTGGAGCCGGTGACCGACGCGGAATACGCCTCCCGGTGAGGCCGGGCGGCGCCGGGAGACGTCATGGCAAGGGAGAGACGGACATGCCGCATGTCGTGGTGAAGATGATCGAGGGGCGCTCGGAGGCGATGAAGGCGGATCTGACCGAAAGGCTGACGGCGGCGCTCACCGGCGCGCTCGGCGTCGGCGAGGAAACGGTGTCGGTGGCGATCGAGGACGTTCCCGCCGAGCGCTGGGACGAGGACGTGTTCCTCCCCGACATCAGGGGACGCAAGCAGACGCTCTACAGGAAGCCGGGTTACGCTCCTGTCGACTGAGGTCGATCACCTGTGAGCATCGCCCGCTGCCGAAGCGGCCCCGCGTCTGCGGGATAAGCTCCGGATCTGCCGATCCGACAGGTTTTCGGCCGGACGGAGCGGCGCTTGCCACCCCGTCCGGCCTTTCGGCATGATGCCGGTTCAGGCGGCGCGCTTCAGCGCATCGCCGATGACCGAGACGATCGTGTCGATCTCGCCCTTCTCGATGATCAGCGGCGGCGACAGTGCGATGATGTCGCCGGTGACGCGGACGAGCAGGCCCTTGTGGAAGCAGTCGACGAAGACGTCATAGGCGCGCGTGCCGGGCGCGCCGTCGCGGGGCTTGAGCTCGATCGCGCCGACGAGGCCGAGATTGCGGATGTCGGCGACGTGGGGATGGTCCTTCAGCCCGTGCAGCGCCTCCTGCCAGTGATCGGCAAGTTCGGTCGCACGGGTGAGCAGGCCTTCCTCCTCGTAGATCTCCAGGGTGGCGATGCCGGCGGCGCAGGCGGCCGGGTGGCCGGAATAGGTGTAGCCGTGGAAGAGCTCGATGGCGTTTTCCGGCCCGGCCATCAGCCCGTCATGCACCTTGCGCGCGGCGAAGACGGCACCCATCGGGATCGTTCCGTTGGTGATGCCCTTGGCGGTGGTGATGAGGTCGGGCGTCACGCCGAAATAGTCTGCCGCAAAGGGCGTGCCGAGGCGGCCGAAGCCGGTGATCACCTCGTCGAAGATCAGCAGGATGCCGTATTTGTCGGCGATTGCCCTCAGCCGTTCCAGATAGCCCTTCGGCGGCAGGATCACGCCGGCCGATCCCGACATCGGCTCGACGATGACGGCGGCGATCGTCTCGGCGCCGTGCAGCATCACCAGCCGCTCCAGGTCGTCGGCAAGCTCCGCGCCGCCTTCCGGCAGGCCCTTCGTGAAGGCGTTGCGCTCGATGTCGAGCGTGTGGCGCATGTGGTCGGCCGGGATCTGCGGGAAGACGCGGCGGTTGTTGACGAGGCCACCGACGGAGATGCCGCCGAAGCCGACGCCGTGATAGCCCTTTTCGCGGCCGATGATGCGGGTGCGGGTGCCCTGGCCGATGGCGCGCTGGTAGGCGATGGCGATCTTCAGCGCCGTGTCGACGGATTCGGAGCCGGAGCCGGTGAAGAAGATGCGGTCGAGTTTGCCGTCCGGCCCGCCCGGCGCATGCGCCGCGAGCTTGGCGGCGAAATCGAAGGCGATCGGGTGGCCCATCTGGAAGGTCGGCGCGAAGTCGAGCGTCGTCAGCTGCCGCTCGACCGCCTCGATGATCCGCCTGCGGCCATGGCCGGCATTGACGCACCACAGGCCCGCCGTTCCGTCGAGCACGCGGTTGCCGTCGATGTCGGTGTAATACATGCCCTCGGCGCCGGCGAGCAGCCGCGGCGCCGCCTTGAACTGGCGGTTGGCGGTGAACGGCATCCAGAAATTGTCGAGGACGGGCATGTTGCCCCGGTTGATCATGTTCATGCGGCACCTCCATGGTCGATGTGACTGGCTTCCGCCATTTTACGGTTGTGAACAAGTCCTTTTCTTGATCCCTGCAAGTCCTTGAAAATTCACGAGGCAGTCACTAGTATTTGCGCGATTTCGAACATCTCAAACGGAGCATGCGATGAGCGTCGATATCGGCGGCCGGCTGCGCCACCTGCGCCTCGCCCAGAAGCTGTCGCAGCGCGAACTGGCCAAGCGGGCGGGCGTCACCAATTCCACCATCTCGCTCATCGAATCCAATGCCTCCAACCCGTCCGTCGGCGCGCTGAAGCGCATTCTCGACGGCATTCCGATCGGCCTCGCCGAATTCTTCGCCTTCGAGCCGGAGCGGCCGGTCCGGGCCTTCTACGCGGCCGAGGACCTGGTCGAGATCGGCAAGGGCAAGATCTCCTACCGCCAGGTCGGCGACACGCTCGTCGGCCGAAGCCTGCAGATTCTCAAGGAATGTTACCAGCCGGGCGCCGACACCGGCAAGGTGCCGCTCGTGCACGAGGGAGAGGAGGGCGGCATCGTGCTCTCCGGCCGGCTGGAGGTGACCGTCGACGACGAGCGCCGCATCCTCGGTCCCGGCGATGCCTATTGCTTCGACAGCCGCCGGCCGCACCGTTTCCGCTGCGTCGGGCCGGTCGCCTGTGAGGTGATCAGCGCCTGCACGCCGCCGACCTTCTGACGGAGCGCACCGGCGGGCGGGCTCACCGGCCGCGGATGCGCGCCAGCACCCGGTCGAGTGCGGCGGTCAGGGCGGCCGTGCCGCCATTCTTCTCGAAATCGGAAAAGACCTGCTCGTTGAGCCCGCCCTTCGTCGCGAATTCCCGGCTCAGGTGATCGAAGCTTTCCGCCCCGGAGAGGCGGGCCGTCTCGCCGAGTTCGGCGAAGAGGGGAGCGAGATAGGCGCGGCCCTTCTTCGCCGGCAGGCCCTCCTTCTCCAGCCAGCGGACCGTCCGGTCCATGATGCCGAAATAGCTCGCCATCAGGGCGCTCGCGGCGGCGAGCAGGTCATATTCGGCCGGCGTGTCGCAGGCAACCGCCGTGCCGAGGACGTCGAAGAGCGCCTGCGCCGTCGCGTCGGGCGGATAGAGCGCGGTCGTGCCGCGCCGCCGCTCGACGAAGGGCAGCGGCACCGCCTGGACGAGGGTGACGCCGGCGCCGATCCAGGCGTGCAGCGTCTCCCGCTCGGTCGCGGCGACGAGGCTGATCACCGTCTGCCCCTCTCGGAAACGCAAGGGTCGGATCACCCCTTCCGCGATCTGCGGCCGCACCGCGAGCACGACGACGGCGCTGCCGTCGATCACGGACTGGTTGTCGGCGGCGATCGTCACGGCGGAAAAATCCGCCGCGAGCCGCGCCGCGGTTTCCGCATTGCGCGGCGAGACGAGGACCGCCTCCAACGCCGGCGGATCCGCCAGAAGCCCGCGCGCCATCGCCGCGCTGATCGTCCCGGTGCCGACGAAGCCGATCGTGGGGAAGGGGAGCATGGCAGGCCTTTCTTGCACGGGATGTCTTCACGCCGCTCTATCACGGCTGGAGCCGCTTCGTCTCAGGCGAAGAAGCGGTTCGGCGGCCGTTTCAGCCCGAGATGGTCGCGCAGCGTCGTGCCCTCGTAGTCCTTGCGGAAGAGGCCGCGCCGCTGCAGTTCCGGCACCAGTTTTTCCGTCACGTCGTCGAGGCCCTGCGGCAGGAAGGGGAAGACGATGTTGAACCCGTCCGATCCCTCCTCCATCAGCCACTGCTCCATCGCGTCGGCGACCGTCCCGACGCTGCCGACGAAGGCGAGGCCGGCATAGCCGCCATAGCGCTGGGCGAGCTGGCGCACCGTCAGCCCTTCGGTCGCCGCAAGCCGGATCACCTGCTCGCGCCCGGTCTTGCTGTCGTTGGTCTCCGGGATCGGCGGCAGCGGCGCGTCCGGGTCGAAGCCGGAGGCGTCATGGCCGAGCCAGACCGACAGCGAGGCGATCGCGCTCTCGTAATGGACGAGGCTGTCGAGATGCAGGCGTTTCGCCCGCGCCTCGGCGTCGGTCTCGCCGATGACGACGAAGGCGGCGGGCAGCAGCTTGAGGTCGTCGCGGGCGCGGCCGAGGGGCGCGAGCCGTCGCTTGATGTCGGCATAG
Organism: Ensifer soli; assembly: GCF_041928815.1. Lineage (NCBI taxonomy): Bacteria > Pseudomonadati > Pseudomonadota > Alphaproteobacteria > Hyphomicrobiales > Rhizobiaceae > Ensifer > Ensifer soli. The sequence continues at coordinate 561,853 of NZ_JBHFEI010000001.1, read as the reverse complement.
AGCGCCTTGCCGTCGGCCAGGTCGCGCGGGGCGCAGAAGACGGCCTCGGCCGTTTCGGCGGCAAGCTGCCGGCCGGGCTCCGACTGCCCCGCCTGCACGATCACCGGCCAACCCTGCACCGGGCGCGCGATGTTGAGCGGCCCGCGCACGTTCAGTTGCGGCCCCTTGTGGTCGAGCACATGCATGCGCGCCGGATCGAAGAACAGCCCGCTCTCGACGTCGCGGGCAAAGGCGTCGTCGGCGAAACTGTCCCAGAGGCCGGTGACGACGTCGAAGAATTCGCGGGCGCGGACATAGCGCTCGCCATGCTCGACATGGTCGGTCAGGCCGAAATTCAGCGCCGCGTCGGGGTTCGAGGTCGTGACGATGTTCCAGCCGGCGCGTCCGCCGCTGATATGGTCGAGCGAGGCGAAGCGCCGGGCGACATGGTAGGGCTGGTCGAAGGTGGTGGAAGCGGTGGCGACGAGGCCGATCCGTTCGGTGAGCGCCGCGATCGCGGACAGCAGCGTGAAGGGTTCGAAGGAGGTAACCGTCTGGCTGCGGCGCAGCGCCTCGACCGGCATGTTCAGCACGGCGAGATGGTCGGCCATGAAGAAGGCGTCGAACTTCGCCGCCTCCAGCTTGCGCGCGAAGGAGACGAGATGGGCGACGTTGAAATTCGCGTCCGGATAGGCGCCGGGATAGCGCCAGGCGCCGGTGTGCAGGCTGACGGGGCGCATGAAGGCGCCGAGATGGAGGCGTCGGGAGGAGGTCATGGGCGTGTCCGAATGTCGAGACGGGAAAGGGGGCGGCCGTGGGAGGAAGGCCGCGCCGCCAAGGCGGCCTTGAGGAAGATGGGCCCCTCGATGCGGCGCCGCAAGGATAGTCCGTTTCGTTTCCCGGTCCCGAAGCGGATGGATATTCTCCAAGAGACCGAAGCGTCGCCGGGGAGATGTCCATGGAGAAGGCGAGACCGCCTCAGTCGACCATGAAGCGCGAACTGAACGGCAGGCTCGCCGCGCCGATTGCCTTCGGTGCGGCCGAGGTTCCGCCGACGACGGCGTCGAGGGCTGGAAGCTCGGCACGGATCAGCCTGCAGAGATCGGCGCAGATGGCGGCCGGAACGAAGGAGGAGAGGACCACCGTCTTCAGTTCGATGAACTGCAGCAGCGCGCGGATCAGGCCGAGGAGCTGTTCGGCGCAGGCGCTGCGCCACGCCTCGAAGGGCGGGCCGAGATCGGGCCACCGGCCGGCCTGCGTCCAGAGCTGCGCCCCGGCGGCGACCGCGTCGGGGAGACGCCGCTCCAGCGCCAGCACGCCGACATCGTAGCTGATCGGTGAATTGCCGTTGTAGATCTGGTGGTTCAGCACCAGCCGGCTGTGCAGGCGGGCGCCGAGATAGAAGAACAGGAAATCCTGAAGCCGCCTGGCCGCGCCGAACAGGCTCTCGCCGCCAGCGGCGGCCGTGATGTCGTTCTGCACGAAGACGGGAAGCGCCAGCTCCCCTTCGAGGTAGCGGTGCAGCGCCGCATGGTCGGGGCCGTTCGCCATCGGTGGCGTCGGCAGGGCGAGGCCAATCCCGGCGATGCGGCTGCGCCGCGCCTCCGGCAGGCTGTCGACCGCGCCGTGCAGGGCGCGTGCCAGGTCCTCCGGCCGGTCGAAGGCGCCGGCGGCGCGGTGCGGGATCACCCGCTGGTACTGCACGGTGCCGACGAAATCGACGACCACGACATGGGTGTTGCGATGGCCGACGCTGACGCCGAGTGAACAGGCGCCGTCCGGGTTGAGCTTCAGGGGCGTCGTCGGCGGGCCGACGCGGCCCTTCTGCGCCTCGCCGCGCATGACCAGCCCCTCCTGTTCCAGCGAGCGGACGATGACCGAGATCGTCTGGGCGGAGAGCCCGGTCTTCTCGCCGATCTCCAGCCGCGTCGTCGCCTCCGTCTGGAGGAGCAGCGACAGGACGAGGCGCTCGTTGTAGCTGCGCACGCTCAGCGAATTGAGGCCGCTGGCGCGATCGGCGATGCGCAGCGGGTTCGGCGGGGCGAAGCGCATGTCAGGCATGGTGGCGATCCTTCCCGCAAAGGGGTGCCATGGCCGTGGTCTCACGCATCCGGCCACCCGATCGCCAGCACTTCCTGCGCCAGGGCCTCGCCGAGCCTGACATGCGCCTGCGCATCGATGTGAAAGCCGTCGGCCGGCGAACACTGGCAGACCGTGCCGGCATCGAAGAAGTGCACCTCGAGCGAATCGGCCATCACCTCGAATTCGAGGGCGAGGCGGTGGGATTTCTCCTGCGCGCCGGAAAAGATCTGCTCCCATTCCTTGAGGTCGGGCAGCATCGGCGGCGGCGCGACGATCATGATCTCGGGATCGTGGCCGGCCGGGCCCGGCGACAGCTCGCGGATGTCGTGGACGAGGCAGCCGATCCCCATCGCCACCTCCGAGGGCGGCATGTTGAAGCGGCGCTTCAGGTCGTTGGTGCCAAGCATGAGGATGATCAGGTCGAGCGGCGCGTGGCTCTGCAGGCAGGGGCGCAGATAGGTCCGGCCGTTCTTCAGCGCGCCCTCGATCGGGTCGTCATGCACGGTGGTGCGGCCGCTGAGCCCCTCCTCGATCACCTGCCAGCCGGGCCCGAGCGCCCGTTCCAGCACGCCGCCCCAGCGCTCGTCGCGGCGGTAGCGTTCCAGCGGCCCGCGCCCCGGAATCTGGCCGTGGGTATTGGAATCGCCGAAGCACAGGACGGTCCGCACGCTGATGATCCTCCATCGCCGGAAGGGCTCCCTTCCGCACCGAGATGTCGCACCGGACCGTGCGATTTGCAAGGATGGCAGATTATTCATTCAGTCTGAATAACTATTGACAGGCCGGATCGCCGGTGATTTTCTGTTGGCCGGAGGAGAGTTTCGAGACCGTTTCAGGCCGCATTCGGGCGCCGGGCAGATGCCGCGGGCCGCCGCCGCTTCATGCCTTGCGCGTCTCGTCTTCCCGGTCGGATGCCTGCTTTTGGAGGAGAAGGTATGAGAAGCATCATCAGGAACATCGGCATCTCGGTGCTGCTCGCGGGCGTGGTCTTCGCCACGCCGGTCGGCGCCGAGGACGTCAAGCTCATGGACGGGCTCACTGTGCGCGAGGGCGACAATCCCTCGGTCGAGGCGGGCAAGTACAGGAAGGACGCGCCCTGGGTCATCGGCATGAGCAGTTTCGGCGTCAACGCCAACACCTGGACCGTCCAGGTCGCCCATGAGGCGCAGGCCGCCGCCGACCGCGACCAGCGGATTTCCAAGTTCGTCCTGCTCGACGCCGGCTTCGACCAGAAGAAGCAGGTCGCCGACATCGAGGACCTGATCGCCCAGAAGGTCGACGCGATCATCGTCCAGCCGGTGACGACGACGTCCGCCAATGCCAGCATCGAGAAGGCGGTCGCCGCCGGCATTCCGGTCGTGCTGCACACCGGCCGCATCGATTCCGACGCCTACACCACCGAAATCCAGGGCGGCGCGGAGCATTTCGGCAAGGTCATGGGCGACTTCCTCGTCAAGGAACTGGGCGGCAAGGGCAACATCTGGGTGCTGCGCGGCCTTGCCGGCCATCCGGAGGACACCAACCGTTACAAGGGGCTTCAGCAGTCGCTCGAGGGCAGCGAGATCAAGATCGTCGCCGAGGAGCATGGCGACTGGCAGTACGACAAGGCGAAGAAGGTCTGCGAGACGCTCTACCTCAACGATCCGAACGTCGACGGAATCTGGTCCTCCGGCGCCGACATGACGCGTGCCTGCGTCGACGTGTTCAAGCAGTTCGGCGCGGCGATCCCGCCGATCTCGGGCGAGGGCAACAACGGCTTCTTCGGCCAGTGGATCGCCGACGGCTTCAAGTCGGTCTCCTCGGAATACAGTCCCGCGCAAGGGGCCGCCGGCGTGCGCGCCGCCGTCGCCCTGCTCGAGGGCAAGGAACTGAAGAAGCACTACGACTACAACCCGCCGGGCTGGGATCTCGAAAAGGTCAAGACCTATTACCGCGACGATCTCTCCGCCAATGTCTGGTGGCCGTCGGAGCTTTCCGAGGAGCAGCTGAAGACGTTCTACGCCAAGCAGTAGGGCATCGTCGTGAGGAGGCGGGCGCTGTCCGCCTCCCGCGGCACGCGGAGGAACGATGACCGATCTCGTCACCATGTCCGGCATATCCAAGGCCTTCGGCGCGAGCGTCGCGCTGAAGGACGTCTCGCTGTCGCTGTCCCCCGGCACCGTCCATGCGCTGATGGGCGAGAACGGCGCAGGAAAATCGACGCTGATGAAGATCCTCGCCGGCGTGCACCAGCCCGACAGCGGCGACATCTGCCGCCTCGGCGCGGCGGTCTCCTTCGCCAATCCGCGGGCGGCGCTCGAGGCGGGCATCTCGACGGTCTTCCAGGAACTGTCGCTCCTGCCGAACATGACGATCGCCGAGAATATGTTCCTCGGCCGCGAGCCGATCGGCCGCTTCGGCACCATCGACCGGCATCGCATGCGTGAAGAGACACAAGGGGCGCTGGCAAAGCTGGGCCTAGCGCTTAATCCCGACACGCTCGTCTCGGAACTCTCGATCGCCGAGCGGCAGTTCGTCGAGATCGCCCACGGCATCGACGCGGACGCGAGCGTCTTCATCCTCGACGAACCGACGGCGGCGCTGAACGCCGCCGATGTCGAGATCCTCAACCGCCACATCCGGGCCTTGCGCGATGCCGGCAAGGCGATCGTCTACATTTCGCATCGCATGGACGAGATCTTCGCCATTTGCGACGTGGTCACCGTGCTGAAGGACGGCCAGCGGGTCGGCACCCGGCCGCTGTCCGAGATGACGCCCTCCTCGCTGATCGCGATGATGGTCGGCCGGGAGCTGGAGGACCTCTATCCGCGTCGCGGCGAGGGAACGGGCGAGATCGCGCTTTCGATCGACGGGCTGCGGCTGGAGCCCGGCGCGACGCCCCTCTCCCTTAAGCTGCGCAAGGGCGAGATCGTCGGGCTGGCGGGGCTCGAGGGGCAGGGGCAGCAGAAGGTGCTGCGCGCGCTCGTCGGCCAGTTCGCGCCGGTCGAGGGCAGCGTCTCGCGCCGCGGCATGGTCCTGAACCTGCCTTTTCCGAAGGAGAGCGGCGTTCGGCGGCTTCAGGCGCTTGGCGGCGCCTTCGTGCCGGAGGACCGCAAGGACGAGGGCCTGTTCCTCGGTCTCTCCGTCGGCCAGAACATCGCGATGGCGCTGCATGCCGCAAGGCCGGCGACGGCCCGGGCGTGCCGCTACGGCGGCGTGATCGCGGACACGATGCGCCGGCTCGGCGTCAAGGCCGCGGGGCCCTCGACGATGGTCGGCGCGCTGTCGGGCGGGAACCAGCAGAAGGTGCTGCTCGGCCGCGCGCTCGCCACCGATGCGGATCTTCTGCTGATCGAGGAGCCGACGCGCGGGGTCGACATCGGCGCCAAGGCGGAGATCTACCGGATCCTGCGCGATTTCGCCCGTGCCGGCGGCGCCGTCCTCGTGCTGTCGCGCGAGACCGTGGAACTGATCGGCCTCTGCGACCGGCTCTACGTCGTCCACGGCAACACCGTGGTTTCGGAAATGCCGGCGGCGGAGGCGAGCGAGCACGCCATCCTCGACGCCGCGCTTGGCGCATGAAGACGGGGAAGGTCGATGACCACAGCGAAGTCCGGTAGGTTTCAAAAGCTCCTCGCGGGGCGCGGCCACCGCCAGGGCCTCTGGGCGCTGCCCCTCGCTGTCGCCCTGGCGATGGCGCTCTGGCTCGGCGCCACCACGAGCCAGTTCGGCCAGTGGAGCAACCTCGCCAATCTCGTCGCCCAGGCCATGCCGCTGCTGATCACGGCGGTCGGCCAGATGTTCGTCGTGCTCGTCGGCGGGCTGGATCTGTCGGTCGGCTCGGTCGTCAGCTTCACCACGGCGATCCTGGCGCTCGATCTGCCCGGCATCGTCACGCTTCCCGGCGTCTTCGCGCTCGCTGCGCTGATCGGTGCCGTCAACGGCCTCTGCGTTACGCGCCTCAACGTCCACCCGATCATCGCCACGCTCTCGATGCAATATGTCGTGCTCGGCATCACCAGGGTGCTGCGGCCGGTGTCGGGAGGCTCGGTGCCCGATCTGGTGCGCTGGTCGGTCGACGGCTCCGTCGCTGGCATTCCCCTGCCGATCCTCTGGGGCATCGCCACCCTGCTCGTCGCGTGGAAACTGCTCTACGGCTCGCGCTACGGCCTGCATCTCTTCGCCATCGGCGGCGGCATCGCCTCGGGAAGTTCCGACGCGGCGCGCAATTTCGGCATCCCCGCGAGCCGCAACATCCTGCTCGCCTATGTGATCTCCTCGCTCTTCGCCGCCCTTGCCGGCGTATTCCTCGCCGGCCGCATCGTCTCGGGCGATCCGAATGTCGGCCTTTTGATGGAGCTCGACGCGATCACGGCGGTGGCGATCGGCGGCACGCAGCTCTCCGGCGGCGTCGGCAGCCTGCACGGCACGGTGATCGGCGTCGTGGTGCTGGCGCTCCTGTCGAACGGCATGAACCTCACCAATGTCACGCCCTTCGTCCAGACCGCGGTCAAGGGCGTGCTGCTGATGGCCGTCGTCGGCCTCCAGTCGCGCAAGAAGATCGGGTTGTAAGCGATGTCGTTGCTCGTCCAGTCCCCCGTCCTCCGGCGTCTTGCCAGGGTGCCGCCCTCCTACTACCTGCTGGCGCTGCTGCTCGTCATCCTGTTCGCCGCGCGGCCGCAGATGTTCAATCTGAACGTCATCGGCGTCTTCGTCCGCCAAGTCGTGCCGCTCGGCATCCTCGTGCTCGGGCAGTTGCTGGTGATGCGGGTGAAGTCGATCGATCTCTCCGGCGGCGGCGTCATCCTCCTGATCAACTACTGCATCTCGTCGGGCGTCTTCGCCGGCGCCTCGCTCGCCTTCTTCGTCGGGGTCGCCCTTCTGATCGGCCTCGTCATCGGTCTCTTCAACGGGGTGATGGTGGCGAAGCGCCGGGTCTCGGCGGTCATCGTCACGCTGGCGCTGAGCATCGTGCTCGTCGGCTTCGTCCAGTACCTGTCGAGCGGCAAGCCGCCGGGCGACGTGCCGGCCGTCTTCGGCGAACTGTTCAACACGCGCCTCCTCGGCCTGCCGACGCCGGTGATCTTCTGGGTGGTGCTGACGGCGGCGATGGCGCTGTTCCTGTCGCAGGCCGTGTTCGGCCGCTTCGTCACCGCGGTCGGCGAGAACATGCAGGCCGCCCACGTCTCCGGCGTGCCGGTCGAGCGCACCGTCATCCTCGCGCACACGCTGGCGGGGCTGATCGCGGCGGTCGCCGCCCTGGTCCAGACCGCGTCGATCGCGGTCGGCAGCGTGCGCGTCGGCCTCGACCTGCCGATCCTCTCCGTTGCCGCCACCATTCTCGGCGGCGTGGTCTTCGGCCGCGGCGAGGGCGGCGTCTGGGGGCCGTTCTTCGGCGTGCTCTGCTTCGCCTTCCTCTTCGTCGTGATGACGATGTTCGGTGTCGGCGATGCGGGCAAGCTGGTCGCGCAGGGACTGATCATCCTGTTCGCGGCGATCTTCTACGGCCTCAGCGCCAAGCGATAAGTTTCACCAGCCATTAGAAGGAGGACCGAAATGGCCGACAAGCGCGCGATCATGTGTTTTGGCGACTCGCTCACCTGGGGCTGGATTCCGGTTGCGGAATCCGCCCCGACGCTCAGATATCCTTTCGAACAGCGCTGGACCGGCGCCATGGCGGCCCGGCTCGGCGACGGCTACCATATCGTCGAGGAGGGGCTCAGCGCCCGCACCACCAGCCTCGACGATCCGAACGATCCGCGGCTCAACGGCAGCGCCTACCTGCCGGCGGCGCTCGCGAGCCATCTGCCGCTCGACCTCGTCATCCTCCTGCTCGGCACCAACGACACGAAATCCTATTTCCACCGCACGCCCTACGAGATCGCCAACGGCATGGGCAAGCTCGTCGGCCAGGTTCTGGGCTCGGCCGGCGGCATCGGCACGCCCTATCCGGCGCCGAAGGTGCTGGTGGTGGCACCGCCGCCGCTCGCCCCCATGCCCGATCCCTGGTTCGAGGGCATGTTCGACGGCGGTTACGAGAAGTCGAAGGAACTGGCAAGGCTCTACAAGGCGCTGGCCGATTTCATGAAGGTCGAGTTCCTCGCCGCCGGCGACCACGTCCAGACGGATGGCGTCGACGGCATCCATTTCTCCGCCGAGACAAACATCCGCCTCGGCCATGCGATCGCCGACAAGGTGAAGACGCTGTTCTGAGAGCCCCCGGGGCGGTGGCGGGGCCGGCCGTGCCCCGCCGCCTTCTCGACGGCGGGCCGCGCCGTCTGGCCGTGCCCCCGTCCTTCCCGACATGTCCGGTTCCGCGACGTCGCGCATGCCACCCGCGCGATCGGTCCCTCGCGTCCCGAACGTCGCGTCGCGGCCGTTGACAAGACCCTGCCGAACATCCCATATATGAACGGGTAATTTAAATAAGAATGTTTCGGCAGGATGGGGCCGCCCGCAGGGCCTCGGGAGGATATCGGAATGCAGGATGATGCCGGGCTGCTCGCCGGCCTGACCGTGGTCGACATGAGCCAGTTTCTGTCCGGGCCCTATTGCTCGCTGCGGCTGCTCGACCTCGGCGCCCGGGTGATCAAGATCGAGCGTCCGGATGGCGGCGACCTGTCCCGCCGTCTCTATCTGAGCGACACCGAGCTTGGCGGCGATTCGACCCTGTTCCACGCCATCAACCGCGGCAAGGAGAGCCTCGGCCTCGATCTGAAGAGCGCCGACGACCTTTCCTTCCTGCGACGGCTGATCGCCAAGGCCGACGTGCTGATCCAGAATTTCCGCCCCGGCGTCATCGAGCGGCTCGGCCTTGGCTACGAGGCGGTGACGGCGATCAATCCGTCGATCGTCTATGCCTCGATCAGCGGCTACGGCGAGGAGGGCCCCTGGGTGGCGCGGCCGGGGCAGGACCTGCTCGCCCAGGCGCGCTCCGGCCTGATGTGGCTGAACGGCGACGAGGGGCAGGGGCCGGTGCCCTTCGGCCTCGCCGTCGCCGACATGCTCGCCGGCGCCAATGCCTGCCAGGGCATCCTCGCCGCGCTCGTCCGGCGCGGCATTTCCGGTCGCGGCGCCCATATCCAGACGAGCCTGCTCGAAAGCCTCGTCGACTTCCAGTTTGAGGTGCTGACCACCCATCTGAACGACGGCGGGCGCAAGCCGAGGCGCTCGGATTTCCGCAGCGCGCATGCCTATCTCTCCGCGCCCTACGGCGTCTATCCGGCCAAGGACGGCTATCTGGCGATCGCCATGACCCCGCTCGGCCGGCTGCAGGATCTGCTGGGCATCGCCGCGCTCGCCCCCTATCGCGACGACAGCCGCGCCTGGTTCACCGAGCGCGACGCGATCAAGCGCCTGATCGCCGAAAGGATCGCCTCGGAAACCGTCGATCACTGGCTGTCGATCCTCGAACCCGCCGACATCTGGTGTTCGCGCGTGCTCGAATGGCCGGACCTGATGGCGAGCGAGGGCTTCCGCCTGCTCGACATGCTGCAGACGGTGACCCGCGACGACGGCGTGACGATCGACACCACCCGCTGCCCCGTCCGCGTCGACGGCCGCCGGCCCGTCTCCGGACGGGCCGCGCCGAAGGTCGGCGAGCACACGGCGAAGATCCGCGCGGAGTTCGCCTGATGTCGATCACGCTGAAGGGCATGACCTGGAGCCATCCGCGCGGCTTTGATCCGATGGTCGCCTGCTCGGCGGACTGGCGGGCGTTGACCGGGGTTGCGATCGACTGGGACAAGCGCTCGCTGCAGGATTTCGAGAGTTTTCCGGTCGAGGAACTGGCGCGCCGCTACGACCTGATCGTCATCGACCATCCGCATGTCGGGCAGATCACCGCGGAGAACTGCCTCGCGCCGCTCGATCGCGCCGAGCGCGCGGCGGACTTTGCCGCGCTGGCGCAGGGCACCGTCGGCGCCTCCTTCCCGAGCTACAACTGGCAGGGCCGGCAATGGGCCTTCCCGATCGACGCGGCGACCCAGGTGCTCGCCTTTCGCCCCGACCGGCTCGATGCACCGCCGGCGACGTGGGACGCGGTCATGGCGCTGGCGGGGACCGGCGCGGTTCTCCTGCCGCTGCGCCCGCCCCATTCGCTGATGTGCCTGTTCACGCTCTGCGGCAATCTCGGACGTCCCTGCTCGGTCACGCCGGATGCACCCTTCGCCGACGCCGATATCGGTGCGCGGGCGATCGAGATGATCCGCGAACTGGCAAGCCTCTGCGATCCCGCCTGCCTCGACATGGACCCGATCGCCGTGCTCGACCGGATGGGCGAGGCCGGTTCGTCCGCCATCCTGGCGCCGCTGGTCTACGGCTATGTCAGCTACGCGCTCGACGGATTCCGCGCGCACCGGATCGCCTTTGCCGACATGCCGGTGGCGGGCACGCACGGGCCGATCGGCTCCGCGCTCGGCGGCACGGGGATCGCCGTCTCCGCCTTCTCCGCCCATCGCGACGCGGCGATCGACGTCGCCTACTGGATCGCCGGCGCAGGCGTGCAGAAGGATCGCTACTGGCGCTCCGGCGGCCAGCCGGGCCATGCGGCGGGCTGGGAGGACGACGCCGCGAACGCCGCCACGCTCGGCTTCTACCGCAACACCCGCGCCACGCTGGAGGGCGCCTGGCTGCGGCCGCGCCATGACGGTTACATGCCGTTCCAGGAGGCGGCGTCGCAGCGCATCAACCGCGCCGTCACGGGCCGGGAGCCGGCGCGACAGGCGATCGCCGATCTCAACGACCTGTTCCTCGAAAGCTTTCGATAAGGGCTTTCGAGCGGGCCGATCCGCCTCCCGTCGGCTGCTGCCCCGGGCAGCGTGGCGGAAAGCGCTTCCGCCGCGTCTGCGGCTGCGGCGCCGTCACGCCGGCCGGTCGATCCGCCAGAGCCGCGCCGCGTTGCCGGCGAGAATTCCCGCCTTCTCCTCCCGGCTGACACCGGACAGCAACGCGTGCGTCGCGCCGATCCAGGTCGACAGTCCGCCGCCCAGCGTGCAGACCGGCCAGTCGCTGCCCCAGACCATGCGGGAAAAGCCGAAACGCTCCGCCACATGGGCGAAATAGGGTTTCAGATCCTCGAGCGTCCAGGTGTCCGCGCCATAGGCGGGGATGCCGGACAGCTTGACCGTGACGTTCGGACGTTTTGCGATCGCGGCCAGCGGGCCCTCCCAGGCGCCGAAGCCGCCGCCCCTGATGTCCGGCACGCCGCAATGGTCGAGGACGAAGGAGACGTCCGGCGCGAGATCGGCGAGCGCGATCGCCCTGTCGATCTGGTGCGGCAGCACGCAGAGATCGAAGGCGAGGCGGGTTCCTGCGAGCCGGCGGATGTTCTCGCGGAAGAGCGCGCCTTCCGAGAGGTCGTCGGGCATCACATGCAGCACCCGGCGAAAGCCGCGCACGAAGGGATCGGCGAGGGCGCTGTCGAGTTCGCCGGCAAAGGCAGGCGATTCGGGCCGGCAGGCGACGATCGCGCCGGCGAGCAGGCTGCCGGGAGCCCCGGCCAGACCCTTCACCATCGCCGTCTCGCCAGCGATGTCCGCCTCCGCCACGTCGACCTCCATGTGCAATGCCGCGCCGATGCCGAGGCGCCGCGCCTCGCCCGCATAGGTCTCGTAGGGGAAGTCGGCATCAAGCGCCGGCACGCCGGCAAGCCAGGGATAGGCGAGCCGGTCGCGATAGATGAGATGCAGGTGGGTGTCGATGATCATCAGCGCTCCTCGGGATGGCGACGACCCTGCCACAGGAAAATCGCCCGTTCAAATACGAATTTTTACGTCCGTTCGTCCGTCAGTCCGGCGCCGGCCATTTCGGAAAGCCGCCGCGTCGTCTCGCCGAGGAGCTGGATCGTCGTCGAGATGTCCGGGGCGACGGGCGTGTTGATCAGGGTGATGTAGGGCACCGTCAGCGCCGCGATCGCCATGGTGTCGGCGCCGAGCACGGGGGAGGAGAGGTTGATGACGCCGGCGGTCTGGGCGCTCGGCATCATCTCGTAGCCGCGCGAGCGGATCAGTTCCAGCCGGGCGAGAAAATCCGGGGTCATCCGGCTCTCCAGGCCGTTGCCGTTTTCCGCGACCATGCGCTCGCGCTCGCGCGCCGAGCGGAAGGCGAGCAGGACATGGCCGGAGCCGGTGTCGAACAGGCTGATGCGCGAGCCGACGCGGATGGAAATGCCCCAGTAGCCCGGCGCTTCCTGCTGGGCGATGACCACGGCATTCCCCCGGTCGAAGACGACGAGCTGGTTGGCCTGGCGCGAGGATTCGGCCAGTTCCCGCATCAGCGGCACGGCGAAGGAGACGAGCCGGCGGACCGGCGCATGCAGTTGCGCCAGCCCGAAGAGCTTCAATGTCAGGGAGAAGCGATCGCCGTCGATGCGGGTGACGTAGCCGCGTCTCACCAGCCGGTCGAGCATGCGATAGAACTCGTTCGGGCTGCGGTCGAGCCGCTTGGCGATCTCCGCCTGGGTCAGGCCGCCGTCGACGGCGGCGAGAAGCTCCAGGATGTCGAGCCCCTTGTCGAGCGCCGGCGCGCGGTAGCGATCGCTTTCGTCTTCCGACACGTGGGCCCCTCCAGTGAATGATGAAATTCATAGGCGCAGAATGTGCGGCTGACAATGGGGAAATGGCGGGAAATACGGCGGAAGGCTTGACGATGAATGAATAATTGGTTTGTATATGAATGAAGCTCTTATGGGTGAGGGCTGTGAAACGGGAGGATAACATGTCGAGATTGCGAGCGGGCGTCGCGGCCGGTGCAGTGCTCTGCGTGCTGGCGGGGTCCGCGATGGCTGCGGATCTGCCGGGAAAATTCGAAGGCGTCACCGTCGATGCGAAACTCATCGGCGGGCAGCAGTATGAGGCGCTCTACGCGCGCATCGCCGACTGGGAGAAGGCGACCGGGGCGAAGGTGAACGTGCTGTCGAAGAAGAACCACTTCGAGCTCGACAAGGAGATCAAGTCGGACATCGCCACCGGCAACATCACCTGGTGCGTCGCCTCGAACCATTCGTCCTTCGCGCCGCAATACCCGGATATCTACACCGACCTCTCGGCGCTGCTGCCGAAGGAGGAGATCGACGCCTTCGTGCCGGCCAACATCGCGGCCTCGACGCTCGACGGCAAGCTCGTCATGCTGCCGCGCGCCCAGTTCGACGTCTCGGCGCTCTACTACCAGAAGAGCCTCTACGAAGATGACGCCAAGAAGGCCGCCTTCAAGGAGAAATACGGCTACGATCTCGCGCCGCCGGACACCTGGCAGCAGGTGACCGACCAGGCGACCTTCTTCGCCAGCCCGCCGGATTTCTACGGCACCCAGTTCGCCGGCAAGGAAGAGGCGATCAATGGCCGCTTCTACGAGATGCTGGTCGCCGAGGGCGGCGAGTATCTCGACGCGGACGGCAGGCCCGCCTTCAACTCCGAAGCCGGCGTGCGCGCGCTCGACTGGTTCGTCAACCTCTACAAGGCGAAGGCGGTTCCGGCCGGCACCACCAACTATCTCTGGGACGATCTCGGCCAGGGTTTTGCTTCGGGCACGATCGCGCTCAATCTCGACTGGCCCGGATGGGCGACCTTCTTCAACGACCCGAAGTCCTCCAAGGTCGCCGGCAATGTCGGCGTCAAGGTGCAGCCGGCGGGATCGTCGGGCAAGCGCACCGGCTGGTCCGGCCATCACGGCTTCTCGGTAACCGAGAGCTGCGCCGCCAAGGAGGCGGCCGCCTCGCTCGTCTGGTTCCTCACCAACGAGGACAGCCAGAAGCTGGAAGCCGCCGCCGGCCCGCTGCCGACCCGCACCGCCGTCTGGGACTGGGATGTCGCGCAGGCCGCCGGCGATCCCTACAAGAAGGAAGTGCTGACGGCGTTCCAGGAAGCCGCCAAGCACGCCTTCGCCGTGCCGCAGACGCCGTCCTGGATCGAGATCTCCAACGCCGTCTATCCGGAGCTTCAGGCCGCCATCCTCGGCGACAAGACCTCGAAGGAAGCGCTGGATGCCGCCGCCGCCAAGGCGACGCAGATCCTCGAGGACGCCGGCGCGCTTTGAGACTGTCCCCCGGGCGGCGCCGGTTCCGACCGGCGCTGCCCTTCACGCCGTCTGGCGTTCCGGACGAGGCCTGCCCCGACGGGCGCCATCGTCCCCCGCATTCGTGAAAGTTCAGGAGAAGCCGATATGAAAGGCTGGAGACCGCCGGCACCCTTTCTGCTTCTGCTGCCCGCCATCCTGGTGCTGGCGGCGGTGGTGATCATTCCGCTGATCCTGTCGCTCTATTCGAGCTTCACGCCCTTCCGGCTGACGCAGCCGGCCTCGCTCTACACGTTTGTCGGCTTCCGCAACTATGCGCGCATCCTCGCCGACATCGAGTTCTGGACGGCCTTCGGCCGGACCGTGCTGCTGCTCACCGTGGCGTTGAACGTGGAGATGCTGCTCGGCCTCGGCCTTGCGATGCTGGTCGAGAAGGCGACGCGCGGCCAGCGCATCCTGCGCACCATCATGATGTTCCCGATGATGTTCTCGCCGATCCTCGTCGGCTTCCAGTTCAAATTCATGTTCAACGACAATATCGGCCTGGTGAACAACGCGCTGCAATCGCTGGGATTGATGACGCAGGCGATCCCGTGGCTGATCGACGGCACCCTCGCCTTCATCGCCATCCTCGTCGCGGAAGTCTGGTCGTCGACCTCGGTCTTCGCCATCCTCATCCTCGCCGGCCTGCTCGCCATGCCGAAGGAGCCGATCGAGGCGGCGCGCGTCGACGGCTGCACGCCCTTTCAGACCTTCCGCTACGTCACCTGGCCGTTCATCATGCCGTTTGCCTATATCGCCATGACCATCCGCTCGCTCGACGTGGCGCGCGCCTATGACATCGTCAAGATCATGACCGATGGCGGCCCGGCCAAGCGCACCGAGCTGCTCTGGACGCTCGTGTCGCGCACCGCCTATGCCGATGCCCGCATGGGGCTCGCCAATGCCATGGCCTATGTGGCGATCCTGCTCTCCATCCTCTTCACCGTCTATTTCTTCCGCAAGCTCTCGGCGGCGCGGACCCAGATCGCGGCCGAATGGTAAGGGGAGAGCGACGATGAACGAGAACGCGAAGGCCCGCATCAACGGCATCCTCCTGTCGGCCGCTCACAAGATCGGCCTGTTCCTGGCGATGACCGTCATCTGCCTGCCGGGGCTCTGGATCGTGCTCGCCTCCTTCCGCCCGACGGTCGAGATCATGGCGAAGCCGCCGGTCTGGGTGCCGCAGGATCTCTCCCTCGACGCCTATGTCGCGATGTTCTCCGGCGTCGGCCAGGGCGGCATCCCGATCATCGAATATTTCCGCAATTCGCTGATCGTCTCCGTCACCTCGACGGCGATCGCGCTCGCGATCGGCATGGCCGGCGGTTATGCCTTCGCAAGGTTCCGCTTCCGCGCCAAGTCCTCGATCTTCCTCGGCCTGATGCTGACACGCACGGTGCCCGGCATCGCCCTGTCGCTGCCGCTCTTCTTCGTCTATTCGAAGCTCGGCATCATCGACACGCATTTCGGCCTGATCGCGGCCTATGTGGCGCTGAACGTGCCCTTCACCATCTGGCTGATCGACGGCTTCTTCCGCCAGGTGCCGAAGGATCTCGCCGAGGCCGCGCAGATCGACGGCTGCACCCGCTGGCAGGCCTTCTGGCAGGTGGAGTTTCCGCTCGCCGGCCCCGGCATCGCGTCCGCCGGCATCTTCGCCTTCCTCACCTCCTGGAACGAGTTCGCGCTCGCTTCGCAGCTCACCCGTTCCGTCAATTCCAAGACCCTGCCCGTGGGCCTGCTCGATTATACGGCGGAGTTCACCATCGACTGGCGCGGCATGTGCGCGCTCGCCGTGGTCATGATCATCCCCGCCCTCGTGCTCACCTTCGTCGTGCAGAAGCATCTCGTGTCCGGGCTCACTTCCGGCGCCGTCAAAGGATAGTCCATGGCAACCGTCACCCTCGAAAAGCTGGTCAAGCGTTACGGCGCGGTCGAAGTGGTCCATGGCATCGATCTGGAGGTCGCCGACCGCGAGTTCATCGCGCTGGTCGGCCCGTCCGGCTGCGGCAAGTCGACGACGCTCCGGATGATCGCCGGGCTGGAGCCGATCTCCGGCGGAAACCTGAGGATCGGCGGTCGCATCGTCAACGACCTGCCGCCGCGCGCGAGAAACCTCGCCATGGTCTTCCAGTCCTATGCGCTCTATCCGCACATGACGGTCCGCGAAAACATGGGCTTCTCGCTGAAGATCGCCGGGCAGACGCCGCAGCAGATCGCGCCGCAGGTCGAGGAGGCGGCAAAGACGCTCGACCTCACCCATCTCCTCGACCGGCGCCCGTCGCAGCTCTCCGGCGGTCAGCGCCAGCGCGTCGCCATGGGCCGGGCGATCGTGCGCGATCCGGACGTCTTCCTCTTCGACGAGCCGCTGTCGAACCTCGATGCCAAGCTCAGGACGCAGATGCGCGTCGAGATCAAGAAACTCCACGCAAAAGTGCAGTCGACCGTCATCTACGTCACCCATGACCAGGTCGAGGCGATGACGCTCGCCGACCGCATCGTCATCATGCGCGACGGCCATATTGAGCAGGTCGGCACGCCGGAGGATGTGTTCCAGCGGCCGAAGTCGAAATTCGTCGCCGGCTTCATCGGTTCGCCGCCGATGAACCTGAAGGATGCCGAGGTCTCGGGCGGTGAACTGGTCTTTGCCAATGGCGACCGCCTGCCGCTGCCGGCCCGTTTCCGCGATCGTGTTTCCGCCGGACGGAAGGTCACCTTCGGCCTGCGCCCCGACGATCTTTACCCCGCCGGCCACGGCATCCATTCCGGCCACGAGGCCGACGTCCACACACTCGACCTGCCGGTGATCCTGACCGAGCCGCTCGGCAACGAGACGCTCGTCTTCTCCTCGTTCGGCGGCGCCGAATGGGTCGGCCGCATGCTCAACCCGCGCCGGCTGACCCCGGGCGAGACCTTGCCGTTCTGCTTCGATCTGTCGCAGGCCCATCTCTTCGACCGCGACAGCGGCGCAACCTTGAGGGCCTGACATGGCACGGATCGAACGCATCGAGCTCGCCATGGTCGACCTTCGCCCGAAGGTCGAGCGCACCGACGCCATCCAGAGCTTTGTCAGCCAGGAAACGCCGCTCGTCACCATTACGGATTCGGACGGGGCTGTGGGCACCGGCTACAGCTACACGATCGGCACCGGCGGCTCCTCCGTGATGCGGCTTCTCGCCGATCATCTGGCGCCGCGCCTGATCGGCCGCGACGCCGATTGCATCGAGGCGATCTGGCACGAGCTGGAGTTTCTGACCCACGCGACGACGATCGGTGCGATCACCGCCATCGCCCTTGCCGCCATCGACACGGCCCTTTGGGATTTGCGTGCGCGAAAGCAGACGCTGCCGCTGTGGAAGCTTGCCGGCGGCGCGAAGGACCGCTGCCCGCTCTACACCACCGAGGGAGGCTGGCTGCACATCCCGGCCGAAGCGCTGGTCGAGGATGCGCTGGACGCGCAATCGAAGGGGTTTCGCGGTTCCAAGGTGAAGATCGGCAAGCCGCATGGCTCCGAGGACTATGCCAGGCTGTCGGCGGTGAGGAAGGCGGTCGGCGACGGCTACGAGATCATGACCGACGCCAACCAGGGCTTTGCCGTCGACGAGGCGATCCGCCGGGCCGAGCGGCTCAGCGAGCTCGACCTCGCCTGGCTGGAGGAACCGCTGCCGGCCGATGACATCGACGGCCATGTGCGGCTCAATCGATCGACCTCGACCCCGATCGCCATCGGTGAATCGCTCTATTCGATCCGGCATTTTCGCGAATACATGCAGAAGGGCGGGTGCTCGATCGTGCAGGTCGATGCCGGCCGCATCGGCGGCATCACCCCTTGGCTGAAGGTGGCGCATGCGGCGGAAGCCTTCGACATCCCCGTCTGCCCGCATTTCCTGATGGAGCTGCATGTCAGCCTCACCTGCGCCGTGCAGAACGGAAAATATGTCGAATATATTCCGCAGCTCGATGACATCACCACCTCGCGGCTGGCGATAGAAGGCGGCATGGCGCTGGCGCCGATGACGCCGGGCCTCGGCATCGAGTGGGACTGGGACGCGATCGGCAGCCGCGCGATCGCCGAATTCAGCCGCGAGATCCGGTGAGGGAGGGCAGGATGCAGCGCATCGGCATGGTGATCGGCCTGAAGCCGGAAAAGATCGAGGACTACAAGCGCCTGCACGCCGCCGTCTGGCCCGAAGTGCTGGCGATGATCTCCGCCTGCAACATCAAAAACTATTCCATCTTCCTGAAGGAGCCGGAAAACCTGCTCTTCTCCTTCTTCGAATATCACGGCGCGGACTACGCCGCCGATATGGCGAAGATGGCGGCCGACCCGAAAACGCAGGAATGGTGGGCCGTCTGCATGCCCTGCCAGTCGCCGCTGGAGACGCGGAAGGAGGGCGAATGGTGGGCGTCGATGGAAGAGGTGTTCTTCCATGCCTGATGTCGACCCCACCTCCCTTATCCAGTCCTGGCCTGTGCCGTCGCGCCCGCGCCCGATCGTCATTTTCGGCGCCGGTTCGATCGTCGGCGACGCGCATGTCCCCGCCTATCGCAAGGGCGGCTTTCCGGTCGCCGGGCTTTACGATCCGGACCATGTCAAGGCGAAGGCGCTGGCGAAGACCTGGGGTGTCACGGCCTATGCGTCCGTCGAGGAGGCCGTTGCCGTCGAAGGCGCCGTCTTCGATCTCGCAACGCCGCCGGCGGCGCACGCGAAAGTGCTTGAAAGCCTACCGGACGGCGCCGCCGTGCTGATCCAGAAGCCGATGGGCGCGGATCTTGTCGCCGCCACGGAGATTCTCGACATCTGCCGGCGGAAAAACCTCAAGGCCGCCGTCAATTTCCAGCTCCGCTTCGCGCCGATGATGCTGGCGCTGAAGGACGCGATCGGCAAAGGCCTGCTCGGCGAGGTCGTCGATGTCGACGTGCATCTCGTGCTTGATACGCCCTGGCATCTCTGGTCCTTCCTCGAAGGCCTGCCGCGCATCGAGATCGCCATGCACTCGATCCACTATCTCGATGTCATCCGCGAACTGCTCGGCGATCCGAACGGCGTGCATGCCAAGTCAATCGGCCATCCCGCCCACACGATGGCCCAGACCCGCACGACGGCGATCCTCGACTATGGCGAAAGCGTCCGCTGCGCCCTCTCGATCAACCACGACCACCGCTTCGGTCGGCGGCACCAGGCCTGCGGCTTCACCATCTCCGGCACGGAGGGTGCTGCCTATCTGCAACTCGGCGTCAATCTCGATTATCCGCGCGGCGAGCCGGACATCTTGGAGATCCACCCGAGAGGCGGGGCCGGCTGGATTTCCGTGCCGCTGACGGGAACCTGGTTCCCCGATGCCTTCACCGGCCGTATGGCCAATCTTCAACGTTTTGCCTCCGGCGAGGACACGACCCTCGTCTCCTCCGTCGAGGATGCGTGGATGACCATGGCGCTCGTCGAGGCGGCCTATGCCTCCAGCGCGTCTCCGGCAACGCCGCTCGCGAAGCGCCCCTGACAGGACGAACCATGGAACAGACGAAGTATTTCGAGGACTATGCGATCGGCGACAGCCGGGAGACGTTCGGCCGGACGATCACCGAGACGGATTTCGTCGTCCATGCCGGCCATACCGGCGATTTCTTCCCCCATCACATGGATGCCGAGTTCATGAAGACGACGCCCTTCGGCCAGCGCATCGCCCATGGCACGATGGTGTTTTCGATCGGCGTCGGCCTGACGGCGAGCGTCGTCAACCCGGTCGCCTTCTCCTACGGCTATGACCGCATGCGCTTCGTCAGGCCGGTCTTCATCGGCGACACGATCCGCACGCGGGTGACGATCACGGCCAAGGAGGACGATCCGAAGCGTGCCGGCTTCGGCCGGGTGATCGAGCGCACCGAAGTGATCAACCAGGCCGGCGCCGTCGTGCTCGCCGCGGACCACATCTATGTCGTCGAGCGTCGCCCGGCCGCCTGACGCACGTCACAAGGAGCATTCCATGTCCCTCCCGCTTCACGGCAAAAATGTCCTCGTCACCGCCGCCGCGCAGGGCATCGGCCGCGCCTCTGCGCTCGCCTTCGCCCGCGCCGGTGCCAGCGTCGTCGCCACCGACATCAATGCCGACGCGCTGAAAAGCCTCGACGGCGAGGTGGCAGTCACCACGCGCGTGCTCGACGTGCTGAAGGACGAGGCCGTGACATCCGTCGTCGCCGAGACCGGCCCGTTCGACGTGCTGTTCAACTGCGCCGGCTTCGTCCACGCCGGCACGATCCTCGAGATGAGCGAGCGCGATCTCGATTTCGCCTTCGACCTCAATGTGCGCGCCATGGTACGGATGATCCGCGCCGTGCTGCCGACGATGCTGGAGAAGAAGGACGGCGCCATCGTCAACATGGCCTCCGTCGCCTCCAGCATCAAGGGCGTGCCGAACCGGGCCGCCTACACGATCACCAAGGCCGCCGTGATCGGCCTGACCAAGTCGGTCGCCGCCGATTACGTGGCGCAGGGCATCCGCTGCAACGCCATCTGCCCCGGCACGGTCGAAAGCCCGTCGTTGCAGGACCGGTTGCGCGCCCAGGGCGATTTCGAGGCGGCGCGCGCTGCCTTCATCGCCCGCCAGCCGATCGGCCGCATCGGCACGCCGGAGGAAATCGCCGACCTCGCCGTCTATCTCGCCACCGCCACCTATACGACCGGCCAGGCCTATGCCATCGACGGCGGCTGGACCATCTGACATTCCAACAGGACGTTTTCGATGAAACTGATGCGCGTCGGCCAACCCGGCCAGGAAAAGCCCGCTCTCCTTCACAGCGACGGCACGATCCGCGACCTCTCCGCTCACGTGTCCGATATCGGCGGCACGGCGATCTCGCCCGAGGGACTGGTGACACTCGCGGCGCTCGACCCCGCGAGCCTGCCGGTGCTGGAGGATGGCCGCATCGGTGCCTGTGTCGCCGGTACCGGAAAATTCATCTGCATCGGGCTCAATTATTCCGACCACGCCGCCGAGAGCGGCATGGCGGTGCCGCCGGAGCCGGTCATCTTCATGAAGGCGACGTCCGCGATTGTCGGCCCGAACGACGACGTTCTGATCCCGCGCGGCTCGGAGAAGACCGACTGGGAGGTCGAGCTCGGCGTCGTCATCGGCAAGACAGCCAAATATGTGACGGAAGCCGAGGCGCTCGACCATGTCGCCGGCTATTGCGTCTCGCACGACGTCTCCGAGCGCGCCTTCCAGATCGAGCGGGCCGGCCAGTGGACCAAGGGCAAGTCCTGTGACACCTTCGGCCCGATCGGTCCCTGGCTGGTGACGAAGGACGAGGTCGCCGACCCGCAGAACCTGAAGATGTGGCTGACGGTCAACGGCGAGACGGTGCAGGACGGCACGACGAGGACGATGGTCTACGGCGTCGCCTTCCTCGTCTCGTACCTCTCGCAGTTCATGTCGCTGCATCCGGGCGACGTCATCTCCACCGGCACGCCGCCCGGCGTCGGCATGGGCTTCAAGCCGCCGCGCTATCTCAAGCCCGGAGACGTCGTCGAGCTCGGCATCGACGGGCTCGGCACGCAGAAGCAGACGTTTCGCGCCGACATCTGAACAGGATCAAGGAGGACGCATTCATGACCAAGATCACCGGCCTGCGCTCGATCGACCTGCGCTTCCCGACCTCGAAGAGCCTCGACGGCTCGGACGCGATGAACCCCGACCCGGATTATTCCGCGGCCTATGTCGTGCTTGCGACCGACCGGGCCGATCTCACCGGCCACGGCCTGACCTTCACCATCGGCCGCGGCAACGAGATCTGCTGCGCCGCGATCGATGCGCTCGCCCATCTCGTCGTCGGGCTCGATCTCGGCTGGGTGCGCGAAAACCCCGGCCGCTTCTGGCGCCATGTGACGAGCGACAGCCAGCTGCGCTGGATCGGCCCGGACAAGGGCGCGATGCATCTCGCCGTCGGCGCCGTCGTCAACGCCGTCTGGGACCTGCTCGCCAAGGAGGCCGGCAAGCCGGTCTGGCAGCTCGTCGCCGAGATGAGCCCTGAAGAAATCCTCTCCATCGTCGACTTCCGCTACCTGACCGACGCGCTGACGCCCGAGGAGGCGCTCGCCATCCTGAAGGCGGCCGAGGCCGGCAAGGCGGAGCGGATCGAGATCCTGAAGCGGGAAGGCTATCCCTGCTACACGACCTCGGCCGGCTGGCTCGGTTACGGCGACGAGAAGCTGCGCCGGCTCTGCCAGGAAGCGGTCGATGAGGGCTTCACCCATATCAAGATGAAGGTCGGGCGCGATCTGGAAGATGACAAGCGCCGGCTCAGGATCGCCCGCGAGGTGATCGGCGACGAGCGCTACATGATGATCGACGCCAACCAGGTCTGGGAGGTGAGCCAGGCGATCGACTGGGTGAAGGAACTCTCCGTCTACAAGCCGTTCTTCATCGAGGAGCCGACGAGCCCGGACGACGTCTTCGGCCACCGCGCGATCCGCGAGGCGATCGCGCCGGTCAAGGTCGCGACCGGCGAGATGTGCCAGAACCGCATCATCTTCAAGCAGATGATCGCCAATGGCGCGATCGACATCGTCCAGATCGATTCCTGCCGCATGGGCGGGCTGAACGAGGTGCTGGCGGTGCTGCTGATGGCGGCGAAATACGGGTTGCCGGTCTGGCCCCATGCCGGCGGCGTGGGCTTGTGCGAATATGTGCAGCACCTGTCGATGATCGACTACCTCGTCGTCTCCGGCACCAAGGAGGGTCGCGTCATCGAGTTCGTCGATCACCTGCACGAGCATTTCCTCGACCCCTGCCGGATCGAGAACGCCGCCTACATGCCGCCCTCCCTTCCCGGCTTCTCGATCGAGATGAAGCCGCAGTCGATCGAGGACTATACGTTCCGGAGCTGAGGCGGTTTTCGCCCGGCCTCCTCAGCGGGCGGGCGCCGGCACCGGTGCGGCTTGCCCGGGCCTGCTCGATCCGTCCACCTGTTCCGCGCCGGTCGCCAGCAGGAAGAACTGGTCCTCGATCCTGCCGTGCAGCGGGCGTTGCGGTCCAGGTTCCTCGACAGGGTCGAGACCAAAGGCAGTGCCGTCCGTGCCGAGAGGGTCATGGCGATGTCCTCGGCGCGCAGGCCGGCCGTCACCGGCGCGTCCCCGGTCGCGGCGATGCCCGGCAGACGCTGCCGGCCGATGCGGAGGCCGTTGCCGTCCTGCCGCGATCGGGTTCATCGCCGAGGTCAGGGATGCGAACGGCTGCGTCCTGACCATCGAGAGAGCCTCTCCTCCCGTTGCCGGGTCCTCACAGGATCCGCTCGCTGCTCCGCAGGACGGCCGCGTCACGGATTGACGTCCGGTCCCAGACGATCGCCCGTCGGGCGTGCTTCAGGGCGGGTGCTGATTCTTACGCGCCGGCCGGAACGAATCGTCCTTTCTCCGGTTCAACCTGCCTCGCAACCAAGGAGACGCGACATGGCAGAAAAGACGTTGAACGACCTCTTCCTGGATACGGTCAAGGACATCTACTACGCGGAGCGCCAGATCCTGAAGGCGCTGCCGAAAATGGCGCGGGCCGCCCAGTCGCAGGAACTGAAGGCCGCCTTCGAGAAGCACAAGAGCGAGACGGAAACCCATGTGGAGCGGCTGCAGCAGGTGTTCGAGCTGATCGGCAAGCCGGCGCGCGGCAAGACCTGCGAGGCGATCCAGGGCATCATTGCCGAGGGCGAGGAGATCATCGAGGAATTCAAGGGGTCTCCCGCGCTCGATGCCGGCCTGATTTCCTCGGCGCAGGCGGTCGAGCATTACGAGATCACCCGCTACGGAACGCTGAAGGCCTGGGCCACCCAGCTCGGCATGAAGGAGGCGGCCGACCTCTTCGCGGCGACGCTCGCCGAAGAATCGGCGACGGACATGGCCCTGAGCGATCTCGCCGGCACATCCGCGAACACCAAGGGCAAGAAGAAGGCTGCCTGAACATCGCCACGACAGCGACGGCCGCCGGACGATCGGTCCGGCGGCCGTTTTGCCGGGGCATCCCCGGGATCGGTTATTCCTCGCGGGGGGAGGTGGGGTCGGCCTGGCGCGCGCTGCGTTCGAGGCCGTCTCTCAGGATGCGGCACATTTCCGCGTTCGTCCGGGCCTGGACGCCATAGGCGGACGGTGTGGTCACGCCAGGGTCTTCCTCGTGATCGACGACGGATTCGGTTTCTTCGGCGAGGCGTTCGAGCGCCTGCGCGCCACCGGGCTGGCCGGCGAGCAGCGTAACCAGGTGGACGAGGAGCTGCCTGTGCGCATTCGTCCGGGCGCCAAGCTCGTCAAGCGTTTCCTGCATGGGCATCCCCTTCCGATGGCCGTCCCGCCGGCAAAAAGATGCCCGCCGGGGGAGGAGGTCCGGCGGGCTCAATCGGGCCGCCTGCCTTGGGAGCCAGGGCGGCGCCGGGGCCGGGATGGGTCACGGCTCCGATGGGACGAACAACGCGCCGATCACGACATTGTTCCCGCCGTCCCTTCAGGCCGTGACGCTTTCCTCTGTGGCGATCTCGTCGGTGACGATGTCGAACTGCTTGAGCAGCGCCGGGCCGAAGGCGGTCGACAGCGCAACGTCGGTCGCGTCGCGGCCGGTCGCCATCAGGATGCGGCCGATGCGCGGCGTGTTGTGGCGGGCATCGACCTGGTGCCAGTTGCCGCCGAGATAGACCTCGAACCAGGCGCTGAAGTCCATCGGATTGGGGTCCTTCGGCACGCCGATATCGCCAAGATAGCCGGTGCAGTAGCGTGCCGGAATATTCATGCATCGGCAGAGCGTGATCGCCAGATGGGCGAAGTCCCGGCAGACGCCCGTCTTCTCCAGGAAGCCGTCATGGGCGGAGCGCATCGCATTCGCCTTCTGGTAGTCGAAAGTGATGTGACCGTGGACGAAATCGAGGATCGCCTGCACGCGCGGCCAGCCGGGCGTCACATGGGCAAACGTCTTCCAGGCGAAATCGGCGAGCCGGTCGGTGTCGCAGTAGCGGCTGCCGAGCAGGTAGACGAGGATGTCGTCGGGCAGGTCCTTGATCTCGTGCTGCACGGCGTGGACGGGCAAGGGTTCCGGCAGGCCGTCGTCGTAGATCTCGAACTCCGTCGAGATGGTCGTCATGCCGGCGGGGGCGATGATGCGGGTGCAGGCGTTGCCGAAACCGTCGAGATAACCGCGCGCGTCGACCGGCGGGTCAAAGGTGAGCACCTGCTCGGTGAGCAGGTCGGCCCGGCGCGAGGGATGGATGTTCAGCGCCAGGATCATCACGGTCTCCTGCGGGCATTCATAGGCGATGGTGAAACCGGCCCTGATCTTCATGGGTTCGTCCTTGCTGCGTATGGAAGGGATTTCGGAGCGGCAAGAATGCGCGACCCGTGTTCCGGTTCCGCATGAGGGACCGGCATTCTGCATCATGGCATGCCGTCGCGCGTTTCCGGAAAGCCCGGCCTTCCCGAAGGGGAGGCGCGGATCCACTACTGCATGGCGATGATGCAGGCGTCAAGCAGGCGCGCCAGTCCGGCATTGGCCGCCGCCAGCGTGAAGGTGAAGCCGAGCGCGCCGCAGATAAGGTGGGACAGAAGGGATGATCGGTTCTGCATGACAGTGCTCCGGCCGGATGACCTCCCTCGTTCGTCCGGGCAGGGGAGGTTGTTCAACCGACGCCGCGGGCCGCATTGACGAATTTATAAGGTGCGCCACCCCTGTCACGCGCCTGCGACGACCGTGTGACGCAGCCGTCGCTCTTCCTAAATGAGAAGAGCCGACGGGAACGGCGCCGTCCTCATGCGAAGACCGGCGCGTTTTGCTGTTCGTATTAGAAAACGAACATGTAAAGAAGAACGATGACGGCGAGCGGGACGCCCATCAGCCAGAGTGCAATACCTTTAAGCATGGTCCACTTCCTTTCCTTGGCTTTCGGTTGACCTGAAAACTTTCTCGGGCGGCACTTTGTTCCCGCCATGCCGGTGTTCTTCGGCCACGCCCGTCTCCTATGTCGCCGGAACGCCCTCGCCGCGGCTGGAGGGGGAGGCAGGGGCGTTGAACCATCTGCGCCCGCAAGCGTTGTGGGCGCATGGCCTGCGAGCGCGCGTCTCGTGTCTGCAATCCGAAATGAGCGGTGACGGTATGCCAACCTTCTATTTCGACGTGCACGACCAGGACGGCGTCGTCTCGATCGAGCAGCCCTTCGACTTTGCCGATGTCGGCGACGCCATCGCCGAGGCCAAGACCGTGCTGACCGAAATCGCCCATGACGGACCGCCGGGCAGCGACCGGCCGCTCGAGGTGCATGTCCGCGACGAGGCGCACGTCACCCGTGTCGTGGTGCGGCTGCGTTTCGATCTCTGCTTCTGCAATCATGACGGCACCATGCCCTCCTGACGCCGCGGGCGACAAAATTTGCGCCTCCGTCCGTGACTTCCTCTCGTCCCTTCCTAGATTTCATCGGGATTTTAGACGCGTCCGCCGTGGCTTTCCGTGGTCGGCCCGTCCCGGCCGGCCGCTCTCCCCTCGCGGCGGCGCGGCGCAAACCGCACGATCTGGAGCGTTTCGTGATCGAATGCCTGTTCGCCAATCTCGAATGCCGTGACGTTCTCTCGGAGGAGGAGAAGGCGATCCTGCGGGCGATCTGCTGCCGTGCCTCGACCATCGGTTCCGGCAGCGACATCGTCTCGCAGGGCGCCCGCCCGGGCGTCAGCACGCTGATCATCGACGGGTTCGCCGCGCGCTACAAGCTTCTGGAGGACGGCCGGCGCCAGATCACCGCCCTGCAGATCGCCGGCGACTTCGTCGACCTCCATGCCTTTCTTCTTAAGACCATGGACCATGGCATCCTCGCCCTGTCGGCCTGCAGCATCGTCGTCGTCGACCATGCCGACCTGCGCAAGGTGACGGAAACGGAGCCGCACCTGACGCGGATGCTCTGGCTCGACACGCTGAAGGACGCCGCCATCCATCGGGAATGGATCGTGGCGATGGGGCGGCGCTCGAGCAAGGCCCAGCTTGCCCATCTCGTCTGCGAACTCTTCATGCGCCTGTCGGTGGTCGGGCGCGTCGTCGGCGACAGTTTCCAGTTTCCGGTGTCCCAGACCGTGCTTGCCGACGTGCTCGGCATGTCGGTCGTCCATCTCAACAAGACGCTGCAGAGCCTGCGCGGAGACGGCGTCCTCACCTGGGCGAACCACCAGATCGAGATCCTCGACTGGGCAGCGCTGCGGCACATTGCCGAATTCGATCCAACCTACCTCAACCTCCAGCGCGAACCGCGTTGACGCCCGTGTTGCGTCAGCGTCTGTCCGCGGGTCCGGAAAGGCCTGCAAGGCCCGCATCCCCGAGCCCAAGGACGATCTCTGCCAGCGCCAGCCGCTGGCGCAGCAGACGGCGCTCGTCGGCAAGGCGTGCGATCGCCGCGCGCCAATCGCCCCCGTGACGGCGGACGAGCGCATCCACCTCGCCATACCCGGCAGCGGACGCCTCCGGGAGGCAGGGCCACATCGCGTCCGACTGCCGGCAGGGCCTTCTCTCGACGACCGCCATCAATGCCGGACCGGCTCTTCCGGGCGGTCGAAGACGAAATAGAACTGTCCGGTCTTCGTCACCGGCGGATCGATGATCCGCTGCACGTCGAGGCGAAACTGGCGCTGACGCTCGCGAAAGGCGCGCGACTGCGCCACGATATCCTTGGTCCTGTTCAGCACGTCTTCCAGATTGCGCATCCCGGCCTCCTGCGAATGTTCCTATTTTGTTCTATTTCGCCGCAGAGATCAAGCCAAAAGAAAACCCCGCCGAAGCGGGGTCCATGAAGGGGAAAGCCGAGAGCGTCAGTGCCAGGACTGATTGCCGTACCAGCTGTCGACATCGCGCGTAACGCGGTCCTTCTCGATCCCGTAGCGCTCCTGGATCTTGCCTTCGAGCTGCTCGCGGCGGCCGTTGATCTGGTCGAGATCGTCGTCGGTGAGCTTGCCCCACTGTTCCTTGATCTTGCCCTTGACCTGCTTCCAGTTTCCTTCGACGCGATTCCAGTCCATGGGAGACCTCCTTCGTTGGAATTGTTTGACGCCTATGAAACGCATGAGCGGCCGTTTGGTTCGGTATTCCCGTCCGGCGCCGGCAATCGAGGCCGCGTTAAACTAATTGAATGACCGACCCGAGCCGCCGGCCTATCCGGAATGTCGAAAACGGCACGCCGACGATGTGAGGAGGGTCAGGGATCGTGACGGATCAGGACGAAAAGGCCGCCCGCAGGCCGCGCGGGGCCTCGCCGCGCGGCGATTTCGACCTTTCCAAGAAGGCGGCAAAGGACGCCATCGAGGAAAGCCGCGCGCAGACGGCGCGCAAGACCGAGGCGCTGCGTCGCATGCGCCTCGAACGCGAGCAGCAGAACGGCGGGAAACGATGACGGCTCTGGCGTCCCCGTTTCTTGCGGCAAGGGCTCAGACGGCGAGCGAATGTCGTGCGGGTCCGTCGCGGAGATAGGCGTCGAAGCGGGCGGCGATCTGGCGCACGAAGGGCCGTCCCGCGGCGGTGATGCGGAAGGCGCCGTCGTTCCAGAGGCAACGGGTGCCGCCCTCGGCGGCGGCGATCCTCTCGGCCTCCGTGAGCACGGACTTCGCCGCCGCGCCGAACTGCCCGAGCGCGTCGCGCGTTGAAAAGCCGAAATCGCACATCAGCCGCTCGATGATCCAGCCGCGCACGCGGTCGTCGTCGGTGAGCGCGATGCCGCGCGCGGTCGCGAGCGTGCCTGCGCCGATCATCCGCTCGTAGACGGCCGCCGCCGTGGCGTTCTGCGCGTAGCCCTGCGGGAACTGGCTGACCGAGGATGCCCCGAGCCCGATCAGCGTCGTGGCCCGGTCGGCCGTATAGCCCTGGAAATTGCGCCTGAGCCGGCCGGTGCGGGCGGCAAGCGACAGCGAATCCGGCGGAAGGGCGAAATGGTCGAGGCCGACCGGATCGTAGGCCTCGCCAAGGATCAGCGTCCGTGCCGCGGCCGACTGGTCGAGCCGGTCCTCAGGTCCGGGCAGCCATTCCGGGCGGATCTGCGTCTGGTGCTTCTTGAACCAGGGAACATGGGCATAGCCGAAAAGCGCGATGCGGTCCGGCTTCAGCGTCAGCGCCTCGGCGACGGTCGCCGAAACGCTCGTCACCGTCTGGAGGGGAAGGCCGTAGACGAGGTCGAGATTGACCGAGGCGATGCCGCGCGCCCGGCAGGCGACGACCGCCTCGCGCGTCATCGCGAAGCTCTGGTGGCGGTTGATCGCCGCCTGCACGCGCGTGTCGAAATCCTGAACGCCGATGCTGGCGCGGGTGGCGCCGATCCGGGCGAGCGCGTCGTAGCGGCCCTCGTCCATGTCGCGCGGGTCGATCTCGATGCTGACCTCGGCATCGTCGGTCAGGGTGAAGGCGCCGCGCAGGGCCCGGTCGAGGTCCGTGAGGTCGTCGGGCGTCAGGATGGTCGGCGAGCCGCCGCCGTAATGGACCGAGGAGACGCGCACGCGCTTCGGCAGCCGCGCCGCGACCGCCGCGATTTCCGCCTTCAGGCTGGCGAGATAGGTCTCGACGACATGGTAGCGGGTCGTGTGCTTGGTGTTGCAGGCACAGAACCAGCAGAGCTGGTCGCAATAGGGGATGTGGAGATAGAGGCTGACCTCGTCGACCGGCGGTATGGCCGCGATCCAGGCCGCCAAAGTCTGCGGGCCGACGCTCGAATGGAAGTGCGGCGCGGTCGGATAGCTGGTGTAGCGCGGCGCGGTCTCGATCGGGGGCAGGGCGGGTGCGTCATTCATGGGGCTTTTCACTTCCGGCGGATTTGGCCTATTGTCGCGCACAGGTGCTGGTTGCTCCTTGATTTCGATCAACCCGCCGCGGCTGCGCCCCCTGCCGGTCGCGGTCGCG
Source organism: Ensifer soli (assembly GCF_041928815.1). Lineage (NCBI taxonomy): Bacteria > Pseudomonadati > Pseudomonadota > Alphaproteobacteria > Hyphomicrobiales > Rhizobiaceae > Ensifer > Ensifer soli. Next base: position 531,881 of record NZ_JBHFEI010000001.1, on the reverse strand, counting down.
CAAAGACGTGGAATGGTGATGAGCCGCAGACAGGACGTTCACACGGCCGGCATACCGGTGCTCTGCATGGCCTGCGAGGCGCGCCATCGCGGCGTCTGCGGGGCGCTGGCGCCCGAGCAGCTCGTGGCGCTGGCCAAGACCTCGTCGAAGCACCATGTCGACAGCGGCGGCGAACTGGTCGGCGACGCGGAGACGGTTGAGGGCTATTCGAACATCCTCTCCGGGGTGGTCAAGCTGACGAAAAGCCTGCCGGACGGGCGCGAGCAGATCGTCGGCCTGCAGTTCGCCCCCGATTTCCTCGGCCGGCCGTTCCAGGCCGAAAGCGCGATCACCGCGCAGGCGGCGACCGGCGTCGTGCTCTGTTCCTTCCCGAAGCGGACGATCGACCGGCTGATCCGCGAATCGCCCGAGCTCGAACACCGGCTGCACGCGCAGACGCTCCGGGAGCTCGACGAGGCGCGCAGCTGGATGCTGACGCTCGGGCGCAAGACGGCGCTCGAGAAAGTGGCGAGCTATCTCCTGCTGATCGCGAGCTACATCGATCCGGAGGCGGGCGCCGCCTCGGGCGCCACCTCCTTCGACCTGCCGATGTCGCGCCTGGAGATCGCCGATTTCCTCGGCCTGACCATCGAGACGGTGAGCCGGCAGCTGACCAAGCTCAAGGTCGAGGGCGTGATCGGCATTGCGCAGAACCGCCACATCACCGTCGACAGCATCGATCGGCTCAGACAGCGCTCCGGCGGCTGATCGCCGCGTCGCGGATGATCGGCACGACGTGCTCGTTCTCGAAGGCGATGTGCCGGCGAAGCCCTTCGAAGAAGCCGCGCAGCATGAAGCCGAAGGTCTCGGCATTCTCCACCCGTCCGCCATGGCCGACCGAGAGCAGGATCTCGGTCAGGTCTGCGGCGAAACATTCGTCCTCGATATGCTCGGCGCGCAGCCGCGCGGTCGAGGCCGGTCCCCCGCCGGCCGTCAGCGCGTCGTAGGCCGGAAAGATCCGCGCCTCCTCGAAGGCATGGGCGCGGCGCAGCAGCGGCAGGAGGCGGCTTGCCGCCACCAGGCAGTCGAGCGCGTCGATCCCGCCGGGCAGCGAATCGGCGATGTTCTCGAGCTCGCCGCACAGTGACACCTTGCGGGCATGGATCAGCGCCATCGCCTCGCCGATGTCCATCCCGGCGAGGTCCTCCGGCGAGAGGCACCCGATCTCGCAGCCATGCGGCCAGGCCTCCATTCTCCTCTCGTCCACCGCCATCAACGCGCTCCCGAAACAGATCCGATGACGGCAGCCTGTCCGAAAGCGGCGCGCAAAACCTTGACATAGATCAAGGCCGAACCGGCCTTGATCGCCGAAGTGTTCCCGGCACAGAAAAGTCGGGGATTCCTTCATGCGACACGCACAGTCGATCATCAGTTTGAGCATAGGCAGTTTCCTTGCCGTGCTCGCCGCCGGTTTCGCGACGGAAAAAGTCTTCGCCGCCCATATGTGGGTGCTGGCCTTCGTCCTGCTTGCCTCCGTCGTCGTGCTCCTGCGCCGGGAGAACTTCGCGACCGTCCCCGTCGCCGATCCGTCCGCCTACATGGACGAGCCGATCCGCTACGGCGTGATCGCGACCATGGTCTGGGCGGTGGTCGGCCTGCTCGTCGGCGTCGTGGTGGCGCTGCAGCTCGCCTTTCCCGACCTCAACATCGAGCCCTGGTTCAATTTCGGCCGGATGCGGCCGCTGCACACCTCGGGCGTGATCTTCGCCTTCTGCGGCAATGCGCTGCTGGCGACCTCCTTCTACGTCGTACAGCACACCTCGCGGGCACGGCTCTTCGGCGGCAACCTCGTCTGGTTCGTCTTCTGGGGCTACCAGCTCTTCATCGTCATGGCCGCGACCGGCTACCTGCTCGGTGTTACGGCCGGCAGGGAATATGCCGAGCCCGAATGGTATGTCGACCTGTGGCTGACCGTCGTCTGGGTCGCCTATCTCGTTGTCTTCCTCGGCACGATCCTGAAGCGCAAGGAACCGCACATCTACGTGGCGAACTGGTTCTACCTGTCCTTCATCGTCACCATCGCCATGCTGCACGTCGTCAACAACCTGGCGGTCCCCGTCTCGTTCTTCGGTGCGAAAAGCTACTCCGCCTTCTCGGGCGTGCAGGACGCGCTGACGCAATGGTGGTACGGCCACAACGCCGTCGGCTTCTTCCTGACGGCCGGCTTCCTCGGGATGATGTATTATTTCGTGCCGAAGCAGGTGAACCGGCCGATCTATTCCTACCGCCTCTCGATCATCCACTTCTGGGCGCTGATCTTCCTCTACATCTGGGCAGGCCCCCACCACCTGCACTTCACCGCGCTGCCTGACTGGGCGCAGACGCTCGGCATGGTGTTCTCGATCATGCTGTGGATGCCCTCCTGGGGCGGCATGATCAACGGCCTGATGACGCTGTCGGGCGCCTGGGACAAGCTGCGCACCGACCCGATCGTGCGCATGATGGTCGCGGCCATCGCGTTTTACGGCATGTCGACCTTCGAAGGCCCGATGATGTCGATCAAGACGGTCAATTCGCTGAGCCACTATACCGACTGGACCATCGGCCACGTGCATTCGGGCGCGCTCGGCTGGAACGGGCTGATCGCCTTCGGCGCGCTCTACTTCCTCGTGCCGAAACTGTGGAACCGCGAGCGGCTCTATTCGCTGCGCATGGTCGGCTGGCACTTCTGGCTGGCGACGCTCGGCATCGTCGTCTACGCGGCGGTGATGTGGGTCGCGGGCATCCAGCAGGGCCTGATGTGGCGCGAGCACGATGCGCAGGGCTTCCTCGTCTATTCCTTCGCCGAAAGCGTCGCGGCCCTGCATACCTACTACCTGATCCGCGCGCTCGGCGGCGGCCTCTACCTCGCCGGCGCCCTGGTCATGGCCTTCAACGTCACGATGACCATCCTCGGCTACCAACGCGACGAGGCGCCGATGGGCGCCCCGGCCGCCCCCCGCCTGCAGCCCGCCGAATAGGAGCTTAACCCATGTCGATCCTCGACAAGCATCACATCATCGAGCGCAACGCCACGCTGCTCCTCGTCGGCTCCCTCCTCGTCGTCACCGTCGGCGGCATCGTCGAGATCGCGCCGCTGTTCTACCTGCAGAACACAATCGAGACGGTGGAGGGCATGCGGCCCTACACGCCGCTCGAACTCGCCGGCCGCAACATCTATATCCGTGAGGGCTGCTATGTCTGCCACAGCCAGATGATCCGGCCCTTCCGCGACGAGGTCGAGCGCTACGGCCATTACAGCCTCGCGGCGGAATCGATGTACGACCATCCGTTCCAGTGGGGCTCGAAGCGGACGGGCCCGGACCTCGCCCGCGTCGGCGACCGCTATTCGAACGCCTGGCACGTCCAGCACCTCGTCGAGCCGCGCTCCGTCGTGCCGGAATCGATCATGCCGAGTTATGCCTTCCTCGCCACGACGCCGCTCGAGATCACCAACATCTCCGGCCACCTGACGGCGAACAGCCGCGTCGGCGTGCCTTACACGCAGGAGATGATCGACAATGCCAGGGCCGACCTCGAGGCGCAGGCGACCCCGGATGCCGACACGAGCGGCCTCGAGGCCCGCTACGCCAAGGTGAAGACCGGCGATTTCGACGGCAATCCGCAGACGGTCTCCGAGATGGATGCGCTCGTCGCCTACCTGCAGATGCTCGGCACGCTGGTCGACTTCAAGACCTACGACGAAACCGGCGGCGACCGGTAGGAGGACGGGAATGGACTACCAGATGATGCGCACCTTCGCCGACAGCTGGGGGCTTCTGGCCATGGCGATCTTCTTCGTCCTCGCCTGCGCCTTCGCCTTCCGCCCCGGCAGCAAGGACATGAGCCGCGATGCCGCCGGCATTCCGTTGAAGGACGAGTGAGATGAGCGAGAACCATATTGACGAACTCTCCGGCGTGGCCACCACCGGACACGAATGGGACGGCATCCGGGAGCTCAACAATCCGCTGCCGCGCTGGTGGCTGTGGACCTTCTACGCCACGATCCTCTTCGCGATCGGCTACTGCATCGCCTATCCGGCCTGGCCGTTGATCTCCTCCTCGACCACGGGCATGCTCGGCTGGTCGAGCCGTGCCGCCGTCGGCGAGGAGATGAAGGCGGCGGATGCGGCGCGGGCGGCCTATTCGGCGGAGATCGCCGCCCGGCCGGTCGACGAGATCCTGGCGGACGAGGGACTGAGGACCGTGGCGGTCTCGGCCGGTTCCGCCGCCTTCAAGGTCAACTGCGTCCAGTGCCACGGCTCCGGCGCCGAAGGCTCGAAGGGGTTTCCGAACCTCAACGACGACGACTGGCTCTGGGGCGGCAAGGCGGAGGAGATCCGCCAGACGATCGCCCACGGCATCCGCTTCGCGCAGGACGCCGAGACCCGCGATTCGGTGATGCCGGCCTTTGCCGACATGCTGAAGGGCGAGGAGATCCGCCAGGTCGCGACCTTCGTCAAGAGCCTGAGCGGGACCGTCGCCAACGCGGCGTCGGTCGCGCCCGGCAAGGACCTCTTCGCCGCCAACTGTGCCGCCTGCCATGGCGAGGACGGCAAGGGCAGCCGCGAGTTCGGCGCTCCCGACCTGACCGATGCGATCTGGCTCTACGGATCGTCGGAGGCCGAGATCGCCGCGCAGATCCGGGCGCCGCACATGGGCGTCATGCCCGCCTGGCAGGAGCGTCTCGGCGAGACGACCGTCAAGGAGCTGGCCGTCTTCGTCCATTCGCTGGGCGGCGGCGAACGCTGAACCGAAAGGCATCCGGTTCCGATGCCGTTCCGAGAGCCAGGGTCGCGGCGCGGCCGTGCCGGAACGGCGTTCGGGGAGGGGGCGACGCCGCCCGGGCCCATCAGGCCCAGGGCGGCGTTGTCGCTTGATCTCGATCAAGGCGGCGGCCCGCGCCGTCCGGCAGTGTGGCGCCGAGATGATCGCCGCTGTCCGAACGCGGCCGAATGCCGCCGGAGTTCCCCATGCAGCAAACAGAGATCGCCGGGCCAGAGATCGCGGGACCAGAGATCACGAAGCTCGACGCCGAGGCCGTCAATTCCGCCGCGCGGCGCAGCCCGCTCTATGCAAAGCGCCGGAAGATCTTCCCCCGCCGGGCGGCAGGCGCCTTCCGCAGGTTCAAGTGGATCGTCATGGCGATCACGCTCGGCATCTACTATCTCGTGCCGTGGCTGCGCTTCGACCGCGGCCCCTTCGCCCCCGACCAGGCGGTGCTGGTCGATCTCGCCAACCGGCGCTTCTATTTCTTCTTCATCGAGATCTGGCCGCAGGAATTCATCTATGTCGCCGGCCTTCTGGTGATGGCCGGCATCGGTCTCTTCCTCGTCACCTCGACGGTCGGCCGCGCCTGGTGCGGCTACACCTGTCCGCAGACCGTGTGGGTCGATCTGTTCCTCGTGGTCGAGCGCTTCATCGAGGGCGACCGCAATGCGCGCATCAAGCTGGATGCCGCGCCGTGGTCGCTGCAAAAGCTTCGCCTGCGGCTGGAAAAGCACGCGATCTGGCTCGTCATCGCGGTGCTGACCGGCGGTGCCTGGGTCTTCTATTTCGCCGACGCCCCGACGCTCGCCGCCGATCTCGTCACCGGGAGCGCCGCGCCCGTCGCCTATGCCACCATCGCCATCCTGACGGCGACCACCTACACGTTCGGCGGGCTGATGCGCGAGCAGGTCTGCACCTACATGTGCCCATGGCCGCGCATCCAGGCGGCGATGCTCGACGAGAATTCGCTGACCGTCACATACAACGACTGGCGCGGCGAGCCGCGCAACCGCCATGCCAAGCGCGCGGCGGCAAGCGGGGCGAGCGTCGGCGACTGTGTCGACTGCAATGCCTGCGTCGCCGTCTGCCCGATGGGCATCGACATCCGCGACGGCCAGCAGCTCGAATGCATCACCTGCGCGCTCTGCATCGACGCCTGCGACGACGTGATGGGAAAGATCGGCAGGGAGCGCGGTCTGATCAGCTATGCGACGCTGACGGACTACAACGCCAACATGGCGCTCGCGACCGGCGGCGGATCGGTCCCGATCGATCCGGCGCGCGTGCGCAATGCCGACGGCACCCTCTCCGGCAGGCTCGCCCATTTCAGCCTGAAGAAGCTCTTCCGCGTCCGCACGGCGCTCTATTTCGGCGTCTGGGCGGCGATCGGCGTCGCGATGCTCGTGGCGCTGATGCTACGCGACCGGCTGGAAATCAGCATCCTGCATGATCGCAATCCCCAGTTCGTCGTGCTGTCCGACGGGGCGATCCGCAACGGCTACACCGTCAAGCTGCTCAACATGGTGCCGGAGCCGCGCGACGTGGAGCTTCGCCTCGACGCCGCCTTCCCCGGCGCGCGGATGGCGGTGACGGGCAGCGACGTCGACGCCGACAACGCCGTGACGCTTCGGCTCGAACCCGACCGGCTGAAGACGCTGAAGGTCTTTGTCCATACCGCGCGGGAAAACCTCGCCGGCAGCCCGCGCGACCTCACCTTCCATGTCAGCGACCCGAAGACCGGCGAGGCGGCCGACTACCGCGCCACCTTCAATGCCCCGGAGACCCAGCCATGACCCGATCCGTCCCTCCCGCCGCCCCGTTCACCGGCCGGCATATGCTGATGATCATGATCGCCTTCTTCGGCGTCGTCATCGCCGTCAACCTGACCATGGCGCGCCTGGCCGGCATGACCTGGAGCGGCCTCGTCGTCGCCAACAGCTATGTCGCCGGCCAGTCCTTCGACGAGAAGATGCGGCGGGCACACGCCCAGATCGCCCTCGACTGGACCGGCAGGCTGGAGCTCGGCGGCGACCGCATCGGCTACGGCCTCAGCGATCGCGACGGCCGGCCGGTGCCGCTTCTCGGCGTCAGCATGACCTTCCGCCATCCCGCCTTCGAGGCGGCCGACTGGCAGGTGACGCTCTCGCCCGTCGGCGCCGGCCGGTTCGAGGCCGATCACCCGGTGCGCGACGGTGCCTGGAGCGTCGAGATCGTCGCCGATGCCGGCCGCGCCGACCCCTATCGCGAGGTGAAGCGCATCACCGTCGTCCATGGAGAGATGCAATGAGCTGCTGTGCCGCCGTTGCCGGCCTGGGCGCGGATGCGGAACCGGCCGGCCCTTCGGCCGAGGAGGTCCGCCTGTCGAGCCGCCTGCTCGGCGACGGGCTGCTCCAGACCGACCTTTCCGTCCCCGCCATGCATTGCGCCGACTGCATGCGCACGATCGAGCGGGCGCTCGCCGCGCTCGACGGCGTCCGCTCGGCCCGCGTCAACCTTTCGACGAAGCGGGTGCGGGTCGCCTGGACCGGCGAGGCCGTGCCCCCGATGGTGGCGCGGCTGGCAAGCCTCGGCTATGCCTCGCACCTTGCCGACGATCCGGCATCCGCGAAGGACCGGACGCTCTCGGAGCTCATCCTCGCCGTCGCCGTCTCGGGCTTTGCCACCGGCAACATCATGCTGCTCTCCGTCTCCGTCTGGGCCGGGGCGGACGGGGCCACCCGCGATCTCTTCCACTGGATCTCGGCGCTGGTGGCGATCCCGGTGATCGCCTTTGCCGGCCGCATCTATTTCCGCTCGGCCTGGAACGCGCTGAAGAACGGGCGGATGAACATGGACGTGCCGATCGCCATCGGTGTGTCGCTCGCCTATCTCACCAGCCTCTACGAGACGATCACTCATGGGGCGCATGCCTATTTCGATGCCTCCGTCTCGCTGCTCTTCTTCCTGCTGATCGGGCGCACCCTCGACCATGTGATGGGCGACCGGGCGCGCGCCGCCGTCAGCGGCCTCGTGCGCCTGTCGCCGCGCGGCGCCGTGCGCATCGGTCCGGACGGCGCGCGCGACTACCTGCCGCTGCCCGACATCCGGCCGGGCATGGACCTGTTCATCGCGCGCGGCGACCGCATTCCCGTGAACGCGACGGTGGTCGAGGGCGTCTCCGATCTCGATGCCTCGCTTGCGACCGGTGAAAGCGCGCCGCAGGCGATCGGCCCGGGAAACACCGTGCTGGCCGGCACCCTCAACCTGACCGCGCCCCTCGTCGTTCGCGCCACCGCCGCCGCAAGCGACTCTTTCCTCGCCGAAATGGTCGCACTGATGGCCGCGGCCGAGGAGGGGCGGGGCACCTATCGCCGGATCGCCGACCGCGCCTCGGCGCTCTATTCGCCGGTCGTGCACCTGACGGCGCTGGCGAGCTTCGTCGGCTGGATGGTCGCCACCGGCGACTGGCATCATTCGATCACAGTCGCCACCGCCGTGCTGATCATCACCTGCCCCTGCGCGCTCGGCCTCGCGGTTCCGATCGTGCAGGTGGTCGCCGCCAGGCGCCTGTTCGAGGCGGGCGTGATGATGAAGGACGGATCGGCGCTGGAGCGGCTGGCCGAGATCGATGCCGTCGTCTTCGACAAGACCGGCACGCTGACCACCGGCCATCCGGTCCTCGCCGCGGCGAGCCCCGCCCCGGCCGGGACCCGCGGCATGGCGCTCGCGCTTTCGCGCGCCTCGCGCCATCCCTTCTCGCGCGCGATCACCACCGCCTTCGCCGAGGAGGCGCCGGCCGGCCTGGCGCTGGAGGCGACGCGGGAATTTTCAGGCCTCGGCGTCGAGGCGGCGAAGGACGGCAGCCTCTGGCGCCTCGGCCGCGCAAGCTGGGCGGCGCCGTCGGAGGCGGGCGAGGGCGGCACCGTGCTGTCGCGCGACGGCGTGGTGATGCAGCGCTTCGACTTCGTCGACGCGCTTCGGCCGCAGGCGGGCGAGGCGGTGGCGGCGCTGCGCGGGCAGGGCCTGCCGGTGGAGATCCTTTCGGGCGACAGGGCGACGGCCGTCGAAGCCGTGGCCGCGGCGCTTGGCATCGAGAGGCTGGGGGCGGGGGTGCTGCCGGCCGACAAGGTCGCCCGCCTTGCCGCGCTGAAGGCAGAAGGCCGCCATCCGCTGATGGTCGGCGACGGGCTCAACGACGCGCCGGCGATGATGGCGGCGCATGTGTCGATGGCGCCGGCCTCCGCCGCCGACATCGGCCGCAACGCCGCCGATTTCATCTTCCTGCATGAGGGGCTCGCCGCCGTTCCCTTCGCGCACCGCATCGCGCGGCAGGCCGACCGGCTGATCCGCCAGAACTTCGCCCTTGCCATCGGCTACAATCTCATCGCCGTACCGATCGCCATCCTCGGCCATGTCACGCCGCTGATCGCCGCGATCGCCATGTCCGGTTCGTCGCTGATCGTCATCGGCAACGCGCTGCGCCTCGGCCCGATGGAACGCGCCACGGCACGGCGGCGAATTTTCCGTCTTCCCTTCCGCCTTCCTTTCCGCGTGAGACCGGTGACCCCCTGATGGAAACGCTGCTCTATCTCCTGCCGATCGCCCTCTTCCTTGGCGGTCTCGGGCTCGCCGCCTTCGTCTGGGCGCTGAAGGCCGGGCAATACGAGGACATGGACGGCGCGGCCGCCCGCGTGCTCATCGACGACGAGTAAGGCGTCTGCGACGGCTGCGTGAAACGCATGCCTGACCTGACGGATCGGCGCTGTTGCGACGGGGCGGAAAACCCTATCTTCCACCCATCGAAACGACGCCGGGGCCGACAGAGGCAGCCGACGTCAGACACCCTCAGGAAAGGGGATCATCATGAACGTCGCCCGCTCTTTCAATGCCTGGCGCAAGTATCGTCAGACCGTCAACGAGCTGAACCGCATGTCCGCCCGCGAACTCAGCGACCTCGGCCTTGCCCGCGCCGACATCCATTCGGTTGCTCGTCTCGCCGCCGCGCGCTGATTCGATATCCGGTACCGAGTTCGAAAACGCCCGCGTCGTCGACGCGGGCGTTTTCGTCTGACGGTCGTCCCGCGCTTACATGAAGGCCTGAAGCCCGGTCTGGGCGCGGCCGAGGATCAGCGCGTGCACGTCGTGCGTCCCCTCATAGGTGTTGACCGTCTCCAGGTTCTGCGCGTGGCGCATGACGTGGTATTCGATCTGGATGCCGTTGCCGCCATGCATGTCGCGGGCCTGGCGCGCGACGTCGAGCGCCTTGCCGCAATTGTTGCGCTTGACGAGCGAGATCATCTCCGGGGCGAAGCGGTGCTCGTCCATCAGCCGGCCGACGCGCAACGACGCCTGCAGGCCGAGCGCGATCTCCGTCTGCATGTCGGCGAGCTTCTTCTGGAAGAGCTGCGTGCCGGCGAGCGGCTTGCCGAACTGGACGCGGTCGAGGCCGTAGGACCGCGCACGGTGCCAGCAATCCTCCGCCGCTCCCATCACCCCCCAGGAAATGCCGTAGCGGGCCCGGTTGAGGCAGCCGAACGGACCCTTGAGGCCGGAGACGCCCGGCAGCAGCGCATCCTCCGTCACCTCGACGCCGTCGAGCACGATCTCTCCGGTGATCGAGGCGCGCAGGCTGAGCTTGCCGCCGATTTTCGGCGCGCTCAGCCCCTTCATGCCCTTTTCCAGCACGAAGCCGCGGATCTTGCCGTCATGCGCCTCGGATTTCGCCCAGACGACGAAGACATCGGCGATCGGCGCGTTGGAGATCCACATTTTCGAGCCGCGCAGGCGGTAGCCGCCCTCGATCTTTTCCGCCCGCGTCTTCATGCCGCCGGGATCCGATCCGGCATCGGGTTCGGTGAGCCCGAAACAGCCGATCAGTTCGCCGGAGACGAGGCCCGGCAGGTAGCGCCTGCGCTGTTCGTCCGAGCCATAGGCGAAGATCGGATAGGCGACCAGCGAGCTCTGCACGCTCATCATCGAACGGTAGCCCGAATCGATCCGTTCGATCTCGCGCGCGACGAGCCCGTAGGAGACGTAATTGGCGCCCGCCGCGCCGTAGTCCTCCGGCAGCGTGAGGCCGAGGAGGCCGGCCTTGCCCATCAGCCGGAAGAGTGCCGGATCGGTCGCCTCCTCCATGTAGGCATCGGCCACCCGCGGCATCAGCTCGGCGTCGGCGAAGGCGGCCGCCGTGTCGCGGATCATCCGCTCCTCCTCCGAAAGCTGGTCCTCGAACAGGAACGGGTCGCTCCAGGAAAATTCTTGCATGTCGCTCACGGTCGTCTCCCTTGTCGTCGCCGCATCATGGAGGTTCGGGCACCGCGAGGCAAATCGCGTTTCGTCATCGCCCCATGAGCGGCGGGAATGGCCGCCGGAGATGTTCTGCCTCGCCGCTGAAAAGTCTTAAAGGACCGTGAAGAGACGGGAATGGCAGGCAGTCGATCCTCCGTCGCGGCCGGCAGGCCCCCCGCTCAGGATCGATTTGCCGCACCATGCGTTATCTCTGTCGTTGAACCCCAAGGGCCCGTCGCACGAGGCCCGCCCCGATCAGGAGAGCATCATGAAGAAAACCCTTGCCCTTGCCGCGGCCGCCATGACCCTTGCCGCCACCCACGCCTTTGCCGCCGATCCCGCCTACAGGGACCGCGAGCCGGACGAGCGCAATGGCGTGCGCATCGGCTATCTCGATTGCGCCGTCGGCGGCGGTGCCGGCTATGTGCTGGGCTCCGCCAAGGAAGTGGACTGCGTCTTCCGCAAGACCGCGCGCGGGCCCGTTCAGGACGCCTATACCGGCGCGATCCGCAAGATGGGCGTCGATCTCGGCTTCACCACCGAGGGCCGTATGCTCTGGGCGGTGCTCGCCCCGACCGCCGGCTACCATCGCGGCTCGCTCGGCGGCGTCTACCAGGGCGCAACGGCGGAAGCGACGCTCGGCGCCGGCATCGGTGCCAACATCCTCGTCGGCGGCACGGCCGGCTCGATCCAGCTCCAGACGGTGAGCGTCACCGGCCAGCTCGGCCTCAACGTTGCCGCGACCGGCACCTCGATGACGCTGAACCCGGTCAACTGACCCAGACCTTCTGCCCCGTCAGACCTCAAATTCCGGGTCGACGGGGATCTGCATCGCGGTGACCAGGTGGTTCGTCTGGCCGGCGAGCCCGATCACCGCGAGAAGCTCCGCATGCTGCGCCCCGGTCATGCCGCGTGCCTTGGCCGCCGCCGTGTGGGAGTGGATGCAATAGGAGCAGCCGTTTGCCGTCGACACGGCGATATAGATCATCTCGCGCACCAGCGGGTCGAGCGCCCCTTCCGTCGCCATCACCGCCTTCAGCCCGTCCCAGGTGCGCTTCAGCAGCGCCGGATCGTTGGCGAGACCGCGCCAGAAATTGTTGATGAAATCGGATTTCCGCGTCGCGCGGATGTCCTCGAAGACGGAAGCGACCGCCGGATCGGCCGCCGCGTCCTTGTCGCTCCACAGTCTGACCGTCGCCATGGCTTCGCCCTCCCGTTTCTTCAGGCAGGTTTTAGGCGGGCGCCCGGCCCGCCGCAAGGCCAGGCTCAGATGCCGGTGAAAAGCCAGGCATGTTCCTTGGCGTTGTGGAATTTCCAGGCGCGCGCGGGACCGGCCATGACGTTGAGATAATAGAGGTCGTAGCCATGGATGGCGGCGACGGGATGGTATCCCTCTGGCACCAGCGACACGTCGCCGTCCTCGACCGCCATCGTCTCGTCGAGCGCCCGGTCGTCGGTATAGACGCGCTGCATGGCGAAACCCTGCGGCGGGTTCAGCCGGTGGTAATAGGTCTCCTCGAGAAAGCTCTCATGCGGCAGGTTGTCGACGTCGTGCTTGTGCGGCGGATAGGACGAGGTGTGCCCGCCGGGCGTGATCACCTCGACGACGAGGAGGGAATGGGCAGCGCCGTCGTCTTCCGGCATGATGTTGGTGACGTAGCGGGTGTTGGTCGCCTTGCCGCGCGTCATCTGCGGATGGGTGCCGGGGGCGATCACCTTGGTCGCGTAGCCCTCCGCGCCGGGCGCGGTGCAGACGGCGAGGTCGAGATCGGTCACGGCGGTCGCCTCCCAGCGGCTGCCCTGCGGCACGTAGACCGCGGCCGGCGCGCCGTCGAACGGGGTCATGCGCTCGCCGAGTTCGCCGAGATCGACGCCGTCGACCACGATCCGCGCCTTGCCGGCGACGAGCACCAGGCAGGTCTCGCGGGCCGCTTCCGATCCCCCGGTCGCAGCACCGGCGGCGAGCCGTTCCAGGGCGAAGCCGACATAGGTCCAGCTGGCGCTCTCCGGCGTGATGTCGTGCACGCGGCCGGACGTGCCGGCGGGCTTGACGAGAAGGTTCGGCATGGCGGGGTCTCCTGTTGTCGTCGACGGGCGTCAGGCCCGGTCGAGCCCGGCCTCGCGGGCGAAGGCCTTCAGCGCGGCGAGGCCCATCGACTGGTACTTCAGCGGATTGCGCACGGCTGGGTCCTGCTCGGCCTCGATCACCAGCCAGCCGTCATAGCCGTGTTCGGCCGCGACCGTCAGCACGGGCAGGAAATCGACGCCGCCCTCGCTGTCGCCCGGAACGGTAAAGACGCCGCGGCGCACTCCCTCGAGGAAGGAAAGGCCCTGCTCCTCGACCTCCTTCCGGATCGCCGGCCGCACGTTCTTCGCATGGATGTGGCGGACGCGGTGCATGTATTTCTGCGCCAGTTCCGCCGGGTCCGAGCCGCCGAACCAGGCATGGCCCGTGTCGAGCAGCAGCTTGGTCGCAGGCCCGGTATGGGCCATCAGCCGGTCGATCTCCGCGCCGGTCTCGACGATCGTGCCCATGTGGTGATGGTAGACGAGGTCGATCCCCTGGTCGGCGCAATAGGCGGCGATCGCCTCGAGGTCGGCGCCGAATTTTTCCCAGCGCCCGTCTTCCAGAACCGGCTTGTCGCCGACAAGTGAAGCGGCATCGTTGCCGTGGATGGCGTTCGAGGTCTCGCAGACGATGCAGACCGTGCAGCCATTGTGCTTGAGGAGGTCGAGATGCGGCTGGATCGCCTTCTTCTCCGCCTCGACGTCATGGACGAGAAGGTTGGTCGAATGCCAGCCGGAGACGAAGACGAGGCCGTAGCCGGCGAGTGTCCGCTTCAGCGTCTCCGGGTCGGTCGGCATCTTGTGGCCTTTCTCGATACCGTCGAAGCCGATCGTGCGGCAATCGGACAGGCAGTCCTCCAGCGTCAGATGCGCGCCGATCGTCTGGTCGTCGTCATTGCTCCAGGCGATCGGGTTGGTGCCGTAGCGGATCATGGTCGTCATTCCGGTTTTCGTGTTGTCGTTTCAGCCGAAGCGTTGCGCGTCGAGCGCCTTCTCGTAAGCCGTGCGGGCCGCGTTGACGGTGGGTCGCACCGAGACTTCGGGCACGGCGACGTCCCACCAGTGCCCGCCGGCATCGGTGGTGATCAGCGGGTCCGTGTCGATGACGATCACGGTGCTGCGCGTCTCGGAGGCCATCTCCTGCAGTGCCGCTTCCAGGTCACTGATCGAGGAAACCTTGCGGGTCACCGCGCCGAGCGCCGCCGCATGGGCGGCATAGTCGATCGCGGGCAGCTCCACATTCTGCGTGTCCTTCAGCAGGTTGTTGAAGTTGGCGCCGCCGGTCGCCATCTGCAGCCGGTTGATGCAGCCATAGCCGGAATTGTCGAGCAGCACCACGGTGAGCTTGGCGCCGAGCATGATGGCGGAGACGAGCTCGGAATTCAGCATCAGGTAGCTGCCGTCGCCGACCATGACGACGACGTCGTCGTCGGGCTTCGCCAGCTTGACGCCGAGGCCGCCGGCGATCTCGTAGCCCATGGTCGAGAAGCCGTAATCCATGTGGTAGCTGCCGGGCGCGACGGCCTGCCAGAGCTTGTGCAACTCGCCCGGAAGGCCGCCCGAGGCGCAGACGAGCGTGGTCTTGCGGCCGGCGCAGGCGCGCTGCACGGCGCCGATCACCTGCGCGTCCGAGGGCAGGGCGGCATTGGTGGCAGCGGTGGCGCGGTCGGCGGCGGCGATCCACTCCGCCTTCCCCTCCGTCGCCTTGCCCGTCCAGGACGGATCGAACCTGTGGCCGGCGAGCGCGGCACTGAGCGCCTCGAGGCCGACGCGCGCATCGGCGACCAGCGGCAGGGCCTCGTGCTTGCCGGCGTCGAAGGCCTGTACGTTGAGGCCGACGATCGCCACGTCCTCGTCCTTGAACAGCGCCCAGGAACCGGTGGTGAAATCCTGGAGGCGCGTGCCGACCGCGAGCACGAGATCCGCCTCCTCCGCAAGCCGGTTCGAGGCCGACGTGCCGGTGACGCCGACCGAACCCATGTTCAGCGCATGGTCGTGGGGCAGGGACGACTTGCCGGCCTGGGTCTCCATGACCGGGATGCCGTGCGTCTCGGCGAAGGCGGCAAGCGCCGGGCTCGCCTGGGAATAAAGCACGCCGCCGCCGGCGATGATGACCGGGCGCCTGGCCGCGCGGATCGCCGCGATCGCCTGCGCCAGTTCGCCCGCGTCCGGCTCCGGCCGGCGCACGGTCCAGAGCCGCTCCTCGAAGAAGCTTTCCGGATAATCGTAGGCCTCCGCCTGCACGTCCTGGCAGAGCGACAGCGTCACCGGTCCGCATTCAGCCGGGTCGGTCAGCACCTGCATGGCGCGGCGCAGCGCCGGGATGATCTGCTCCGGCCGGGTGATGCGGTCGAAATAGCGAGAGACGGGGCGGAAGCAGTCGTTGACGGTCATGGTGCCGTCGCCGAAATCCTCCATCTGCTGCAGCACCGGGTCCGGGCGGCGGTTGGCGAAGACGTCGCCCGGCAAAAGCAGCACCGGCAGGCGGTTGACATGGGCGAGCGCCGCCGAGGTGACCATGTTCAGAGCCCCGGGGCCGATCGAGGTGGTGCAGGCCATGAAGCGCTGGCGGAAGCTCGCCTTGGCGAAGGCGATCGCCGCATTGGCCATGCCCTGCTCGTTCTGGCCGCGATAGGTCGGCAGTTCGTCGCGCACGCCGTGCAGCGCCTCGCCGAGACCGGCGACGTTGCCATGGCCGAAGATGGCGAAGACGCCGCCGAAGATCGGCACGGTCTTACCGTCGATCACGGTCATCTGGCGGGTCAGGAACCGCGCCACGGCCTGCGCCATGGTCAAGCGGACGGTCAGCTTCGACATGTCATCCTCCTCGATGCGCAAGGCTTAAGGCACCCGCGCCGTTTTTTTCCTCGCCCGCCTCAGGCGGCCTTCGCGTCGCCGAGCGACTGCCACAGCTCGACCAGCGCGCCGAACCGCTGCGCCATGTCGGCGACCGCCGCCTCGTCGCCGATCTCGCCGGCGAGCCAGGCCTTGGCGGCATCGGCGAAGATCGTCCGGCCGACGGCGAAGCCGCGCACCGTCTTCGACGTCCGCGCCGCGGCAAAGCCGTCCTTCAGCGCTTCGTAAGGGGCTTCCAGCCCGAGCAGCACGACGCCGCGGCAGAAGGGGTCGCGCGCCAGGATGACGGCGTCGATCGCGTCCCACGCCTTGCGGCTTGCCTGCGGCTCCAGCTTCCACCAGTCGGGTTTCAGGCCGGCATCGTAAAGCTCAGTCAGCGCA
Source organism: Ensifer soli (assembly GCF_041928815.1). Lineage (NCBI taxonomy): Bacteria > Pseudomonadati > Pseudomonadota > Alphaproteobacteria > Hyphomicrobiales > Rhizobiaceae > Ensifer > Ensifer soli. Next base: position 515,522 of record NZ_JBHFEI010000001.1, on the reverse strand, counting down.
CGGGAAATCGTCGCGTCGTCGAGGGGGCCGTGCTTGCCGGCGATGATCTCGATCAGGATCTCGCGGCCGACCTTGCGCGCCGCCTCATAGGCCGAGCGCAGCTTGGCGATCTGCGTCGCCTTCAGGTCGGCCGGGTCGTCCGGATGGAAGAAGCTCAGCACCTTGATGCAGTGGTCGACCGGCCAGTCGATCAGCCTGCTGCCGAGATCCTGGCTGAATTCGAACTGCAGCGGGCGCGAGCCCGGCAGCTCGATCGGCTTGCCGATCCAGAAATCCTTCTCGCCGCCGGCGACATAGAGCGCCTCGCGGCCATACTTGTCGTCGATCAGCATGCCGAAACCGGGACGCCCGGCGGCGATCCGCGTCGCGGCCTTGACCGCCAGCGCCTTGAAGGCAGGGATTCGGGCGAGCACGGCCGGATCGCCGCCGGCAAGCTCCTCGAGCTGGCTGCGGTGGTCGATGGCGAGCGCCATCAGCTCCGGGATCTGCCGGCGGCGCGTGGTCGCCCAGTGGACGTGGTTGATCGCCGCGTCCTTGCGCAGCGCCTTTTCCGGACTGCCATGGGTCAGGAAGTACTGCAGTTCCGTCCAGGTCGGGATTTCCGGGGCGCAGAGCAGGCGGGAGACGGCAAAGGCGCCGCAGGCATTGGCCCAGGTGGCCGACGTCGCGTGTGGCTCGCCCTTCAGCCAGCCGCGGAGAAACCCGGACATGAAGGCGTCGCCGGCGCCGAGCACGTTGTAGACCTCGATCGGGAACCCCTTGCCGACGATCCCGTCCTCGAGATCGTCGGAGATCGGCCCGTCATAGACGATGCAGCCCATCGGCCCGCGCTTCAGCACGATCGTCGCCGCCGAAAGTGCGCGGATCGTCTTCAGCGCGGCAAGCAGGTCCGCCTCGCCCGACGCGATCAGCACCTCCTCCTCGGTGCCGACGATCAGGTCGCATTCGGCAAGCACGGTCCTCAGATGGGCCGAGACGCGCTCGGAGGCGATGTAGCGGTTGTCGCCGGCGTCATGGCCGGCAAGGCCCCAGAGGTTTGGGCGATAGTCGATGTCGAGGATGATCCTGGCGCCATTCTCCCTGGCAAGCCGCATCGCCTTGCGCTGGGCACGGTCGGTGTTCGCCTTGGAGAAATGCGTGCCGGTGACGAGCACCGCCCGTGCCGAGGCGATGAAGGCCGGATCGACGTCGCCCTCGTCGAGGGCGTTGTCGGCGCAGTTGTCGCGATAGAAGAGCAGGGGAAAGGAATGCTCGTTCTCGACCGACAGGATGGCGAGCGCCGTCAGCCGTTCGGGATCGACGGTGATGCCGCGCGTCTCGACGCCTTCGCGGGCGAGCTGCTCGAGGATGAAGCGGCCCATCTGCTCCTTGCCGACGCGGGTGAGGAGCGCCGATTTCAGCCCGAGACGCGCCGTGCCGACGGAAATATTGGCCGGGCAGCCGCCGACCGATTTGGCGAAGCTGGCGATGTCCTCCAGCCGCGAGCCGATCTGCTGGCCGTAGAGATCGACGGAGGCGCGGCCGATGGTGACGAGGTCGAGCGCCTTCTCCGGCGATGTTGGGTGATGGTCGCTCACGCATTCCTCCCGGCGGGCATCGTCCCGCGTCAGACGTTGCTGTCTTGTTGTGGCGGGAATATGAAACATAAATTCCGTTTTATGTCAATATGGAATTTATGTTCTATTGTGCCGCGATGGCCTCGTGCAGCCGCCTCCGGCGCTCGGCCACGGCCACGGTGAGCGCCATCGCAAACGCCATGCTGGCCGAGAGCGAGCGGAAACCGGCATGGTCGGCCTCGGCGATCTCGAACCAGACCTTCGAGGATTCGGCGAGCGGCGAAAAGGCGGAGTCCGTCAGCGAGACCACCGGGATCCGCCGCGCGGCGAGCGTGCGGGCCTGGTGGGCGCTCTCCGGCGCGTAAGGCGAGAAGCTGACGGCGAAGGCGGCATCCCCCCTGCCGGCGAGCGCGAGCATGTCGTCGTCGATGCCGGCGGCGGTGCCGACGAGCTGCGCCTTCACCTTCAGCTTGCCGAAGGCATAGGCCATGTAGCTGCCGATCGGATAGGAACGGCGCTTGGCGATCAGGTAGATCGTTTCAGCCCGGGCGAGAATGTCGACGCCGCGCTCGAAATCGGCGGGGTCCACCGATTGCGACAGGGCGTCCAGCGAGCGGTGGGCCGCGGCGACGAAGCCGGTGAGGATCGCGCCGTTCTCGTCGGCGCTTTCGCCGTCGGCCGAAAGCGCCTTCAGCCGCTCGTCATAAGCCGGTGTCCGGTCACGCAGCCGGGCGCGGAACAGCTGCTGCAGGCTGGAAAACCCCTCGAAGCCGAAATGCTGGGCGAAACGCACCAGCGTCGAGGGCTGCACATCGGCCGAGGCGGCGATGCTCGCCGCCGTGCCGAAGGCGACGTCGTCGGGATTGTCGAGCGCATAGACCGCGACCTGCCGCAGCCGCTTGGGCAGGGTCTGCCTGCGGGTCAGGATCGCCGATTTCAGCGCGTCGAAATCCTGCGGCAGCTCGCTCTCGTCGTCACCCATCGTCTGATCCATGCCTCGGTCGTCCGGCGACCATAGGCGATTCCATCGCCGGGAGATAGAATGTCCGTTCCATTTCGGCCGGCGGGACGCGCATGTCGGCGCCTCCATGCGGCAAGCCTCGCGTCAGCGGCGCGCATTAACGCATTGTTACCCAATTTTTCGTAAAGATGGTCCCATTCGATTCGCTCCCGAACCCGTCCGGCCGCCATCGCCGTTGTTTGCGGGTGCGTCGCGGATCGATCCCGCGAATGCGTTTTGCTGCCGGAGTTCGACGTCATGTGCCGCTGGGCCGCCTATCGTGGAGAACCGATCTATCTCGAGGACCTCGTTTCCTCGCCGGCCCATTCGCTGATCCAGCAGTCCCACTGCGCCACCCACGCGAAGACGGCGACCAACGGCGACGGCTTCGGCATCGCCTGGTATGGCGACCATCCCGAGCCGGGACTTTACCGCGACATCCTGCCGGCCTGGTCGGACTGCAATCTGCGCAGCCTCGCCCGCCAGATCCGCTCGCCGCTCTTCCTCGCCCATGTGCGCGCCGCCACCAACGGCAGCACCCGGCGCGACAACTGCCATCCCTTCGTCAACGGCCGCTGGTCCTTTATGCACAACGGCCAGATCGGCGATTTCGAGCATCTGCGCCGGCCGATGGAGAGCATGCTCGACAACGATCTCTATGCCTCGCGCGTCGGCACGACCGATTCGGAGCTGCTCTTCCTGCTGGCGCTGCAGTTCGGCCTCGACAGCGATCCGCTCGGCGCGATCGCGGAAACGCTCTCCTTCGTCGAGCGGCTCGCGGCGCAGCTCGACCGTGCGGTGCATCTGCGCTTCACCTCCGCCTTTTCCGACGGCGAGCAGCTCTACGCGGTCCGCTATGCCTCCGACTGGAAGGCGCCGACGCTCTATGCCGCGCCGATGGGACCGGACGGCGGCTACTGCCTCGTCTCGGAGCCGCTGACCGAGGACCAGGGCGCCTGGGTCGAGATCCCCGACGGAACCGCCGTGATCATCGGCGAGAACGGCGTCGACGTGCGCCTGTTCGCCACCGAGCGCGGCCAGGCGCGGGAGAAGGCGCGCAGCGCGCTCCGCTCCGTCTAAGCGCTCAAGTCCCGTCGAAGACGCCGGCGACGAGGCCGGCAAGCCGGCGCGCCATTTCATCCTTGCCCATGGCTGGCCAGTGTTCCTCGCCGTTCCGGCCGATCACGGTGACCTCGGTGCGGTCGCCGCCCATGATGCCGGTTTCGGGCGAGACGTCGTTGGCGACGATATAGTCCGCGCCCTTGCGTTCGAGCTTCGCCCGTCCGTTGGCGACGACGTCGTCGGTCTCGGCGGCAAAGCCGATGACGAGACGGGGACGCTCTGGATGGTGCCCGACCGTCTTCAGGATGTCGGGATTTTCCGTCAGCGCCAGCGGCGGCGGGGTCTCGCCCGGGCGCTTCTTGATCTTGCCGCCGGCCATGTCCGCCACGCGCCAGTCGGCGACGGCTGCGACCATCACCGCGATGTCGGCGGGCAGCGCCGCGAGCACGGCGTCGCGCATCTCCACCGCGCGCTCGACCCGGACGACGGCGACGCCCGGCGGATCGGCAATCGTCACCGGCCCGGAAACCAGCGTGACGCGCGCGCCGAGCCCGGCGAGGGCCGCGGCGATCGCGTGGCCCTGCTTGCCGGACGAGCGGTTGGCGATGTAGCGCACCGGGTCGATCGGCTCGTGCGTCGGGCCGGAGGTGACGATCGCATGCCGCCCGGCGAGCGGCCGCGCGGACGGGCCGGCAAGCAGCGCCTCGACGGCGGCGACGATCTCCATCGGTTCGGCCATGCGGCCCTCGCCGGCCTCGCCGCTTTCCGCCATCTCCCCCCTCATCGGCCCGACGAAGCGGATCCCGTCGCCGGAAAGCGTCAAATGGTTGCGCCGCGTCGCGGGGTTCGACCACATGCGCGGATTCATCGCCGGCGCAGCGAGCACCGGCCGGTCCGTCGCAAGAAGCACGGCGCTGGCGAGGTCGTCGGCAAGACCCGTCGCCATCTTCGCCATCAGGTCCGCGGTCGCCGGCGCGATGAGCACGAGGTCGCAGTCGCGCGCAAGGCGGATATGGCCGACATCCTGCTCGTCCTCGCGCGAGAAGAGGTCGGTATAGACATGGGACGCGGCGAGCGCTCCGACGGCGAGCGGCGTGACGAACTGCTGAGCCCCCGCCGTCATCACCGGCCGCACGCTCGCGCCGCGCTCGCGCAGGCGGCGGATCAGGTCGAGGCCCTTATAGGCCGCGATGCCGCCGGAGAGGATCAGCAAAATGCGTTTGCCGGCAAGCGTCATGGCGTCGACCCTCAGGAAAGCGTGATGGCGATGTAGAGAAGCGTCAGCGCGATGATCCAGAGCGCCCACCGGCCCGAGCGGCTGTGGCGGGCTTCCGCGCGGCCGATCGCTTCGGCCGTCTGCGGGTCGAAGCGCAGGCCCGTCTCGGACATGGCCGTCAGCTCGCGCGAGACCTTCTCCGCCTTCATGGCGATCTCGGGAGCCGCTTCCGCCAGCCGCATCGTTGCGGTCAGTCCCTCGCGCAGGTCCGTCAGGATGCGCTTCGGCCCGAGATTGTCGCGGATCCAGCTTCCGACCACCGGTTCGGACGCCTTCCACATGTTGAAGCGCGGATTGAGCGTGCGCGACACGCCTTCCACCACGACCATGGTCTTCTGCAGCATGACGAGCTCGGGCCGCGTCTCCATGTCGAAGAGCTCGGTGACCTCGAAGAGCAGCGTGAGCAGCTTCGCCATCGAGATCGTCTCGGCCGGCTGGCCGTGGATCGGTTCCCCGATCGCGCGGATCGCCTGGGCGAAGCTGGCGATGTCGTGGTGGGAGGGCACGTAGCCCGCCTCGAAATGCACTTCGGCGACGCGCAGGTAATCGCGGGTGATGAAGCCGTAGAGGATCTCGGCGAGGAAGCGCCGTTCCTTCTTGCCGAGCCTGCCGACGATGCCCATGTCGACCGCGACGATGGTGCCCTGCGGGTCGACGAAGAGGTTGCCCTGGTGCATGTCGGCATGGAAGAAGCCGTCGCGCAGCGTATGGCGGAGGAAGGACTGGATGAGCTGGTCGGCGAGCGCCGTCAGGTCGTGGCCGGCCCGCTTCAGCCCTTCGATGTCCGACATCTTGACGCCGTCGATCCACTCCATGGTGATGACGTCGCGCCCGGTGCGCTCCCAGTCGACCGTCGGCACGCGAAAACCCGGATCGTCGGCCGAATTCTCGGCAAGCTCGGACAGGGCGGCCGCCTCCAGCCGGAGGTCCATCTCGATCTTGGTCGTCTGCTCCAGCGTGCGCACCACCTCGACGGGCCGCAGGCGGCGCGTGTGCGGCAGCAGCCATTCCTGCGTGCGGGCGACGAGGTACATCGCCTCGATGTCGTTGGCGAAACGCTGGCGCACGCCGGGCCTCACCACCTTGACGGCGACCTTCTGCAGGCGCCCGTCCCGAAGCACCGTCGCCGGATGCACCTGCGCGATCGAGGCGGCGGCGATCGGTTCGCCGAAGCTTTCATAGAGATCGTCGCAGGTGCGGCCGAGCGAGCTTTCGACGATCGCGCGCGCCTGCAGGGTGGGAAAGGTCGCCATCCGGTCCTGCAGCGCGGAAAGGTCGACGGCGATCTCGGCGCCGACGACATCGGGCCGTGTCGCAAGGAACTGGCCGATCTTGACATAGGACGGCCCGAGCCGCTCGACCGCGCGCGCCAGCCGGTCGCTGCGCTCGCCGGCGCGCGCGCGCGTCAGGAAGCCCGCCGCCTTCTGCAGGATCTGCGCGGAGGGCGGCAGTTCCTCGGCCGGCAGGACCGAGACGACCCCTTCGCGGACCAGCACGTAGCCGATCCGCCAGAGGCGGACATAGGCGCCGAAGGTGCTCATGCGGTTACAGTTTCCAGCCCGAATGCAGCGCCGCGATGCCGCCGGTGTAGTTGGTGTAGCCGACGCGCGAGAAGCCGGCGGCGCGGATCATCGCGGCGAAATCCTCCTGGCGCGGGAAGGTGCGGATCGACTCGACCAGATACCGGTATGGCTCGCCGTCGCCGGTGATCATCCGGCCGAAGCGCGGGATCGCGTTGAACGACCAGGCGTCGTACACCTTGTCGAGGAGCGGCATGTCGACCTCGGAAAATTCGAGCACGAGCAGCCGCCCGCCGCGCCTGAGCACGCGATAGGCCTCCGCAAGCGCGACGTCGATGCGCGGCACGTTGCGGATGCCGAAGGCGATCGTGTAGGCGTCGAAGCTGCCCGCCTCGAAGGGCAGCGCCTCGGCATTGGCCTCGACGAAATCGAGATGGTCGGACAGCCCCTTCTTCTCCGCCCGCTCGGCGCCGACCGAAAGCATCGAACCGTTGATGTCGAGAACGGTGACATGGGCGTTGCGGCCGGACGCCTCGACGATGCGGAAGGCGATGTCGCCGGTGCCGCCGGCGACATCGAGCGTGCGGTAGCCGGCGCGGCGCGGCGGGCCGAGGCTCGCCACCATCGCGTCCTTCCAGAGCCGGTGCAGGCCCGCGGACATCACGTCGTTCATCACGTCATAGCGCTTGGCGACCTTGTGGAACACCTCGTTGACGAGCGGCTGCTTCTCGCCCCTCTCCACGGTACGGAAGCCGTAGGCGGTCTCCATGCCGTCTCCGGCGGAATTGCGCTGTGCCGTCATCTCGCTCGCTCCATCGTTTTTCCTGGCCCCGACCATAGCGAAGCCGGCGGCCAGACGCTATCTCAGGCGCGGGAAACGGGCGAAAGGCCGCATGGGTCCCGCCTGCTTCGCCGACCGTCCTCTTACTGCAGGACGCGGCCGATGGAAACGCCGCATCCGCCGCCGGAGATCCGCCGATGCCCGAACTGCCCGAAGTCGAGACCGTCCGGCGCGGCCTCGCGCCGACCATGGAGGGGGCGCTGATCACCCGTGCCGACATCCGGCGCGCGGACCTGCGCTTTCCGTTTCCCGACGATTTCGCCGGTCGCCTTTCGGGGCGGCGCATCGATGCGCTGTCGCGCCGGGCGAAGTACCTTCTGATCGATCTTGCCGGCGGCGACGTCGTCATCGCCCATCTCGGCATGTCCGGTTCCTTCCGCATCGAGGCCGGCGGCGGCGCGGATGTTCCGGGCGATTTCCACCATCCCCGTTCGAAGGACGGAAAGCACGACCATGTCGTCCTCCATCTCGAGACGGCGGCCGGGCCGGTACGCGTCGTCTACAACGATCCGCGCCGCTTCGGCTTCATGACGATGGCGCGGCGCGACGGGCTGGCGGAGCATCCTTTCCTGGCAGGCCTCGGCGAGGAGCCGACGGGCAACCGGCTCGACGCCGCCTATCTCGCGGCACGCTTTCGCGGCAAGGCGCAGCCGCTGAAGGCGGCGCTGCTCGACCAGCGCATCGTCGCCGGCCTCGGCAACATCTATGTCTGCGAGGCGCTGTGGCGCGCCCGGCTGTCGCCGCTGCGCCCCGCCGGCACGCTGGTCGATGCGGCGGGCGGGCCCCTGCCGGCGCTGGACGCCCTCACCGCCGCGATCCGCGCGGTGATCGACGCGGCGATCGCCGCCGGCGGCTCCTCGCTGCGCGACCATATCCAGGCCGATGGTTCCCTCGGCTATTTCCAGCACAGTTTCTCCGTCTACGACCGCGAGGGCGACGCCTGCCCGACGCCCGGCTGCGGCGCGACGATCGGACGCCTCGTCCAGTCCGGCCGTTCGACCTTCTTCTGTCCCCGCTGCCAGGAGACGACGGCAGGACTCGTCAAAATAGCGCGTTGACGCAACGGGCGTTTGACGCTATACGCGCCCCACAGTTTGGAAGGCCTTGCACGGTCTTCCGGGTTCGCTCCCGACATGCTGGCAGTCAAGGTCGCGGTGACCGGCACGGCGGGGAGCAATTCGTGCTAGATTTCGAGAGAGGCATCCATGGCCAATACAACTTCGGCGAAAAAAGCGACCCGCAAGATCGCCCGCCGCACTGCCGTCAACAAGTCCCGCCGTTCGCGCGTCCGCGGCTTCATCCGCAAGGTCGAGGAGGCGATCGCCTCCGGCGATCACGCCGCCGCCGCCGCCGCCCTCAAGGCCGCTCAGCCGGAACTGGCGCGTGCCGCCGGCAAGGGTGTTCTCCATGCCAACACGGCCTCGCGCAAGGTGTCGCGCCTCGCAAGCCGCGTGAACGCGCTTTCGGCCTGATCCGCCTTTCAAAAGTCGAATTCGAGAGCCCGGTCGATCGCGACCGGGCTTTTCCGATTCGAGCGCCTGCTGACCGGCCGGTGATCTGTGGCGCGAGCGCCATTCCGGGACATGTGACGCGGCAATGACAGAAAATAATATTTAAAATCAATATCTTGCGGAAGGTGGCTCCCTCGGGCGGCCTCTCTGCCCGTCGCGGAATGCGGCAACTTCGAGTCAAGCGAATTATTATTTTTCTCGCATTTCGCCAGCTAACCATCCCCTTGAAAATCAAAGCCGTTGATTCAAAAGCGATTCTCAAAAACGCCTTGCGGATGAGTCATTTGGCGTGTTCGGAGTCAACAGCGGCGCTTTAAGGGCGGGTAAAAATCGCAATTGATCTTGCCTCCCGATCCTGCCTAAATGATCCCACGGAAGGCAGGGAACTGGACTTTGCGAACACATTCATCGAATGCGCTGCGTCCAGTCTTGTCCGGTCGCTTTTCCTTGTAGCGGTGGTCTCTTACCCCGCGCCATCATGTCAGGTTTGAGGGACAGATCCAGGCGAGGCATCGCCCGGCTCAAGGAGGATTGCAGCTTAAAGTTGAGGTTCCCGGAGAGGGATGGGACGGAACGAACCCCGTTGCGAGGGGCGGGGTTCTTCCGAAAGAGAAGGGACGCGGCCGCCGACGGGGAAGGTGGCCGTGTCCCATGCGGCGGCGTCGGGAGGACGGTGTCTCGGGGGGATGGACCGCCCGGCGGCACCCTGTGGCCGATGTCGTCGCGGGCGTTTTCCCGGCAGGTGCGTGGCGCACCGGCCGGAGAGAGCGCAAGCCGCGGCGCGGCATGCTTGCAAGGTGTGTTGTACGCGGCTTGGTGTGAAAAGCCGGCGGAGGCGATCAGCCTTGGCCCCCGTGATGATTGAGTTGGAAGGCGGCAGAATGCGGACGATGACAGGGTTTGCGGCAGGTGCACGGGATCAACGACCCGTGCTCAACAGTGCGGAGGACGGCAGCGGCGCCTTCCGGCAGGACGATGCCACTGCCATGCCGGATCCCGGCCACACCGCCGGCCAGATGCTGTTCGAGCGGGTCAGCGCCCGGCTGAAGGCCCAGGTCGGCCCGGATGTCTATGCGAGCTGGTTTGCCCGGCTGAAGCTGCATTCGGCTTCGCGCAGCGCCGTGCGTCTCTCCGTTCCGACCACTTTTCTGAAGTCCTGGATCAACAACCGCTATCTCGACATCATCACCGGCCTCTTCCAGGAGGAGGATGCGGCGATCCTCAAGGTCGAGGTCGTCGTCCGCACCGCGGCGCGCGGCAACCGCCCGCACACGGCCGATGAGCAGATGCCGCTGATCGAAACGCCGCCGGCCGTCCAGGCGCGCCGCCCGTCCGGTGCCCAGACGGCGTCCGCTCCCGCCGCAGCGCCGGTCGCGCCGAAATCCGCGCCGCCGGCGGGCGGCCCGCTGTTCGGCTCGCCGCTCGATCCGCGCTACATCTTCGAGAGCTTCGTCGAGGGTGCGTCGAACCGCGTCGCGCTCGCGGCCGCCCGCACCATCGCGGAAGCCGGCGCCTCCGCCGTCCGCTTCAATCCGCTTTTCATCCATTCGAGCGTCGGCCTCGGCAAGACCCATCTGCTGCAGGCGATCGCCAATGCCGCCGTGCGCAGCCCGCGCATGCCGCGCGTCGTCTACCTGACGGCGGAGTATTTCATGTGGCGCTTCGCCACCGCGATCCGCGACAACGACGCGCTGTCGCTCAAGGAGACGCTGCGCAACATCGATCTGCTCGTCATCGACGACATGCAGTTCCTGCAGGGCAAGTCGATCCAGAACGAGTTCTGCCACCTGCTCAACATGCTGCTCGACAGCGCCAAGCAGGTCGTGGTCGCGGCCGACCGCGCCCCCTGGGAGCTCGAGTCGCTCGATCCGCGCGTGCGCTCCCGCCTTCAGGGCGGCGTGGCGATCGAGATGGACGCGCCGGACTACGAGATGCGCCTCGACATCCTGAGGCGCCGGCTCGCCGCCGCGCGCGAGGAGGACGCTTCGATCGACATCCCGGCCGAGATCCTCGTCCATGTCGCGCGCAACGTCACCTCGAGCGGCCGCGAGCTCGAAGGCGCCTTCAACCAGCTTCTTTTCCGCCGTTCGTTCGAACCGTCGCTGTCGATCGAGCGGGTCGACGAACTGCTCGGCCATCTCGTCAATGCCGGCGAGCCGCGCCGCGTCCGCATCGAGGACATCCAGCGCGTCGTCGCCAAGCACTACAACGTCTCGCGCCAGGAACTCGTGTCGAACCGGCGCACCCGCGTCATCGTCAAGCCGCGCCAGATCGCCATGTATCTGGCGAAGGCGCTGACGCCGCGCTCCTTTCCGGAGATCGGCCGCCGCTTCGGCGGGCGCGACCACACGACGGTTCTGCATGCCGTGCGCAAGATCGAGGACATGATCGCCGGCGACACCAAGCTGTCGCACGAGATCGAACTCTTGAAGCGGCTGATCAACGAATAGGATCGGCTCCTCCTTGTCCGAAGGCCGCCGGCATGCCCGGCGGCCTTTTCGCATGCCGCTCTTTTTTTCGCTCGGTCCTGTCGGCTACAAGGTCAAGGCCGCGTCCTTGGGAGACGGGGGCCAGGGACGGGAGTGATCCATGCTGTATGCCATCCTCTGCTACAACGACGAAGATGCGGTCGCGGCCTGGTCGAAGGAGGAGGACGACGCGGTCATGGCGCGGCTCGCGGCGGTCGAGGACGGCCTTGCCGCCGCCGGGCGGCTCGGGCCCGTGGCGCGTCTCCTGCCAACGACGGCGGCGACGACGCTGCGCAAGGGCAAGGACGGGGTCGTCGTGCTCGACGGTCCCTTCGCCGAGACGAAGGAGCAGTTTCTCGGCTTCTTCGTCGTCGACTGCGCCTCGCTGGACGAGGCGATCGCGGCCGCGCGCGACCTCGCCGTTGCCAATCCCGGCATGGGCGCCTACGAGATCCGCCCGGTCGCGATCTTCAAACCGCGCAACCTCGCAACGCACGATCGTCCCCGATGAGCGAGCGCCTCTGGATCGAGCCGGCGCTGACCTCGGCGCGACCGCGCGCGGTGAGCGCGTTGATGCGCTATTTCCGCGATCTCGACCGGGCGGAGGAGGCCTTCCAGGACGCCTGCCTCCGGGCGCTGAAAAGCTGGCCGCTGAACGGCCCGCCGCGCGACCCGACCGCCTGGCTGATCTTCGCCGGCCGCAACAGCGGCGTCGACGGCATCCGCAAGACCGCGCGGACGACGGCGCTGCCGCCGGAGGATCAGCTCTCCGATCTCGGCGATGCCGAGGCCGACATGGCCGACCGGCTCGACCAGTCCCATTATCGCGACGACATCCTGCGGCTGCTCTTCGTCTGCGCCAGCCCGCATCTGCCGGCGACCCAGCAGATCGCGCTGGCGCTGCGCATCGTCAGCGGCCTCAGCGTCGCCGAGATCGCCCGCGCCTTCCTCGTCAGCGAGGCGGCGATGGAGCAGCGCATCACCCGGGCCAAGGCGCGCATCGCCGCCGCCGGCGCGGGCTTCGACACGCCCGATGCGCCGGCGCGCAGCGCGCGGCTCGCCGCCGTCGCCGCCATGATCTACCTGATCTTCAACGAGGGCTATTCGAGGGGTGCCGCGCCCCTCGCGCGGCGCGCGGACCTCTGCCAGGAGGCGATCCGGCTCTCGCGGCTGCTGCTGCGGCTCTTTCCGGCGGAACCGGAGGTCATGGGCCTTGCCGCGCTCTGCCTGCTGCAGCAATCCCGCGCCGATGCGCGTTTCGACGGCGAGGGCGGCATCGTCCTCCTCGAGGACCAGGACCGCAGCCGCTGGAACCGGCCGATGATCGCCGAAGGCCTTGCGCTGGTGGACAAGGCGCTGCGCCATCGCCGGCCCGGTCCCTACCAGATCCAGGCGGCGATCGCGGCGCTGCATGCGCGGGCCGGCACGGCAGGGGAGACCGACTGGCGCGAGATCGCCCTTCTCTATCGCGTGCTCGAACGCCTCGAACCGTCGCCCGTCGTCACGCTCAACCGGGCGGTCGCGGTCTCGAAAGACGAGGGGGCCGGCGCGGCGCTTGCCCTCGTCGAGCCGCTGGCCGCGGCACTCGAGGGATATTTCTATTTCCACGGCGTGCGCGGCGGCCTGCTGATGGCGCTCGGGCGCGGGCCGGAGGCGCGCATCGCCTTCAACCGGGCGATCGCGCTCGCGACCACCGCGGCCGAGGCGTCCCATATCCGCCTGCATCTCGACCGGCTCGCGGGATCGGCCGTCCCGGTCGGAGATTTTTCCGGCGCCGATGTCGGCGCAACGCCCTGAGCCACGTCCTTGGGAAGTCACATCCCGTGAAAGAGGAGACTGCCGATGTCCGAGCCCACGCCTTCCAATGACCGCGAACTGGTCCTCACCCGCCTGATCGACGCGCCGCGCGAAGCTCTTTATCGCTGCTGGACCGAACCGGACCTTTTGAAACAGTGGTTCGTCCCCGCGCCCTGGTCGATCGCGAGCGTCGCGGTCGATCCGAGGGTCGGAGGCACGAGCCGTGTGGTGATGCGCTCGCCGGAGGGGCAGGACTTTCCGAACGAGGGCGTCTATCTCGAGGTGGTCGAGAACGAGCGTCTGGTCTTCACCGATGCCTATACCGCCGGATGGGTGCCGACCGACAAGCCTTTCTTCACCGGAATCGTCACCTTCGAGGAGGAGGACGGCAAGACCCGCTACACCGCCCGCGCCCGCCACTGGAAGGTGGAGGATGCCAGGGCCCATGCCGAGATGGGATTTCACGAGGGCTGGGGCATCTGCGCCGATCAGCTCGCCGCACTGGCGAAGACGCTGTGACGCCGGGCGGAAGCGCGACCATGGCTGGGGACGAGGAAACGCCGAAGGGCATGCGCATCGCCGGCCGCCTTGCCAGCGGTCTCGTCATCGCCTTTCTCGTCCTCGACGGTGCGGTCAAAATGGTGCCGATCGCGCCGGTGACGGAAACGCTGGCGGCCCTCGGCTATCCTTCCGATGCCGCTATGGCCCGGCTTCTCGGCCTGCTGACGCTGGCGGCCACCGTTCTCTATGCTGTGCCGCGTACGGCGTGTCTCGGTGCCATCGTGTTGACCGGCTATCTCGGGGGCGCAATGGCGACGCATCTGCGGGTCGGCAGTCCGGCCTTCAGCCACACGCTCTTTGGCCTCTATCTCGGCGTGATGATCTGGGGCGGTCTCTGGCTGAGAGACGCCCGGCTGCACGCCCTCCTGCCGATCCGCCGTCCGACGTCATCAGGCGGTTCCGGCTGAGACGCATTGCGTCCGCATCGCATCCCGCGGCCTAGCGGAAACGCCCGGCCGGCCGCCGGCGGCTTGCCTCAGCAGGCGAGATCGGCGACCACGGCGTCGAGGATCAGCATGCCGGCCGGCGTGCAGCGGAGGCGCGAATTGCCGAGCCTCTCGACGAAGCCATGGTCGATGAGGAACTGCTCGCGCGCCGGATCGGGATCGCGGTGCGACAGGCTCTGCCAGCGGGCGAGATCGACGCCCTCGCGCAGCCTCAAGCCCATCAGAAGCAGTTCGTCGGCCTGTTCCTCCTCGCCGAGGATTTCCTGCACGGTCATGCCATGGCCGAATTCCTCGACATAGGCGAGCCATGTCTCCGGCCGGCGTTCCGTTTCCGTGGCGATCTTGTCGCCTGCGGCCGTCAGCCGGCCATGGGCACCGGGACCGATGCCGGCATAGTCGCCGTAGCGCCAGTAGGTGAGGTTGTGCCGGCTTTCCGCGCCCGGCACCGCATGGTTCGACACTTCGTAGGCTGGCATGCCGATCGCGGCGGTGATCGCCTGCGTCGCCTCGTAGAGCGCCGCCGACTGGTCGCCGTCCGGAACGATCAGCTTGCCCGCCTTGTGCAGGCCGTGGAAGGGCGTGCCCTCCTCGATGGTCAGCTGGTAGAGCGACAGATGGTCGACGGCGTAGGATGCCGCCTCCTTCAGTTCCGCCTCCCAGGCCTCGACCGTCTGGTCCGGCCGGGCGTAGATGAGGTCGAAGGACATGCGCGGAAAGATCTCGCGGGCGAGCGCCACGGCCTTCAGCGCATCCGCCCTGTCATGCAGCCGGCCGAGGAATTTGAGGTCGCGGTCGTTCAGCGCCTGCACGCCGAGCGACACGCGGTTGACGCCGGCGGCGCGGTAGCCGCGAAAGCGCGTCGCCTCGACGCTGGAGGGGTTGGCCTCCATCGTCACCTCGATGCCGGCGGGCACGGCCCAGCGTGCCGCGATGCCGTCGAGGATGGCGGCGACCGTCGCCGGATCCATCAGCGACGGCGTGCCGCCGCCGAGGAAGATGCTGGTGACCGTGCGCGGCCCGGAGAGGCGGCGCGCCTCGTCCATCTCCTTCAGGAAGGCCGCGACATAGCGCACCTGGTCGACCGGCTGGTGGCGGACATGGCTGTTGAAGTCGCAATAGGGGCACTTGGCCGCGCAGAACGGCCAGTGCACGTAGACGCCGAACCCCGGATCGGCCGGATCGGCCAGCTGCGTCACCCGGGCCATTCCGTCCCTCGATCCCGTCTCAAGCAGCAAGGCAGGTCTCGGCGAAGAGCTTGAAGGCGCGGGCGCGGTGCGACAGGGCCTCGGCATCGCCGGGCTTCCAGCCGTGCTTGGTCGCCGCCTCCATCTCGCCGAAGGTCTGGGCGTGGCCGAGCGGCTCGAAAACGGGATCGTAGCCGAACCCCTTCTCTCCGCGCGGCGGCCAGACGAGATGGCCTTCCGCCTCGCCGCGGAAGAATTCCGTGTGCCCGTCCGGCCAGGCGAGGCAGAGCACGCTGACGAAGCGGCCGGTGCGCTCGGCGCGCTGCGTCGCGCCGCGTTCGGCGAGCGCCTGCTCCACCTTGTCCATCGCCATGCGGAAGTCGCGCGTCCCGTCCTCCCGTTCGGCCCAGTTGGCGGTGTAGACGCCGGGCGCGCCGTCGAGCGCGTCGACGACGAGGCCGGAATCGTCCGACAGCGCCGGCAGGCCGGAGGCCTTGGCCGAGGCGAGCGCCTTGATCGCCGCATTCTCCTCGAAGGTGGTGCCGGTTTCCTCCGGCTCCTCGAAGGCGAGATCGGCGGCCGAGCGCACGGAGAAGCCGAGCGGGCCGATCAGGTCGCGGATCTCGCGGATCTTGCCTTCGTTGTGGCTGGCGACGATCAGCGTCTTTCCCTCAAGCCTGCGCATGCGTTCCATCCTGTTCGATATTCCAGAGGCGGGCTTCGCCGCATTCGAGACTGTTGCCGGCCGGATCGCGAAAATAGAACGACCGGGCGCCGTTCGGCCAGAGAAGATCCGATTCGATCGCGACACCGGCGGAGGTGAGCCTGACGACCACCGCGTCCATCTGCGACCGGTCCACCCGAAAGCAGAGATGGCCGGGTCCGCGGCTTCCATGCGCTGGTACGGGGAGGGCGCCTTCGGGCGGGGCCTTCTCCGTCTCCCGCGGATTGAAGATCAGCACCATGCCCGCCCCGCAGCGGAAGAAGACATGCCGGTCGCCCGCGCGCGACACCCGCTCCAGCCCGAGCACGCTGCCGTAGAACGCCTCGGCGGCATCGAGATCGCCGGCATAGAGCGCCGATTCGAGAACGCCTTCCAGCGCCGTCACGGCCTCAGGCCCCGATCGCCTGCTTCTGCAGCGCCACGAGATCGGCGATGCCGGCCTTGGCGAGGCCCATCAGCGCGGCGAATTCCTCTTCCGTGAACGGCTTGCCTTCCGCCGTGCCCTGGATTTCGACGATGCCGCCCGAGCCGGTGATGACGAAGTTCGCGTCGGTCTCGGCCGAGGAATCCTCGAGATAGTCGAGGTCGATCACGGTCTGGCTGGCGAAGATGCCGCAGGAGACGGCGGCGACATGGTCTTTCAGCACCTTCTCGACCTTGACCATGTTGCGCGCCTCCATCCATTTGAGGCAATCGTGAAGCGCCACCCAGGCGCCGGTGATCGAGGCGGTGCGCGTGCCGCCGTCGGCCTGGATCACGTCGCAGTCGAGCGAAATCTGCCGCTCGCCGAGCGCGGGCAGGTCGACGACGGCGCGCAGCGACCGGCCGATCAGCCGCTGGATCTCCAGCGTGCGCCCGCTCTGCTTGCCCGAGGACGCCTCGCGCTTCATCCGCTCGCCGGTGGCGCGCGGCAGCATGCCGTATTCCGCCGTCACCCAGCCCTTGCCGCCGTTGCGCAGCCATGGCGGTACGCGCTCCTCCAGGCTCGCGGTGCAGAGCACATGCGTGTCGCCGAACTTGACGAGGCAGGACCCTTCGGCGTGCTTCGAGACGTTGCGCTCGAAGGACACCTTGCGCATTTGATCGGTTTTTCTGCCGGACGGCCGCATGACATGCTCCCTGTGGATGCGGCGTGTCCCCCGCATGCGGCCTGTTCGCATGCGCCGACGGGGCCGCCGCGGCATTGACGATCGACGGCCGGGGGCGGGGCTTGCGAGGCAGGACGCGCTTGGCCGTGTTCGCGTGCCTTCTAGCCCAACTCGGCGCGCAAGGGAAATGATCTCGTGGAAACTTGGGCGCGATCCGCCGAAAGAAAGCGATCGCCTTTGCGCAACAGGTGCGAATCCCTTGTATCGCGCCCCGTGAAATGCCTATATTTTCGTGACGATAACGGCGAAGGAGACGATAACGCCAGATGGCAAGCGGAAGGCCCGGAATGATGGAAGGGTTCGGCGCACTCGACGCGCGGTCGCGGGAGATCTTCCGGCGCATCGTCGAAAGCTATCTGGAAAGCGGCGAGCCGGTGGGGTCGCGCAACCTGTCGCGCGTTCTGCCCATGTCGCTGTCTCCGGCCTCGGTGCGCAACGTCATGAGCGACCTCGAGCATCTCGGCCTGATCTATTCCCCCCATGTCAGCGCCGGCCGCCTGCCAACCCAGGTGGGCCTGCGCTTCTTCGTCGACGCCTTCATGCAGGTCGGCGATCTCTCCGCCGAGGAGCGCGCCTCGATCGAGCGGCAGATGCGCGGCGAGCGCGACCAGACGGTGGAATCGGTGCTGACCGGGGCGAGCCAGATGCTCTCGGGCATGTCGCGCGGCGCCGGCATCGTCATCACGGCGAAGAGCGATCCGGTGCTGACCCATGTGGAGTTCATCCGCCTCGGGCCGACCAAGGCCCTTGCCGTGCTCGTCGGCGAGCAGGACCAGGTGGAAAACCGCATCATCGAGCTGCCCGCCGGCGTCACGGGGTCGCAACTGACCGAGGCCGCCAATTTCCTCAACGCCCATCTCGGCGGGCAGACGCTGGACGAGGTGCGCCGCCAGGTCGAGCAGTTGAAGGGTACGGTGCGCCGGGAGCTCGACGCGCTGTCGCAGGCCCTCGTCGAGCAGGGACTGGCGATCTGGGCCGGGGACAACACGGACGGCAAGCCGACGCAGCTCATCATCCGCGGCCGCGCCAACCTGCTCGAGGGGCTCGCCGGAACCGAGGACATCGACCGGCTGCGCCTGCTCTTCGACGATCTCGAGCGCAAGGACAGCCTGATCGAGATCCTCAATCTCGCCGAAAGCGGCTCGGGCGTCAGGATCTTCATCGGCTCGGAGAACAAGCTGTTCTCGCTCTCCGGCTCGTCCTTGATCGTCGCGCCCTATCGCGACGGCGAGGACCGGATCATCGGCGCCGTCGGTGTCATCGGGCCGACGCGGCTCAACTATTCCCGCATCGTGCCGATGGTCGACTACACGGCGCAGCTCGTTTCGCGGCTGTCGCGCTGAGCGCCGGCTTTTCCCGCCGCCCGGCAAAGAACCCTTGATTTTTCGGCGGTGAACCTCGATATCCGCAGCACCCCGTGACAGCACGCCCGTGACAGCACGAATGACAAGACGAATGCGGAGACCGTCATGACCGACGACATCAAGAAGCACGCAGCCGACGCGGCCGAGACCCCCGACGCGGCCGCCCCTGTCGATGCCGAAGCGACCGCGGCCGAAACGCCTGCCGCCGAACCCGATCCGACCGAGGCCGCCCGCAACGAGGCGGCCGAGATGCGCGACCGCTATCTGCGCCTTGCCGCCGAGATGGACAATCTGCGCCGGCGCACCGAGCGCGACGTCAAGGATGCCAAGTCCTACGCGGTCGCGAGCTTTGCCCGCGACATGCTGTCCGTGTCGGACAATCTGCGCCGCGCGCTGGAGGCAATTCCGGCCGAGGCCCGCGAGGCGGCCGATGCCGGCCTCGCCGCGCTGATCGAGGGCGTCGAAATGACCGAACGCTCCATGCTCTCGACGCTCGAGCGTCACGGCGTGCGCAAGCTGGAGCCGGTCGGACAGAAGTTCGACCCGAACTTCCACCAGGCGATGTTCGAGATCCCGAACGCGGAGGTCGCCAACAACACCGTCGTGCAGGTCGTCCAGGCCGGTTACACGATCGGCGAGCGGGTGCTGCGCCCGGCCATGGTCGGCGTCGCCAAGGGCGGCCCGAAGGCGACCGCGGGTGCTGAGACCGACGCGACCCCGTCCGCCTGAAGCGTGACGCGACGCTCACGCGCCTATGCCGTGGCGCATGTCCAGCTGAAGCGGCATCGCCTGAGCTGGACATCTGCGGCCGGAACAGGAGCGTAGAGCATCTGGGGTGATTCCGCTTTCAGCGGAAATGCCCCGGATCTTCGTTTCCACGCAGGCCCTTTTTGCCGAGCCCTGCCCATTCTGCGAGATCTTTCCGGGAGAACGCGCAGGCCGAGGCGACCCGCTTCGGCTCCGGACAACGAGAGAGGCCGGCGGCTCGCAGGAGCTGCCGGCCTTTTCTATCTATGGCGCGTAGATCAGACCGAGCGGGTCGGGATCAGCGCCTGCGAGGCGACCTTGTCGGCCCGGCTCTTCTGGCGTTCCGCCTCGCCCTGCCATTTCGACACTTCCGTCGCATGGCGCCGGGCGCGCTGGCGGTGCTTGCCCTGGGTAAACCAGGTGGCGAGCGAGCCGATGATGAGCCCGACGATCAGGCCGCCGAAGACGAAGGCGAAGAAGGGCGCCGTCAGCGACAGGAGGCTGTCCTGCGGCTCGAAGGGATTGAGCGCCAGCGTCACCGGCTGACGGTTCGCCACGCAGAGCACGATCAGCACGATCGCGATCGGCAGGAGGATCACGAGGTTGATCAGCTTTCTCACCATATGGGGCCTTTCCCTTTTCATCACGCATGCCGCGCCGCCACCCGTGCCGCGCCGATAGGTCGGCACGAGAGCAACCCGCCGTCACCGGCCGCGATTGCCGCCGGCCGCGCCCGATGCGGCGGCGTCGCCCGGCCCATGGCCGCGACGACAGCCGTGCATCGTCCTTGCGCGCCTATTCCTCGTCCTTGTCGTCCTGGCCGGGATTGAGGCGTTCGCGCAGTTCCTTGCCGGTCTTGAAGAAGGGAACCCATTTCTCCTCGACGAAGACGGAATCGCCGGTGCGCGGATTGCGGCCCGAGCGCGACGGCCGGTTCTTCACGGAAAACGCGCCGAAGCCGCGCAGCTCCACCCGGTTGCCGGCGGCCAGCGCATCGGTGATCTCGTCGAGCACCGCATTGACGATATTCTCGACATCGCGGTGGTACAGGTGCGGGTTTCGAGCCGCGACGATCTGCACCAGTTCCGATTTGATCACTGTTGCTTCCTCCGGTTCAAGCCTGGATATCGTTGAGGGGCGCTTCAGGCGACGGGCTCAACATAGCGCCAAGATGCGTCCGTTCAATGCGACGAATTCTTCTGCCCCGCCCGCGTGGTTTCAATCCACGCTCCTGATCGGGGCAACCTGCCAAACGGAAACGAGACCGTCAAGAAACAACTTCTCGCGGCCCAGTCTTTCGAGCGTTTCGGAAAGCGGAAAAGCGTCATATCCCAATGCCTTGGCCAGATCCTTCGCCAGTCCGCCGACCAGCGAGGGCAGGCCGGTCGGGCGCGGGTCCCAGTCGATCACCGGCAGGCCCGCCGGCACGTCGCGGGCCTGAAGCGCGGCGCGGATCTCCTCCTCGCCGCCGAGCCTGTCCACGAGCCCGGCCTTCAGCGCCTGGCGCCCCGTGAAGATGCGCCCGTCGGCAAGCGGCAGCACCGCCTCGCGCGGCAGCTTGCGCCGCTCGACGACGAGGTTGACGAACCAGGCGAAGCTGTCGTCGATCATCGCCTGGATCACCGCCTTGGCCGCGTCGCTCGGCGGATGGAAGGGGGAAGGCTCGGCCTTCAGCGGCGCCGACTTGATCTCCTCCAGCGAGATCCCGAGCCGGTCGAGCAGGTCCTTGACCTGCGGATACTGGAAGATGACGCCGATCGAGCCGGTGATCGAGGTTTCGCCCGCGACGATCTCGTCGCCCGCGAGCGCCACCATGTAGCCGGCCGAGGCCGCGAGCGTGCGGATGTCGGCAATCACAGGCTTGTTCGCCGCGACGCGGCGCAGCGCCTTGTAGATCACCTCGCCGCCATAGGTCGTGCCGCCGGGCGAGGAGATGGTGACGACCAGCGCCTTGACAGCGCTGTCTCCGGCGATGCGGTCGATGCGGGCGACCAAGTCGCGGTCGTCCTGGATCACGCCGGCAAGCGTGATGCGGGCGATATGGGCACTGAAGGAGCCGCGCTGCCCGCTTGCGCCGGCGAAGGCATAGATCGCGATGCCGGCCGCGGCGATCACGGCGATGGCGGCGATCCTCCAGAAGGTGAGCTTCCGGCGCAGCGCCTGCCGGTCGGCGATCGCGAGCATGTCCATCGGGCCTTACCCTTTCATCATCGATTCAGGCATTCCCTATATGCTACATTGCGCAACGACGGGAAGGCCGGCCTCTTGGCGGGCGCCGCCCGACCGCAAAGATTTTCGCCGCTCCATTGTGTCGCGGCAAAAAAACCTCATATAGTCGACAACGAGGCGTCCGGCAGAAATATCTTTCCATGCTCAATCAGACACCGCTTTCCCATGCCCCGATCGCGCGGGCCGGTCTTCCGGGCCTGCGCCTCGGCGCCTATGCGGATGCCACGCGCCATTCGGCACGGGTGCGGCGCCTGAAGATCCTGCTGCCACTGGCGGCACTGGTGATCGCCGTGATCTTCGTCGCGGTGTCCTTCGTGCGGGCCTTCCTGCCGGAGGGCGTGTCGGTCGAGGGCGCCACGATCGAGAACGGCAAGATCGTCATGCAGAACCCGGCGATTTCGGGCCGCAACCAGCAGGGCATCAGCTATTCCATGCGCGCCGAGCGCGCGCTGCAGGATGTCGAGGATCCCGACATGATCACGCTCGAGACGATCCGGGCGCAGATGCCGGTCAACGACACGCTGATCGCGACCGTCGACGCCCTGAGCGGCATCTACGACCGCGGCGCCAACACGCTCGACATGAACGCGCCCTTCACCATCTCGCTCAACAACGGCGTCAACGCCGATTTCAAGTCGGCCTATCTCGACATCAACGGCGGCGCGATGCAGAGCCGCGAGCCGATCGCCATCAGCATGAAGGGCGGTTCGATCGTGGCGCAGCGCATGGCGATGACCGATAAGGGGCGTGTCGTCACCTTCGAGGGGAACGTGCGGGTGAATGTCGATCCCAGCACGATCCGCAAGAACGAGCCGATCGACACCGATTTCAAGACCAACACGGACTAGAGCAGCGGTATTCCCATGGCCCATCCTTCCCGACTTCTCCCCGTCGCGCGTCTCGGCCTTGCCGGCCTGCTCGGGCTCGCGCTCGTCTCCCCCGCCGCCGCCCAGGCGACGCAGGGCCGGATGAAGGGGCTGGAGCTTTCCAACGACCAGCCGATCCAGATCGAGAGCGACAAGCTCGAGATCCGCGACGCCGAAAGCAAGGCGACCTTCAGCGGCAATGTGAAGGTGGTGCAGGGCACGACGACGCTCCAGGCCGGCGACATGACCGTGTTCTACAAGTCCGGCGGGGCGTCGGTGTCGAGCGGCAGCGCCGACATCGACCGCATCGAGGTGCGCAACCGTGTCTTCCTGCAGTCCGGCACGCAGCAGGCAACGGCCGATTCCGGCCTGTTCAACATGACGGAGCAGACGCTGGTCCTTTTAGGCGACAAGAACAAGGTCGTGCTCTCGGAAGGCAAGAACGTCTTCGAAGGATGCCGCCTCAACGTCAACATGGAGACGGGGCAGGCGCGGCTCGAGCCCTGCGCCGGCGACCGGGTGAAGATCCAGCTCGACCCGAAGTCCCGCCAGAAGAACTGACGCAGCCCGCCCGTGCCCTTTCCCTTTGCCCGCAAGCGCGCTTCCGCGCAGCCCGCCGCCGCCCCTGGCCTTGATGACGCCGATCATGCCCGCTACCAGGGCACGCTGATCGCCCGCGGCCTGACCAAGACCTACCGTGCGCGCAGGGTGGTCAACGGTGCATCGCTCGTCGTGCGCCGCGGCGAGGCCGTCGGCCTCCTGGGCCCGAACGGCGCCGGCAAGACCACGTGCTTCTACATGATCACCGGCCTCGTTCCGGTCGATGCCGGCACGATCGAGATCGACGGCAACGACGTGACGACGATGCCGATGTACCGCCGCGCCCGGCTCGGCGTCGGCTACCTGCCGCAGGAGGCGTCGATCTTTCGCGGCCTGTCGGTCGAGGACAACATCCGGGCCGTGCTCGAGGTGCACGACCGCAATCGCGACCGGCGCGAGGCCAAGCTCGACGAATTGCTCGGCGAATTCTCGATCGCGCATCTGCGCACATCGGCAGCGGTGGCCTTGTCGGGCGGCGAGCGGCGCCGGCTCGAGATCGCCAGGGCGCTTGCGACCGATCCGACTTTCATGCTGCTCGACGAACCCTTTGCCGGCGTCGATCCGATTTCGGTCGCCGATATCCAGACGCTGGTCCGGCACCTGACCTCGCGCGGCATCGGCGTCCTGATCACCGATCACAATGTGCGCGAGACGCTCGGCCTTATCGACCGTGCCTATATCATCCATGCCGGCGAGGTGCTGACCCATGGACGCGCGAACGACATCGTCACCAATCCGGACGTGCGCCGGCTCTATCTCGGCGACAATTTCAGCCTCTGACGGCGATGCGCGCATGACGCGATCGTGACAGGGCTTGACGCAATCGGAAAACTGGGCAATTTTCGCGCCATACAGGTTGTGTTGCAGTGCAAACAAGCGGCGCGGCTGTGGCGGCGGGTCTTCCGCGTCCTGCCCGGTTTCGCTCGTGTCGCGGAAGGCCGCCGTCGGATATGGCCTTCTTTTGGGCACTGGGCCCGATGCTGCCGGATCGTCGCTCGCTGCGGCAAAAGTCAGCGTCTCCCGCCTTTGAACTTGACCAAACCCGATTAATAAGCAATTTTCGGGCCAGTTGGAGAAAGCGCTCGGAAGCCCGCGCAGACGGGGAACGCGTCTCCGCAGTCGAGGGGAGTTTCGCGTCCAGATGGCTCTGTCCACCAGCCTTTTCCTGCGGCAAAGTCAATCGCTGGTCATGACGCCGCAGCTGATGCAGTCGATCCAGCTGCTCCAGATGACGCATTTCGAACTGAACCAGTTCATCGAGCAGGAGGTCGAGAAGAATCCGCTTCTCGATTTCGCCGCCAATGACGACCTGCCGGGCGGTTCGGACCGGCTGGCGCGCGAGGAAATGGCGCAGCGCGACCAGGATCCGCGCGAAGAGGCGCATGTGCCGCTCGGCATCGAGGCCGATGTCTATACGAGCGCCACAGCCGCCACCTCAGACCGGCTGACCGACACGCTCGGCGCCGAATTCGAGAATGTCTTTCCCGACGACAGCGGCCCGCTGCGCGCCGACGCGCCGGAACTGACCGGCCAGTGGAAGTCGATGGCCGGCGGCGATCTCTCGTCCGGTGAAAGCTATGATCTGGAGGAGTTCGTCGCCGGCCGGGTGACGCTCAGGGAGTTCATCGACCAGCAGTTGCCGCTTGCGGTTCCCGCCGCCGCCGACCGGCTGATCGCCCAGAGGCTCGTCGATCACCTGGACGATGCCGGCTACGTGCATGTCGATCTTGCAGACGTCGCCGCCGGGCTCGGCGCGGCGGAGGCCGATGTCGCGCGCGTGCTCGCCCGGCTGCAGGAATTCGATCCGCCGGGGATTTTCGCGCGCTCGCTCAGCGAATGCCTGTCGATCCAGCTGCGCGCCCGCGACCGGCTCGACCCGGCGATGCAGGCCTTCGTCAACAATCTGGACCTTCTGGCGCGGCGCGATTTCGCCAGCCTGCGCAAGATCTGCGGCGTCGACGAGGAGGATCTCGTCGACATGCTGGCGGAAGTCCGCACGCTCGATCCGAAGCCCGGCACCGGCTTCGAGACCGGCGCGTTCGAGACGATCGTGCCGGACATCCTCGTCCGACCGGCCTTGAACGGCGCCTGGGCGGTCGAGCTCAACGCCGACACGCTGCCGCGGGTGCTGGTCAACCAGGACTACTACGCCACCGTCGCCCGCCATATGCCGAAGGCGAGCGGCGAGCATGCCTTCCTCAACGAATGCCTGCAGAACGCCAACTGGCTGACACGCAGCCTCGACCAGCGGGCAAAGACGATCATGAAGGTGGCGACCGAGATCGTCCGCCAGCAGGACGCCTTCCTCGTGCATGGCGTCGATCACCTCAGGCCGCTGAACCTCAAGACGATCGCCGACGCGATCAAGATGCACGAATCGACCGTCAGCCGCGTGACCTCCAACAAATACATGCTGACGCCGCGCGGCCTGTTCGAGCTGAAATATTTCTTCACCGTGTCGATCGGCTCGGCGGAAGGGGGCGACGGCCACTCCGCCGAATCCGTGCGCCACCGCATCCGCGCGATGATCGCCCAGGAGAAGGCGGATGGCGTGCTGTCGGACGACGACATCGTCGACACGCTGAAGCAGTCGGGCGTCGACATCGCCCGGCGCACCGTCGCGAAATATCGCGAGGCGATGAACATTCCCTCCTCGGTCCAGCGCCGGCGGGAAAAGCGGGCGCTGGCGAAGGCGGCGCTGGTCTGAGGTCTCGAGGCCACGGCCGCCTGCGGCTTTTCGCCGGCGACCATGGCGAATTCCCCTGCCGTCGCTTGACATCGCCGGGGCGGCACTATAGGTCGCCTCGCCCAACGGCGCCGCATCGGGCGCAGGGCCCCGGGGAGGGTCCTGCGACGTCTCCGCGCGATCGGAAGTGCTTGGACGCGAGGGCCGGTTGGCTTAAAGTGGATATGCAAATCACGAAAGAGAGGAAACTCCATGAGTGTGCGTGTATCCGGAAAACATATGGAAATCGGCGAAGCGTTCCGTCTGCGGATTGAAGAGCAGATCGCGCAGGCGGTGACCAAGTATTTCGACGGAGGCTATTCGAGTCTGGTGACGGTGGACAAGTCCGCCTCCCGTTTCGTCGCGGATTGCAAGCTCCACCTCGACACCGGGGCGGTGCTGCAGGCCAGCGGCGAGGCGAACGATCCCCAGATCGCCTTCGACGGAGCTTCGGAGCGCATCGAGAAACGGCTGCGCCGCTACAAGCGGAAGCTGAAGGATCACCACAATGGCCACGGGCAGGTCGCCCCGGCCGAGATCGCCTACACGGTGATGGACGCGCTGCCGGAAGAGGACGAGGAGGTCCCGGACGACTATGCGCCGACCATCGTCGCGGAAACGACGAAGCAGTTGCGCACCATGTCCGTCGCCAGCGCCGTGATGGCGCTCGACATGACGGACGAGCCGGTGGTGATGTTCCGCAGCCCGGGAACGGAGCAGCTGAACATCGTCTACCGGCGCAATGACGGAAACATCGGCTGGATCGACGCAGCCAACATCAAGGGCTAGCGGCGGACCGCGGGCCGTGCCTGCCGCTCGCTCCGGCAGGCGGCAGCGGTTCCAGAAGGAACATGGACCGATCCGGCAGGGGACAAGCCCCGGCCGGATCGTCCGGCGAACGAGGACAGGCGAATGGGCTTGGCAGGTCTACTGCAGCAGGACGCAATCATTCCGGCCATGAAGGCCAACTCGAAGAAGCAGCTCATCCAGGAGCTTTCGGCCAAGGCCGCCAAGCTGACCGGCTTGTCGGAACGCGAGATCTTCGACGTCGTGCTCCAGCGCGAGCGCCTCGGCTCGACCGGGGTCGGCAACGGCATCGCCATCCCGCATGGCAAGCTGCCGCAGCTCGGCGCGATCTTCGGCCTCTTCGCCCGTCTCGACCAGCCGGTCGATTTCGAGGCGCTCGACGACCAGCCGGTCGACCTCGTCTTCCTGCTGCTTGCGCCCGAGGGCGCGGGCGCCGATCACCTCAAGGCGCTGTCGCGCATCGCGCGCATTCTGCGCGATCCCGACATGGTGATGAAGCTGCGCGCCACCCAGTCCGCGCCGGCGATCTACGCCTTCCTCTGCGACGACCAGACCTCCACCGCCGCCTGACGCATTCCGCCGGCCGCCGGGATTTCCCGGCCGGGCGGGGTCGACAGTGCCGTTCCTCTGCGCTTAGTCTGTTGCGCGGGAGGAATCGCCGCGCGCTCCGCGTGTCGTGGCACGGACAGGAGGCTTCGCATGGCGGGACGGCTCACGGGCAAGGTGGCCCTGATCAGCGGCGGCGCCGGCGGCTGCGGCCTTGCAGCCTCCGAGCTTTTCGCCGCGGAAGGCGCGCGCGTCGGCATCGTCGACCTTCCGTCGAGCCGTGGGGCCGCCGTGGCCGAGGCGATCCGCGCCGCCGGCGGCGAAGCGGTCTTCGCGCCGGCCGACGTCTCGGTCTCGGGCGAGGTGACCGCGGCGGTCAGGGCCGTCGAGGCGGCCTTCGGCAATATCACCGTTCTCTTCAACCATGCGGGCATCCTCGCCGTCGGGCCGTTTCTCGAAACGGAGGAGGCGGAGTGGGACCGGCTGATGGCGGTGAATGTCCGCTCGATGTTCCTGATGACCAAGGCGGTGCTGCCCGGCATGATCGCTGCCGGCGGCGGCAGCATCGTCTGCACCTCCTCGATCTCCGCCGTCGCGGCGACACCGATGGAGGTGCTCTACGACACGACCAAAGGCGCCTGCCACATGTTCGCCCGCGCCATCGCCGTCGAGTTCCGCGATCGCGGCATCCGCTGCAACGCCGTCTGCCCCGGCTTCATCGCCACCGACCACGGCCGGCGCGAAATCGCGGGCCTCAGCCGATACGGCATCGATGTCTCCGACGCCGCCATCGCCGCGCAGCAGGGCCGGCTCTGCGAGCCGGTCGAGGTCGCGCGCGCCGCCCTCTTCCTCGCCAGCGACGAGGCGAGCTTCGTCAGCGGCACCCATCTCTTCGTCGACAACGCCTTTACGGCGGTCTGATCCCACCAAACCGAGGAAGGAAAGCGATCATGCTGGAAAAAGGCGGCCTTTGGCGCAACTGGGTCGGCAACCAGTCCTGCATCCCGCGGCAGAGGGGCGCGCCGACCAGCGAGGAGATGCTGGCGCAGATGGTTGCCGAGGCCGCGTCTGAGGGGCTTGCTGTGCGCTGCGCCGGCTCCGGCCATTCCTTCACGCCGGTCGCGCTCACCTCCGGCCTGCACCTGACCCTGTCGGAGATGCAAGGCGTGGTCTCGGTCGACAGCGCTTTGCGCCGGGTCACCGCGCGTGCCGGGACGACGATCAACCAGCTCGGCAAGGTGCTGAAGTCGAACGGCCTGTCGCTGATCAACCAAGGCGACATCGACAGCCAGGCGCTCGCCGGCGCGCTGACGACCGGCACCCACGGCACCGGCATCGCGCTCGGCAACATGGCCTCGCAGATCGTCGGCCTGCGGCTCGTCCAGCCGGACGGCTCGATCCTCGTTGCCGACGAATCGACGCCCGACCTGCTCGACGCCGCGCGGGTCTCGATCGGCATGCTCGGCGTGATCTCGGAGATCACCCTGCAGGCGATGGAAAGCTACAACCTGCATGAGAAGCTCTGGCGCTGCACCTTCGACGAATGCATGGAGCAACACGACGATCTCGCCGCCAGCCACCGCCATTTCGGCTTCTTCTGGTGCCCGACGCCGGAAAGCCGCCATTGCTACTGCCTGCCCGACACGTCCTCCGTCTCGACCACCGACCGGCTCGACGACGTCTGCGAGATGAAGGTGATCGACATCACCGACCGGCCGCCGATGCAGGACGGCTTCGAGACGATCGCCTATTCCTCGGAAATCTACCCGATCGAATACGTGCCCAACTTCCACGAGCTCGAATATGCGGTTCCGCTGCGATACGGCAAGCAGGCCTGCATCGAGGTGCGCAGGCTGATGCTGGAAAAGCATCCGGACGCGATCTACCCGATCGAGTACCGCTTCACTGCCGGCGACCGGGGCTGGATCAGTCCCTTCTTCGAGCAGGAGTCGATCACGCTTTCGGTGTCGGGGCAGCCTGGCCTCGACTATTGGGCCTATCTCAAGGATGTCGACGATATCCTGCGCCAGTTCGGCGCCCGGCCGCACTGGGGCAAGCTGCATTTCCTCGGCCACGACGACGTGACCGCGCTCTATCCGCGCGCCGGCGAGTTCCGGGCGCTGCGCCAGTCGCTCGATCCCCACGGCGTCTTCCTGAACGACCACCTGCGCCAGCTCTTCGCCTGACGCCTGTTGCCTGACGCCGGCACGCCTCCCGGTGCGCCGTCAGCCGGCGGCGGCCATGGCGCTGACCCTGGCGTTGAAATCGGCGAAGAACTGCTGCGCGAGCTTCTTCGAGGTCGAATCGATCAGCCGTGCGCCGAGCTGCGCCAGCTTGCCGCCGATCTCGGCCTTGACCGTGTACTGCAGCAGCGTCTCGGCCCCTTCGTCGACCAGGTGGACGTCGGCGCCGCCCTTGGCGAAGCCGGCGATGCCACCCTTGCCCTCTCCGGAAATCGTGTAGCTCTCCGGCGGATTGAGGTTCGAGAGCAGGACATTGCCGGTGAAGGAGGCGGAGACCGGCCCGATCCGGATCTTCACCGTCGCCGCCAGTTCCGTCGGCGAGGACATTTCCAGGCTCTGGCAGCCGGGGATGCAGGCCTTCAGCACCTCCGGGTCGTTGAGGGCCTGCCAGACGACCGCGCGCGGCGCGCCGATGCGCTCTTCTCCGTTCATATCCATGGTATGTAGCCTCCCTTTGCCGTGCGAACTCCCATCCTCCTCTATCGCAGATCGGAAACGGCTTTGCCATGGCATTGAGCAATGCTATGGGCTTCGCCTTCAGGGTTTGTCTCGAAACTGGAACGATCGTGACCGAGAAAGATCGACGCCGCGGGCCGCGGCCGGGCGCCGCAAGGCCGGTGGAGCGCAAGCCGCAGGCGACCTCCGGCGCGAGGGGCGAGACGTCGGAAGCCGCACCGCGCACGCTGTTGCGCCGCGAGGGGGAACGTCCCTTGGAGCGTGTTCCGGTCATCCTGGAGACGGCCGCCTCAGACGGCTACCACCTGATCGACAGCGGCGACGGCGTCAAGCTGGAGCAGTATGGCCCGTTGCGGATCGTGCGCCCGGAGGCGCAGGCGCTCTGGCCGAAGGCCCTCGGCCCCGAGGTCTGGGGAAGGGCGGATGCCGTCTTCACCGGCGACACCGACGAGGACGGCATGGGCCGCTGGCGCTTCCCGAGGGAGGCGCTCGGCGAGACCTGGCCGATGCGGCTGCTCGACGCCGATTTCCATGGCCGCTTCACGTCCTTTCGTCATGTCGGCGTCTTCCCGGAGCAGATCGCCCACTGGCGCTGGCTCGCCGACACGATCGCCGCCGCCGGACGGCCGATGCGCGTCCTCAACCTCTTCGGCTATACCGGCGTCGCCTCGCTGGTGGCGGCAAGGGCCGGCGCCGAGGTGACCCATGTCGATGCCTCGAAGAAGGCGATCGGCTGGGGACGCGAGAACCAGGCGCTCGGGCGCAACGAGGCGCTGCCGGTCCGCTGGATCTGCGAGGATGCGATGAAGTTCCTCCTGCGCGAGGAGCGTCGCGGCACCCGCTACGACATCATCCTCACCGACCCGCCGAAATTCGGCCGCGGCCCGAACGGCGAGGTCTGGCACCTGTTCGAGCACCTGCCGCTGATGCTCGACGTCTGCCGCGAACTCCTGAAGTCCGACGCCGCCGGCCTCGTGCTGACCGCCTATTCGATCCGCGCCAGCTTCTATTCGATCCACGAACTGATGCGCGAGACGATGCGCGGGCGGGGCGGGGTCGTCGAATCGGGCGAACTGCTGCTGCGCGAGGCCGGCCTTTCCGGAACGCAGCGCGGACGCGCGCTCTCCACCTCCCTTTTCAGCCGATGGATGCCGCAATGAACGATCAGTCGAGGGACGGCGCGTCCGGTCGCGTCGGGCAGGTCAAGGAGGTGACCAGCCTCGCCAACCCGATCATCAAGGACATCAAGGCGCTGTCGCAGAAGAAGGCGCGCGACGAGAGCCGTTCCTTCATCGCCGAGGGGCTGAAGCTCGTCATCGACGCGCTTGATCTCGGCTGGACGATCCGCACGCTGATCTACGCCAAGACGGCGAAGGAGAAGCCCGCCGTGCAGCAGGCGGCCGCCCGCGCCGTCGCGCGCGGCGCCCTCGTTCTCGAGGTGAGCGAAAAGGTGCTGGTGTCGCTGACGCGGCGCGACAATCCGCAGAGCGTCGTCGGCGTCTTCGAGCAGCGCTTCCTGCCGCTCGCCGCCTGCCGGCCGAAGCTGGAGGAGACCTATGTGGCGCTCGACCGGGTGCGCGATCCGGGCAATCTCGGCACGATCATCCGCACCGCCGACGCGGCCGGTGCCGCCGGCGTCATCCTCGTCGGCGAGACGACCGATCCTTACGCGCTCGAGACCGTGCGCGCCACGATGGGTTCGGTCTTCGCCGTTCCGGTTGCACGCGCCACGGCGGCCGAGTTCGTCGCCTGGCACCGGGCGACGCGGGCGCAGGTCGTCGCCACCCATCTGGCCGGCGCGAAGGACTACCGCGAAATCGACTACCGCGGCCATCCGGTCGTGCTGCTGATGGGCAACGAGCAGGCGGGACTGCCGGACGATCTCGCTGCCGATGCCGATGCGCTCGCCCGCATTCCGCAGGCCGGCCGCGCCGACAGCCTGAACCTTGCCATCGCCACCGGCCTGATGCTGTTCGAGGCCCGCCGCCATCTCCTGACGCTGGAGCGCCGCCGATGACGATACCCTTCCTGTCGCGCCCGCGCACGGCCGTGATCTTCATCCTCGTCGCCGTCATCGCCGACCAGGCGATCAAGGCGGCGGTCGAGGCGCTGCTGCCCTTCAACGAGGTGGTGCCGGTCATCCCGATGCTGGCGCTCTACCGTACCCACAATTACGGCGTCGCCTTCTCGATGCTGTCGGGCATGGAGGGCTGGTTCATCGTCGGCCTGCGCCTCTTCGTCGTCGCCTTCGTCGTCTGGCTGTGGGGCCGCACGCCGGCGGAGCGGGTGCTTGCCCATCTCGGCTACGCCATGATCATCGCCGGCGCGCTCGGCAACATCGTCGACCGGCTGCTGCTCGGCTACGTCGTCGATTACGTGCTGTTTCATACCGAAACATGGTCGTTTGCCGTGTTCAACCTCGCCGACAGCTTCATTTCGGTCGGCGCTGCGCTGGTCGTCCTCGACGAATTCGTGGCCGGCAAAAACAAAAATCGATAAAACCGTAACCATGCGCGGAAGCGAATTGGAAGGGTTCGCATGATATTCCGGAAGCATGAGCGAGCTATTCAAACTTCAGCAGCGCATCGAAACCGAGTTCGGCGTCCGGGCGCCCCTGCCGGGCGGCGCGCTGGATTATGACGCGATCGTGCCTGCGGGCGAGGCCGCCGAAGCGCTCGCCCGCGACGAGGACCGGCCGGACGAGGACAGGTATCCCGCCCTGAAGCCGGCGCTCGCCGGCGGCGGCCTGATCGGTTCCGCCCTTCTTCTCGGCAGCGGCATCGATGCCAGCGTCTACATGATGGCGGGCGGGGTCGCGCTCGCCGGCATTGCCGGCGTCATCTTCATCCTGCGCGGCTGGCAGCCGAAGAAGGGCGCCGACGAGGCGGGCCTGGCGATCGGCCGCGATCCGGGCGAGAGCGTGCGCGACCGGCAATGGGAGCGCAGCGAGGCGACCCATCTCCTCTCCACCATCCACGACGCGCTCGGCGACATCGCGGTCATCCGCGACAACGAGGGCAAGATCGTCGAGGCCAACTCCGTCTTCTGCGAGATGACCGGCTGGCTCTCGCCGCGCGGGCTCACCTGCGAGGCGATCGGCATCGTCTTCGAGAATGTCGGCCAGCAGCACCGTTTCCGCGTGGCGATCGACAGCCTGCACGGCCGCAAGATCTTCGACTGGCACGACGTGATCGTCCGCGACGGCGCCCATGGCCGCTTCATGGTGCAGAGCATCGCCCGCGACATCACCGAGGAGACGCTGCGCAACGCCCAGGCCGAGCGGGCGCGCAAGCGCGCCGAGGCGGCAAGCCGGGCGAAATCGCGCCTGCTCGCCACCGTCAGCCACGACATCCGCACGCCGCTCGCCGGCATCCTGGGCATGAGCCATCTCCTCAGCCAGACCCGGCTGACGCCCGAGCAGAAGAACTACCTCGCCGGGATGCGCCAGTCGGGCCATGCGCTGGTCCAGCTCGTCGACGACCTTCTCGACTTCTCCTCGATCGAGGCCGGCCGGTTCCAGCTTCGTCCCGCCGAGGAGCGGCTGCGCGAGATCATCGAGAACGTCGTCGAGATGCTCGCCCATCGCGCCCATGAGAAGGACATCGAGATCGGCGCCTGCGTCGAGGCCGGCGTCCCGGGCCTGATGACCTTCGACGCGCCGCGCCTGCGCCAGGTTCTGTTCAACGTCATCGGCAATGCGGTGAAGTTCACCCATGCCGGCGGCGTCTCCGTCCATGCCCGCGTCGACGGCGGCGATGTCGTCATCGCCATCGAGGATACGGGCCCCGGCATGAGCGCCGGCGAACTCGCGCGCGTCTTCGACGAATACGAGCAAGCGGGCCCGAACGACCAGCGCGCCGCCGGCACCGGGCTTGGCCTCGCCATCTCGCGGCGGATCATGGAGGCTTTCGGCGGCACGCTGACGGCGAGCAGCCGCGAGGGCGCGGGCAGCCGCTTCGAGATCCGCTTCCCCGTGGCGGGCGCCGATATCGCCGAGGCCGCCAGGTCGCGCGAGGGTGTGCTCGCCGGCTCCGCCGTTCTCGTCATCGCGCCGCAGGGTCCCGCCTCGGCGGCGCTCGCCGCCACCGTCACCACGCTCGGCGGCGCGTGCTTCAGCGTCGCGACCGCCGAACAGGCCGAGCTGATCGCCGCGCGGGCCCTGTCCGGTCGCCTCGACCTCACCGACATCATCGTCGACCACCGCCATGCCGCCCAGTTTCACCGCCTGCTGCAGCTCCAGCCGGCGCTCGCCGAGCAGAAGCTGCGCCGTACCTACCTGATCAATCCGGAGGAGCGCACCGGCCGGCCGATCAACCAGATGGACGGCTACGACGCCTGGCTCATCCGGCCCCTGCGTGAAAAATCGCTGATCGACGTGCTGAAGGGCCGCATGCGCGGCATGGAGGTTCGCGATGCGATCAACGACAACCGTCCGGTGCTGCGCGACGTGTTGCCGCCGGTGGAGGCGCCCGAGCCGGCCGGCGTGCTGATCGCCGAGGACGATCCGGTCGTCGCCTTGCTGGTGCGGTCCGTCCTCGAACGGGCGGGCCATGACGTGCGCGTCGTCAACGATTTCGGCGCGCTTGCCCAGGCGCTCTATGATCAGCCGCACATGCGCAACCGCATCGAGCCGCAGCTGATCATCACCGACCTCAACATGCCGGGCGGCGACGGTTTCGAGATGCTCGCGCGGCTGCGCGCCAGCGAGGAGGAGGGGCGGCCCCACCGCCCCGTGCTGGTGCTGACCTCGGACACGCGGCCTGAAAAGCGCCGCGAGCTCTACGCCGCCGGCGCCGACTGCGTCATGACCAAGCCCGCCGATCCAAGACAACTGATGACCGAGGTCGACCGGTTGCTTGCAACTAGGGGCTGATGCGCGCATTTGCGTCGCGCGGTCCCGCCGTGTCACTATGCTGTCGCAAAAAACTGGTTTAAGCCGGAAAGCGACATAAGGCGGGGTGATGCGATGACAGTCGAGCCGATGGACGCCGTTCTGGCGATACCGAACCGGAAGCCGGCCGAGACGGGGAGGGTTACTCCGCCCGCCGCCGGGGTGCTCGGCCGCATCGGTACGCTCGAAACCCGGATCGCCCGCACCGCCACCGAAATCGACGCGGCCCAGGCCGTGCGCTACCGCGTGTTCGTCGAGGAGATGAAGGCCGAGGTCGACGCGGACTCCGCCCGCCGACGCCGCGACATCGATCGCTGGGACGGGATCTGCGACCATCTGCTCGTGCTCGACACCGCGATCGCCGGCGACCCGGAGGACCAGATCGTCGGCACCTACCGGCTGCTGCGCCAAGACGTCGCCCGCGACCACGGCGGGTTCTACTCCGCCGGAGAGTTCGGCATCGATGCGCTGCTCGCCCGCCATCCCGACAAGAATTTCATGGAGCTCGGGCGCTCCTGCGTGCTGCCCGCCTATCGCACCAAGCGCACCGTCGAACTGCTCTGGCAGGGCAACTGGGCCTATGCGCTGAAATACGGCGTGCAGGCGATGTTCGGCTGCGGTTCGCTTCCCGGCGTGATCCCGGAAGAGCACGCGCTGGCGCTCTCCTTCCTGCACCACCACGCCGCCGTCACGCCGGAATGGGATGTCGCGGCCCGTCCGGAACTCTTCCGCACCATGGACCTGATGCCGGCGGAGGCCGTCAATGCCCGCAAGGCGCTGACCGTGCTGCCGCCGCTGATCAAGGGTTACCTGCGGCTCGGCGCCATGATCGGCCGCGGCGCGGTCGTCGACCGGGCCTTCAACACGACGGACGTACTGGTCGTCCTGCCGATCACCAGCATTTCCGGCCGCTACCTCAACTATTACGGCGCCGATGCCGGACGTTTCGCCAGCTGAACCCGCGCCCGCCGGGCCTTGAGCCGGTCAGGTTCACTCTGAACCAGACGGGCTCTCGGCGCCGTTGTGCGCGTCTGTCTTTCCCGGATGACCGGGTTCCACGTCCATCCCCGGGCAGATTCAAGGGCATATCCGGCGAACACGGGTTCACCGGATATGCCCCGTCACTCCGTTACGGCGCATCGCACCGACGTCGAACCCGATCCGGACGGGGCGGGACATGCTCCGGCAGGCCGCGCCGTGGCGACGGGATCAGGCCCCGGCATTGTAGGCCGCGATCGCCGCCAGATTGACGATGTCGCTGTCCTTCGCCCCCATCGAGACGATCTGCACCGACTTGTCGAGGCCGACGAGCAGCGGGCCGATCACGGTCGAGCCGCCGAGTTCCTGCAGCATCTTCGTCGAGATCGACGCCGAGTGGAAGGCGGGCATGACCAGCACGTTCGCCGTGCCGGAGAGCCGGCAGAACGGATACTGCTCCATGATCCTCGCGTTCAGCGCCACGTCCGCCGCCATCTCCCCGTCGAATTCGAAATCGACGCGGCGGCGTTCCAGGATGTTGACCGCCTCCCGCACCCGTTCCGAGCGCTCGCCCGAGGGATGGCCGAAGGTCGAATAGGCGAGCATGGCGACGCGCGGCATGTAGCCGAGGCGCCTGGCGAGGCCGGCGGCCTCCTCGGCGATGTCGGCAAGCTCCTCGGCCGAGGGCATGTCGTGCACCGCGGTGTCGGCGACGAGCACGGTGCGGCCGCGGCAGAGCGCGATCGAGACGCCGATGACGCGGTGGCCGGGCTTCGGATCGATGACGCGGCGGACATCCTCGAGCGCCGTCGAATAGTTGCGGGTGAGCCCCGTCACCATCGCGTCCGCGTCGCCGAGCGCCACCATCGAGGCTGCGAAATGGTTGCGGTCGTTGTGGATCAGGCGCTGCGCGTCGCGGAAGAGGTAGCCCTTGCGCTGCAGGCGGGCATAGAGATGGTCGATATAGGCGCCGACACGGCTCGAGATGCGGGCATTGACGATCTGGATGCCGGGCCGGTCGAGGTCGACGCCCTCGCGGTGGGCGACCTCGCGGATCGTCTCCTCGCGCCCGAGAAGCAGAGCGGTGCCGAGCTGCTGGTTGGCGTAGGCGAGCGCGGCGCGCATCGTCTGCACCTCCTCGCCCTCGGCGAAGACGACGCGCTTCGGCTGGCGGCGGACCCGCTCGAAGATGCGCTGCAGCGTCGAGGCGATCGGGTCGCGCCGCGCCGAGAGCTGCCGGCCATAGGCTTCGAGGTTGGTGATCGGCTTGCGGGCGACGCCGCTGTCCATGGCGGCCTTCGCTACCGCTGCAGGAATCGCCGAGATCAGGCGCGGATCGAAGGGCACGGGGATGATGTATTGCGGCCCGAAGCGCGGCCGGTTGCCCTGGTAAGCGGCGGCGACGTCGTCCGGCACATCCTCCTTGGCGAGCGAGGCGAGCGCCTTCGCTGCGGCGATCTTCATGTCGTCGTTGATCGTCGAGGCGCGCACGTCGAGCGCGCCGCGGAAGATGTAGGGAAAGCCGAGCACATTGTTGACCTGGTTCGGATAGTCCGAGCGCCCGGTCGCCATGATCGCGTCGTCGCGGATCGCGGCGACCTCCTCCGGCGTGATCTCCGGATCGGGATTGGCCATCGCGAAGATAATCGGCCGGTCGGCCATGGCGCGGATCATCTCCTCGGCGAAGGCGCCCTTCTGCGACAGGCCGAAGACGACGTCGGCGCCCTCCATGGCCTCGGCGAGCGTCCTGAGCGGCGTGTCGACGGCATGGGCCGACTTCCACTGGTTCATGCCCTCCTCGCGGCCCTTGTAGATCACGCCCTTGGTGTCGCAGAGGATGACGTTCTGCGGCGAGAACCCCATCGCCTTGATCAGCTCGACGCAGGCGATCGCGGCCGCGCCGGCGCCGTTGCAGACGAGCTTCGTCGTCTTGAAGTCGCGCCCCGTCAGCGCCAGCGCGTTGATCAGCCCGGCGGCGGCGATGATCGCGGTGCCGTGCTGGTCGTCATGGAACACCGGAATGTCCATGATCTCGCGCAGACGCTGTTCGATGATGAAGCAGTCCGGTGCCTTGATGTCCTCGAGATTGATGCCGCCGAAGGAGGGACCGAGGAAGCGCACGCAGTTGATGAATTCCTCGACGTTTTCGGTATCGACCTCGAGGTCGATCGAATCGACGTCGGCGAAGCGCTTGAAGAGGACCGACTTGCCTTCCATCACCGGCTTCGAGGCGAGCGCGCCGAGATTGCCGAGGCCGAGGATGGCGGTGCCGTTGGAGATGACGGCGACCATGTTGCCGCGCGTCGTGTAGTCGTAGGCGGTCGCCGGATCCTCGGCGATGGCAAGGACCGGAACGGCGACGCCGGGCGAATAGGCGAGCGACAGGTCGCGCTGCGTCGCCATCGGCTTGGTCGGCGAGATCTCGAGCTTGCCCGGCCGGCCCTGCGAATGGAAGTCGAGCGCCTCCTGCGCGGCAACCCGCATGCGTTCCTGCTTGTCGGCCATGGTCCCTCCGGCTTTTCTGTGGGCGCCTGTCCTCCGGCACCTCTTCAGTGTTGTGTTCTAGCGCCGGGCGGCTAGGGTCGCACCTGTTTTTTTGGAATAGTATCCCTGCCGTGACAGAACAGGTCCCGACATCCTCCGATCCGTCCCGCGACGTGCTCTTGCCGGAAAGCCGCGCGCAGGCGACGCCGATGATGGAGCAGTATATCGAGATCAAGGCGGCCAATCCCGGCTCGCTGCTCTTCTACAGGATGGGCGATTTCTACGAGCTGTTCTTCGACGACGCGGTCGACGCGTCGCGCGCGCTCGGCATCACGCTGACCAAGCGCGGCCAGCATCTCGGGCAGGACATCCCGATGTGCGGCGTGCCGGTCCATGCCGCCGACGATTACCTGCAGAAGCTGATTGTCCTCGGCTTCCGCGTCGCGGTCTGCGAGCAGATCGAGGATCCGGCGGAGGCGAAGAAGCGCGGCTCGAAATCCGTGGTCAAGCGCGACGTCGTCCGCCTCGTCACCCCCGGCACGATCACCGAGGAAAAGCTGCTCTCGCCGGCCGAGCCCAACTATCTGATGGCGCTCGCCCGCATTCGCGGCGGCGCGGAGCCGCAGCTCGCGCTCGCCTGGATCGACATTTCGACCGGGATCTTCCGCCTCGCCGAGACGGCGGAGGGCCGCCTTCTCTCCGACATCCTGCGCATCGAGCCGCGCGAGCTGATCCTTGCCGACAGCCTTTTCCACGACCCGGAGCTGCGCCCGGTGATGGACATGCTCGGCCGCACGGCGGTGCCGCAGCCGGCCGTCATCTTCGACAGCGCCTCGGCCGAGGGCCGCGTCGCCCGCTATTTCGGCGTGGCGACGCTCGACGGCTTCGGCAATTTCTCGCGCGCCGAGATCGCGGCGGCCTCGGCGGCGATCGCCTATGTCGAGAAGACGCAGATCGCCGCCCGTCCCGCCCTCGGCCGGCCGGAGCGCGAAAGCGGCGCCTCGACGCTCTTCATCGACGCGGCGACGCGGGCGAGCCTCGAACTGGTGCGCACCGCCTCCGGCGACCGCAACGGCACGCTGCTGAAGGCGATCGACCGCACCGTCACCGGCGGCGGCGCAAGGCTGCTCACCGAGCGGCTGATGTCGCCCTTGACCGATCCGGCGGCGATCGCGCCACGCCTCGACAGCGTCTCCTGGTTCCTTGGCGAGGCAGGGCTGAGGGGCGACCTGCGCGACGCGATGAAGCGCCTTCCCGACATGCCGCGGGCGCTTTCCCGCATCGTGCTCGGGCGCGGCTCGCCGCGCGATCTCGGCGCCATCCGCGCCGGCCTCGACGCCGCCGCCGAGGTGCTTGCCCGTTTCGACGGGTCGGAGCCGCCGGCGGAGATCGACGCGGCGCTTGCCGAAATCCGCGCGCTGCCGGACGACCTCAGGACAACGCTCGGCGCGATGCTTGCCGACGACCTGCCGCTCCTGAAGCGCGACGGCGGCTTCGTCCGCGAGGGCGCCGATGCCGAGCTCGACGAGATGCGGGCGCTGCGCGACCGCTCGCGCCGCGTCATCGCGGGCCTACAGAACGACTATGCCGAGGAGACCGGCATCCGCTCGCTGAAGATCAAGCACAACAACGTGCTCGGCTACTTCATCGAGGTGACGGCCGGCAATGCCGAGGCGGTCACCGGCAATCCCGGCCGCTTCATCCACCGTCAGACGATGGCCAATGCGATGCGCTTCACCACGACGGCGCTGAGCGAGCTCGAAACCAAGATCGCCAATGCCGCCGACCGGGCGCTGGCGCTCGAACTCGACATGTTCGAGGCGCTTTCCGGCGCGGTCGGCAGGCACGCCGGCGCGATCAAGGCGGCGGCGCGCGCGCTCGCCGTCATCGACGTCTCTGCCGGGCTCGCGGTGCTTGCCGCCGACGAGGACTACTGCCGTCCGGTCGTCGACGGCTCCACCGCCTTCCGCATCGCTTCCGGCCGCCACCCGGTGGTCGAGCAGGCGCTGCGACGGCAGGGCGCCCATGCCTTCGTCGCCAATGACAGCGACCTGACGCCGGCGAGCGGCCGGGCGGAAGGGGCGATCTGGCTGCTGACCGGCCCGAACATGGGCGGCAAGTCGACCTTCCTGCGCCAGAACGCGCTGATCGCGGTCCTCGCCCAGATGGGCGCCTTCGTGCCCGCCGCCGAGGCCCATATCGGCATCGTCGACCGGCTCTTCTCCCGCGTCGGCGCCTCCGACGACCTTTCGCGCGGCCGCTCGACCTTCATGGTCGAGATGGTCGAGACGGCGGCGATCCTCAACCAGGCGACCGCCCGCTCGCTCGTCATCCTCGACGAGATCGGCCGGGGCACGGCGACCTTCGACGGCCTGTCGATCGCCTGGGCCGCGGTCGAGCACCTGCACGAGGCGAACCGCTGCCGCGCGCTCTTCGCCACCCATTTCCACGAATTGACGGCACTGTCGGAAAAGCTCGCCCGCCTTTCCAACGTGACGATGCGGGTCAAGGAATGGGACGGCGAGGTGATCTTCCTGCACGAGGTCGGCCCCGGGGCCGCCGACCGCTCCTACGGCATCCAGGTCGCCCGCCTTGCCGGGCTTCCGCCCTCCGTCGTCGCCCGCGCGCGCGACGTGCTCGCCATGCTCGAGGATGCGGGACGCAAGAACCCGGCACGCCGGCTCGTCGACGACCTGCCGCTGTTCCAGGTCGCCGCGCGGCGGGAGGAAACGCCGGCGCCGAAGGGACCCTCGCCGGTGGAGACGGCGCTGGCCGCCCTCAATCCCGACGAGATGACGCCGCGCGCGGCGCTTGACGCCCTTTACGCGCTGAAGAAACAACTTGGCAATCCTTGAGGGCTATAGGAAAGATGCGGCCTTCTTTCCCGGAAGGGGTCGCATTTTTCGCCGTCTGCGCCTAAGTCAGGCGCACTTCCTCCGGCATCAAGGTTGAAAGCCCATGCAGACGCAGCGGGTCGCCAAGCCATTGGCACAGGATCATGGTCGTCCCCCGATGACGAAAGCGCAGACGTCAGAACACGCCATCATCGACATCGCCGCCCTGCGCGCGCAATGCGATTTCATCGCGTCCGCCCATGCCGAGCAGCGCGACCCGATGCGCAAGGCGCTGCTCGAGGCGCTGCGCAAGGCCAATCTCGAGGGCCGCGCCCGTGCCCGCGCGCTCCTCTTCGAGGACGGCGGCGGGTTGCTCTGCGCCGAGCGGATCTCCTGGCTGCAGGACCAGCTCATCACGGTGCTGCATGATTTCGTCCTCCACCATGTCTTCGATGCCGCCCATGCGCCGGCCGCGGCCCGCATCGCCGTCACCGCCGTCGGCGGCTACGGTCGCGGCACGCTGGCGCCCGGCTCCGACATCGATCTCCTGTTCCTGCTGCCGCAGGCCAAGGCGCCCTGGGCCGAGCCGGCGATCGAGTTCATGCTCTACGTTCTCTGGGATCTCGGCTTCAAGGTCGGCCATGCCACCCGCACCATCGAGGAATGCATCCGCCTGTCGCGCGGCGACATGACGATCCGCACCTCGATCCTCGAATGCCGCTACATCTGCGGCGCGCGGCCGCTTGCCGACGAGCTTGTCGCGCGCTTCGACCACGACATCGTGCGCCATTCCGGCCCCGAATTCATCGCCGCGAAGCTCGCGGAACGCGACGAGCGCCACCGCAAGGCCGGCGACACGCGCTACCTCGTCGAGCCGAACGTCAAGGAGGGCAAGGGGGGCTTGCGCGATCTGCACACGCTGTTCTGGATCGCCAAGTATTTCTACCGGGTCAAGGATTCCGCCGACCTCGTCAAGCTCGCCGTCCTGTCGAAGCAGGAATACCGGCTCCTGATGAAGTCCGACGATTTCCTCTGGGCGGTGCGCTGCCACATGCATTTCCTGACCGGCAAGGCCGAGGAGCGGCTGCATTTCGACATCCAGCGCGAGATCGCCGAGGCGCTCGGCTACAACGACCATCCCGGCCTGACCGCGGTCGAGCGCTTCATGAAGCACTATTTCCTCGTCGCCAAGGATGTCGGCGACCTGACCCGCATCTTCTGCGCGGCATTGGAAGACCAGCAGGCGAAGGACCTGCCGGGCCTGACGGGCGTGATCAGCCGCTTCACCAACCGCGCCCGCAAGATCGCCGGCACGCTCGACTTCATCGACGACCGCGGCCGCATCGCGCTTGCAAGCCCCGATGTCTTCCGGCGCGATCCGGTCAACCTCATCCGCTTCTTCCACATCGCCGACATCAACAAGCTGGAATTCCATCCCCAGGCGCTGAAGCAGGTGACCCGTTCCCTCGGCCTCATCAATGCGGAACTGCGCGAGGACGAGGAGGCGAACCGCCTCTTCCTGTCGATCCTGACGTCGAGGCGCGATCCGGAGCTGATCCTCCGGCGGATGAACGAGTCCGGCGTGCTCGGCCGTTTTCTCCCGGATTTCGG
Organism: Ensifer soli; assembly: GCF_041928815.1. NCBI lineage: Bacteria > Pseudomonadati > Pseudomonadota > Alphaproteobacteria > Hyphomicrobiales > Rhizobiaceae > Ensifer > Ensifer soli. Next base: position 473,047 of record NZ_JBHFEI010000001.1, on the reverse strand, counting down.
CAAGATCGTCTCGCTGATGCAATTCAACATGTACCATCACTATACGATGGACGAGCATCTGCTGCGCACGGTGCGCGTGCTGTCGCGGGTCGACCAGGGGCTGGAGCAGGAGGCCCATCCGCTCGCCGTCAAGCTGATGCCGGGCGTCGAGGACCGCGAGGTGCTCTATGTCGCCGTGCTGCTGCACGACATCGCCAAGGGCCGGCCCGAGGACCACTCGACCGGCGGCGCCCGGGTCGCGCGAAAGCTCTGCCCGCGCTTCGGCCTGACGCCGAAGCAGACCGAGATGGTCGCCTGGCTGATCCAGGAGCACCTCACCATGTCGATGGTGGCGCAGACCCGCGACTTGAACGACCGCAAGACGATCGTCGACTTCGCCGAGCGCGTCCAGTCGCTCGACCGGCTGAAGATGCTGCTGATCCTCACCGTCTGCGACATCCGCGCCGTCGGTCCCGGCGTCTGGAACGGCTGGAAGGGCCAGTTGCTGCGCACGCTCTACTATGAAACCGAGCTGATGATCTCCGGCGGCTTTTCCGAAGTGCCGCGCAAGGAGCGCGCCAAGCACGCGACCGAACTGCTCTACGGCGCGCTGCGCGACTGGAGCCAGAAGGACCGCAAGACCTACACCAAGCTGCACTACCAGCCCTACCTGCTCTCCGTGCCGCTGGAGGACCAGATCCGCCACGCCCATTTCATCCGCGAGGCGGACAAGGCCGGCAAGGCGCTTTCGACCATGGTCAGGACCCACGAGTTCCACGCGATCACGGAGATCACCGTTCTGTCGCCGGACCATCCGCGGCTCTTGACCGTCATCGCCGGCGCCTGTGCCGCCGCGGGGGCCAACATCGTCGACGCGCAGATCTTCACCACCTGCGACGGCCGCGCGCTCGACACGATCCTCGTCACCCGCGAATTTTCCGTCGACGAGGACGAGACGCGCCGGGCGGCGAGCATCGGCAAGATGATCGAGGACGTGCTCTCCGGCAGCAAGCGGCTTCCCGACGTGATCGCCAGCAAGGCGCGCAACCGCAAGCGCTCGCGCGCCTTCGTCGTGCCGCCGGCGGTGACGATCAGCAACACGCTTTCCAACAAGTTCACCGTGATCGAGGTGGAATGCCTCGACCGCACCGGCCTCCTGTCCGAGATCACCGCCGTCCTTTCCGACCTCTCGCTCGACATCGCCTCCGCCCACATCACCACCTTCGGCGAGAAGGTGATCGACACCTTCTACGTCACCGATCTCCTCGGCCAGAAGGTCATCGGCGAGACGCGGCACGGCCATATCGCCGCGCGGCTGCGGCATGTGATGGCGGGCGAGGCGGATGCGGCGCGCGAGTCGATGCCCTCCGGCGTCATCGCCCCGGAGGCAGCGGCGCGGACGGCGCAGAAGCGGGCGAGGGCCGACGAGTGAAGGGCCGCCGATGAGCCTCGTCCGCAAATTCATGACGGTCGGCGGCGCGACGCTCGGCAGCCGCCTGCTCGGCTTCGGCCGCGAGACGCTGATGGCCGCCGCGCTCGGCACCGGTCCCTATGCCGACGCCTTCTATGCCGCCTTCCGCTTCCCGAACCTCTTTCGCCGGCTCTTCGCCGAGGGCGCCTTCAACGCCGCCTTCGTGCCGCTCTTCGCCCGCGAGATCGAGGCGAACGGGCATGACGGCGCGAAACGCTTCTCGGAAGAGGTCTTCGGCGTCCTCTTCTCGGTGCTCCTGATCCTCACCATCCTCATGGAACTGGCGATGCCGCTCCTGGTGATGACGATCATCGCGCCCGGTTTCGCCGGCGATCCGGAGAAATACGACGTCACCGTCGCGCTCTCCCGGGTGATGTTTCCCTATCTCGCCTGCATGTCGCTGACGGCGATGCTGTCGGGCATGCTGAACTCGCTGCAGCATTATTTTGCTGCTGCCGTCGCCCCGGTCTTCCTCAATCTCGTGCTGATCGGCGCGCTCGGCTACGGGCTCTGGACCGGCGCCGATCCGCTGCAGACCGCCTGGTATCTCTCCTTCGGCGTTCTCGCAGCCGGCCTGCTGCAGATGGCGGTGCTCTATGCGGGCGTGCGCCAGGCCGGCATGTCGATCGGCTTTCGCCGGCCGCGCATGACCCCGAACGTGAAGCGCCTGCTCTGGCTGGCGCTGCCGGCGGCGGCGACCGGCGGCATCACCCAGATCAACCAGATCATCGGCCAGATGATCGCCTCGACCAAGGACGGCGCGATCGCGGCCCTGCAATATGCCGACCGGATCTACCAGCTTCCGCTCGGCGTCGTCGGCATCGCCGTCGGCGTCGTGCTGTTGCCGGAACTGGCGCGCACCCTGCGCGCGGGCCATGTCAGGGAAGCGGAAAACCTGCAGAACCGCTCGATGGAATTCGTGCTGTTCCTGACGCTGCCGGCGGCGGGCGCGCTCTGGGTGATCTCCGACGAGATCGTCCGCGTGCTTTATGAGCGCGGCGCCTTCGGCGTCGAGACGACGGCCGTCGTCGGCGGGACGCTCGCTATCTACGGCATGGGCCTGCCGGCCTTCGTCGCGATCAAGGCGCTCAATCCGGGCTTCTTCGCCCGCGAGGACACGCGCACGCCGATGGTGATCACCGGACTTTCGGTCGCGGTCAACTGCGTGCTCGCCGTCACGCTCTTTCCCCTTTTCGCCGAGCGCGGCATTGCCACGGCGGAGGCGGCGTCCGGCTGGCTGACGGCGATCGCGCTGTTTGTCATGCTGGTGAAGCGCGGCCACTGGCAATGGGAGGCGGCGCTCGCCGGCAGGGTCGCGCGCATGCTCGCCGTCACCGTCGCCATGGCGTTCGCCCTGCAATACGCCTCCGGCCGGCTCTCCGGCTGGCTGACGCCCGAGGCCTCGCTCGTCACGCAGCTTGCCGCCCTGATGGCGCTGATCGGCGGTGCCATGGTTTTCTACTTCGGCCTCTGCTTCCTGACGGGGGCCGCCGATGCGCGGATGCTGAGGCGCAACCTGAAGCGCAAGGCCCGGCCGGCGGAACCCGCCGATCCGGCGGCGGGCGCATGAGGCAGAGGATCGCCCGCGTCGCGCTGCTCGTGCCCGACTACGATGCCGCGATCGCCTTCTATTGCGGCGCGCTCGGCTTCGATCTTCTCGAGGACACGGAGATGGGCGGAGGAAAGCGCTGGGTCGTCGTCCGGCCGAAGGGTGCCTGCGAGACGGCGCTGCTGCTGGCACGGGCGGTCGGGCCTGAACAGGAGGCGGCGATCGGCCGGCAGGCCGGCGGCCGCGTCGGCTTCTTCCTGTTCACCGACGATCTTGTGCGTGACCATGCGGCGATGCGCGCCCGCGGCGTCAGCTTCCTCGAAGAACCGCGCCACGAAGCCTATGGCAGCGTCGCCGTCTTTTCCGATCCCTTCGGCAATCATTGGGACCTGCTTCAACCGGCGGAGCCCGAAGGGCCTTGATTGCGCCAAGGGGGCCGTGCATAAGCGCCGCCAGCATCATCCGGGGAGCGGCCCGCCCCCACGCCTGACGAGGACATCATGGCAGAGTTCCAGCCGCTGGTCTTTTCCGGCGTCCAGCCGACCGGCAACCTTCATCTCGGCAACTATCTCGGCGCGATCCGCAAGTTCGTCGCGCTCCAGGACGAGCACGACTGCATCTACTGCGTCGTCGACCTGCACGCGCTGACGGCGCAGCTCGTCCACGAGGACATGAAGGGCCAGATCCGCTCGATCGCCGCCGCCTTCATCGCCTCCGGCATTGATCCGAAGAAGCACATCGTCTTCAACCAGTCGGCCGTGCCGCAGCATGCCGAGCTCGCCTGGATCTTCAACTGCGTCGCCCGCATCGGCTGGATGAACCGGATGACCCAGTTCAAGGACAAGGCCGGCAAGGACCGCGAGAACGCCTCGCTCGGTCTCTTCGCCTATCCGAGCCTGATGGCGGCCGACATCCTCGTCTACCGCGCCACCCATGTGCCGGTCGGCGACGACCAGAAGCAGCATCTGGAACTGACGCGCGACATCGCCCAGAAGTTCAACATCGACTTCTCCGAGCACATCCGCCGCACCGGCCTCGGCGTCGACATCGTCGTCGGCGAGGAGCCGGTGCATGCCTATTTCCCGCCGGTCGAGCCGCTGATCGGCGGGCCGGCGCCGCGTGTCATGAGCCTGCGCGACGGCACGAAGAAGATGTCGAAGTCGGATGCGTCCGACCTGTCGCGCATCAACCTGATGGACGATGCCGACGCGATCTCGAAGAAGTTCCGCAAGGCCAAGACCGATCCGGACGCGCTGCCGGGCGAGACGGAGGGTCTTGCCGGCCGTCCCGAGGCCGACAATCTCGTCGGCATCTATGCCGCACTCTCCGACCGGACCAAGGCGGACGTGCTCGCCGAATTCGGCGGCCAGCAGTTCTCCGTCTTCAAGCCGGCGCTGATTGATCTCGCCGTCGCCACGCTCTCGCCGATCACGGCCGAGATGCGCCGCCTGATGGACGACACCCGCCATATCGACGCCATCCTGCGCGACGGCGCCGAGCGCGCCGGGGCGCGGGCGGAAAAGACGATGAACGAGGTGCGCGACATCGTCGGCTTTCTGAGATGATGGCGAAAAAGAGGCCTTGCGGGCGGCGGGCGGCGGTGTAAATCTCGCCCGCATGGTATCGACCCGACTCTCGCGACTGGAAGGTCACCGCCGGAAATTCCTGGCGGTGATCGACGACACGCCGGAATGCGAACGCGCCGTCCACTATGCCGGCATGCGGGCGAAGAATTCCGGCGGCGGCCTCGTCCTGCTCTACGTCATCGCCAATGGCGACTTCCAGCAATGGCTGGGGGTCGAGGAAATCATGCGCGCCGAGGCGATGGACGAGGCGGAGGCGACGCTCGCCAAGATCGCCCAGACGGTGCGCGAGACGATCGGCATCGAGGCCGAAACCGTCGTGCGCGAGGGCGGCGCGCTGGAGGAGATCCACGCGCTGATCGAGGAGGATCGCGACATCGCCATCCTCGTGCTCGCCGCAGGCTCGGCCAAGGACGGGCCGGGGCCGCTCGTCTCCTCGCTCTCCGGCAAGGCCGCCGCCTTCCCGATCCCCGTCACCGTCATCCCCGACCAGCTGACGGACGAAGACATCGACGCGCTGAGCTGAGCCGCGTCGCCGCCACCTTGATGTCGGCCGCGCCTGGGTCTATATATAGTTTTGAATTATTCTAAATGACCGCGCCCCATCCCGCGCGCCGGTCGACACGGAGACCATCATGTTCATCCAGACCGAAGCGACGCCGAACCCCGCCACGCTGAAATTCCTGCCCGGCAAGGTGGTGATGGAAGAGGGCACGGCCGAATTCCGCAGCGTCGAGGAAGCGGAGGAGTCGCCGCTCGCCGAACGGCTCTTCGCCGTTCCGGGCGTCGCCGGCGTGTTCTTCGGCTACGACTTCATAACCGTGACGAAGGAGGCCCAGGAGTGGCATCACCTGAAGCCGGCGATCCTCGGTTCGATCATGGAGCATTTCATGTCCGGCGCGCCGATCATGGGCGGTGCCGGCGGCAGCCATGACGCGCTCGACGCGGAAGGCGAATTCTTCGAGGCCGGCGACGAATCGATCGTCGCGACCATCAAGGAACTGCTGGAAACCCGCGTGCGCCCGGCGGTCGCCCAGGACGGCGGCGACATCACCTTCAAGGGGTTTCGCAACGGCACGGTCTTCCTCAACATGAAGGGCGCCTGCTCGGGCTGCCCGTCCTCGACGGCGACGCTGAAGCACGGCGTGCAGAACCTCCTGCACCACTTCATTCCGGAAGTGCAGACGGTCGAAGCCGTCTGACATCCGTGCCGGGGCGGTTTACAGGCCGCCCCGGCCTCGGCTAGAGCAGGGAGCGCGGCCGGGACGATACACCGGCCAAGAGGATCCAACAGGAAAGTCTGGGGGCGGGGATCGGGTTTCGGACCGGATCGCGCCCCGCTTCGTTCACCGCCATGCGTCTTCTCGCCCTCGACACGTCCGGCCCCGGCTGCTTCGCTGCCGTCCACGACACCGAACGCAACCGCATCCTTGCGCAGCACGGCGCGGTGATCGGCCGCGGCCATGCCGAGATGCTGACGGGCTTCATAGAGGCGGCGCTGGCCGATGCCGGGCTGACGCTGTCGGCCATCGGCCGGATCGCCGTCACCGTCGGTCCGGGCTCCTTCACCGGCATCCGTGTCGGCGTCGCGGCGGCACGCGGCTTCGGCGTCGCGCTCGGCGTTCCCGTGGTCGGCGTCACGACGCTCGCCGTGCTGGCCGACATGGCGCGGCAGGCCCAGGGCGCGCGGCCGGTCCTTGCGGTCATGGATCCGGCCCGCGCCGAACTCTATTGCCAGGCCTTCGATCCGGCCGGCCGTCCCGTAAGCGATGCGGTCCTCCTGCCGGTCGAGGCGGCGCGCGCGGCCTATTCCGGCTTCGACGGCGTGATCACGGGTTCCGGAGCGGCGCTGATGGCGGGCGCTGCATCTGCCGACGGGCGCGAACCCGACATTTTCGACATCGCCGCCGTCGCAAGGCTCGGCGCGCTCGCCGATCCGGCGGAGGCGCGGCCGTCGCCGCTCTACCTGCGCGGGCCGGACGCCCGGCCGCAGGACGGTTTCGCCGTGGCGCGGGCCTGAGGCGATGGCGGTCACCGACTATTTCATCCGCAAGCCGGTCTTCGACGTCTTCGCCATGCGCCCCGTCGATGTCGGCCCGGTCTCGGCGCTGCACCATGCGCGCTTTCCCCGCGGCTGGAGCGAGGACGAACTGCACGGGCTCCTGTCGCAGGAGACGGTGTTCGGCTTCGTCGCCCGACAGACCAACGCCATCCTCCACGACATGACCGGCGGCTTCGTGCTGGCGCGCGCGGTTGCCGGCGAGGCGGAGATCCTGTCGATCGCCACCGATCCGCGCGTCGAGCGCACCGGACTTGGCTGGCGGCTGATGCTGGCGGCGATGCGCGAGGCGCGCGCGCGCAATGCCGAGGAGATCTTCCTCGAGGTCGACGAGACCAATGCAGGCGCGATCGCCTTCTACGGGCGCCTGCGTTTCGAGACGGCGGGGCGGCGGCGGGCCTATTATGCCGGGGCCGGCGGCGCCCGGACGGCGGCGCTTGTCATGCGGCACGATCTTCGCTAGTTGCGATGCGGAAGGCGCTTCGAAGGGAGACCGGTCTCGTGACGGCGGACGGCGACAAGACATTGGAGGAGCTCTGCCTGGAGCGCGGCATGCGGATGACGGAACAGCGCCGGGTGATCGCGCGCGTGCTCGAGGATTCCGCCGACCATCCGGATGTCGAGGAGCTCTATCGCCGTTCCGTCAAGATCGATCCGCGCATCTCGATTTCCACCGTCTATCGCACGGTGAAACTGTTCGAGGATGCCGGCATCATCGCGCGCCATGATTTCCGCGACGGCCGCTCGCGCTACGAGACCGTGCCGGAGGAGCATCACGACCACCTGATCGACCTCAAGACCGGCGTCGTCATCGAGTTCCGCTCCGCCGAGATCGAGGCGTTGCAGGAAAGGATCGCCCGCGAGCACGGTTTCCGCCTGGTCGACCACCGGCTGGAACTCTACGGCGTGCCGCTGAAGAAGGACGAGCGTTGAACGACGCGGGGTCGAGTGCCGGCGGTACGGGAGGGCGCGGGTGATCCTCGTGCTCCGGGCCTGCCTCACCGGCGCCGCGCTCCTCGTCTGGACCCTGCTGCTGCTGCCCTTCCAGCTCGTCTTCCTGCGCTTCAATCTGAAGGCGCGGCGCCTGTTGCCCCGCTGGTGGCACAGGCTCGCCTGCGTCTTCCTCGGCATCCGCGTCCATATGCACGGCGTCCCCGACCCGCGCCGGCCGCTGCTGATCGCCGCCAACCATGTCGCCTGGATCGACATCATCGTGCTCGGCGCGATCCTCGACGTCGTCTTCATCGCCAAGTCGGAGGTGCGCGACTGGCCGGTCTTCGGCATCCTCGCCCGGCTCCAGGCCTCGATCTTCATCGAACGCGAGCAGCGGCGCGCCACCGGCGCCCAGGTGAACGAGATCGGCCGCAGGCTTGCCGACGGCGAGGTCGTCGTGCTCTTTCCCGAGGGGACGACCTCCGACGGCAACCGCCTGCTCGAGGTCAAGACCTCGCTTTTCGGCGCGGCCGCGGCCGCCGTGCCGCTGTCGCCCGCAGGCGTCGTCCATGTCCAGCCTGTGGCGATCGCCTATACCCGCGTGCACGGCATGGCGATGGGGCGCTACCACCGGCCGCTCGCCGGCTGGCCGGGCGACGTGCCGCTCGTGCCCCATCTTATGGGGTTGCTCAGGACCGGCGCGATCGACGTCGACGTGTCCTTCGGCGAGGCCGTCGACTGCCGCGCCGAGACGAAGCGCAAGGACCTCAGCCAGACGGTCGCCGCGCGCATTCGTATGATGCTCCTGCGCATGCTGCGCGGCGGCTGGTGAGCGGGCGAAAACCGCTTCAAATCCGAGCGTCTTTGCTCTATGGAACCGCTATGACAAAGGACATGTCCACCCTTCTCGTCGAGCGTCAGGCCGCGTCGTTGAACCGCAAGGTCTTCATCAAGACCTATGGCTGCCAGATGAACGTCTACGATTCCCAGCGCATGGGCGACGCGCTGGCGAAGGACGGCTACCAGCCGACCGAGGTGATGGAGGAGGCCGACCTCGTCCTGCTGAACACCTGCCACATCCGCGAGAAGGCGGCGGAGAAGGTCTATTCGACGCTCGGACGCCTGCGCGACCTGAAGAAGCTTAACGCCGCGAACGGCCGGGAAATGACGATCGGCGTCGCCGGCTGCGTCGCCCAGGCCGAAGGCGCGGAGATCCTGCGGCGCGCGCCCTCCGTCGATCTCGTGGTCGGCCCGCAGACCTACCACCGGTTGCCGGATCTCCTGAAGCGCGCGCGGGGCGGCGAGCGCGTGGTCGAGACCGAGTATCCGCCGGAGGACAAGTTCGAGCACCTGCCGGCGGCAGCGCCCGCCGTCACGCGCCAGCGCGGCGTCAGCGCCTTCCTGACGGTGCAGGAAGGCTGCGACAAGTTCTGCACCTTCTGCGTCGTTCCCTACACGCGCGGCGCGGAAGTGTCGCGGCCGCTCGACCAGGTCGTGGCGGAGGCGGAGCGGCTCGCCGCCGCCGGCGTGCGCGAGATCACCCTGCTCGGCCAGAACGTCAATGCCTGGCACGGCACGGATGCAAGCGGACGCGCGCTCGGCCTCGGCGACCTGCTGCGCCGGCTGTCGCGGATCGAGGGCGTGGCGCGGCTGCGCTACACCACCAGCCATCCGCGCGACATGGACGACAGCCTGATCGAGGCCCATCGCGATCTTAAAACGCTGATGCCCTACCTGCACCTGCCGGTCCAGAGCGGCTCCGACCGGATCCTGAAGGCGATGAACCGGCGCCACACGGCCGAAGACTATGTCGCGCTGATCCAGCGCATCCGCGCCGCCCGCCCGGACATCGCGCTCTCCGGCGATTTCATCGTCGGCTTCCCCGGCGAGACGGAGGCCGATTTCGCGGCGACGCTCAGGCTGATCGAGGCGGTCGGCTACGCGCAAGCCTATTCCTTCAAATATTCCATACGGCCCGGGACGCCCGGCGCCGATCTGCCCGGCCACCTCGCCGAAGAGGTGAAGGCGGAGCGGCTCGAGCGGCTCCAGGCGCTGCTGATGGCGCAGCAGCAGGCCTTCGCCAGGGATTGCATCGGTCGCGAGATCGACCTGCTTCTCGAAAAGCCGGGGCGGATGGACGGCCAGATGATCGGCCGCTCGCCGTGGCTGCAATCCGTGTTTGTTGATGCAAAAGCATCGCAAATCGGAGACATTGTCAGGGTACGAATCACGGGTGCCGGTCCGAACAGCCTGTCCGCCGATGTGGTCAGCGCCGGAGCCCAGCAAAAGGAAAGCTGACCGCTTGAACGGACACGAATTGGTATCGACTTCATCGCGCCCTTCGAAATCCCCGGCCGCAGAGACCAGCCATTTCGTCCTGACGTTCGAGAACAATCGCTTCGCCAGCGAGCTGTTCGGCCAGTTCGACCAGAACCTGAAGCTGATCGAGCAGCGGCTCAACATCGATGCCCGGCCGCGCGGAAATTCGGTCGCGATCAGCGGCGACGTGCTGGCGACCAACCAGGCACGCAAGGCGCTCGACTATCTCTATGGCCGGTTGCAGGCCGGCGCGGCGATCGACGTTTCCGATGTCGAAGGCGCGATCCGCATGGCGGTCGCCGCCGACGACCAGTTGCAGCTTCCGACGATGGAGCGCAAGGCAAAATTGAACCTCGCCCAGATCTCCACCCGCAAGAAGACGATCGCCGCGCGCACGCCGACGCAGGATGCCTATATCCGCGCGCTGGAGCGGTCCGAACTCGTCTTCGGCGTCGGGCCCGCCGGCACCGGCAAGACCTATCTCGCCGTCGCCCATGCCGCCCAGCTCCTCGAGCGCGGCACGGTCGACCGCATCGTGCTGTCGCGCCCCGCCGTCGAGGCCGGCGAGCGGCTCGGCTTCCTGCCCGGCGACATGAAGGAGAAGGTCGATCCCTATCTCCGGCCGCTCTACGACGCGCTCTACGACATGATGCCGGGCGACAAGGTCGAGCGCGCGATCACCGCCGGCGTCATCGAGATCGCGCCGCTTGCCTTCATGCGCGGCCGCACGCTTTCGAACGCCGCCGTCATCCTCGACGAGGCGCAGAACACCACCTCGATGCAGATGAAGATGTTCCTGACCCGTCTCGGCGAGAACGGCCGCATGATCATCACCGGCGATCCGACCCAGGTCGACCTGCCGCGCGGCGTCACGTCCGGCCTTGTGGAGGCGCTGCGCATCCTGAAGGAGGTCGAGGGCGTCTCGGTGGTGCGCTTCAAGGATCAGGACGTGGTGCGCCATCCGATGGTCGCGCGCATCGTACGCGCCTACGAGGCCGACGGCGCCGTGCCGGTCGACGGCGAAAGCGGTTCCCGCTGACCGGGCGCCCGCTGACCATGGCCGCGCTCGACATCCAGATCAGCGTCGAATCCGAAGGCTGGCCGCCCGAGGCGGCGCTGGAGGCGCTGGCCGCCCGCGTGCTCGGCGCGGCCGCGCGGCACATCGCGGCGCATGAGGGACAACCGTTTCCGCCGCAGCCGCCGGAGGTCTCGCTCGTCTTCACCGACGATGCCTCGATCCGCGCCATCAACGCAGAATGGCGCCAGCAGGACAAGCCGACCAATGTTCTGTCCTTCCCGGCCTTTCCTGTCACGCCGGGGGGCATGCCCGGCCCGATGCTCGGCGACATCATCCTCGCGCGCGAAACCCTGCTGCGCGAGGCCGACGAGCTCGGCAAGCCGTTCGAGGCGCATCTGACCCATCTTCTGGTGCATGGTTTCCTCCATCTTTTCGGCTATGATCACATGGACGAGGCCGAGGCGGAGAAAATGGAAGGGCTGGAGACTGGAATTCTGGCCGGTCTTGGTCTATCTGATCCTTACGCGGACTAGCACGCGCCACCCACCAAGGCGTGTGCCGGGCCGTCGAGATCGGCCGGAGGCGCGTCCGGCCGGCTCCCCGGATGAGCCGGAGAAGGGGTGTTTCGAGCCTGCTTCCGGTTCGATTGAATTGTTTGGAACGATGAACGAGATGAGATCGCAGCCGGTGTCGGCTGATCGCGGCGGGTCCGAGGACCAGCCCGCGGACGAGGGCGGCAGTAGTATCACCGCGCACAGGCCGGAGACGCCTGTCGCGCGGAACGGACTGTCCTTCTGGGGCCGCGCGGCGCGCATCTGGCGCAGCGCCAATCCCGCGACGCTGCGGGAAGACCTTGCCGATGCCCTGATGACGGATGCCGCGAGCAATACCGTCTTCTCCCCCGGCGAGCGCACCATGCTCAACAATATCCTGCGCCTGCGCGACGTGCGCGTCGAGGACGTCATGGTGCCGCGTGCCGACATCGAGGCGGTCGACCAGGAGATCAGCCTCGGGGAACTGATGCGTGTCTTCGAACAGTCGGGGCGTTCGCGCATGCCGGTCTATTCGGACAGTCTCGACGATCCGCGCGGCATGGTCCATATCCGCGACCTGCTGAGCTACGTCACCAAGCAGGCGATCGGCGGCCCCGCGGGAACCGCCGAAATCGGCCTCGACCTCGCCCGGGTCGACCTGTCGCTGACGGTCGAGGAGGCCGGCATCATCCGCCAGGTCCTCTACGTCCCGCCGTCGATGCCTGCTTCCGACCTGATGCAGCGCATGCAGGCCGCCCGCATCCAGATGGCGCTCGTCATCGACGAATATGGCGGCACCGATGGCCTTGCCTCGCTCGAGGACATCGTCGAGATGGTCGTCGGCGACATCGAGGACGAGCATGACGACGACGAGGTCCGCATCGTCCGCAGCGCCGAGGACGTCTTCATCGCCGACGCCCGGGCGGAGCTCGAAGATGTCGTCGCCGTGGTCGGCCCGGATTTTGACGTCAGCCAGCAGATCGAGGACGTCGATACGCTCGGCGGACTGATCTTCGCCACGCTGGGCCGCATTCCGGCACGGGGCGAGATGGTGCAGGCCGTGCCGGGCTTCGAGTTCCAGGTGCTCGATGCCGATACGCGCCGCCTGAAGCGCGTGCGCATCATCCGCAAGCGCCTGCTCGGCCGCCGCCGGACGTCCCGCCCGGGTGCCGACGCGCCGGACGTCGCCGAAAGCGCCGTGCCGCCCATCGCCGACGAACCGTCTCAGTCCGCGCATTAGGACATTTCCCGTCAGGTCCGGATCGGGCTTGACCGCCGGACAATACGTTAGAACAGAGAGATAGAGCAGGTCCGGTGAACCAGCCTCCGTCGGTCATGCTCCGGAGTGTGCCGGGATAAGCGGAGTCCGGTTCTCCCGAGAAGACGGATGACGCCAACAAAGCGGAGAGCCTGTCGGGTCGGCAACGAACCTGAAAGGCCCTGAATCGGTGGCGGTAATCGCCGGAGGCGAAAAGAGGCGTCACGCCGCGCGACAAGAGCCCGCTTTTTTGGAAGACTGCGCGCGGCCGATTCGGTGATCGGACCGGCGCGTGTCTCCCTGTCGGGCGACCGCCCGGCGATGACGCCGGACGGGTGATCGGTCTCGACACGTCCGGTGAGGGGCGCCGGTGCGGGGCAGGGCGGTCGGGACGAAGGGCGGAGCGTCTCCGGTGGTTCCGTTTTTGACGGGAGCGGACCGGGCGGCACAAGGGGCTTTGATGGAATCGCTTTCGGGCAGGCTGATGTTGATGTCGGGCGGCGGGCGCTGCCTGGTGGGTTTCCTGGCGGGCCTCCTTGCCGTGCTCGCCCTGCCGCCGGTCGATCTCTTTCTCGCGCCTTTCGTTTCCTTCACGCTCCTGGTGTTTCTGATCGACGGGGCGTCGGGCGATCCCGACGGCGGTGCGCTGCGACGCCTTCTGCCGTCGCTTCTGCTCGGCTGGGCCTTCGGCTTCGGCTATTTCCTCGGCGGTCTCTGGTGGCTCGGCAACGCGCTTCTGGTGGAGGCGGAGGATTTCGCCTGGGCCCTGCCGCTCGCGGTCCTCGGCCTGCCGGCCTTGCTGGCGCTCTATTTCGCCTTTGCCGTCACGCTGGCGCGCCTGCTCTGGTCGGACGGTGCCGGGCGGATCGCGGCGCTCGCCTTCTCCTTCGGCCTTTTCGAATGGCTGCGCGGCATCCTGCTCACCGGCTTTCCATGGAATGCCGTCGGCCATCTCGCCATGCCCGGCCCGTTGCTGATGCAGTCCGTCGGCCTCGTCGGCTCGCTCGCGATGAACACGCTCGCGGTCTTCGTCTTCGCCGCGCCGGCCCTTCTCGTCGGCGGCCGCAAGAGCCGGAGCCTGCTGGCCCTCGCGGCGCTGCTTCTGGTCGCCCATGTCGGCTACGGGATCTACACATTGCAAAGTGCGGCTCCCGCCGCCGCCGATCCGGCTGTCACCGTGCGCCTCGTCCAGCCCGTCATCGACCAGTCGAAGAAACTCGACGACGGCGAGCGTGCCTCGGTGTTCGAGGCGCATCTTTCGCTGTCCGCCGCCGCCCCGCCCGAGGGGCAGCCGAAGCCGTCGATCATCATCTGGCCCGAGACGGCGATCCCCTTCATCCTGACCGAGAATCCAAGCGGCCTGCAGCGGATCGCCGATGTCCTCGACGAGGGGCAGATCCTGATCGCGGGCGCGGTGCGCGCCGAGGACGCAGGGGCAGGGCAGGTGCCGCGCTACTACAATTCGATCTACGTCATCGACGACCAGGGCCAGATCATCGGCGCCGCCGACAAGGTGCATCTCGTGCCCTTCGGCGAATACCTGCCGCTCGCGTCGTGGTTGAAAGCGCTCGGGCTCGATGCCGTCGCCATGCCGGGCGGCTTTTCGCCGGCCGCGACGCGCACGCCGCTGACGCTCCCGGGCGGGCGCACGCTCTATCCGCTGATCTGCTACGAGGCGATCTTCCCGAACGAGATCGGCGACGACGCCGCGACGGCGACGGCGCTCCTGAACGTGACCAACGACGCCTGGTTCGGGCGCACGCCCGGGCCGTACCAGCATTTCCAGCAGGCGCGCCTGCTTGCCGTCGAAACGGGGCTTCCGCTGCTGCGCGCGGCCAACAGCGGCATCTCCGCCGTCCTTGGCGGACGCGGCGAGGTGGTCGACGGGCTGGCCCTCGACGTCAAGGGCTATGTCGACGTGGCGATCCCCGGCCGGCAGGCGCTGCATTTTTCCGGTGTACCGCGCAATCGCATCGCGCTGGCGATCGGCGTGATCCTGCTCTTGGTTGCGATCTTTTCCCGCATTGGTTTTATTTATAAGGAGAATTGACCAAAAACCCCTAAAATTGCATAGTGGCGACCGCAACCGATCATCACCTATGTTGGCAGGGATTTTCGCCCGACCGCATGTTCAGATTGTGGCGCCCGCGGGCGCGGCATCCGGGTGACGGCAGAACGTGAACCATGCGTGATAGGACGACGCCATGAACGAGAACAAGAAGAAACCCAATCCGATCGACATTCATGTCGGCAGTCGGATCCGGTTGCGCCGCACGATGCTGGGCATGAGCCAGGAAAAGCTCGGCGAGAGCCTCGGCATCACCTTCCAGCAGATCCAGAAATACGAGAAGGGCACGAACCGGGTCGGCGCGAGCCGGCTGCAGAACATTTCCGCCATCCTGAACGTTCCCGTCTCCTTCTTCTTCGAGGATGCGCCGGGCGAGGCCGGAACGGTGGCGACCGGCATGGCCGAGGCCTCGAGCTCGAACTATGTCGTCGACTTCCTGTCCTCCTCGGAAGGGCTGCAGCTCAACCGCGCCTTCGTCAAGATCACCGACCCGAAGGTCCGTCGCAAGATCGTCGAACTGGTCAAGGCGATCGGCGCCGAGGGCGACGCGGAATAGGCTTCGCGCAAGCATCGCTTGGAAAAAGGCGGCCGGTGGCCGCCTTTTTTGTGCCGGAGGTGGCCGGAATGCGCTGTTGTCCGATCACGACATAAAGATATATTTATGTCGTTCTTCGCTTGTGTTCCAGCGCCGGAATCACTACCACTTCGTGGCCATTCTTCTTTGAGGGAACTCCCGCATGCACGCCAATTACCTGTTTACGAGTGAATCGGTGGCCGAAGGTCATCCTGACAAGGTCTGCGACCGGATTTCCGACGAGATCGTCGATCTGGTCTATCGCGAGGCGGCAAAGACGGGTGTCGATCCGTGGAGCGTCCGGATCGCCTGCGAGACGCTGGCGACGACGAACCGCGTCGTGATCGCCGGCGAGGTGCGCCTGCCGCCGAGCCTGCTCAAGAAGGACAAGAACGGCAACGACGTCATCAATCCGGCCAAGTTCAAGTCGGCGGCCCGCAAGGCGATCCGCGACATCGGCTACGAACAGGCCGGCTTCCACTGGAAGACCGCCCGCATCGACGTGCTTCTGCACTCGCAGTCGGCCGACATCGCGCAGGGCGTCGACAGCGCCGCCGACAAGCAGGGCGACGAGGGCGCCGGCGACCAGGGCATCATGTTCGGCTATGCCTGCCGCGAGACGTCGGAGCTGATGCCGGCGCCGATCTACTATTCGCACCTGATCCTGCAGCTGCTCGCCGCCGCCCGCAAGAAGGGCGAGGGCGACGCCGCCCTGCTCGGGCCCGATGCGAAGAGCCAGGTCACCGTGCGCTATGTCGACGGCAAGCCGAAGGAGGTCACCTCGATCGTCCTGTCGACGCAGCATCTCGACGACAGCTGGGATTCGGCCCGCGTGCGCAGCGTCGTCGAGCCCTATATCCGTACGGCGCTCGCCGATCTCGACATTGCCGAGGATTGCAACTGGTACATCAACCCGACCGGCAAGTTCGTCATCGGCGGACCGGACGGGGATGCGGGCCTGACCGGCCGCAAGATCATCGTCGACACCTATGGCGGTGCCGCCCCCCATGGCGGCGGCGCCTTCTCCGGCAAGGACACGACCAAGGTCGACCGTTCGGCCGCCTATGCCGCGCGCTACCTTGCCAAGAACGTCGTCGCCGCCGGCCTCGCCGAGCGCTGCACGATCCAGCTCTCCTATGCGATCGGCGTCGCCCAGCCGCTGTCGATCTATGTCGACCTGCACGGCACCGGCAAAGTCTCCGAGGACGAGGTCGAGGCGGCGATCCGCAAGGTGATCGACCTCTCGCCGTCGGGTATCCGCCGGCATCTCGATCTCAACAAGCCGATCTATGCCAAGACCTCGGCCTATGGCCATTTCGGCCGCAAGGCCGGCCGCGACGGTTCCTTCTCCTGGGAGAAGCTCGACCTGGTCAAGCCGCTGAAGGACGCGCTGAAGGCGGCCTGACGGCCGCCCGCGATCGAAGGTCCCCAGGGGCGCGAGCCGGCCCGGGGACTTTACAGCGCCGCGCCCGGCGCCTATTCGACGGCGATGGCCGAAAGCCCGGGAGCGACAGGACAGACATGACCGAGACGAGAGCACGCCGAGCGACCGAGGCCTTCTTCGGCCGGCGTAAGGGAAAGCCGCTGCGCGAGCAGCAGGCCGCGAACCTGCAGACATTGCTGCCGGCGCTGAAGCTCGATCTTGCCGCGCCGGCACCCGCCTCGCTCGATGCCCTGTTCGACCGCCCGATGGCGCGCTTTCGCCTGGAAATCGGCTTCGGCGGCGGCGAGCATCTGATGCATCGCGCCATCTTGGAGCCCTCGACCGGCTTCATCGGCGTCGAACCCTTCGTCAATTCGATGGCGAAGCTCGTGGCGCGGGTGGAGGCGGAGGCGCCGGGCAACATCCGCGTTCATGACGACGACGCGACCGAGGTGCTGGACTGGCTTCCGCCGGCAAGCCTCGACCAGATCGACCTTCTCTACCCCGACCCCTGGCCGAAGCGGAAGCACTGGAAGCGCCGTTTCGTCTCCGCCGTCAATCTCGATCGCTTCGCGCGCGTGCTGAAGCCGGGCGGGCTGTTCTGCTTCGCCTCCGACATCGACACCTATGTCAACTGGACGCTGCTGCATGGCCGCGACCACGCCGCCTTCGACTGGCGCGCGGCAAGTGCGGCGGACTGGCGCACGCCCTTTTCCGGCTGGCCTGGAACGCGCTACGAGGCCAAGGCGCGCCGGGAAGGCCGCGCTTCGGCCTATCTGACCTTCACGCGGATCTGACTGTCGGGGAAATTTCAGTGCAGGCTGACGGTGCGAAGGTCGTCTTCCGCCGCCTTGAAGAAGGTGCTCGACCGGTTGTCGGTCAGGAGGATCGGAGTGCCGTCGGCGCCGAACAGCGCCCAGAGATCGATGCCCGGATCAAGGTCGGGCGCCTCGGGAAAGCAGCGGCTGACGTCGTCACCGCTGATCTTGCGAATGTATCCGACTTCACCAGCGCCGAGATGCGCCAGGTCCCGCTTTGAACAAGGTGCGGTGACATCCTTCAATCCCATGAGTCTCGCTCCGTGGCAGCCGGCGGGATCTGCCCCGCCGATGGGCCTACTCTGGGACGGAAATGTTAATTTTCTTCACCATGCGCGACGGCTCGGGACGGACGAGATCGACAGAGAGAAGGCCGTTGCGAAGCTCGGCGCCGAGCACTTCCATGCCGTCGGCCAGCACGAACATGCGCTGGAACTGGCGCGCGGCGATGCCGCGATGCAGATAGTCCCGCTCGCCGGCATCGCTCTGGCGCCCGCGGATGACGAGCTGGTTCTCCTCGGTCGTCACCTCTAGCTCGTCCTCGGAGAAACCGGCGACGGCGAGCGTGATCCTGAGTTTTTCCGGCAGTCCCCGCGACAGGTCCGCCCGGATGCGCTCGATATTGTAGGGAGGGTAGCCGTCGCTGCCCTTGGCAATGCGCTCGAGGGTCTTTTCCATGGCGTCGAAGCCCACGAGAAGGGGGCTGCTGAAGGGCGTCATCCGGCTCATCGTCACGTCCTTGCCAAACCAAGCGACCGTTTCCGGACCCGCGCTGCAGCATCCGGCGGCGCCAATATGGTGACGCGCGGCAGCGATCGCAAGCCGCTTGCGCAATCGGGCGGTTGAAATCATAGTCGCGCGCCGAGAGACCCAGGAAGGACAGGACATGGCCGCGCCCCGCAAGATCATCATCGACACAGACCCGGGGCAGGACGACGCCGCCGCCATCATGCTCGCCTTCGGCAGCCGGGCGGAGCTCGACATTCTCGGTATCACCACCGTTGCCGGCAACGTGCCGCTGGCGCTGACCGCGCGCAATGCGCGGATCCTCTGCGAACTGTGCGGACGCACCGACGTCCGGGTCTTCGCCGGCGCCGACCGGCCGCTCGCCCGCCCGCTGGTGACTGCCGAGCACGTGCATGGCAAGACGGGGCTCGACGGCCCGGAGCTTGCCGAGCCTTCGATGCCGCTCGCCGAGGGTCATGCCGTCGATTTCATCGTCGAGACGCTGAGGCGCGAACCGGAGGGAACGGTGACGCTCTGCACGCTCGGGCCCCTGACCAACATCGCGCTCGCGCTGGAAAAGGCGCCCGACATTGCGGCGCGCATTCGCGAACTGGTGATGATGGGCGGCGGTTTCTTCGAGGGCGGCAACATCACGCCGGCGGCCGAATTCAACGTCTATGTCGATCCGGAGGCGGCGGCCAGGGTGCTTGCCGCCGGTATCCCGATCGTGATGATGCCGCTCGATCTCACCCATCGCGTGCTGACGCTGAAGACCCGGGTGGCGAAGATCCGCGCGCTCGGCTCGAAGCCGGCGCTGGCGCTCGCCGAAATGCTCGAATTCTTCGAGCGTTTCGACGTGGAGAAATACGGGTCCGACGGCGGGCCGCTGCACGACCCGACCGTGATCGCCTACCTGCTGAAGCCGGAGCTGTTTCAGGGCCGCGACTGCAATGTCGAGATCGAGACCGCCTCGCCGCTGACGCTCGGCATGACGGTCGTCGACTGGTGGCACGTCACCGACCGGCCGAAAAACGCCCGGGTCATGCGCTTCATCGACGACCAGGGGTTCTTCGACCTCTTGACCGAGCGGCTCGCGGCGATCTGACGGGGCCGCGATCGCGGCTCAGCCTTGAAGTGCCGCGTCGACATCCGCCGAAAGCGGGATCGCCGGCTGCGCGCCCGGCTTCAGGCAGGCGAGCGAGCCGGCAACGGCGGCGCGCCTCAGCGCCTGGGCGAAGTCGAGCCCGGCATCGAGGCCGGCGGCGAGATAGCCGCAGAACGTGTCGCCGGCGCCGACCGTGTCGACCGGTTCGATCGCAAGCCCGGCGGCGGTGATGACGTCGCCCTCATGGATGGCGATCGCCCCGTCCGCGCCGAGCGTGACGATGACGGTGCGCCCGGTCTCGTCGTGCAGCGCCTGCATCGCCGCCCGGCGCGAAGCGGCGTCGAGGTCCTGCCGTCCGGCCAGCAGTTCGAACTCGGTCTCGTTGGCGATGACGATGTCGGCGAGGCGTCCAAGGCGGGCCGCCTCCGGCGTCAGCGGCGCGATGTTGATGATCGAGCGCACGCCGGCGCGGCGGGCGGCGGAGAGCGCCGCCTCGACCGCTTCGGCCGGCACTTCGAGCTGCAGCATGATCGTGTCGGACGGCGTCAGCGCCGCAACGGCCCGTTCCGCGTCCGCCGCGTCGACCAGGCCGTTGGCGCTGGCGACGACGATGATGACGTTCTCGCCGTCGCCGCCGACGAGGATATGGGCGGTGCCGGTCGGGGCCCCGACGCGGCGCACGCCGGCAAGGTCGGTGCCAGCCTCTCGCATCAGCGCCAGGGCGCCCTCGGCGAAGGCATCCCCTCCGACCGCGCCGACCATGGCGACGCGCGCGCCTGCCCTGGTCGCCGCCAGCGCCTGGTTGGCGCCCTTGCCGCCGGCGGCGGTGGAAAAGCCGGTGCCGGCCAGCGTCTCGCCCGGCTTCGGCAGCCGGGGCGTGTTGGCGATGAGGTCCATGTTGATGGAGCCGAAGACAGTGATCATGGGGGCTTCCGTATCCGCGTGTGGGTCGCGGCGGACAGTGACGGGCCGATCAGTCCTCGTCAACCACCCGAAGCTTCAACGGCGCGCGCGGGTCTCTGGCCTCGGCGCGCGGCGGCGGTGCCTCGCCATCATCGGGTTCGAGCGCCGCGATCCGCGCGCCGTGGCGCTTCAGTTTGGTGGTGGTAACGAGGATCTCGTCGACATCCTTCTGCGCGGCGGCGAAATGGCCGCCGAGCTTGCGCACCCTCTCGTCGAGCCGCGCCAGGTCCTCCGAAAGCCGCGCCACCTCGGCCTGGATCAGGTGTGCCTGCTCGCGCATGCGCTGGTCGCGCATCATCGACTGGATCAGCGAGACGGCGAGCATCAGGAGCGAGGGCGAGACGATGACGATGCGGGCGCGCTGTGCCTTCAGGATCAGCGGCTCGAAATGCTCGTGGAGATCGGCGAAGACGGATTCGGAGGGCACGAAGAGGAAGGCCGTCTCCTGCGTTTCGCCGGGCAGCAGATATTTCGTCGCGACATCGCGGATATGCACGTCCATGTCGCGGCGGAACTGCTGCTGCGCCGCCCGGATCCCGTCCGGCTCGCGCGCCTCGCGCATCCGGTTCCAGGCCTCCAACGGGAATTTCGCGTCGATCACCAGCGGCGGCTGGCCGTTCGGCATGCGGATTAGGCAATCCGGACGGGTGCCGTTCGACAGCGGCTGCTGGAAACCGTAAGCGCCGATCGGCAGGCCGTCGGCGATGATCGCCTCCATGCGCGACTGGCCGAAGGCGCCGCGCGCCTGCTTGTTGGCAAGGATCGCCTGCAGGCCGGCCATGTCGCGGGCAAGCGCCTGGATATTGGTCTGCGCGTTGTCGATGACGGCGAGCCGCTCCTGCAGGCGCCTCAGATTGTCGTGGGTGGCGCGGGTCTGCTCGTGCATCGACTGGCCGAGATGGGCGCTCATGCCGTCGAGCCGTTCGCCGATCGAACGGTTCAGCTCCGACTGGCGCGCGCCAAAAACCTCGGCAAGCGCGGCGAGCCGGCCCTGCAACTCGGCCTGCTGCGCCAGCATCGCGTCGATCCGGGAGCCGCCCGCGCGCCGCCGGAGCGCGCCGATGCCGGCGAGAAGCAGCAGCACGCCGAGCGCGGCAAGGAGGGCTGCGCCGGTGCTGACGGCATGGCCGCCGACGACGAGAAGCGTTCGGTCAAGAAGGAGGGCAAGATCGGACATGAGACGAGCCTAGCAGTCTTCGACGGGAAAATCGAGATCAAACCATGAACATCCGTGGCGGGTCGCAGGACGTGCGCCCGTGAGCGGCAAAAAAAGCCGCGGTTGCGAATTCCCACGCGCGGCGAGATCGGCTAAGGAGCCGGAATGACGATCAAGCCGCTCATCATCCTTCCCGATCCCGTGCTGCGCCAGGTGTCCGCTCCCGTCGAGCGGATCGACGCGGAGGTGAAGGCGCTCGCCGCCGACATGCTGGAGACGATGTACGACGCGCCCGGCATCGGGCTCGCGGCGATCCAGGTCGGCGTGCCCCGGCGCCTGCTGGTGATCGACCTTGCCAAGGAAGGCGAGCCGAAGGCGCCGCAGGTCTTCATCAATCCGGAGATCCTGTCAACGACCGATGCCCGCTCCGTCTACGAGGAAGGCTGCCTGTCGATCCCCGACTATTATGCCGAGGTGGAGCGCCCGGCCGGCATCACCCTGCGCTATCTCGACGAGACGGGGGCCGAACACAGCGTCGAGGCCGACGGCCTGCTCGCGACCTGCCTCCAGCACGAGATCGACCATCTGAACGGCGTCCTGTTCATCGACCATATCTCGCGGCTGAAGCGCGACATGGTGGTCCGCAAGTTCACCAAGGCGGCCCGCGCCCGCTAACGCGTGTTTCGCAAAGCGGCGCAGCGGTCTTGCCAAAAGACATTGGTAAAAACAAAGACCTGAAGCGGGCGAGCGGATCTGAAAGATCGCGACACGCTTCAGGCGCTTGAGGCCTGCCCCATACGGGCAATCGAAGCGGGAGGCCGTCGACGATGGCGCTGAGGATCATCTTCATGGGTACGCCGGCCTTTTCCGTGCCGTCGCTCGCCGCCCTGGTCGAGGCCGGCCACAAGGTCGTGGCGGTCTACACCCAGCCGCCGCGTCCTGCCGGGCGGCGCGGCCTGGACCTCACCAAGTCGCCGGTGCACCAGGCCGCCGAGCTGCTCGGCATTCCCGTGCTGACGCCGGTCAATTTCCGTGATGAGGCGGACCGTGCCGCCTTCCGCGACCTCGATGCGGATGTCGCGGTCGTCGTCGCCTACGGCCTGCTCTTGCCCGAGGCGATCCTGAACGGCACCCGCCTCGGCTGCTACAACGGCCACGCCTCGCTGCTGCCGCGCTGGCGCGGTGCGGCACCGATCCAGCGCGCGATCATGGCCGGCGATGCCGAGACCGGCATGATGGTGATGAAGATGGACAAGGGGCTCGACACCGGCCCGGTCGCGTTGACGCGGGTCGTGCCGATTTCGGCCGACATGACCGCCGGCGACCTGCACGACCGGCTGATGCAGGCCGGGGCGACGCTGCTGCGCGAGGCGATGGAAAAGCTCGCGGCGGGCGACCTGCCGCTCACCCCCCAGCCGGAGGAGGGTGTGCTCTATGCCGCCAAGATCGGCAAGGACGAGACGCGGATCGACTTTTCCCGCTCCGCCGCCGAGGTCCACAATCACATTCGCGGCCTGTCGCCTTCGCCGGGCGCCTGGTTCGAGCTCACTGTTCATGGCCGCGCCGAACGCGTCAAGGTGCTCCGCTCCGCGCGTGCGGAGGGTGACGGCGTTGCGGGCGCGGTGCTGCCCGGCGAGGGGCTGGTCGTTGCCTGCGGTGCCGGTGCGGTTCGCCTGCTGACGCTGCAGAAGGCGGGCGGCAAGGCACTCGCGGCCGGTGATTTCCTGCGCGGCACGCCGGTCGCGCCCGGCACGAGGCTCGCCTGAATGCCCCGCTTCCGCCTGACCGTCGAATATGACGGCACGGACTATGTCGGCTGGCAGCGCCAGACCAACGGCGCCTCCGTGCAGGGCGCGATCGAGGCGGCGGTGCTCGCGCTGACCGGCGAAACCGTGTCGCTGCGCGGCGCCGGCCGCACCGATTCCGGCGTGCATGCGCTCGGGCAGGTCGCCCATCTCGACCTTTCCCGGGCCTGGAAGCCGGAGACGCTGCGCAACGCGCTGAACGCCCATCTCATGCAGGCCGGCGAACGGGTGGCGATCGTCGATGCCGCGGAAGCCGCGCCCGATTTCGATGCGCGTTTCTCGGCCCTGCGCCGCCACTATCTCTATCGCATCCTGTCGCGCCCCGCGCCGCTCACCGTCGAGCGCGACCGTGCCTGGTGGGTGGCGCAGCCGATGGATGCGGAGGCGATGCATGCCGCCGCCCAGGTGCTCGTCGGCCACCATGACTTCACGACGTTCCGCTCCGCGCATTGCCAAGCGGCAAGCCCGGTGCGCACGCTTGACCGGCTGGATGTCGGCCGCAGCGGCGACCTGATCGAGATCCGCGCCTCGGCCCAGAGCTTCCTGCACAACCAGATTCGTTCCTTCGCCGGAACGCTGAAGCTCGTCGGGCAGGGCAAGTGGACGGCGGACGACGTGCGCGCCGCCCTTGCGGCGCGTGACCGCAAGGCCTGCGGACCCGTGGCGCCGCCCTGCGGCCTCTATTTCCTGCAGGTCGACTACTGAGGATCGGCCGTCAGCCCGGCATCACGCCGAGCCAGCCGCGCAGGAGCGAGACAAGCATCAGCGGAGGGACGACGAAGACGATCGTGATCGCAGCTGCAAGAAGTGTCTGACCGCCCGTGACCGTCCGCATCAGCCGGAACAGGGCGGCACAGGAGCCGGCCAGGACGACAAGCGACAGAAGGGCCGCGAGCGGCTCTGTCGGCGGAATGACCAGCGCCACGGCGGTCGGCACAGCAATGGCATAGGAAAGGGGGACCATCAGCCAGTTGGTGGTGATGACGATGGCGCCGAAGGCGGCGGAAAAGTCCAGGAGCAGCGACAAAAGTCCGGTCAGCAGCAGCGGCAGCAGCCATACGGACAGGTCGATCAGAAGAAGTTTTGCGAAGAAAAGCGGACCGGTGACGGCCCCGGACGGCATGCCGTCGAGATAATACATCCGCCAGGATGCCCAGCCGACCGCCGAGGCCGGCAGGCACCAGAGGAAGGCGAGGAACGAGCGCCAGACGCCGAGCGCCGTCATGTCGAGCCTCTCGAAGCCGCGCTCGTCGGCGAGGATCAGCTGCCAGAGCCCCCGGCAATAGTCCAGCACGCTGTCAATCTGCGGCATGAACACCGAACCAGCGCTGAAGGAAGGCCTCGTAGATCGCCGTCAGCGTTTCCAGATCGGCAAGCGCGACGCGCTCGTCGACCATGTGCATGGTCTGGCCGACCAGGCCGAACTCGACCACCGGGCAGTAATCCTTGATGAAGCGCGCATCCGAGGTGCCGCCGGTGGTCGACAGCGCCGGCACGCGGCCGGTCACCGCCTCGATTGCGCCGGAGAGCGATGCGGTCAGCGCATCGTTGCGGGTGAGGAAGACATGGCTCGGCCGCTCGCTCCAGGCGATCGCCCAGTCGACCGGCTTCCGGCCGGGCCTAAGGCTTCCCTCGGCCGCCGCCCGCTCGAGGCGCGACAGGATCTCCGCCTTCAGGCTGTCGGCGGTCCAGCTGTCGTTGAAGCGGATGTTGAAGGCGGCGGTCGCCTTGGCCGGGATGACGTTGACGGCCGGATTGCCGGTGTCGATCGTCGTCACCTCCAGGTTGGAGGGTTGGAAATCGGCCGTGCCCGCATCGAAGGGCGGATGCATCAGCGCCTGCGTCAGTTGCAGGATGCCGCGCACCGGATTGTCGGCGAGATGCGGATAGGCGGCATGGCCCTGGATGCCCTCGACCGTGATGCGACCGGAGAGCGAGCCGCGCCGGCCGGTCTTGATCATGTCGCCAAGCGCCGCCGGATTGGTTGGCTCGCCGACGAGCGCCGCATCCCAGCGCTCGCCCTTTTCCGCCGCCCATTCGAGGAGCTTGACGGTGCCGTTGACGGCGGGGCCTTCCTCGTCGCCGGTGATCAGGAAGGAGATCGATCCCGGCGGCGGCCCGTGCCTCTCGACATGGCGGGCGACGGCGGCGGCGAAGCAGGCGATGCCCCCCTTCATGTCGACCGCGCCGCGCCCGTACATCTGCCCGTCGGCGATCGTGGCGGCGAAGGGATCATGCGTCCAGCGTTCGACATTGCCGGGCGGCACGACGTCGGTGTGGCCGGCGAACATCAGGTGCGGCCCCTCCGTCCCGAGCCGGGCGTAGAGGTTCTCGATGTCGGGCGTGCCTTCCTCCGAGGCCGTCATCCGCGCGACGGAGAAGCCGAGCGGTTCCAGCACCTCGGCGAGCACCGCGAGCGCGCCGCCCTCGGCGGGCGTGACGGACGGGCAGCGGATCAGGCGGGCGAGGATGTCGGCGGGATCGGTTCGGGTCATCGGGGGCAGGCCATCATGGTGTTTTCGAGGTGTAGCCGATCGCCGGCCCGGTGTCACGCGGCCTCGGCCGTGTCAGCCGTCCTCCGGCCGTCCGGGCCAGAGGCAGAGGGTGCCGA
Source organism: Ensifer soli (assembly GCF_041928815.1). Classification (NCBI taxonomy): domain Bacteria; kingdom Pseudomonadati; phylum Pseudomonadota; class Alphaproteobacteria; order Hyphomicrobiales; family Rhizobiaceae; genus Ensifer; species Ensifer soli. The sequence goes on along the minus strand of NZ_JBHFEI010000001.1, from coordinate 447,096 downwards.
CGAGAAGCGGCGCCGCCACGGGGATGAAGAGCGCGATGAGAAGCACGGGCGGCAGGCCGACATCGCGCAGGCGCTTCAGCGTCGCGGTCAGAAGCGAGGCGGTGCCGGCGAGCGAGGTGACGAAGAGCAGCAGCGTGTAGCCGACGAGCCGCACCTCGTTCGCCTCGTTGGCGGCGACGAGGGCGACATTGGCGAAGAGCACCGCCAGCCAGAACAGCCACAGGAGCGTGAAGAGCTGGCGGCCGATGCGCCCGGCGGGGTGGAAGAACAGGCGGAGCATCTCCGCCGATCCGGGCCCCGCCGCCACGCCGTCAGTCCCGCAGCAGCTCGTTGATGCCGGTCTTCGAGCGCGTCTTCTCGTCGACGCGCTTGACGATGACGGCGCAATAGAGGCTCGGTCCCGGCTCGCCGTTCGGGAAGGGCTTGCCGGGCAGGGAGCCTGCGACGACGACGGAATAGGGGGGCACCTCGCCATAGGTGATCTCGCCGGTGGCGCGGTCGACGATCCTGGTCGACTTGCCGATGAAGACGCCCATGCCGAGCACCGAGCCCTCGCGCACGATGCAGCCCTCGACGACCTCCGAGCGGGCGCCGATGAAGCAGTTGTCCTCGATGATCGTCGGTCCTGCCTGCATCGGCTCCAGGACGCCGCCGATGCCGACGCCGCCGGAGAGGTGCACATGGGCGCCGATCTGGGCGCAGGAGCCGACGGTCGCCCAGGTGTCGACCATCGTCCCCTCGCCGACATGGGCGCCGAGATTGACGAAGGACGGCATCAGGATCGCGTTCGGCGCGATGAAGGCCGAGCGGCGGACGATCGCGCCCGGAACGGCGCGGAAGCCGGCGCGCTCGAACTCGTTGGTGCTCCAGCCGTCGAACTTCGAGGGCACCTTGTCCCACCAGGACGCGTCGCCGGGGCCGCCCTTGACGATCTCCATCGGGTTGAGGCGGAAGGACAGGAGGACGGCCTTCTTCAGCCACTGATGAACCGTCCAGCTGCCGTCGGCGCCTCTCTCGGCAACGCGCGCCTTGCCGCTGTCGAGCAGGTTCAGCGCGGTCTCGACCGCGTCGCGCACCTCGCCCCGGGTCGAGACATTGACCGCGTCGCGGGTGTCGAAGGCGGTCTCGATCGTCTGCGACAGGCTGGAGAGATCATGGCTCGTCATCGGAATTCCTTAAACTTCGGCCTCTATCGTTTCACCCCTGTAGAGCATAGGCCCGCAAAGTTGAAGAGGCTTTCGGGGCACCGGGAAAGTTGGACGCGATGGCACGGATGAAGAAGCGGAACCTGAGGCGCAAGGACGGGGTCTGGGATGCGCTCGCCACCAGCGAGCACGACCGCAACCGCGCCGCCGGCGTGCCGCCGACGCCGCAGTCGGTGTCGCCGAGCTACCGGCTCGCCTATACCGACGAGGAGTTCCTCTGCCGCGAAGAGTTGCGGCCGATCCGTCTCCAGCTCGAACTTTTAAAGACCGAGATGATGCTCGCCGAGCACGGCATCAAGTCGACCGTCGTCATGTTCGGCGGCGCCCGCATTCCGGAACCCGGCAAGGACGCCTGGGCGGCGAAGAACGAGACGCAGCGCAGGAACCTGATGGACGCCTCGGTCTATTACGAGGAGGCCCGAAAGTTCGCCCGGCTCTGTTCGGAACATGCCCGTCTTTCCGGCTTCAGCGAATATGTCGTCGTCACCGGCGGCGGGCCGGGGGTGATGGAGGCCGGCAACCGGGGCGCCGCCGATGTCGGTGCGCCCTCGATCGGGCTCAACATCGTGCTGCCGCACGAGCAGGCGCCGAACCCCTTCGTCACGCCCGACCTGAGCTTCAACTTCCACTATTTCGCCGTGCGCAAGATGCATTTCCTGCTGCGGGCGAAGGCGGTCACCGTGTTTCCCGGCGGTTTCGGCACGCTCGACGAACTCTTCGAGACGATCACGCTGATGCAGACGGGGCGGATGGCGCTGGTGCCGCTTATCCTCTTCGGCGAGGCCTTCTGGCGCGGCATCGTCGATTTCGACGCGCTTGCCGCCTTCGGCACGATCGCGCCGGAGGACGTCAATCTGATCCGTTTCGTCGACACGGCGGACGCGGCCTGGTCGATCATCTCGGAGTTCTACGCCAAGGTCGATCCGGCCGCCGTCCCCGTTTCGACCGGGGAACGCTGAATTCAGCGGATCTCGCCCGCCTGCGGCCCCCAGGTGTCCGTCATGGCGAAGCCGTCCGCCAGCGGGTCGAACGGGTCGAGCGCCACCTGCGTCAGGCCGAAGGTCCAGCCGCGCCCCGTCACCTTGGGGATGACCGCCGGTCGTCCGGCGACGGTCGTCATGCTGTCGAGCGTCACCTCGAATTCCGAGCCAATGATCGAGCGCGAGCGGAAGACGTCGCCGGGTTTGGCGAGGCCGCGCGCGTAGAGCGTCGCGAGATTGGCCGAGCTTCCCGTGCCGCAGGGCGAGCGGTCGCAGCGGCCGGGCCACATGGTGGTGCAGGTGCGCACGGCGCCGTCCTCGTCCCGGTCGCGGAACATCACATAGGCGACGTCGCGGATTTCCGGGATCTCCGGATGGACGATCTCCATCGTCCGGTTGAGGATGTCCTTGATCGCCATGCCCGCCTCGACCAGCGCTTTCGCGTTCGGCTTGTCGATGGTGGTGCCGATCTGGCCGACATCGACCAGCGCGTAGAAGATGCCGCCATAGCAAAGGTCGAGGGTGATCCTGCCCCAGTGCGGCGTGTCGATGACGACGTCCAGCTCCTGCACGAAGGAGGGGACCATGGTCAGCGTCACCTTTTCGCAGCGCCCGTCGCGGCAGGTCGCGACCGCGCGCACGAGGCCGGCAGCGGTGTCGAGCGTGACGATCGTCTCCGGCTCCTTCATCTCCACCATGCCGGATTCAAGCAGTGCCGTCGTCACGCAGATCGAGTTGGAGCCGGAGGAGGCATGCGCCTGATCGGCCTGCAGGATGATGAAGCCGGCATCGGCCTCCGGCCGCTTCGGCGGCACCAGGAGGTTGACCGAGCCGAGCGGCGTGCCGCGCGGCTCGAGGCAGAGGAAGCGGCGGATGCCGTCGTCGACCGTGTTGATGTGGTGCATCTGCTCGGCGACGCTGTTGCCGGGGATCTTCGGCACGCCGCCGATGGCGACCCGGCCGATCTCGCCTTCGCAGTGGACGTCCAGCAGCTGGATCGTGCGCTTCCATCTCATCGCGTTATCCTCAGAGTCTGTCAGGTTCATTCTGAACCCGTCAGACTCTCGTTGTTTGTGATGGCGTTTGTCTTTCGGGAAAACCGGGTTCCACGTTTCCCTGACAAACTCTAGACGTGCCGGGTGACGCCGCCGTCGACGCGGATGTTCTGGCCGGTGATATAGCCGGCGCCGTCGGAGAGCAGGAAGGCCGCCGTCTTGGCGATCTCCTCCATCGTGCCGATCCGCTTCATCGGCACCTTGTCGGCGGTTTCCGGCTTGTGGGCGAGGCTGTCGATGAAGCCGGGCAGCAGGCAGTTCATGCGGATATTGTCGGCGGCGTAGCGGTCGGAATAAAGCTTCGTGAAGGCGCCGGCGGCGGCGCGGTAGGCGCAGGAGACCGGGAAGACCAGCGACGGCTCGAAGGCCGCATAGGTGGTGAGGTTGAGGAAGACGCCCTTGCCCTGTTTCAGCATGATCGGCGTCACCAGCCGCGCCATCCGAACGAGGCTCAACACCATCATGTCCGAGCCGCGCGCCCAGTTCTCGTCGGAGATGTCGAGGAGGTCGCCCTTCGGCGGATGGCCGGCGAAATTGACGACGGCATCGATGCGGCCATAGGTGTCCATGGCGAGCGCGACGATCGCCTCGATGTCGGCGGCCGTTTCCGTGCTGCCGCGCCTCGCCACGGCACCCAGTTCCGCCGCCAGCGTCTCGCAGCTCTCTGAGGGCGACATCAGCGCCAGGCGGTAGCCGTTGGCCGAAAGTTCGCGGGCGATGGCGCCCCCCATGCCGCGTCCGCCGCCGGTGACGATCGCGACCGGTCCCGTTGCATCCTGTCCTGCCATGCTGAACTCTCCCTCGGTTTGCGCTCTGATATATCAGACGGCGGAGCGACGCCAGATCTTTGTTTCGCCTGTGACACGGTTAGACTGGAAGTCCAGCAACAGTCTACGAAACGGCACGGACATGAACAGCGCCTCCCTGACGGTCGACCTCAATTCGGACATGGGCGAGGCCTTCGGCGCCTATCGCATGGGGGACGATGCCGCGATCCTCGACATCGTCACCTCGGCCAATGTCGCCTGCGGCTTCCATGGCGGCGACCCGGAGGTGATGGCCGAAACCTTCGCGCTGGCAAAGGCGCGCGGCGTCGCGGTCGGCGCCCATCCGGGCTTTCCCGATCTCTGGGGGTTCGGCCGGCGCAACATCCCGTTTTCCGCCGGCGAGATCGAGCGGCTGGTCGCCTACCAGATCGGCGCGGCGCAGGCGCTCGCCACCTATGCCGGCCATCCGATCACCCATGTCAAGGCGCATGGCGCGCTCGGCAACCTGACGCAGCAGGATGCCGACGTGGCAATGGCCGTCAACCGGGCGATCAGGGCAGTCGATCCGCGCCTCGTCTGCCTGACCATCGCGCTCGGCCACCAGCAGCGCCAGGCGGAAGAGATGGGGCTGACGACGGTCGCGGAAATTTTTGCCGACCGCGCCTATACCGACGAGGGGTTCCTCGTAAACCGCAAGATCGCCGGCAGCGTCATCCACGATGCCGACGTAGCGGCGGCGCGGGTGTTGCGCATGGTCAGGGCCGGCGCCATCGAGACCATCACCGGAAAGAGCCTGCCGACGCCGATCGGCTCGATCTGCGTCCACAGCGACACGCCGTCCTCCGTCGCCATTGCCCGCCGGGTGCGCGCGGGGCTGGAAGCGGGTGGCGTCACGGTGCGCAATTTCCTGGCTTGAACCTTCGATCGGACCGTCCCATGAGCAAGATCATCGTCTTCACCGACCTCCACATGGTGCCTGAAGGCGAGACCATCATCGGTCTCGACCCCTATAAACGTCTCGAAGCGGGGATCGCCCATGTCAACGCGAATCACGCCGATGCCGATTGTGTCGTCGTCACCGGCGACCTGACGCATCATGGCGACCGCGACTCCTACCGGCGACTGAAGACGCTTATCGACCGGCTCGCGCCGCCGGTGGCGCTCACCATCGGCAACCACGACCGGCGGGACACGTTCCTTAAGGTCTTCGCGGACGTCGTGCCGGACGAGAACGGTTTCGTCCAGCAGGTCGTCGACCTTGCCGATGCGCGCCTGATCCTCCTCGACACGCTGATGGCGCCGCCCTACGATTATCCGGACAGCCATGCCGGCATTCTCTGCGCGGCGCGGCTCGACTGGCTCGGGAAGCAATTGCAGGCGGACGGCAGGCCTTCCTTCCTTTTCCTGCACCATCCGCCGCACCCGACCGGCTTTTCCGGCATGGACATGATCCGGCTGGTCAACGGCGAGGCGCTGCACGACCTGATCGGCCGCTTCGGCCATGTCCGCCACATCGTCGCGGGGCATGTGCACCGCACGATTTCCGGCTCATATCGGGGGATCTCTTTCTCCGTCTTCAAGAGCACCGTGCACCAGCAGCCGATGCCCTTCGCGCAGCCCGATCCGTCGCTCTCCGTCGACGAGCCGGCCGCCTACGGCATCCTCGTCGTCACGCCGGAGGGCGTGCTGGTGCATACGGAGGATTACGAGATCGCGGCCGGCGCGGTTGCCGCGAATGCCTGAGGCGCATCGCTTCCGGCGGGCGGATGCGCTATTGTCCTGTCGATGACCATTCCGGACGAGACATTCGATTGCCAGAGCTGCGGCGCGTGCTGCGGCTATTCGGCCGACTGGCCGCGCTTTTCCATGGAAAGCGACGAGGAGCTGGACCGAATCCCGGCCGCGTTCGTCGCCGCCGATCTCTCCGGCATGCGCTGCGACGGCGACCGCTGTTCGGCGCTCGGCGGCGAAATCGGCAAGCATGTCACCTGCCGCATCTACGACGTGCGGCCGATCGTCTGCCGCACCTGCATGCCCGGCGACGACGAATGCCTGATGGCACGGCTGACGCTGCCGTCCGCCGCGTGAAACGCCTGCCGCTGAAGTCACGTTCCGGCGTGGCATTTTTAGTGAAACATCCGGCACCAAGCCGAAATTGCCCGATGGATATCCGCCGCGACGCTTCATAGAGTTTGCCGATCAAAAGGCCGCCGGCCTTGCTCGCCAGAGAGGGACGCCCGATGAACCTGCCCGCCGTCAGCCACGCCGCCGATCCCGCTCCCTTTGCCGGTTTCGCTCCGCCGATCCGGCCGCAGACAGCGCTGCGCCGGGCGATCACCGCCGCCTATCGCCGCCCGGAAATCGACTGCGTCACGCCGCTCCTCGCTGAAGCGACACAGCCCGAGGCGCTGAAGGCAAGTATCCGCGACACCGCCCGCTTGTTGATCACGGCGCTGCGCGCCAAGGCGAAGGGCTCGGGCATCGAGGGGCTGGTGCATGAATATTCGCTGTCGAGCCAGGAAGGCGTGGCGCTGATGTGCCTGGCCGAGGCGCTGCTCCGCATTCCCGACACCGCCACCCGCGATGCGCTGATCCGCGACAAGATCGCCGATGGCGACTGGCGGTCCCATCTCGGCGGCGGCCGCTCCCTTTTCGTCAACGCCGCCACCTGGGGCCTCGCCATCACCGGCAAGCTCACCTCGACCGTCGCCGACCGCAGCCTGTCGGCCGCGCTGACGCGGCTGATCGCCCGCGCCGGCGAGCCGGTGATCCGCCGTGGCGTCGACATGGCCATGCGGATGATGGGCGAGCAGTTCGTTACCGGCGAGACCATCGACGAGGCGCTCGCCCGCGCCCGCACGCTGGAAGCCCGCGGTTTCCGATACTCCTACGACATGCTCGGCGAGGCCGCGACGACCGCCGCCGACGCCCGCCGCTACTATGCCGACTACGAGAACGCCATCCATGCGATCGGCAGGGCCGCCGCCGGTCGCGGCATCTTCGACGGGCCGGGCATCTCGATCAAGCTTTCGGCGCTGCATCCGCGCTATGCCCGCTCGCAGGCCGCCCGGGTCATGGGCGAACTCCTGCCGAAGGTGAAGGCGCTGGCGCTGATCGCCAAGTCCTACGACATCGGCCTCAACATCGATGCCGAGGAGGCCGACCGGCTGGAACTGTCGCTTGATCTCCTGGAATCGCTGCGCCTCGATCCGGATCTTTCCGGCTGGAACGGCATGGGCTTCGTCGTGCAGGCCTATGGCCGGCGCTGCCCCTTCGTGCTGGATTTCATCATCGACCTTGCCCGCCGCTCGCGCCACCGCATCATGGTGCGCCTCGTCAAGGGTGCCTACTGGGACGCCGAGATCAAGCGGGCGCAGGTCGACGGGCTTACGGATTTTCCGGTCTTCACGCGAAAAATCCACACGGACGTTTCCTATATCGCCTGCGCGAAAAAACTGCTGGCGGCGACCGACGCCGTCTTCCCGCAATTCGCCACCCACAATGCCCAGACACTCGCCACCATCTACGAGATGGCCGGCCCGGACTTCTCCACCGGCCGCTACGAGTTCCAGTGCCTGCACGGCATGGGCGAGCCGCTCTATGACGAGGTCGTCGGCGCGGACAAGCTGAACCGGCCGTGCCGCATCTACGCGCCCGTCGGCACGCACGAGACGCTGCTCGCCTATCTCGTTCGCCGCCTGCTCGAAAACGGTGCCAACTCCTCCTTCGTCAACCGCATCGCCGATCCGGCCGTCTCCATCGACGAGCTGATCGCCGATCCCGTCGATGTCGTCCGCGCGCTCGCCGTCCCCGGGGCGCCGCACGAGAAGATCGCCGCCCCTTCGGCGCTTTACGGTGCGCGCCGCAATTCCGCCGGCCTCGACCTTTCCGACGAGCAGACGCTGGCCGCCTTGAGCGAGGCGCTCACCGACAGCGTCGCGCGCGACTGGACGGCGGCACCGCCGGCGCGTGCCGCCGCGAACGCCGCGCCCCGGCCGGTGCTGAATCCGGCAGACCACGCCGACCGTGTCGGCTCCGTCTTGGAAACCGATCCGGCGGCGGTGCCGGATGCCGTCAGGGCGGCGCGTGCGGCGGTCGGCGACTGGGCGGCGCGTCCCGTCGCCGAGCGGGCCGAATGTCTGCTGAAGGCGGCCGACCGGCTGCAGGAGACCATGCCGACCCTTCTCGGGCTGATCGTGCGCGAGGCCGGCAAGTCGCTGCCGAATGCGATTGCCGAGGTGCGCGAGGCGATCGATTTCCTGCGCTATTATGCCGAACAGGCGGTGCGGACGCTCGGTCCGGCGCACAGGGCGCTCGGGCCCATCGTCTGCATCAGCCCGTGGAATTTTCCGCTGGCGATCTTTGCTGGGCAGGTGGCGGCCGCGCTCGCCGCCGGCAATCCGGTGCTGGCGAAGCCCGCCGAGGAGACGCCGCTGATCGCGGCGGAAGCCGTGCGTATCCTGCAGACCTGCGGCGTGCCCGAGCATGTCGTGCAGCTCATCCCCGGCGACGGCCACGTCGGCGCGGCTCTCGTCGCCGATCCGGGCATTGCCGGTGTCATGTTCACCGGCTCGACCGAGGTGGCGCGGCTGATCCAGGCACAGCTTGCCGACCGCCTTTCCTCCGAGGGCAGGCCGATCCCGCTCGTCGCCGAGACTGGCGGCCAGAACGCCATGATCGTCGACAGTTCCGCGCTCGCCGAGCAGGTCGTCGCCGACGTGATCGCATCCGCCTTCGACAGCGCCGGCCAGCGCTGCTCGGCGCTGCGCGTGCTCTGCCTGCAGGAGGAGGTCGCCGATCGCGTGCTTGCCATGCTGAAGGGCGCGCTGCAGGAGCTGAGCATCGGCCGCACCGACCGGCTTTCGGTCGATGTCGGCCCGGTCATCACCGCGGAGGCGAGGGACACGATCGAGGCGCATATCGCGCGCATGCGCGCCGCCGGCAACCCTGTCGAGCAGATCCGGCTTTCGGGCGAAACCGGCGCCGGCACCTTCGTGCCGCCGTCGATCGTCGAACTGAAAAGCATGTCGGAACTGAAGCGCGAGGTGTTCGGCCCGGTGCTGCATGTGCTGCGCTACCGCCGCGCCGATCTCGACCGGCTGATCTCCGACATCAATGCCACCGGCTACGGCCTTACCTTCGGCCTGCACACCCGCCTCGACGAGACCATCGCCCATGTGACGAGCCGGGTGAAGGTCGGCAACATCTATGTCAACCGCAACATCATCGGCGCCGTCGTCGGCGTGCAGCCCTTCGGCGGGCGCGGGCTCTCGGGCACGGGGCCGAAGGCGGGCGGACCGCTCTATCTCGGCCGCCTCGTCTCGACCGCGCCGATCCCGCCGCAGACGAGTTCGGTCCACACCGATCCGGCGCTCCTCGATTTCGCCGCCTGGCTCGATGGCCAGGGGCTTTCGGAGGATGCGGAGGCGGCGCGCGACCTCGGCGGCACCTCGGCGCTCGGGCTGGAACTGGAACTGCCGGGCCCGGCCGGCGAGCGCAACCTCTATGCGCTGCATCCGCGCGGCCGCATCCTGCTCGTCCCGAAGACGCCGGCCGGGCTCCGTCGCCAGCTTGCGGCGGTGCTTGCGACCGGAAACATGGCGGTCGTCGATGCGGCCTGCGGGCTCCAGGGCGCGCTCTCTGGCGTTCCGGCCACCGTGGCGGCCCGGCTTGCCTGGTCGGACGACTGGGCCGCCGACGCGCCCTTCGCCGGCGCGCTCATCGAGGGCGAGGAGGACGCCGTGCGGGCGGCCAACCGGGCAATCGCCGCGCTTCCCGGTCCCCTTGTGCTGACGCAGGCGGCGTCGAGCGCGGAGCTTGCCCGCAATGCCGAGGCCTATTGCCTGAATTTCCTGCTGGAGGAGGTCTCGACCTCGATCAACACAGCGGCGGCCGGCGGCAATGCCAGCCTGATGGCGATCGGGTAGGCGCCCGGCCTCTCTCCCCAAGCGCATGATACGACCATGGTGACGCGGGGATCGGCAAGAGGATGCTTGAAACGGAGCATCGGGTGCGCCGTCCCGTTCCCATCGGATCGGCCGCGCCAACGGGATCGCGGACCGGTCGCCTGTTCCGGTCCGGCGCCGACTGCGTTATGAGCGCGGATGGAAAGGGAGGCACCCATGTTCACCATCCGCGACGTCGGGCATCTCTCGCAGGAGATCAAGAAGAGCCGTTTCACCGCGATCTGCGGTCCGGTCGGCAGCGAGGCGGAGGCGAAGGCCTTCATCGCCGGGCATTCCGATCCCGGTGCCACCCACAATTGCTGGGCCTGGCGCATCGGCTCCGTCTATCGCTTCAACGATGACGGCGAGCCGGGCGGCACGGCGGGCAAGCCGATCCTGCAGGCGATCGACGGGCAGGAGCTCGATCAGGTGGCGGTGCTGGTCATCCGCTGGTTCGGCGGCATTCTGCTCGGCAGCGGCGGGCTGATCCGCGCCTATGGCGGCACGGCGGCGAGCTGCCTGCGGCAGGTGGAGAAGGTCGAGCGGATCGTCATGGTCCAGGCGGTGATCGTCGCCGATTTCTCCGACCTGCAATTGATCCGCGCCCGCATCGCCGCCCATGGCGCCGTCGTCAGGGACGAGGCGTTCACCGCGACCGGCGCCGAGCTCTGCGTCGATATTCCCGAAGCCGGGGTGGAAGCCGTGGGCGCGCTGGTGCGCGACATCAGCCGGGGACGCGCCCGCTTCAAACGGAAAGACCCGACCTGAGCCGGGTCCATCGTCATCTGGCAACAGTCGCGGAGCCGTCTCAGACGAAGGCGAAATCGCCTTTGTCGAGATCGGCGCGCTGAACTCCATGCAACGTCAGGATGTTGTCGGCGTCGACGGTGATGACGACACCAATGGAAGCCTGCGTCGCATGCGCCATCACATCGTCAAAGGAGGAGAAGATCTCCTTCTCGAAAACGATTTTGTCCAGGGATGCCATTTTCTTGGAGAAGTCGAATCCAGATACCGTGGTTTTCTCGCCTCCGCCGGTGAAGAAATAGGTATCTCCACTGCGATCGAAAGTCACGAAAACAGAATTGGTCCCGGGTCCACCGTAATAGCGGCTCGCGCCAGGCCCGCCGTAGAACTGGTCGTCGCCGGCACCCCCCATCAGCAGACTGTTACCGCAGCCGTGGTATGAGATCCTATCGTTGCCGTCGCCACCATCAAGCGTGTCGGTACCGCCAGTCGATGTGATCCTATCATCGCCGTCGCCGCCGAAGATCGTGTCATTGCCGGCTCCGCTATTGATGACGTCATCGCCCCTGCCGCCGGTGAGGCGGTTATTGCCATCGCCGCCTTCAATCGTGTCATTGCCGTCGCCGCCATCGATGATGTCGTCGCCGCCCTTGCCGTAGAGCTTGTCGTTGTCGGCGCCGCCGAGGATCGTGTCCTTGCCGGCGCCGCCCAAAAGCCTGTTGGTGCCCTCGCCGCCGAGGATGCGGTCATTGCCGGCGCCGCCGTCGATCGTGTCGTCGCCGGCATCGCCCTGCAGCACGTCGTTGCCCTCGTCGCCGGCAATCTTGTCGTCACCGGCGCCGCCCCTGATCTTGTCGACGTCGCCGCCGCCTGAGATCGTGTCGTTGCCGGCGCCGCCGAGGATGACGTCACGGCCTGCGCCGCCGGAGAGCACGTCATTGTCCGCGCCGCCGTCGAGCTTGTCGTTGCCGGCCCCGCCCGACAGCGTGTCGTTGCCATTGCCGCCGACCAGCGTGTCGTTGCCCGCGCCGCCCGCGAACACGTCGTCGCCAATATAGCCATAGAGCTTGTCGTTCTGGCTGAAGCCGGTCATCCGGTCGGCGCCGGTGGAGCCGACGAAGTTGATGGCGAGCGCGCCGATCTTCTCGATGACGCTGGAGGCGTCGGCGGTCGACAGCGTCGTCAGCAGCGTGTTGACGTCGTCGTTGACGGTGATGCCGAGGCCCGCGATCTTCAGCTCGAAATCCAGGATGAAGCGGCGCGAAATGCTGTTGAGGCGGTTGTCGGTGCCGAAGGAGACGGAATCGGCCGTGCCGGTGACGATATCCGTCGCCGGATCGCGGCTGAGAAGGCCCGCGCTGGCGCCGACGACGACGCCGTAATTGGCCGCCGTGCCGTCGGTGACGGCTATTCGCTGCCGGAATTGCCGTCGAGGCCGCTGACCATGCCCTCGCCCACCGGCCTGAACGTGGTCGGCAGGCCGGTCAGATAGGCCTCGACGTCGATGCCGACGGCGTCGTTGTTGATGTTTTTGCGGTAATTCGAACCGCCATACTCTTTCCCCCAAGTCGGGCAAGCAGGCCATGTCCGGGCCGGGCAGTATCGGCGCCGGGCTTCACGTGCAAATTTTATCCATCAGGAACATGAAATTTTAACCCTGGCAGGCCGCGGACGCAGAAAGACCCGGCGGTGCCGGGTCTTCCTCGATTTTCCGATGGCCGTGGCGGGTCTCAGATGAAGCCGAAATCGTCGGCGACGAGGCTGGCTTCCTTGACGCCGGCGAGCGTCACCTTGATGTCGTCGACGGTGATGACGAGGCCGGCGGCGCTGTCCACCGCATGATCGAGCACGTCCTGGAACGTGGCGAGGTCCGCCTTCGAGAAGATGATCTTGTCGAGGCTCGCCGTACCGCCGCTGAAGCCGGAGACCGTCGTCGTCTGGCCGCCCTCGGTGAAGAAGAACGTGTCGTTGCCGACGATGTCGGTGAGCGTGTTCTTCCCACCGCCGCCATAGAGGCGGTCGTTGCCGGTGCCGCCGTTGATCGTGTCATCGCCGGCACCGCCCTTCAGCAGGTCATCGCCGGCGCCGCCAAGGAGCTTGTCGTTGCCGGCGCCGCCCTCGATCGTGTCGTTGTCGTTGTCGCCCGAAAGGAAGTCGTCGCCGTCATTGCCGAAGATCGAATCCTTGCCGTGGAAACCGGTAACGGTATCGTTTCCGGCGCCGCCGAGAATGCGGTCGTTGCCGATGCCGCCGCCGATCTTGTCGTTTCCGGCGCCGCCGTTGATCTTGTCGTTGCCGCGATCCCCGTTCAGCGTGTCATCGCCTGCGCCGCCGTCGAGCGTGTCGGCACCGTCGCCGCCGAAGAGGCGGTCATTGCCGCCGCGGCCGAGCAGCGAATCGTTGCCCGCCCCGCCCGACATATCATCGTCGTCCGCGCCGCCGTCGAGGCGGTCGTTGCCGCCGCCGCCGGAAAGCGCGTCCTTGCCGACGCCGCCCGAGAGCGTGTCGTCGCCGGCATCGCCCGACAGGGTGTCGTCGCCGCCATAGCCGTAGAGCTTGTCGTTCTGCCGGAAGCCGCCCATCTTGTCGGCGCCGGTCGAGCCGTAGAAATTGACCGAGAGCTTGGCGAGTTCCGGCAGCAGGCCGGAGGCGTCGGCAGCGGCGAGCTTGGCGAGCAGGATCGTCGCATCGGCGGCGACGTTGACGCCGAGGCCGGTGATCGACAGTTCCGGCTTGATGCCGAAGCGCGGCGACACCGTGCCGAGGCGGATGTTCGAGCCGAAGGTGACGGAATCGACGGAGCCGATGACCTGCTGGGTGATCGGGTCGTAGGTCAGCTCAGTCGCGCCCGCGCCGATGACGATGCCGGCACTGTTCTCCGTGCCGTCGGTGATCGCGTATTCCCGTCCGGAATTGCCCGCGCCGCTGAACTGGCCGTTGCCGGCTGGAACGAACGTCTGCTGGAAGCTTGTCAGATAGGTCTCGATGTCGATGCCGACGGCATCATTGTTCAGGTTCTTCGCTACGATGCGCAATGCCATGGGGGCCCCCTTTTGCAGTGTCGTCCTGCAAGATGTGGCCTAGCCAGATCTTATAAAAAAGTCAATAATTTCTAATATGACATATTCGGATGAAAAAATCGAGCGCGACTGTTCCCACGTGTCGCAAACGGGAAAACCCGGCCATCGGCCGGGTTTCGCAAGGATCGGGTTTTCCGCCGGGACGCCGTCTCAGACGAAGGCGAAGTCGTTGCGGTGGAGGTCGGCCAGTTCGACGCCGGTCAGCGTGATCGAGCCCTCGCCATAGGCGATGACGAGGCCGGCGGCGCTGTCTTCCGCGGCCGCCTGAAGCGCGGCAAAACTGGCGATCACGTCCTTGTCGAGCACGATCTGGTCGCCGACCGCCGCACCGGCGTCGAAATCGGTGATCACGTCGTTGCCGGTGTTCTTGCCGAAGATGAAGACGTCGCGGCCGGCGCCGCCGGTCAGCCGGTCGTCGCCGGCGCCGCCATTGATGCGGTCATTGCCGGCGCCGCCATGGATGACGTCGTTGCCGGCCTCGCCGTAGAGCTTGTCGTTGCCGGCATCGCCATAGAGCGTGTCGTTGCCGGCGCCGCCCTTGACCGTGTCGTTGCCGGTGCCGGCGCGCACGCGGTCGTTGCCGTTCTGGCCGAAGATCACGTCGTTGCCGCTGCCGCCGAGAAGCACGTCGTTGCCGTCGCCGCCGACGAGGCGGTCGTTGCCGGCGCCGCCGGTCAGGAGGTCGTTGCCGCCATGGCCGTAGAGCTTGTCATTGCCGCCGTAACCCGTCACCGTATCCTTGCCGGTGCTGCCGATGAAGACGAGCGTGTCGCTCTTCAGCGCGTCGACGATGCTGTCGGCGTCCGCCGCCATCAGTTCGGAAAGGGCGACGGCCGCCGCGTCGGCGTCGTCGATGCCGAGCCCGCTGATCTTCAGGTCGAGCACCTGGGTGAAGGCGCCCTTCGCCGCATCGAGCGTCGTCTGCGTGCCGAAGCTGACGGAGCCGAGCGAGCCGCCGACCACATGGGTCGTCATGTTGTAGGCCCAGTCGGTCTGGCTCGCGCCGAGCACCACGCCATACTTGTCGGCGCCGCCGTCGGTGAAGGCGTATTCCTTGCCGGAAATCCGGTTCGCGCCGCTGAACTGGCCGTAGCCGCTGCGCACGAACGTGTCTTCGAAAGTGTCGAGATAGGCGAGAAGATTGATGCCGGTGCCGTCCCCGTTCGCATCCTTCGCCACGATCCTGATTGCCATGAGTTTTCTCCTTCAGCGGCTGCCGTCGGACATCGGATATGTAAGATGACTTTTACTGTCAAGTTTTATCGGAAAAAACATGATGAAAATAATCATATTTCATTGCGACAGATGTCAGGCGTCACGCGCCTGGGTCAGAACGAAGGGTGTGCCAGGTGGCGGAAGGCGCCCGACCGTGCCGCTGACGCCGTAGACCGCGGCGATCGCCGCATCCGTCAGGCTTTCGGACGGCGGTCCTTCGGCGACGATCCGCCCCTCCTTCAGGAAGACGAGGCTGTCGGCATATTCGGCGGCGAGATTGAGGTCGTGCAGCACGGCGAGCACCATGCCGCCGCCGCGGGCGAAGCTGCGCGCCACGTCGAGGACGGCGATCTGGTGGGCGAGGTCGAGGCTCGCCACCGGCTCGTCGAGGAAGAGGGCGCGGGCGAGGCCGTCCTCGGCCGGCGCCGGCATCTGGGCGAGCACGCGGGCGAACTGGACGCGCTGCTGCTCGCCGCCGGAGAGCGAGGGATAGGACCGGCCGGCAAACGCGGCGAGACCCAGGCGGGAGAGAGCGGCAAGGGCCGCGCCGTCCGGATCGCGGGCCGCGCGGGCAACGGCGCCCATGCGGACGACGTCGAGGACGCTGAAGGGAAAGGCGACCGGCGTCGCCTGCGGCAGCACGGCGCGCAGCATGGCGATGGCGCGCGGCGTCAGGCCGGCGATGTCGCGACCGTGGATTTCCACCCGCCCCGCGCTCGGCCGCACCTCGCCGGTCATCATGCCGATGAGCGTCGACTTGCCGGCGCCGTTCGGCCCGACCAGCACGGTCATGCGGCCGGGCGCGAGCGCGAGCGTGACCCGGTCGACGAGCGCCCGCCCGCCGGCGCGCCGCGACACGCCGTCCGCGCGGATCACGGCTCGATCCTCGCCCGCCCCGGGCGGCCGACGAGCAGCATCAGGAAGACCGGCGTGCCGAGAAGGGCGGTGATGATGCCGATCGGCAGTTCGGCGGGTGCGGCGACCACCCGGGCCAGGCTGTCGGCGAGAAGCATCAGCGCCGCGCCGCCGAGCGCGGAGGCCGGCAGGACGCGGCGATGGGCCGGCCCGAGCACCAGGCGCACGAGATGGGGCACGATGATGCCGACGAAGGCGATCGACCCGGTCATGGCGACGGTGGCGCCGCAGGCGGCGGCGACGCCGACGATGACCAGCCGCTTCAGCCGCTGCACCGGCACGCCCATGTGGAAGGCGGCCGCCTCGCCGAGCACCAGCGCATCGAGCCCGCGCGCGACGAAGGGCATGAGCAGCACGACGGCGCCGACGAAGGGAAGAAGCACGAGAACCCGCGTCATCGTCGCGCCGCCGAGAGAGCCGAGGCTCCAGAAGGTGATGTCGCGCAGCGCCGTGTCGTCGGCCGAGAAGATCATCAGCCCGGTCACCGCGCTTGCGAGCGCCCCGAGCGCGATGCCGGCGAGGATGAGGCTCGCCGTCGAGGTGCGCCCGCCTTGCGTCGCGATCAGGTAGAGGAGGCTCGTGTTGAGGAGCGCGCCGAGAAAGGCCATCAGCGGCAGGAAGGCCACGCCGAAGAGATGGGTGAGCGGCGCCAGCAGGCCGGTGCCGAGCACGATCGCGGCGACGGCCGCCATCGCCGCGCCGGAGGTGACGCCGACGAGGCCGGGATCGGCGAGCGGATTGCGGAAGAGGCCCTGCAGCATCGCGCCGGAGAGGCCGAGGCCGGCGCCGGCGAGAAGGCCGAGCAGCGTGCGCGGCAGGCGCACCGCCTCGATGATCACGGTCTGCTGCGCCGTCAGCGCGGAGGACGTTCCGTAAAGGTAGAGCGCGAGTTCGCCGAGGCTGACGCCCGAGGGGCCGGTGGCGAGCGAAACGAGACAGGCGGCGCAAAGCAACAGGCCGAGCGCGCCGAGCACCGGGCCGGAGCGCGGCGCCGTCCGCCGCAGGATCCCGGCATCGCCCGCGCGCACCGCCACGGCGAGGCTCATGGCGTGATCGCGCCGGGATAGAGCGTCGACGCGAGGCTGCGGGCCGCCTCCGGCGTGCGCGGGCCGAAGCCGAGCAGCAGGAGGCCGTCCATGGCGATCAGCGTCTTTCCTGCCGCCGCCGGGGTCGTCTGGAAGGCGGGCATCGCGAACACCTGCTCGGGCGTCGCCCTGTGCTCGCCGCGCTGCATGACGAGGATCGCGTCGGGGGCGGCGGCGATCACCGCCTCGTCGGTCACAGGCTTGTAGCCCTCGACCCCCGTAAGCGCGTTGACGCCGCCGGCAAGCCGGATGATCGCGTCGGCCTCCGTCTTCGCGCCGCCCGCCATGATCCGGCCATTGGCGAGCGAGAGGACGAAGAGGACGCGCTTGCGCGGTTGCGGCAGCGCCGCCGTCTCGGCCGCCAGCGCGGCGAAGGCGTCATCGACGCGTTTTGCCAGCGGCGCGGCCTTGTCCGCAAGCCCGACGGCCGCACCGACGTCGCGGATCTTGCCGGCGATCGCGGCGCCGTCCGGCGCGCCGGCGACGATGGTGACGGGCACCGCGCTCGCCTTCAGGATCGCCATCACGTCCGGCGGGCCGGCATCGCCCTCGGCGAGCACCAGGTCCGGCGTCTGCGCCAGCACGCCCTCGGCCGAAAGCGCGCGCAGATAGCCGACATTCGGCTTGGCGCGCGCCTCGGCGGGATAGGAGGAGGTGCTGTCGACCGCGACGATCCGGTCGGACGCGCCGAGCGCGTAGAGGATTTCCGTGATCGTGCCGCCGACGGAGACGATCCGCCGCGCATCCGCCTTGCCGCCGTCTGCGGCCCTCGCCCCGGAGGCGAGAGGCCCCGCGACGATCAGGCCCGCGACAATCATGAGAGGCAGCGCCAGCCGGCGCGCGGAGGCAGGGCAGGGATGTCGCATCGTTCAGGGTCCTGGCTTCGGGGAAGCGGTCGGAAGTGTCGCTCCGTCCGCTGGGTCGCGCCGTCGTTTAGCCGGTCGCTCTTATCTTGACAATAAGAATCATGTTTATCTATGAAGATCAAGCGTGCTCCGTCGGGGTGGTCGGAGCGCCGGAGTTCAGGGGGTCCGTGTCATGCTGCGTCTGTTTCGTCTTACCCTTCTCGTCGGAACAGGGCTCGCATCGCTCCCGGCGCTTGCCCAGGAGGCGGATCCTTCGGCGGACGACTGTGTCGGCAGCGTCGCCTGCGCCAACACCACCGCGCTCGACGCCATCACCATTTCCGCGACCCGGACCAACGAGGCGCCGATCAGGGCGCTCGGCGGCGTCAGCGTCATCGAGACGAACGCGCCGGCCGTCAGCGGGATGGGCCGCGTCGCCGACCTGCTCGCCGGCGTGCCGGGGGTCTCGACGGACGGGGCGGGCGACGAATCGGGGACGGCGGTCAACATTCGCGGCCTGCAGGATTTCGGCCGCGTCGCCGTCATCGTCGACGGCGCGCGGCAGAACTTCCAGCAGACCGGCCACCGGGCGAACGGCACCTTCTTCCTCGACCCGGCGCTGATCCGAAGGGTGACGGTGGCACGCGGGCCGATCGCCAATGTCTACGGGTCCGGCGCGATCGGCGGGGTCGTGTCCTTCGAGACGATCAATCCGTCCGAATTCCTGCGCGACGGCGAGACCTGGGCGCTCTCGGGCACCACCGGCTTCGAGACCAATGGCGGCGCCCCGACCGTCGGCACGACGGGTGCCTACAGGATCGGCGACGGGCTTTCGGTGCTCGGCAACGTCAACTACCGCAAGTCCGGCGAATATCAGGACGGCGACGGCAAGGCGATCTACAATTCCGGCGAGGAGGTCGTCTCCGGGCTCGGCAAGGCCGAGTTCGTCCTGAACGATTTCAACACGATCACGGCGGGCTACATGCTCAACCGGTTCGACTACGTCACCGGCAGCCCCGGCGCGACGCAATACGACACGCTGGTCGATACGCGGACCGCGACGGCCAAGTGGCGCTACGACAATCCGGACGACCGGCTCTTCAACGTCAACGCCTCGGTCTACTGGACCACGACCGACAAGGAGGAGGTGCGCAGCTACACCTCGACGCCCGCGCTCCTCGGCACGTCGCGCGACCTCGGCATCCGGACCTACGGCACCGACGTCGCCAACACCTCGCGCTTCGACACGGGCGCCCTGGAACACGAGGTAACGATCGGCGGCGATGTCTTCCACGACAAGGTGACGAGTGCCGATCCCTTCGGCACGGCCGCCTATTTCACCCCCGGTGGGACGCGGCTCGCCTATGGCGCCTTCGTGCAGGACCAGGTCCGCTACCAGGACTGGCTGCGCGTCATCGGCGGCGTGCGCTATGACGGCTACAGCCTTGACGGCAGGGACGGAACGGAATCCGACGGCAACCGGCTTTCGCCGAAGATCGGTGCCGGCATCATGCCCTTCGAGGGCACGGCGGCCGGCGGCCTCGAACTCTATGCAAGCTATGCGGAAGGCTATCGCGCCCCCTCGACGACGGAAACGCTGATCACCGGCACCCATCCGGGCTCGTTCAGCTTCGAGTTCCGCCCCAATCCGCACCTGATCCCCGAGACGGCGCACACGATCGAGGTCGGCGTCAACTATGCCCGCGACGGCATCTTCAGCGGCGGCGACAGTCTCCGGCTGAAGGCGGCCTACTTCCACAACGACGTCGACAATTACATCGACGGCGTCTACCACACCGGCACCGGCGGCGCGGCCGACTATTACCAGTACGAGAATGTTGCCTCCGCGACGATCCACGGCGTCGAACTGGAGGCGACCTACGACACCGGGATCGTCTTCGCCTCGCTTTCGGGATCGATCCTGCGCGGCGACAACACCGAGACCGGCGGGCCGCTCGGGACGATCGCGCCCGACACTGTGACGACGACGCTCGGCCGTCGCTTCCTCGACGACACACTGACGGCCGGCATCCAGTGGGAGCATGCGGCGGCGCAACGCCGCGTCCCCGCCGGCGCGCCGGAAAGCGACGGCTTCGACACGGTCAACCTCTTCGCCACGCTTGAGCCCGATGCCGACTTTAATGTCGGCGTCAAGGTGAAGAACCTGTTCAACACCCAGTACACCCGCTATCTCGACGAGGATGCCTCACCCGGCCTGTCTGTTCTGGTGACGCTCTCGGGCCGGATCGGCGGATGATCGACCCCCTCCAGCACGAAAGGAAATTCCCCATGTATATCGCGATGAACCGCTTCCGCGTCGTTCCCGGCTTCGAGGACGAGTTCGAGGCCAATTGGAAGGGCCGCGAGCGCCGTCTCGCCGAGGTGCCCGGCTATGTCGCGTTCAAGCTGCTGAAGGGACCGAAGGCGGACGACCACACGCTCTACGCCTCGCACACGGTCTGGGAAAGCCAGGACCATTTCGTCGCCTGGACGAAGTCCGAACAGTTCCGCGCCGCCCATGCCAATGCCGGCAAGGGCAAGGTCCAGTATCTCTCCGGTCCGCATTTCGAAGGCTTTTCCGTCATCATCGACGAAGGCCGCGACGGCGCTTCGGCCGAAGCCGCCTGACGCAGGGAAGCGGATCCGGGCGATCGCGGTCCGCCTGGCGCCATTCCGGTTCTCACCGGATCACCGGGATGGCTTTGCGGTTTCTTGCTGACCGCATCTCCGACGCCGAAGCGAAGGCGCCTCGGCGGGACGGGCTCGTGCCGTCGCGGCCCGCCGTCAGGCACGCGCGACGGCCGTGCCGTCCGTGCGGAACAGGTGGCAGGCGCCGGGATCGACGGTAAGGCGGACGCGGCTTTTCGGCTGCGTCCGGTCACTGCCGTCCGCCTGGACCACGAGCGTGACCCCGGGCGCGACCGAGACATGCAGGATCGTCAGGCTGCCGAGCCGCTCGGCGATCTCGACCACGCCCTCGAAGGGGCCCGCCTCAGCCAGCCGCAGGTGTTCCGGCCGGATGCCGAGGATCGCCGTATCGCCGGCGTTCAGGCTATGCGACGGCGCCGGCAGCGCCAGCCCCGCCCCGCCCGGCAGCGTCACCCCGATCCCGTCCGCACCCGCCGCCGTCACCGGGACGTCGAAGAGGTTCATCTTCGGCGAGCCGATGAAGCCGGCGACGAAGGTGTTGGCGGGACGCTCGTAAAGGTCGAGCGGCGAGCCGACCTGTTCGATGACGCCGCCGTTCAGCACGACGATCTTGTCGGCCATGGTCATCGCTTCGGTCTGGTCGTGAGTCACGTAGATCATCGTCGCCGCGAGCTGCTCGTGCAGGCGCATCAGTTCGAGGCGCATGTTGACGCGCAGCGCCGCGTCGAGATTCGACAGCGGCTCGTCGAAGAGAAACACCTTTGGCTTGCGCACGATGGCGCGGCCGATGGCGACGCGCTGGCGCTGGCCGCCGGACAGCGCCTTCGGCCGACGGTCGAGATAGGGGGTGAGCTGGAGGATCTCGGCGGCCTCGCGCACCTTGGCGTCGCGCTCGGCGATGGGCACGCCGGCGATCTTCAGCGCGAAACCCATATTGTCCGCCACCGTCATGTGCGGGTAGAGCGCATAGGACTGGAACACCATGGCAAGGCCGCGCTCGGACGGGTCGACCTCGTTGGCGCGCAGGCCGTCGATCGAGAGTTCCCCGCCGGTGATCGGCTCGAGCCCGGCGATCATGCGCAGCAGCGTCGATTTTCCGCAGCCGGACGGGCCGACGAAGACAACGAATTCGCGGTCTTTGACGTCGAGGTCGATGCCCCTGATCACCTCGACGGCGCCGTAGGACTTGCGCACGTCGCGCAGCGTCAGATCAGCCATGGTTCGCCTCCCTCGATATGGCCTCGCCGTCGCCGGCGAGAATCAGACTGGCGGCGCCGATCAGCCCCGCATGGTTTCCGAGCGTCGCGCGCCGCACCGGCACGTCGCGATAGGGCCGCATCGCGCGCGCCCCGATCGTGGTCGTGATGCCATGCGCCATCAGGTCGAGCCCGTTCGACAGCCCGCCGCCGACGACGATCACCTCCGGCGAGTAGAGATGCAGAAGATTGGTGAAGCCGATGCCGAGCCAGCGCGCCTCCGCATCGAGAAGCGCCAGCGCCTTCAGGTCGCCCGCCCGCGCCGCCTCGACCACATGGCGGGCGCTGACCGGTCCATCCTCCGAGCGGCGCCGGAGGTCGGACCCGTCGCCGGGCGCGGTCGCACGCGTCGCCTCCTCGCCGAGCGCCGACCCGGAGGCGACCGCCTCGAAGCAGCCGATCGCGCCGCAGAAGCAGGGCCGGCTCTCGCCGGTGATCGCCATGTGGCCGATTTCGCCGGCAAGGCCGCGCCGCCCGTGCAGGATGCGCCCGCCGGCGATGATGCCGCCGCCGATGCCGGTCGAGACGGTGACGAAGACCATCGACCGCGTGCCGCGCCCGGCGCCGTATCGCCATTCGCCGAGGGCCGCCGCATTGGCGTCGTTCTCGATCCGCACGCTTCGGCCGAGCCTGGCGCCGAGCCGCTCGGCGAGCGGCACCTGCCGCCAGCCGTCGAGCGTCGGCGCGTCGAGCACGACGCCCTCCTCCGGATCGAGCGGACCCGGCGCCCCGACGCCGACGCCGAGCAGGCGGACGGCGGGCGCATGGGCCTGCACCGTGCCGGCGAGCGCCACCATCTGCTCGATCACCGCCGCCGGACCCGCTTTCGCAAGCGTCGCGGCCGAGGCGAAGGCGAGGATCGTCCCGCTGGCGGCGACGAGGGCGGCGCGCAGTTCGGTGCCGCCGAGATCGAAGGCGAGCGCCGCCGGGGGCCGGTCGTCGGTCATGCGGCCTTCGTCTTCAGGCCATGCAGCCAGGCGATGCGGCCGGCAAGGTCGCTGTCGCCATAGGCGAGCGAGCCGAGCACCACCGTCTCCGCGCCGGCTTCCCTGAGGCGCGGCACCGTCTCGTGGCGGATGCCGCCGTCGGCGGCGAGGATGATGTCGGCCTCACGGCCCGCCTGCCGCATCAGCGCGCGTGCCTCGGCGAGCCGGTCGCAGGCCTTCTCCGACAGGCTCTGCCCCTTGACGCCGATCGAGGTGCCGAGCAGCGTGACGAAGGAGACATGCGGCAGGAACGGCTCGACCGCGGCGACCGGCGTCTCCAGCCGCAGCACGACGCCGCCGGCGGCACCCCGTGTCCGCGCGATCTCCAGCGCGCGAAGGCCGGCCGCGCCGTTTTCGGCGTGGACGCTGACGAGGTCGGTGCCGGCGTCGAGGAACTGGCGGGTCTGCTCCTCGACGATCTCCGCCTCCACCATCAGATGCACATGGATCGGCCGTGCCGTCAGCCCGGCGATGCGGGCGACCAGATCGGGGAAGAACAGGAAGCCCGGCGTGAAGCGGGCGTCCGCGACGTCGATGTGATGGATGTCGGCATGGTCCTCGACGCGGGCGAGGTCGCGCTCGAGATTGCAGAGGTCGGCCGACCAGGTGGAGAACTCGCCGAGCAGGCGGTCGCGCGGCAGCGCGTTTATGGCGGCCTGGCCCTTCAGGGTTTTGTCGGTCATCAGAGGCGGACTCCGTTCTATGGTCAGCAAATGCTTACAGAAGGCTTCGGAGGAAACGGGCGACGCCCGGCGCCTCTGCCGCGGAAAGCCCGTGGGTGACGACCGGCCCGGCAAAGCCCGCAGCCTTCAGCCGCGCGATGAAGTCGGGAAAATCGACGACGCCGGTACCGGCGGTGGTAAAACGACCGTCGGCATGGCGATCCTTCGCATGGGCCATGGCGAGGAAGGGGGCGGCGCGATCGAGACTGTCGGCGACGATGGCGCGCGCCTCCTGCGGGCTCGCCTCCTCGAAGAGATTGGCCGGATCGAGCACGATCTTCAGCCGCGATGATCCCATCTCGCCGATCAGGCGCACGGCGTCTTCGGCCGAGGTCACCACATTCGCCTGTTCCGGCTCGATGCCGAGGTCGACGCCATGGGCCTCGGCAAGCGCCAGCGCGCGCTCCATCTCCGCCGCCATGTCGGCCCAGGCCTCCGGCGCCTGATTGTCCGGATGGTGTGCCCACTGGTCGGCGGCGTTGCGCGAGCCGGTGCAGAGCGTCACCAGCGGAATGGCGAGCCGGGCAGCGGTCTCGATGACGGTACCGAGCCGGGCAAGGCCGTCGTCACGGACGCGCTTTTCCGGATGCGCCATGTTGTAGGTGCCCGACAGCGCCGCGATCGAGACGCCGGTTGCGCGTGCCGCCTCGGCGATCGCGGCGATCACATCGTCGCCGACCGTCTCCGGCATCGACGGCAGGCCGACGCAGGCGAGGTTGAACTGGGTTGTGTCGTAGCCGGCGCCGCGCGTGGCGGAGAGCACGGTCGCGGCATCCGTTCCCGCGAAGGTCTTGGCGAAAATCCCGATCTGCATCAGACGGCTCCCGTGACATCGGTGAGAGACACGCGCGCGCCGCTCTCGACCGAGCGGGCGATCGCGACCATGGCGCGGATCGAGGCGACGCCGTCGTCGACGGTCGCGCCGCGCATCGGCTTGCCGTCGAGGATCGTGTCGGCGAAGCCTTCGAGCTGGCGGCGGAAGAAATGGCCGTCCGCGCCGAGCGGCCGGCGGGCCGTCGCATCCTTTTCACGAAAGATGTCGACCTCGCTCGCGCGAAAATACCAGGGATTGAAGGTCTTGGCGATCACAGAGCCGTTCTCGCCATAAAGCTGGAAGCCCTCGTGCCAGTCCATGCGGACGGCGACGGTGAGGTCGAGATGGCCGAGCGCGCCGCTGGCGAATTCCGTCTCGACGAACCAGCAATAGGCGCCGAACTGCTCGTTGAGCCGCGCCCGGACGGCGGTGATCTCGCCGCAGAAGAAGCGGGCCGTGTCGACGAGGTGCGAACCGTGCGCCAGCATGAAATACTGCCGCAGATCCGCCTTCGGATTGCCGGCGGGCTTTTTCGCCAGCCTGCTCGTCACCGGCAGCGGCTGGACGGCGTCCGTGTTGGTGTAGCGATGGGTGGAATCGCAGTACCAGGCCTTCAGCGCCAGGACCGTGCCGATCTCGTCGCGGACGAAATCGCGCGCCGCCTCGAGCGCCGGATCGAAGCGCTTCATGTGTCCGACCTGGTAGACCTTGCCGGAGCGTTTCACCGCCTCGGCAAGCGCCATGCCCTCTTCGATCGAGACGCCGACCGGCTTTTCGCACAGCACATGCTTGCCGGCATCGAGCGCCTTGATCGTCATCGGCACGTGATAGGCGTCGGAGGTCGCGACGATCACGGCCTCCAGTTCCGGGTCGGCGAGCATGGCGTCGTAGTCGCCATACTGCTTCTCCGGCTCGTAGGTCGCGCCCATGCGGGCAAGGAGATCGGGTGCCGCGTCGCAGATCGCGTAGAGATCAGCATTGCGCGCCTTCACGCAGGATTCGAGATGGGCGAATTGCGCGATCGGCCCGCAGCCGAGCACTCCGACGCGAAGCCGCCGGTCGTCCTTGCGTAACATGGGTCCGTCCTCAGAAACCGTAGCGGCGCATGGTGTCGCGGTTCGTCTTGACGGCGGCGGCGGGATCCCTGCCGGCCGTCTCGGATTCCTCCTCGACGATGAGCCAGCCGTTGAAGTGCGATCCAGCGCGGACGGCGTCGACCACCGCCTTCGTGTCGCAGACGCCTTCCCCGAGCATCGCCCAGTCGCCGTTTGCGTCGACGTCCTTCAGGTGCAGGTAGCGGATGCGGTCGCGGTAGGTCGCAAGCGTGTCGAGGATGTCCATCCTGCTGCGCAGGATATGGCCGGTATCCGGCACCCAGCCGACCAGCGTCGGATCGAGAAGGGCGAAGATCGCGTCGTAGTCGGCGCGGTCGAAGAGCAGCGTGTCGCGGTGCGAGCTCGGATGCACGGCGAGGGTGACGCCGGCGCTTGCGGCGGCCGCGCCAGCCTTGTTGTAGACTTCCGCCGCGACCTTATACTTGTCGGCCCGTGCGCCGGGCGACATCACCGTCGCCGAGCCCATCGAGACGACCGCGCCGGGGAACTGGGCGGCGAAATCGATCCAGCGGCGCGTGCGCGCCACGTCGTTCTCGATCTCGGCCGCTTCCGTGTAGCCGCTTGGTGCGGCGCAGGCGAAGGCGACCAGCGTCAGGCCGTGATTTTCAAGCGCGCTGGCGAAGCCGGCGGGATCGTCGCCATAGTGGCCGATCATCTTGTCCGTGATCTCGATGCCGCTGTAGCCGCCCTTGGAAATGGCGGAAAGCAGGTCGTCCGGCCCGCCGGTGAACCCCTTGCCAAGCATCTCCCAGGTGAACGTCTGGCAGCCGAGTTTGATGTCCTTGGTGGTCACTGTCATTCCTTGATACCTCCCTGGGTCAGGCCTTCGATGATGTGCCGCTGGAAGAAGAGCACGAGAAGGATCAGCGGCACGGTGACGACGGCGGACGCGGCCGCGATGTCGCCCCAGGGTACATAATAGAGGTTGGTGAAGTTGGCGATGCCGACGGGGATCGTCTGCGTGTCGATATTGGAGGTGAAGGCGAGCGCGAAGAGGAATTCGTTCCAAGCGGTGATGAAGGCGAGCAGGCCGGTGGTGACGAGGCTCGGCAGCGACATCGGCAGGATGATGTGCCAGAGAAGGCCGACGGTCTTGACCCCGTCCATGCGCGCCGCCTCGTCGATCTCGCGCGGCAGCGTCTCGAAATAGCCGAACAGCACCCAGGTGACGAGCGGCAGGCCGAGCGCCAGGTAGGTGATGACCAGCACGGTATAGGTGTCGAGCAGGCCGAGCTCCGAGGCGATCAGGTAGAGCGGGCCGACCAGTGCGATCTGCGGGAACATCGACACCGAGAGGATGACCATCAGGATGCCGAAGCGCCCCTTGACGTTCAGCCGCGACAGCGAGAAGGCGGCGAGCGAGCCGACGACGAGGCAGAGGAAGGTGGTTGCCAGCGACACGACCAGCGAGTTCCAGACGTAGCGGTGCAGGCCCTTCTCGACGAAGGCGTTGTAGTAGTGTTCCAGCGTGAACGGGTCCGGGATCAGCGACGGGGTGCCCGAGGTCAGCGCCTTGTCGAGCTGGAACGAGGTGGAGAACTGCCAGAGGAACGGCCCGCCCGACCAGACGAGGATGAAGGCGGCGCCAAGGTAGAGCAGGACCGACTGGAGCGGCTTGCGCGCCTCGTTCATGACACCCTCCGGATCTGCCGGATCAGGAACAGGCAGAGCACCGCCGCGATCAGCCCCTCTGTGATGAACATCGCCGTCGACACGGCCGAGCCGTAGCCGAACTGCAGCGTGGCGAAGAGCACCTTGTAGGAGAGCGTCGACAGGGTCTCGGTGGAATCGGCGGGCCCGCCGCCGGTCAGCACGTAGACGAGGTCGAAGATGCGGAAGGCGTCGAGCGCGCGAAACAGCCCGGCGATTAGCAGCGTCGGCAGGAGAAGCGGCAGGCGGATGTACCAGAAGGTCTTCCAGCTCTTCGCGCCGTCCATGCGCGCGGCTTCGGTCAGCGATTTCGGCACGGTCTGCAAGCCGGTGAGCAGAAGAAGTGCCATGAAGGGCGTCGTCTTCCAGACGTCGGCGATGATGATCGTCGTCATCGCCGTGTCGGGCGAGCCGTACCAGTTGATGTTCTGGTCGGCGATGCCGAGCGAGACGAGGATGAAGTTGATGATGCCGTGCTGGCCGTCGAACAGCCAGCCGAACATCTTTGATGTCACCACGGTCGGCATCGCCCAGGGCACCAGCATCGCCGCGCGCACCAGGCCGCGTCCGGAAAAATGCTCGTAGAGGATCAGCGCCATGCCGAGGCCGATCAGCGTTTCGAGCAGGGTGGAGACGGCGGTGAACCACATCGTGTGCCACCAGGCGTTCCAGAACTGGCTGTCGGCAAAGAGCTGGACATAGTTGGCGAAGCCGACGAAGTCGTCCTCCTGCGTGATCAGCGAGGTGTTGGTCAGCGACAGGTAGAGGCCGTTCAGGATCGGGTAGAAGGAGACCGAGGCCAGCGAGATGAAGGCCGGCAGCAGCAGGAGCAAGGGCCAGAGGGCGCCCGAAAGCGCCCTCCCGGCCCGACGCGGCCGTCTGTAGGAGGATGGGGCGACCGCAGACGACATGGTCAGCCGACGATGCCGTTGATCGTGTTGGCGAGCGCGTCCATCTCGGCCTGGACATTGCCGGAGACCAGCGCCTTGGAGATGCCCGACTGCAAGGCGAGCGTCACCTTGGCGTATTCCGGCGTCACCGGCCGCGGCGTCGCCCCGGTGAAGACGTCCTGCAGGCTCGCCATGAAGGGCTGGTCCTTCTTGATCGTCTCGTCGGCGAAGAGGGCGGGGCGCGTCGGCGCGAGGCCGAAGTTCAGCGCGATGCGCTTTTGCGTCTCGGTCGAGGACAGCCAGGTGAGCAGCTCGATCGCCGCCTCGCGGTTCTTCGAGTTGGCGTTGACGCCGAGCTGGTAGCCGCCGAGGCAGGCCGACGACTTGCCGCCGGGGAAGGCGGGCAGGGGCGCGACGCCGACCTTGTCGACGACCTCGGAAGCCTTCGGGTCCTGCGCGATCGGATAGACGTAGGACCAGTTGCGCATGAACAGCGCCTGACCTGAGGTGAACGGCTGGCGCGACGGCTCCTCGTCCCAGGAAAGCACGTTCTGCGGGCTGATCTTGGTCTTGTTGATCGTATCATGCAGGAACTGGATCGCCTTGACCGCCGCTTCCTGGTTGATCAGCGACGACTTGCCGTCGGGTGCGAGGATCGCGCCGCCGGCCGACGTGATGATCTCGACCGCATCGCAGACGAGGACCTCGGCCTGCTTGCCCTGCCAGAGATAGCCGAACTCGACGTCGCCAGCCTTTTGCGCCGCCGCCGCGATCGTCGCCATGTCGTCCCAGGTGGTCGGCACCGTGCCGCCGTGCTTCTCCAGCACGTCCTTGCGGTAGTAGAACATGCCGGAATCGAGGAACCAGGGCAGCGCGGTGAGCTTGTTGTCATAGGTGCAGGCGGCGACCGTGCCGGCAAAGTAATCGCCGCGCTTGTCGGCGGGGAAATACTCGTCGAGCGCGAGCGCCCAGCCGGCGGCGGCGAAGCCGGCGATCCAGATGACGTCCTGGCTGAACACGTCCGGCGTGCCGCTCTTGCGTGCGAGCTGCTGCACTAGGCCCTGATAGACCTCGGTCGACGAGCTCGGCGGCGGCAGCTCGATGTTCTTGACCAGCACCCGGTCCTGCGACTCGTTGAAGGTCTTGATCAGGTCGCCGAAGGTCTCGTTGCCGAAGAAGGCGGCGCTGGCGAAGCTGATCTCGGCCCGGTCCTGCGCCCGGGCCTTGCGGACGCCAAGACCCGTGCCGAGCGCGGCGGCGCCGATCAGCCCCGCCGATGCCATCAGGAACTGGCGCCGGTCGGCGCGCGTGACGTGGTTGGGCAAGGTGGCAGGCAAGGCACGGGGCGCGCCGGCGGCCGTGGGGCCGGCCTCGAGGCCAGCGAGATCCGAGCCGGCATCCGGCCCTTTCGAAATGTCCGTCATGGTGTCCTCCCGAAAAACGCCACGGCACTCCTCTGCCTGAAGCGTTGGCGCATGATCGATAAAAATTTGTCGCACGTCAAGAATTAAAATCCTTTATCGCGCATCCGCATCGTGGCAGTTTGCGCCGCGACGCCGGCGGTCGCCCTGCCGGCAGGGTTCGAGGAGAGAAGAACGTGACTGGGAAGAGCAAGCGCCCGATCGGCATCGGCGTGATCGGCTGCGGCAATATTTCGATGACCTATCTGCGCAATGCGGCGCTGTTTTCCGGCGTGGAACTGAAGGCCTGCGCCGACATCTCGGCCGACATGGCGGCGCTGCGGGCGAAGGAATACGGCATCCGGGCCGAGACGGTCGACGGGCTGCTCGCCGACCCCGAGGTCGATCTCGTGCTCAACCTGACCATTCCGGCCGTCCATTACGACGTGACGATGTCGGCGCTGTCGGCCGGCAAGCACGTCTTCACCGAAAAGCCGCTGGCGACGACGGCCGCCGAGGGGCGCAGGCTGGTCGCGGAAGCCGCCTCGCGCGGCCTGCTGCTCGGCTCGGCGCCCGACACCTTCCTCGGTGCCGCCGGGCGGCGTGCCCGCCGGCTGGTCGACGAGGGCGCGATCGGCCGCGCCATCACCGGCACCGCCTTCATGATGGGGCGCGGCATGGAGCACTGGCATCCGAACCCGCAATTCTACTACCAGCCCGGCGGCGGCCCGGTGCTCGACATGGGTCCCTACTATCTCACCATGCTCGTCAACCTGCTCGGCCCCGCCGCCCGCGTCATGGCGATGGCGACCAAGGGCCAGGAGGAGCGCCTGATCACGGCGGACGGCCCTTACAAGAACACGACGTTCAAGGTCGGTACCCCGACCAACATCCTCTCGCTGATCGAGTTCCGCTCCGGCGCCACCGTCACCTTCGGCGCCTCCTGGGACGTCTTCCGCCACTCCAACCATCCGATCGAGCTGCACGGCACGGAAGGGTCGATCCGGCTTCCCGACCCCGACACGTTCGGCGGCACCGTCTCGCTGTCGGAGCGCGGCGCCGACTGGCGCGATTTCGACAGCGACGGCGAACTCTATGGCGCCCGCAACTGGCCCTTTGCCGCGCCGGACCGCGCCAATTACCGCATGCTGGGCGTCGCCGACCTCGTGCGCGCGCTCGAGACCGGAGAGGCGCACCGCGCCTCCGGCGACCTTGCGCTGCATGTCCTGGAAATCATGGAAGGCATTCTTGCCTCCGGCGTCTCCGGCACCTCCGTCGCGATCGAGGGCAGCGTCGCGCAGCCGCGGCTCCTCGGCGAGGAAGAGGCCGAAAGCCTTCTCGCTCCGGCAAAGGCGGCTGCGTGATGGTGGCACTCGATCCCGGCGCCCGGCGCGTCCTCGACCTCCAGCGCGCCGCCGGCGGCAAGCCCTTCGAGGAGGGCACCGTCGACGCGGCGCGCGGCGCCTACAATGCCGGCGGCCCGACGCTGCAGGGCGAGCGCGTCGGCGTCGCCTCCGTCCATGACCGCGTCGTCGACGGCCCGGCCGGGCCGATCCGCGTCCGGGTCTATCGCGGCCTCGGCGCGCCGGAGCACGATGCACCGGCGCTCGTCTATTACCACGGCGGCGGCTGGGTGATCGGCTCGCTCGACAGCCATGACGAAATCTGCCGCTGGTTCGCCAATGCGGCTGCCTGCGTCGTCGTCTGCCCGGACTACCGGCTGGCGCCGGAGCACAAGTTTCCGGCGCCCGTCGAGGACTGCCGGGCAACGCTTGCCGCCGTGGTCGCCCGCGCGTCGGAATTCGGCATCGATCCCGCACGGGTCGCGGTGGCCGGCGACAGCGCCGGCGGCAACCTCGCGGCTGTGGTGGCGCTGATGGCGCGCGACGGCGACGCGCCGAAGGTGACGGCGCAGCTCCTCATCTATCCGAACACCGATGCGGCCCAGACCGCCGACAGCTATCGCCGCTTCGCCGAGGGCTACGGACTGACGGCGCGGACCATGGCCTGGTTCCGCGATCATTACATCCGCACCGACGGCGACATCGCCGACTGGCGCGCCTCGCCGCTGCGGGTGAAGAGCCTTGCCGGCGCGCCGCCCGCCTTCGTCGCGATCGCCGGCTATGACATCCTTGCCGACGAGGGCGAGGCCTATGCCGACCGGCTGGAGGAGGCGGGCGTGCCGCTCGCACGCTTCGACCGGCCGGGCCAGATCCACGGCTTCGCCTCGATGGGCCGCTATACGCCCGACGCCCATGCCGTGGTGCTGGCGGCGGTCGCGGCGTGGAGGTCCTACGACCCGGCCTTCGGCTAGAGCGTGTCTCGCAAAGGTGTGCAGCAGCTTTGCGAAAAGACATGCGTAAAAACAAAGGCCTAACGCGTACGAGCGAATCTGAAAGATCGCGACACGCTTTAGGGCGTGTCCGGCCGAAACGGGATCGCTTCGGCGTCGGACAATGCTGCAAAGACAAAATGTTATGACACGTTCCGTGAACCGGTGCTCATCGAACGTGTAGCGTTTGCCGGGGATCACGTGGGATCCGGTTGTCCCGAAAGGACAAATGGCAGCAAAAGGGGAGAGAACCTGCCTGCTTCCGGATGAACCCGACGGACCCTGGAGCCGGATCAGGCGGACTGGCGCATCGCCAGCGTCGCGTCGAAATAAAGCATGGGCGCCACGTCGGCGCGCTCGTCCCCCATCAGCGCCAAGAGCGTCTCGACGCTGCGCCGGGCAATGCCGCTGAAATCCTGCGCCATCGTCGTCAGCGCCGGCCCGGTGAAGCGGCTCAAGGGATGGTCGTCATGGGCCGCGACGCGCAGGTCGCAGTCGCCGCGCCGTCCGACCCTCTTGCCTTGCGAGAAGGCCGCCGCCATGACGCCGAAGGCGAGGCGGTCGTTGGCGCAGAGCACGGTGCGTCCCGGCAGCGCGTTGCGCGACAGGATCGCCTCCATCTGCTCGTAGCCGATACGCTCGAAGTCCCAGGTATAGTCGCGCGTGTTGCCGAAGACCAAGGGCTCGTGGCCAAGCGCCGTCATCGTGTCGATGTAGCTCTTGAGGCGCTCCGGTGAGTTGTGGTTGACATGGGGGATGTCGAAATAGACCGGCGCCTCGCCGGAGCGGCAGAGATAATCGACCATGGTGGCGACGCTCTGGCGGTTGTTGTTGCCGATGAAGGGGGCGGTCCCGGCGATATAGGTGTCGAAGCAGACGATCGGGATCGACTGGGTGATCGTCTCGAAGCCGCGCGCGTCGGAGGCAAGGCCGAGCGGCGCCATGATCGCGCCCGAGACCTTCAGCGCCATGATCGTGCGCAGCGCCTCGGATTCGAGCGCCTGCGAGCCATGCGACGAGATGACGATCGGCCAGTAGCCCTCCTCGCGCAGCCTCAGTTCGATCTCGCTGACGGCGGCGGTGTAGAAAGGATCGGCGAGCGTCGGTACGATGATGCCGACATTGCGCGTGCGCTTGCGGTTGAGGTTGCGCGCATAATGGTTCGGCTGGTAGTCCGAGGCCTCCAGCGCCTGTTCGATGCGCCGCCGGGTGGCGGGCTTTACGCTGGCGGGATTGTCGAAATATTTGGAAAGCGTCGGCCGCGACACGCCGCAGGATTGCGCGAAGTCCTCCATCGTCCGGTGGCGCGGCGTTTTCATTGCGGTGTCATGTCCGTTTCATCGGAAAGGCGTGGACTGCGTGCGGGGAGAATGGTCGGGGACAGGCCGCGGCGCAAGACGGAAACATTCCATCGCATGAAATAATTTTCAGTGTGGATCTTAAAAAATTATCCCATGTAAAGAAAAGAGTTCCGACAAAGGCGAGACGGGATGAAACCGTGGCCGGAGCTTATCCGTTGCGGTCACGAGAACGACAGGAGGACATCCGCATGAAAAACGCTCCCTTCATCGCCGCCGTCCTCGGACTGGCGCTTGCCGGCTGTACCACGGCGCCGCCGGACCTCGAGCCGCTTCCCGGCAGCATCCATTACGGCGGCCGGGCGACGCCGCTGCGCAAGGCGCCGCCCGGAAGCATCCACCATCACCGCTTCCTCTACCAGGGCGGCATGGTGTTCGAGACCTATCGGGTCGGTCCCGACCGCAACCTCGTTCTCCTCGACCGGCGCTTCGTCGACGACTGGCCGCCGCGCTGATCGGGTCACGCCGCGTCGCTCGGCCTGCCGAGCCCGGACAGGAGGGCAACGAGCTGCGACTGCCGCCCCACGCCGGTCTTGCGGAAGACCGCCTTCAAATGGGTCCGGACTGTCTCGCGGCCGATGCCGAGGCGGCCGGCGGTCTCCTCGACGGAGAGGCCGCGCGTCACCTCCTGCGCCACCCGCGCCTCGAGCCGGGTCAGGTCGAAAAGGCCGCAGAGCACCCTCTGGTCCGGCGGACCCGCCACGCCGACGGTGGTGGCGATGACGACGGCCCGGCTTCGCGCGAAGATGTCGCGCGCATCGCGGCGGATCGGGATCACCTGCAGCACCAGCGGCGGCGCCGCCTCGCCTGCCGCGACCGGAACCGACTGGACGAGGGGCGCAAAACCGCGCTGCAGCCGCTCGAAGATATCCTGGAGAAGGGCGGCGGCTTGCGTGTCGCTGAGGACGAGCCGGTCCATGAAGCCGGTGCGGATGCGCGGTCCCATCGCGTCCATTCCGGCATTCATCGCCACGACCTGCCCGCCGTCGCCGATCACGGCGGCGGGAAGACCGACCAGATCGAGCGTCCGCGCCATGGTGCGCGCTTCCTCGAAGCCGAGCCGTCCCGCCATGAAGGTGGCGCGGGCGAGGTCGGGGCGCAGGCCGTTGATCCTCTCGACATGGTCGGGCGTGAACGGCCCGTGCTCGGTGCGCCTGAGCAGGCTGTGGACGAGCATGGTGCCGGACGGCTCGCGCACCGCCGCGCCCATCTCCCATCCAAGCCCGATCGGCCGCAGCAGCTCCCGCAGCATGCTGTCGTTCTCGAATTCCTCCGCCGTCAGTACGTCGATGTCGCGCTTGAAGGACGTGTCGCCGGACTGCAGCGCCCGGATGAGCCGCTTGTTCTCGGCCGCAAGCCCGCTGTCCTGGTACCGGCGCATGTCCTCCGTCACGCACTCGCTCGCCACCCAGCGCACCGCGCCGTCCGGCGAGATTGAGATGACGGCGGCGGAAAACGCATCGACCTCAGCGCTGATCAGGTCGCAGACGTCGCTCCACCCGTCGGGGATCATCGCGGCTTCGTAGATCCTGTCGATCAGGACGTCCCTCTCCAAGATGTGTCGCTCCATGCTCCTTGAGGTCGACGGCGGCGTTCCGCTTCGTCGGTCGAAAGGACGATAGCATGCAAGGACACGGGCAGTCCCGTCGGCTGTGCGACTATGGTTAGCGGCGTTAAGGGATCGGAAACCAGTTCCGCATCTCGGTCAGGTGCTCAAGGGCGTGTCGCGGCGCGCGATCGCGGCCCTTGCCCCGAAATTCGCCCTTCAAAAATCGGGCCGATCTGCCACAATGGAACGGCGGCGCAGATGTTTTCTGTCGGGGAACGGGACGGATGAGGGGTTGGATCGAGAGGGGCGGTCTTGCGCTCGCCTGCGCCATGATCATGCTGGCGGCACTTGTCGCGGCGGGCGGCGAAAGCCGGGCCGCGGGTCGTGTCGCCCTCGTCATCGGCAATTCGAACTACCAGTCGGCCGGCCTTCTGCGCAACCCCGCGAACGATGCCCGGGCGGTCGGCGCGGCGCTCGCGCGCCTCGACTTCGACGTGATGCTCGCCACCGATCTCGGCAAGTCCGCCTTCCAGACGACGCTTGCCGATTTCGCGGAGAAATCCGAGGGCGCGGATCTGGCGCTGATCTACTATGCCGGCCATGCGATGGAGCTGAAAGGCAGCAATTTCCTCATCCCAACCGATGCGAAGCTCTCCTCCGACAGCCGCGTCGCCTTCGAGACCATCGATCTCGACGACGTGCTCTCGGCCGTCGCCTATGTGAAGGGCCTGAAGATCGTCCTGCTCGATGCCTGCCGCAACAATCCCTTCCTGGAAGGCATGCGGCTGAAGGGGGGCAATCGCGCGGTTTCCCGCGGGCTCGCCGTGCCGAAGGAGCCGGACAACGGCCTCCTGATCAGCTATGCCGCGGCCGCCGGCACGGTCGCCTCGGACGGTGACGGCGACCACAGCCCCTATGCGGCGGCGCTGCTGAAGAACATGGAGACGCCCGGCCTCGAACTTGCCATGATGCTGCGTCGCGTCCGGGCGGACGTGAAGGAGGCGACCGAAAACCGGCAGACCCCCTTCGAATATGGCAGCCTTCCCGACCGGGAGGTCTACCTTGTCCCGCCGGCTGCGGGCCAGCCTGCGCCGAAGGCGGAGGGTGCGGAGGTGAGCGCGCTTTCGACCGCCTATCCGCGCGCGGCCGCGCCTCAGGATGCCTGCCGCGACGCCGGCACCCACTGGGCGGCGATCCGGGACAAGAACAGCAAGGCCTTCTATGAGGAGCACCTGTCGCTCTTCGGTGCCTGCGCCTTCGCTTCGCTGGCGCGGGCCGAGATGGCGCGGCTTGCCGAGGAAAGCCTTGCCGGGGCCGAAACCGCCTGCGACCGGCTGGCCGCCGGTCCCGACGATCCGCAGAGGATCGCCTCGGTCGCGGGCCTGGACCTCGCGGCGGTCGATCCCGCCGCGGCGGTCCCCGCCTGCAAGGAGGCGACGGAGCGGTTCCCCGGAGAGGCCCGGCTGTTCTTCCAGTACGGCCGGTCGCTCGCCGCCGGCAAGGACCACCCCGGCGCCCTCTGGCAGTACCGCAAGGCCGCCGATCTCGGCAGCGTCGCCGCGATGTTCGCGATCGGCCTTCAGTATGACGGCGGGGAGGGGGTCGGCGCCGATCCCGCCGAGGCGCTCGCCTGGTATCGCAAGGCCGCCGGTCTCGGCCATGCGATGGCGATGAACAATATCGGCTATTTCTACGACGAGGGCCGAGGCGTCGCCGTCGACAAGGCGGAGGCCGCGGTCTGGTACCGTCGCGCGGCCGATTTCGGCAATGCGCTCGCCATGCTCAATCTTGGCTTCCTCCACGCCCAGGGCCAGGGTGTGGCCAGGGACGACGCGGCGGCGATGGAGTGGTATCGTCGCTCGGCATCCCTCGGCAATGCGCGGGCGATGAACAATATCGGCTATTTCTACGACGAAGGCCGGGGCGTTCCGGTCGACAAGGCGGCGGCGGCCGACTGGTATCGCCGCGCCGCCGATCTCGGCGATCCGCTGGCCATGGTCAATCTCGGCCGCCAGTACGAGCTCGGCGCCGGCGTGGCGCAGGATGATGCCGAGGCGCTTGTCTGGTATCGCAAGGGCGCCGATCTCGGCAATGCCATGGCGATGAACAATATCGGCTTCTTCTACGACGAAGGCAAAGGCGTGCCCGCCGACAAGGACCAGGCGATGGCGTGGTACGTCAAATCGGCCGATCTCGGCAATGCGCTCGCCATGTTCAATGTCGGCACCCAGTACGAATTCGGCGACGGCGTGGCGCAGAACGACGCGCAGGCCTTCCAGTGGTATGTGAAGGCGAGCGAGGCGGGCCATGCCGGCGCCATGAACAAGGTCGGCTTCTTCTACGATGTCGGCCGCGGCACGACGACGGACAAGGACCAGGCGATGGCCTGGTATCGCCGCAGCGCCGAGGGCGGCGAGTCGGCCGGCATGTTCAACGTCGGCGTCCAGTACGAATATGGCGACGGAGTGCCGCAGGACTATGCCGAGGCGATGGTCTGGTACCGAAAGGCGGCCGATCTCGGCCATGCGACGGCAATGAACAATATCGGCTTCTTCTACGACGAGGGCAGGGGCGTGGCTGCGGACAAGGCCGAGGCGATGACCTGGTACCGCAAGGCCGCCGACCTCGGCGAGGCGCTCGCCATGTACAATATCGGCGTCCAGTACGAGCAGGGCGACGGTGTCGCCAAGGACGGCGGGGAAGCGATGCGCTGGTACGCCCGTTCGGCGGACGGAGGCAACACCTCCGCGCTGCGCAGCATCGCCGTCCTCTATCACAATGGCGACGGCGTCACGCAGGACTATGCCGAGGCGGCCCGCTATGTCGAGCAGGCGCTCCGGCGGGGCGACGAGCCGACCCATCAGGAAATGCGCGACGGCCAGCCCTGGTCGCCGGAATTCCGCCGGGCGCTGCAGCAGCGGCTGCGCGGTGCCGGCCAGTACCAGGGCGCGATCGACGGGCGCTTCGGCGCCTCGACCTACGCCGCGATGGACGGGGTCTTCGGCGCCGATCTCCGCTAGAGCATGTCCAGCCGAAGCGGGATTGCGTCGGATTATCAAGCAAAAGCAAAATTTTGGAACACGCTCGGTGGGCCGGTGTTCACCGAGCGTGTTCTAATCCGCAGCGGCCGCCGTGACCGCGCAACGCGGGCATGCGGTCAAACGCCGGCCAGCAAAAGCCCTCCTGGCCCTCAACCCCGCCTGCCATCGTCGGACATGATGCGCGGCCCGGTCCAGGGAGACGGCATCGACATGTCGTGCGCGGACATCCGTTCCGATGGAGGCCCGCCGGACGCGCCCGCGCCGCCTGCCAGGGCGTCACCCCGCCGGGGCGAGCGCCACGGCGTCGGGACCGGCGGGGAAGCGGAGCTTTCCGCTTTCGTCGTGCACCGCCGTCCAGACCGCCTCGGCGACGTCGCTCTCCCGCGTCGTCAGCGCGGGTGCTGCGAACCGGGCAAAGACGGGGGCGGCGAAGTCGGCATAGGGCTCCGGGATCATTGCGCCGGCGGATGCGGAGGTGTTTTCGGTGAAGCGCGTGGTCGGTCCGTAGCCAGGCTCGACCAGCTTGACGCGGATGCCGAAATGGCCGAGTTCATGGGCGAGCGATCCGGTGAAGCCTTCGATCGCCTGCTTGCTAGCGGTGTAGGCGGCCACCAGCGGCATCGGCGCCAGCGTGGCGCTGGAGGTTACGTTGACGATCACTCCGGCGCGGCGCAGGCGCATCTGCGGGATGACGGCCTGCGTCATCGCCATGACGCCGAAGGTGTTCGTGTCGAAGACCGCCCGCACTCTTGCCATCGGCATGGTTTCGAAGGCGCCCGCCGCACCGATGCCGGCATTGTTGACGAGCATGTCGATCGGTCCCGCCGCCGAGACCGCCCGGGCGATGCTTGCCTCATCCGTGACGTCGAGCGGCAGCAGGCGGAGGTTCGCCGCTGGCGGCAGGATGTCTTCGCGCGGCGTCCGCATCGTGGCGATGACGGTGAAGCCGCGCGCGAGGAAGAGGCGGGCCGTCGCGAGCCCGTAGCCGGATGAGCAGCCGGTGATCAGGATGGATGGCATGGGGCACTCCTTTGTTGTGTGGGTCGATGCCTCCTTTTCCCCGATCCTGAACGGATGATCTACGATTGACCATCCGGATTTTATTGCCGATAGTCCGGAAATGGCCGATCCTCTTTCGGATATCATCACGCTGATGCGCCCGCAGGCGGTCTTCACCAAGGAGATCAGCGGGGCGGGGCGCTGGGGTGTGCGCTACGCCGATTTCGGCCATCCCAGCTTTGCCGTCGTCATCGAGGGCGCCTGCCGTTTGGCGGTGGACGGGGAAGTGGATCTCGTCCTGAGGAGCGGCGATTTCGTGCTCCTGCCGGCAACGCCGGGGTTCACGATTTCGGGCCTCGCACCGGTGCGCCCGGACCGCGTCGATCCCCATGCCGCGGCACGGGAGATGCAGGACCTCCGGCACGGCGATCCGCAGCGTGCCCCGGATGTGCGCCTGCTCGGCGGATATTTCGTCTTCGAAGGCGCGGATTCCGCGCTGCTCGTCTCGCTTCTGCCCGGGCAGATCCATGTGCGCGGCGAGGACCGGTTTTCGACCCTCGTCAGGATCCTCGTCGAGGAGTCTGGGCGCGACCGCCCGGGCCGGACGCTGGTGCTCGCCCGGCTGGTGGAGGTCCTGCTCGTCGAGGCGTTGCGTCATGCGCAGGTACAGGACGCGCCGCCGGGCCTCCTCAGCGGGCTCGCCGATCCGCGCCTGGCGGAGGCGATCCGGCGCATGCATGCCGATCCGGCCCGCAGCCTTACCGTCGCCGAACTGGCGCGGGAGGCGGCCCTGTCGCGCTCCGTCTTCTTCGAGCGCTTCTCACGGCTGGTCGGCATGGCCCCGATGGACTACCTCCTCACCTGGCGGATGGCGGTGGCGAAGGATATGCTGCGCCGGCAGCGGATCGACATCGCGGAGGTCGCGGGGCGGATCGGCTATGGCTCGGCCAGCACCTTCAGCACCGCCTTCAGCCGCCATGTCGGTCAGCCGCCGGGGCGCTATGCCCGCGGTGCCGCGCCGTGAAGCGGACAGGCCGCTAAGGGCTGCGCCGGGCGGCTCTTCGCCCGACCATTTCCGCGCGCCGCGCGCCTGCGGCGGAGGAATCCGCTTCGGCGCGGCTTCATTCTCCCGCGGTCGTGAGCAGCAGTGCGCCCTCCGCCTCCAGCCGCACCCGGCCCCTCGCGCTCCGCACGATCCGCAGCGGCGCCTGCTTCTCCTCAAGCCGGCGTCGCAGCAGCAGCAGCCGGGTTTCGAGATTGTCCTTGATGTCCGGCATGCGGCCGCCGATCGCCAGCCGCATCTCCCGGTTGGAGAACTCGACGCGCCCGTCGCTCAGGTGCCAGTCGAGCATCTGGCGCAAGAGCGCGCCGGCAACGCCCTTGACGACATAGGCATCGTCGATGAACACGCTGTCGTCCACGCGGTGATGGGTGATGCGGATGCTGGGGCCGGCGGGTGGTTCGGCGTGGCGCGCCGGTCGCTGCGCCGGTTCGGCGGTCGCTGCCCTGCGCTCGCCGGCCGCCAGCGCGGCCGCAGCCTGGCCCGCGAGGATGTCGAGCGCGGCCTCGTCCTCCGCGCGAAAGGCCAGCCGCTCGACGCTTTCGGCGAAGAGCACGCCGACGGTGATGCCGCGCGAGACCATCGGCACGGCGATCTGGCTCATCGCGCCGGACAGGCGGGGAAAGGCGACGATGCGCGTCCGGTCCTCGAGCGCATCGGCATCGAGGCCGATGGCTTCCCCCAGCCGCCGGATGCGGCTCATGTCGCTGACCTTGATCGTCCGGCCGCTTGCCGCCGCCGCGCCGATCAGGCCGTCGTCGCCCGCCACCTCGGATCCGAGCCCCGAACGCGGGTAGCCCATGCTGCCGGTGGTGACGAGGGAGCCGCGATGGCCGTCGCGGATGAGCACGACCGCATGGGTGTAGCCGAGAACCGCGCGGATGGCGAGAAACAGCGCGTCGATCGTCTCGTCCGCCTCCTCCTGCCGTTCGATCGCACGGACGGCCTCGGCAAGTGCCGGAAGGCTGACGGGGCCGCGCCGGACGGGCGCCTGCGCGGTCTCGACCGGCGACGGGACCTTCTCGATCGCGTGCACGCGGAAGATGTCGGCGCTGCGCAGCCGCATCACCTCCGCCATGCCGACCTGCGCGCTGCTCGCCTTCAGGTGCAGCGCGATCCGCTCGAACAGCGGGCCGCTGTCGACGGAGCGGACGAAGCCGATATCGAGCAGGAACTGGTCGCCGGTGACGCCGTCGACGAGGATCAGCGTGACATGCGGATTGGCGCGCACATTCGCGGCCGTCTTGGCGAAGAACTGGTTGGAGAGCGCGACATGGTCCGCATCTACCCGCACGACATGGGAAAGATAGGAAATGTTCGGCATGCCGTCCGCCGAGGCGGTGGCGATGATCGAGGGGATGACGCCCTCGAAGCAGGCGGCGAGATCGTCGAGCGTGAGGCTCATTGCGTCCTTGCCCCGGCGCGCATGCCGGCGCTCGGGCCCGGCGTCTGGATGTAGATCTCGTCGACGGCGATCCGGACGACCCGCGCGTCGCGGCCGGTGAGCCAGGGCGCGATGATGCCGCGCGCCACGCCAAGCGATTCCAGTTCTCCGGTCGCCTTCGCCATGAACAGGTGGGCGGCCGCGTGATCGCGCGCCTCGATCTCGCGCAGGGTGGCCTGGCCCTTGAGCTGGAAGCTGACATAGTCGGAAGGGCTGACGAAGGTGACGGCGGCCCGGTGCGTCTGCCGGATCGCCGGCTCCAGCCGCGGCCACTGCCAGCCGGAGAAGATGACGTCGATCGCCTCCCGTCCCTCGTCGACGTGAAGGCCGACGCCGCGCCCGGCCGTGGGACGCCGCGCCGCGTCGGCAACGGCGATGATGCACATCAGCGGCCGTGTCAGGAAGTCGATGAGCCTGTCGTCGAGCCGCACTGTCGTCCCCGTCGCGCAATCTGCAGCCGTCTTAGCAAAGTTTTAGGATATTCGGCACCGGCCTGCACCTTCATTTAGGAACGCCGCCTTTTCTCACGCGCTATAGCAGCACCATACGAAGGCGGCGGGCAGGAAGCCCCGCGCTTCGGACCGAAGAGATCCCGCAACGGAGGGAAAAATGAACGCCTTCACCTACGCGGCCGTGTCGCGGCCCGGCCATGGCTGGCCTGTCGGCGCCTTCGGCGGCCATGTCGTCCGCCTGATGGCTGCCACCACCGGCGGCGCGCTCGGCCTGTTCGAGGCGACCGTATGCCCGGGAGACGGGCCGCCCTGGCATGCGCACGAGCGCGAGGACGAGTTTTTCCGCGTGCTTTCGGGCCGCTTCGGCTTCTGGTGCGCCGGCGATTATGTCGAGCTCGGGGAGGGCGGTTGCATCGCCCTGCCGCGCGGCGTGCCGCACCGGTTCCGCAACATCGGCGAGCGCGACGGCCAGCTGATGGTCGTCGTCACTCCGGGAGGTTTCGAGGACTTCTTCCTCCTCATCGATCTCTGCCGCCCGGAGACACCGGACGAACTTTCCGCCATCGCCGCGGAATTCGGCCTGACCTTCCCCCTTGAGGGCGACCGCAAGGCCGCCTGAGCTCCCCAACCCCTGTCCGAACCTCAACGACGGTCCATCGAAAGGAGACCGAAGGATGACGCACGTCCCTTCAAACGACACCGCCATGATGCTCACCCCCGCGCAACTCGACGCCTATCTCGCCCGGATCGGCGTCGACGGGCCGGTCCGCCCCGATCTTGCCGGCCTGTCGCGGCTGCATCGCGCCCATCTGATGACTTTTTCCTTCGAGGCGCTCGACGCCTTCATGGGCTGGCCCTCCGCGATCGCGCCGGCAGCCGCCTTCGCGAAGATGGTGGAGGGACGCCGCGGCGGGTGGTGCTACGAGATGAACGGGCTCTTCGGCGCGGCACTCGCCGCGCTCGGCTTCCGCGTCACCCGCCTCTGTGGCGGCGTCGACCGGGAAAGGCTCGGCGACCGCGCCATCGGCAACCACCTGACCCTGCGTGTCGATCTCGACCGTGCCTATCTCGCCGAGGTCGGCGTCGCCGATGCCATCGTCGCGCCCGTGCCGATCGCCGTCGGGCCGTTCAGCCAGCGCGGCTTCGATTTCTCGATCATGCCGACGGGCGACGGCTGGCTGCGGTTCAACAATCATCCGCAAGGCATCGCGCGCAGCTTCGACTTCCGCGCCGACCACAGCGACGAGGCGGCGCTCGCCGCCACCCAGGCCTGGCTGCTCCGCGATGACGCGTCGCCCTTCACCCACGCGCTCGCCGTCTTCCGGCATACGCCCGAAGGCTATGTCGCCCTGCAGAACGATCGCCTGCGCCGGGTGACGCCGGCCGGCGACACCGAAGCGCGCGTCACCTCCGCCGATCATCTCGCCGAGATCGTCGAGACCGTCTTCGACCTCGATGTCCCGCAGCACGCCCGCGTCTGGGACAGGATCGTCACGGTCCGTCGCGGGGAGGCCGCGTGAAACGACCCCGACTTTCCCGTCCACTGCGTGTCAAAAGGACCTTATTCATGCTCCGCACTGTCGCCTTCTGTCTCAGTTTCGCGCTGAACACCGCCTTTTCCTCCGCCGCGGGTCTCCCCGGGGCGGCACCCGCGGGGGTCTACAAGACGGACCCGTCCCATTCGAGCCTTCTCTTCTCCTTCAGCCATTTCGGCCTTTCGCGTTACACCGCGCGCTTCACGCGCGTCGACGCCCGTCTCGACTGGCGACCGGAGACGCCGGAAACCTCGAGGCTTTCGGTGACGATCGACCCGCTCTCCATGCGCACCGACTATCCCTGGCCGGAACTGGTCGATTTCGACGCGAAGATCGGCGGCGACGACACCTTCCTCGCGGGAAAGCCGATCGTCTTCGTCTCAAGGGCGATCCACGTGACCGGCGACAGGACCGGCACCGTCGAAGGCCTGCTGACGCTGCGCGGCGAGACACATCCGGCGACGCTTGACGTTGTCTTCAACGGATCGATGGCGGAGCATCCGATGATGGGCGTGCCGAAGATCGGCTTCTCGGCGACGGCGAGCCTCCGCCGCAGCGACTGGGGCCTCGACGTCGCCGTTCCGGACCTCGGCGACGTGGTGACCCTCGTCATCGAGACGCAGATGGTTCCCGAAGATCACCGTTTCGAATAGGCGGTGCGGCAGCGTCTCGGCGGCGAGCCCGCCGGCATTCGGCGCGCGGCAGCATCCATTCGAACAGCAGAGCGGTCAACCGATGTACTTTTGTCATTGAGGAGAAAGATGGGGAAGAGGAACGCAAATGCGTTCCCCGGGAGGTTCTCAGGCGCTTCGCCCGATCAAACGGGCGACACCGGGGATATCTGTCGTCTCCGATCGTCCCTGATGTCAGACGTCAGGCGGCATAGCGGGCGATCGAGAGGTCGGTGGCGTCGATCTCGGGCGTGCGGCCCTCGACGAGGTCGCGGATCAGGCGGGCGGAGCCGCAGCTCATCGTCCAGCCGAGCGTGCCGTGGCCGGTGTTGAGGAAGAGGCCGCCGATCCCGGTCGGGCCGATCACCGGTGTGCCGTCCGGCGTCATCGGCCGCAGGCCGGACCAGAAGGTCGCCTGTGAGAGATCGCCGCCGGGGAAGAGGTCGCCGACGGAATGTTCGAGCGTCCTTCGGCGCGCCGGCGCCAGATCGTTGGTGTAGCCGGAAATCTCCGCCATGCCGCCGACGCGGATGCGCCGGCCCAGCCGCGTGATCGCGATCTTATAGGTCTCGTCCATCACCGTCGATTCCGGCGCGCGGTCGGCATCGACGATCGGGATCGTCAGCGAATAGCCCTTGACCGGATAGACCGGCAGGCGGATGCCGTAGCGCCGCAGGATGAGCGGCGAGTGGCTGCCGAGCGCCACGATGACGGCGTCGGCGGCAAGCGTCGCGCCGCCGGCCTCCACGCCGCGCACGCGCCCGCCCTCGATGCGAAGGCCCGTCACCGTCGTTTCCTGCAGGAAGCGCACGCCGAGATCCGCGGCGATCGTCGCCAGCGCGTTGGTGAACAGGAAGCAGTCGCCGGTCTCGTCCTTCGGCGTCAGCAGCCCGCCGACGATCTTGTCCCTCTGGTGGCGCAGCGCCGGCTCGACGCGGATGCAGCCGTCCCGGTCGAGCACCTCGAAGGGAATGCCGTCGGCGGCAAGCGCCTTGACGTCCTTACCGGAGGCATCGAGCTGGGCCTGCGTGCGGAAAAGCTGCAGCGTTCCCTGCATGCGCGCGTCATAGGCGATGCCGGTATCGGCGCGGACGGCGGCCAGCGACACCCGGCTGTAATCGGCAAGCCGCAACATGCGGCTCTTGTTCAGGGCATAGC
Source organism: Ensifer soli (assembly GCF_041928815.1). Classification (NCBI taxonomy): domain Bacteria; kingdom Pseudomonadati; phylum Pseudomonadota; class Alphaproteobacteria; order Hyphomicrobiales; family Rhizobiaceae; genus Ensifer; species Ensifer soli. Next base: position 402,176 of record NZ_JBHFEI010000001.1, on the reverse strand, counting down.
GCTCGCTGGTGCAGTTGCGCAGCATCCGCGCCATCCAGGACAGCATCGCCAGATCCAGCTTTGGGCGCAGGATCAGCGGCGCATGGGTCATGAACAGCCATTTCAGCGCCTTTTGCGGGATGCCGGGCGCCGCCCAGGGCGAGCAATAACCGAACGAGACCTCGCCGGCATTGGCAAAGCTCGTCTCCAGCGCCGGGCCAGGCTGGCGGTCGATCACCGTCACCTCGTGCCCCGCCTTCGCCAGTTCGTAGGCGCTGGTGACACCGATGACGCCCGCGCCGAGAACAACGACCTTCATGGCTTTCCCCATCCTGCCCGCGGGACACTCGCCGCGACGACAAGACTAGGCGCAGGATCGAAGAATGTTCCGGCTTTTCCGCGCAGATCGTGCCAATCTTCGACTATCCTTCGACGATACGGCGAAAATGGGAAAGATTCGTGCATGGGCGCCCTGGACGGGATCGATCGCAACATCCTGCGGCTCTTGCGGCTCAACGCGCGCATCAGCAATGCGGCTCTCGCCGCCGAGGTCGGCCTGTCGCCCTCGGCCTGCCTCAGGCGCATCCGCATCCTGGAAACGTCCGGCGTCATCCGCGGCTACACCGCGCTCGTTGACAGCGGCGCCGGAGACAGCGCGATCGCCGTCATCATCAACATCACGCTCGAACGGCAGACGGAGGACTATCTCAACCGCTTCGAGGCGGCCGTCCGGCGCCATCCCGAAATCCGGGAGTGTTACCTTATGACGGGCGGTTCGGACTATCTCCTGCGCGTCGACGTGGCGAGCGCCGGCGAGTTCGAGCGCATCCACAAGGACATCCTGTCGACGCTGCCCGGGATCCTGCGCATCCATTCAAGCTTTTCGATCCGCAACGTGCTGGCCGGCCGGCCGGCGCGGTAGAGCCCGACGGCTACTGCCCCGCCTCTCCGGCGCGCATGGGCATGGCGTCGATGACACCGAAAAGCTCCGCCATCGCCACCGGTTCGCCGCGACGCAGCTTGACCGTGCCGTCCTTGCCGATCAGCACCAGCTCGAACGACGTCGCGCGTCCGCCCTCGGAAAGGGCGGCCCGGAGCGCCTTGCCGTCGTAGTCGTCGGCTCCGGCCAGCGTCTCCGCCGTCTCGCCGTCGACATGGATCACGACGAGCTGGCGCTCGGAAAGGCCGGGCTCCTCCGCCTTCAGCATGTCCTTCTGCTTCTGGAAGGCGGGATCGGCGGTGTCGGCGAAGATCACCAGCGCGCGGTTCTTCCATTGTAGTTCCGCAAGCGGCGCCGCAACGGCCGGAAGGGCGAAGAAAGAGGCAAGCATGACGGTGACGATCATCTTCATCCGGTATCCCCCAGGGTGCCACGGGAAATGCGGAGCGAGGCCTGGTTGTTCCCGTCCTTAGGCTCAGCGTGCGAGATCGGGCGGCCGCGCGGCCTCGATCGTCGCCTCCTCGACGGGATGGGAGGTGACCTCGCGCAGCCATTCTCGCCAGATCGCCACCAGCAGCGCCATCAGCACCGGGCCGACGAAGAGCCCGAGGAAGCCCATGGTCTTGACGCCGCCGATCAGGCCGAAGAAGGTCGGCAGGAAGGGAAGCTGGATCGGTCCGCCGACGAGGCGGGGCCGCAGCGTCTTGTCGACGATGAAGAGCTCGATCGTGCCCCAGGCGAAAAGCGCGACGCCTTCGAACACCGATCCGCTGGCGACGAGATAGACGGAGACGAGGGTGAAGCAGAGCGGCGCCCCGCCCGGGATCAGCGCCATCATGCCGGTGATCAGGCCGAGCGTCACCGGCGAGGGAACGCCGGCAAGCCAGTAGCAGAAGCCGAGCAGGATGCCCTCGCCGATGGCGATCGTGCCCATGCCCATCACCGTCGAGCTGATCGTCAGCGGCACGATGCGCGAGATGCGCTCCCAGCGCATCGGGAAGATGCGCTCGCCGACACGGTCGATCTGGGCGGCGAAACGCTCGCCGTCGCGATAGACGAAGAAGAGCGAGATCAGCATGAAGAGAAGCGTGAGGAAGGACTGGAAGGCCGACGCGCCGACGACCAGGACACCGCGATAGATGTTGCCGATGTTCGAGCCGCTGACGAGCTGGATCAGTTCGCCGAGCGCGCCGGGACGGCCGACATGGGTGGCCCACTGGGTGCCGAGCCAGGCGCCGACGCCGGGAATGCCCGTCAGCCAGGAGGGGGTATCGGCGCCCTGCGCGTTCGCCTCGATCGCCCAGATCGCCCAGATGCGCACCTCGTCGACCGCATAGGCCGTCGCGATCGAGATCGGCACGATGATGAAGGAAAGAACGCAAAGGATGGCGATCGTGGCGCCGAACGTCCTGTTGCCACCGATGGCGTCGAGCAAGCGCCGGTAGACGGGCCAGCTCGCGAAGCCGATGACCAGCGCGGCCAGGACCGGCACGAGGAAGCCGTGGAAGAAATAGACCCCGGCGAGGAGAACCAGCAGCAGCAGCCAGCGCGCGGCGGAAATGGGCAGGACCAGTGCTGAGCGCGTCGCCGCCGCCTGTCCGAAGAAGCGTGGCTCCATGCGGGCCTTTTCCGCTTCGACCTTGCTGATCTGCACCCGACTGCCTCCGTGTGGTTCCGACATCCGAACATGGCGGGCGCAACCGAGCCGGGCCACCCGGTGGCCCACCGGCGGCTGGTCTAGCGCCCGATCGTGATCAGACGATGACATTCATAGAGGACGGCGCGCCAAATGTCGCGCGCGAAGATGGCGGCTGCGACGCCGGTGCGACACTGCCGCTGCGTCCGCTCAGGTGGCGGCCGCCGCCTGCGTGCCGCGCATCGAAAGCGCGAGGACCACGATGTAGATGGCGAGGCCGCCAAGGCCGAGCACGGCTGCGGCCAGCCCGGTCGAGGTGTAGCCGTAGCCCGACGCGATCGCCACGCCGCCGAGCCAGGCGCCGAGCGCGTTGGCGATGTTGAAGGCGGAATGGCTGAGCGCCTGCGCCAGCGTCTGCGCCTGTCCCGCGACGTCCATCAGCCGCGTCTGGATGCCGGGAACGACGGTGAAGCCGCCGCCGATCAGCAGCACGTTGATCACCGCCAGCCACGGGCTGCTCATGGTGAAATAGAACAGGACATAGGCGACGAGATTGAAGGTGAGCGCGATGCCGATCGCCGGCAGCAGCGCCCAGTCGGCCAGCCTCGAGCCAACGATGTTGCCGAGGATCATGCCGGCGCCGAAGACGGACAGCATGATCGGCACGCTTGCGACCGACATGCCCGCACTTTCGGTGAGCGCGGGGCTGATATAGCTGAACACGGCGAACATGCCGCCGCAGCCGATGGCGCAGATGCCGAGCATCAGCCAGACCTGGAGATTGGCGAGCGCGCCGAGTTCGCGCAACGGCGAGGCGCCGGGCTGCGGCCTGTCGCGCGGCACGAAGAGGCGCGTGAGCACGGCGCAGGCGAGCGCGATCACGCCGACCAGGGCAAAGGCGGCGCGCCAGCCGAAAAGCTGGCCGATGAACGCCGCGACCGGCGTGCCGACCAGGGTGGCGATCGTCAGCCCCATCATCACCCGGCCGATGGCGCGGGCCCGCTGGTTCGGCGCGACCATGCCGGCGGCAACGAGGCTCGCCATGCCGAAGAAGGCGCCGTGCGGCAGGCCGGCGGCAAAGCGGGCGGCGAGCAGCAGCCCATGGCTTTCGGCCATCGCGCTTAAGAAATTTCCGGCGGCAAACACCGTCATCAGGATGAGGAGCATGACATGGCGCGACATCTTCGCGGCGAGCACCGCGATCAGCGGCGCGCCGACGACGACGCCGATCGCATAGGCGCTGATGACGCCGCCGGCTGTCGGGATCGAGATGCCGAGATCGTCGGCGACGTCGGGCAGCAGGCCCATGATGGCGAACTCGCCGGTGCCGATCGCGAAACTGCCGACGGCAAGCGCCAATTCTGGCAAGGAAACGCCGGCGACGCGCCGGACAGGGGGCGTGGACAATCGTGGATCGGACATCGAACACCGGAAGCGGCACGCTTCGGCCGCCAGAGCGAACAGGGAGATGGAATATAAAGGGTGGCGAGGCGTGGGAGGACGCTTCTGATGCAATGCAATATACCCGTTCGCGCTGCCCTGCAAAGGATTTTCAGGCCGAGGCGTGGCGAAATCTGGGGGCGTCCGCCGAATGGTGCCGGCGCCCCGGGAGCGCCGCCGCGCGCCGTGCGGCGGGGGATTTCGTGCCCGAGATTATAAAAACCTTCAGTCTTTTCGCCCATTCTCGCGGGCGACATCCGCAGACGGGCCGGTCCGGCTTGTCGCCGGCGGGGAAAGGCGTCATCCTCGTCCTGAGGGCGGGCACCGGGCCGGGGAGGATGCGTGCATTCGCTAAAAAAGGCGGGGCCGCGGGAGGAACGATGGGCGAGACGGACACGACACGCGCGGATGCCCCGGCCGGCCGGTTCTGGCTCGCCTCCTATCCGGCCATCGTGCCGCCGGAGATCCCGCCGCTGCGCCATGCCTCGATCGGCGCCTTCTTCGACGAGGCCGTCGCGCGCCATCGCGAGCGTCTCGCCTATACGTCGATGGGCAGGAGCCTGACCTTCGCCGATCTCGACCGGCTGTCGGCCCGCATCGGCGCCTGGCTGCAATCGATCGGCCTCACGCGCGGCGACCGGGTCGCGGTGATGATGCCGAACATCCTGCAGAACCCGGTCGTCACCTTCGGCATCCTCAGGGCCGGCTTTACTGTCGTCAACGTCAATCCACTCTACACGCCGCGCGAGCTCGAATACCAGCTGAGGGATTCCGGCGCGAAGGTCCTCTTCGTCCTGGAAAATTTCGCCCGCACGGTCGAGCAGGCGATCGGAAAGACGCAGACGTCCCATGTCGTGGTCACGGCGATGGGCGACCTCCTGGGACTGAAGGGACACCTCGTCAACCTCGTCGTGCGCCGGGTGAAGAAGCTGGTGCCGGCCTGGTCTCTCCCCGGCCACGTCCCCTTCCGCACGGCGCTCGCGCATGAGGGCGGGCTTTCAAAGGTGGATGTCGGCGCGGCGGAGATCGCCTTCCTGCAATATACCGGCGGCACGACGGGCGTCTCCAAGGGCGCGGCCCTGACCCATGCCAATCTCCTGTCGAACATGGCGCAGATGGAATTGTGGCTGGCGACCGCGTTCACGCGGCAGCCGAGGCCGGAGGTCCTGACCTTCGTCTGCGCCCTGCCGCTCTACCATATCTTCGCCCTCACCGTGAACGCGATGATCGGGCTGATGCTCGGCGGCCACAACGTGCTGATCGCCAACCCCCGCGACATTCCCGCCTTCGTCAAGGAACTGTCGAAGCATCCGGTGACGATCTTCCCCGGGCTCAACACGCTGTTCAACGCGCTGATGAACCATCCGGACTTCCGCAAACTCGACTTTTCCGCCCTGCGGCTGACGCTCGGCGGCGGCATGGCGGTGCAGCGACCGGTCGCGGAGCGCTGGAAGGCGATGACGGGCTGCGTCGTCACCGAGGGCTACGGACTTTCGGAAACCTCGCCGGTCGTCTCGGCCAACCCCTGTGATCTTGAGGATTTCACCGGCACGATCGGACTGCCGCTGCCCTCGACCGAGATCGAGATCCGCGACGAGGATGGGCGCACGCTGCCCGTCGGCGGGATCGGCGAGATCTGCATCCGTGGGCCCCAGGTCATGGCCGGCTACTGGCAGCGGCCGGAGGAGACGGCGAAGGCGATCATGCCGGACGGTTTTTTCCGCTCCGGCGACATCGGCTTCATCAATGCGGCCGGCTACACGCGCATCGTCGACCGCAAGAAGGACATGATCCTGGTCTCCGGCTTCAACGTCTATCCGAACGAGGTGGAGGAGGTGGCGGCGGGCCATCCCGGCGTGCTCGAATGCGCCGCGATCGGCGTACCGGATCCGCATTCCGGCGAGGCGGTCAAGCTCTTCGTCGTCCGCCGCGAGCCGGGTCTCAGCGAGGACGACGTGAAGGCCCATTGCGCCGCCGGCCTGACCAATTACAAACGTCCGAAGCTCGTCGAATTCCGCGACGCGCTGCCGAAATCGCCGGTCGGCAAGATCCTGCGCAAGGATCTGCGCGGCTGACCGCCGCAAACGGCGGCACGCCGGGCGGGCGGGCTTGATCTGCCGCGTTCAAATCGATTAGAGCGTTGCACAGCACCCTGTTCCGCCGTGCCTCGCCACACCATCGTCCGCAGGAGACATCCATGAAATCGCTTGTCGAACAGCTGAAATCGACTGTGTCCGAAACCGGTGCCACCGACATCCGCGCCGCCTTTTCGGCCGATCCGGAGCGTTTCGCCCGCTTCAGCCTGACGCTCGGAGATCTTCTTTTCGACTATTCCAAGACGGCCGTGAACGAGGCGGTGATGGCCGGGCTCGTGGAGATCGCCCGGGCAGCGCGCGTCGAGGAGAAGCGCGACCGAATGTTCTCCGGCGCGATCATCAACATCACCGAGGAGCGCGCCGTGCTGCACACGGCGCTGCGCAACCGCTCCAACACGCCGGTCATCGTCGACGGCCGCGACGTGATGCCGGACGTCAACGCCGTGCTCGACGCGATGGGCGCCTTCTCGGACGCGGTGCGCTCGGGCGCGATCAAGGGGGCGACCGGCAAGGCGATCACCGACGTCGTCAACATCGGCATCGGCGGTTCCGACCTCGGCCCGGTGATGGCGACGCTGGCGCTCGCGCCCGACCATGACGGGCCGCGCCTGCACTTCGTCTCCAACATCGACGGCGCCCATATCGCCGACACGCTGAAGCTGCTCCAGGCCGAGACGACGCTCATCATCGTCGCCTCGAAGACCTTCACCACCATCGAGACCATGACCAATGCCGCGACGGCCCGCGCCTTCATCGCCGACGCGCTCGGGGAGGCCGCCGTCGGCCACCACTTCGCCGCCGTCTCCACCGCGCTCGACAAGGTCGCCGCCTTCGGCATCGACGGAACGCGCGTCTTCGGCTTCTGGGACTGGGTCGGCGGGCGCTATTCGATCTGGTCGGCGATCGGCCTGCCGCTGATGATCGCCATCGGCAAGGAGAAGTTCGCCGATTTCCTCGCCGGCGCGCATGCGATCGACCGGCATTTCCAGACCGCGCCGCTTGCCGAGAACATCCCCGTGCTGCTCGGCCTGATCGGCTACTATCACCGCAACGTGCTCGGCTATCCCTCGCGCGCCATCCTTCCCTACGACCAGCGCCTGTCGCGCTTTCCCGCCTATCTGCAGCAGCTCGACATGGAATCGAACGGCAAGGCGGTGACGATGGACAGCTTGCCCGTCGAGGGCGACACCGGACCGGTCGTCTGGGGCGAGCCCGGCACCAACGGCCAGCACGCCTTCTACCAGCTGATCCACCAGGGCACGACGATCATCCCGGCCGAATTCATGATCGCCGCCAACGGCCACGAGCCCAACCTGCGCCACCAGCACCAGCTCCTCATCGCCAACTGCCTGGCGCAGTCGGAAGCGTTGATGAAGGGCCGGACGCTCGAAGAGGCGAAGGCGCAGCTGACCTCGAAGGGGATGGACGAGGCCAAGGCCGACCGGATCGCCCCCCACCGCGTCTTCCCCGGCAACCGCCCGTCGATCACCTTCGTCTACGACCGGCTGACGCCGAACCTGCTCGGCCGGCTGATCGCCGTCTACGAACACCGCGTCTTCGTCGAGGGCGCGCTCTTCAACATCAACTCCTTCGACCAGTGGGGCGTCGAGCTCGGCAAGGAACTGGCGACCGGCCTGCTGCCGGTGGTGGAAGGCCGGGAAAGCGCCGAGGGGCATGATTCCTCGACGGCCGGACTGGTGGCTGCCCTGCTGAAGGCGGCGACGTAAGACGAAAGGGGCGCGGAACCCACGTTCCGCGCCCTTTCGATGTCAGATGTCTGATACGATCAGAGGCCGATCTCGTGTGCCCAGGGCGGGTTTGCCCCGGCGCGGGAAACCGTGACGGCCGCAGCCTTCGCGGCCAATGCCAGTGCATTGCGCACCGCGCTCTCATCCAGCGATGCGACAGCAGCCTTGGTCAGCAGGTGGTCGCGCTTGAGCGATGCGAGCACGCCGGCATCGAACGTGTCTCCCGCGCCGATCGTGTCGACCACGGTCACTTTTTCCCCCGGCACGGAGACCTTGTGGTCCTTCGTGTAGCCGACGGCCCCTTCGGCGCCCTTGGTGATCACCACCAGCTTCGGCCCGCGCTTCAGCCATTCGGCGGCAAGGGCGTCGTGGTCGCCGTCCATGCCGAACCAGTCCAGATCCTCGTCGGAAAACTTGATGATATCCGACATCGCCGCCATGCGGCTGATACGGCCGAGATGCTTCGGCTTGTCCTTGATGAAGCCGGGGCGGATGTTCGGATCGAGGCTGATCACCCGCGTCGCCGCCTCGCGCGCCATCAGCGTTTCGTAGGTCTCGCCGCACGGGTCGGGGATCAGGCTGATCGCGCCGAAATGCAGCGCCTCGCAATCGTCGCCGAGCACCGGCAGGTTTTCGGTGGTGATCATCCGCCCGGCGGTGTTCTCGTCGTAGAAGGCATAGGTCGCCTGGCCGTTGACGAGCTTGACGAAGGCGACCGTGGTCGGCCGCGACAATGTCGCGCACGGAGCGAAATCGACACTGGACGCGGCCAGCGTCTCGCGCAGGATGTCGCCGAGCATGTCGTCGGAAAGCCCGGTGAAGAAGGCGGTCGGAATGCCGAGCCGGCCGAGCGCGATCGCCGTGTTGAAAATCGCGCCCCCGGCATAGGGCGCATAGGCACTTTCGCCGAGCGTCGTCTGACGCGGCAGCATGTCGATCAGAGCTTCCCCACAGCACAGGATCATGACGGCGTTCCCTCTTCTGGATAGGCGGTTTTCTTGTCGTTCAGGCCTTTGACAGCGTGGTGACGCCGCCATGGCGGCCGGACCATTCGAGCGGCGCCTCGAGGAAGGAGGCGACCTCCGACAGCGTCGCCGCATCGAAAAGGTGCTTTTCGCGCGCGACGGCAAGAACGTTCTGCCAGGTGGCGATGTGATGCAGCCGCACCTTGCCGTCGCGGAAACGCGTCTCGGCATCGGCGAAGATGCCGTAATAGAAGAGGGCGATGCCGTGGTCGACGATGCCGCCGGCCGCCCGCACGGCGTCGATGAAGGTGAACATCGAGCCGCCAGCGGTCGTCAGATCCTCGATGACGAGGACGCGCGACCCTTCCGGCATGTGGCCCTCGATCTGGGCGTTGCGGCCGTGGCCCTTCGGCGCCTTGCGCACATAGACCATCGGCAGCGCCAGCCGCTCGGCGAGCATGGCGGCAAAGGGAATGCCGGCCGTCTCGCCGCCGGCGATCACGTCGAACTGCTCGAACCCGGCATTGGCCACAACCGTCGCGGCGGCGAAGTCCATGATCGTCGAGCGGATGCGCGGATAGGAGAGCAGCTTGCGGCAGTCGATATAGACGGGGCTGCGCATGCCGGAGGCGAGCTTGTAGGGTGTCTCCGGCTGGAAATGCACGGCCTTGATCTCCCAGAGCATCCGGGCCATCTGCTCGGCCATCACGGCGGGATCGGAAAACGGGACGGAGATCATGGTCTACTCCTCGACCGCCCAGTGGAGCGGGAACATCGGATCGAAAACGGTGACGGGACCGGCGCCGGTGTCGATCTTCGCCGGATAGGCGACGGGCTCGGCGCGCCTGACGAGCCGGATCGTCTCCTCGTTGGCGGGCAGGCCGTACCAGGCAGGGCCGTTCAGCGAGACGAAGGCCTGGAGGCGGTCGAGCGCGCCTTCCTCTTCGAACACATGGGCGAGGCAGCTCATCGTGTTGATCGATGTATAGATGCCGGCGCAGCCGCAGGCGCATTCCTTCAGCGGATCGACATGGGGTGCCGAATCCGTGCCGAGGAAGAAGCGCGCATCCCCTGAGGTCGCCGCCCTGCGCAGCGCCTGCCTGTGGTGTTCGCGCTTGGCGACCGGCAGGCAATAGTAATGCGGGCGGATGCCGCCGACGAGGATGGCGTTGCGGTTGATGATCAGGTGATGGGTGGTGATCGAACCGGCGAGGTTGGATCCGGCGGAGGCGATATAGTCGACGCCGTCCTTCGTCGTCACGTGCTCCATCGTCACCTTCAGTTCCGGCAGCCGGCGGCGCAGCGGATCGAGCACCGTCTCGATGAAGACCGCCTCGCGGTCGAAGATGTCGACCTCGGGCGTCGTCACCTCGCCGTGGACGCAAAGCGGCAGGCCGATCGCGGCCATCCTTTCCAGCACCGGCATCGCCTTGTCGATGTCGCGCACGCCGCCATGGGAATTGGTGGTGGCGCCGGCCGGATAGAGTTTCACCGCCCTGACGAGCCCTGATGCGTGGCCGGCCGCGACATCGTCCGGATCGGTGTGTTCGGTGAGGTAGAGCGTCATCAGCGGCTCGAAGCGATCGCCGGCCGGAAGCGCTGCGAGGATGCGGGCGCGATAAGCCTCGGCATCGGCGGTGGTCACGACCGGCGGCACCAGGTTCGGCATGATGATGGCGCGGGCGAAATGCCGGCTCGTGTCGCCGACGACGCCCTTAAGCATGGCGCCGTCCCTGAGATGGAGGTGCCAGTCGTCCGGGCGGCGGATGACGAGCTCGGTCATGCTGACTTCCTTCAAGATCACGTTACAGCGGATATCCCCGTCCGATATCACCGTTTCACCGGTGCGAACAATCCGTCCCGTCAACGAAGCGCGCCTCTGTCCACCGGCACGGCGGCAGTCATCAGCCGATCGCGACGATGTCGACGGACAGATCGGCCGGCCGCGACCGCTCGATGACGCGCCGGCCGTTCGGCAGGTCGTTGCCGTCGAGCTTGCGCATCACCTCGTCCGCCGGGAGCCCGTAGCCCTCCCAGCGCGCCTTCAGCCGGTCGCGCAACACCTCATAGGCGGGGCCGACGAAGATCGTCATGTCGAAGGCGCCGTCGAGCCGCGTCCAGGGTGCCTCGTCGAGCAGCAGGTAGTTGCCTTCCGCGAGCACGATGCGCGTCTCCGGCAGGATCGCGCGGGCCGAGGCGATGGCGATCTCGCGGGACCGGTCGAAGACCGGGACGAGCACCTCCTCGTCGCCGCGCCGCACGGCCGCGACGATGTCGAGAAAGCCGCGCACGTCGAAGGTTTCCGGCGCGCCCTTGCGCGACAGCAGGCCACGCGCCTCCAGGATGCCGTTGTCCATGTGGAAGCCGTCCATCGGCAGGATGGCGGCCGTTTCGCCGCGCGCCGTCAGTTCGGCGAGCAGCGCTTCGGACAAAGTGGATTTGCCGGCCCCCGGGGGGCCGGCAATGCCTGCGACGAAGCGGGACCGGGATCCCGCCCGCCGCAGAAGGTCGTCCGCGATGTCGCCCGGCGTCATGCGGCGAGCGCCTCGCGCGGCGGCTCCTTCGCGCCCGTCATGAAGGCGACCGCATCCGACATCGAGTAATCCTTCGGATTGATGATGCAGAGGCGCTTGCCGAGACGATGGATGTGGATCCGGTCGGCGACCTCGAACACATGCGGCATGTTGTGCGAGATGAGCACTATCGGCAGGCCGCGAGCCCGCACGTCGAGGATCAGTTCCAGAACGCGGCGGCTTTCCTTGACGCCGAGCGCGGCCGTCGGCTCGTCGAGGATGATGAGCTTGGAGCCGAAGGCGGCGGCGCGCGCCACCGCCACGCCCTGGCGCTGGCCGCCCGAGAGCGTCTCCACCGCCTGGTTGATGTTCTGGATGGTCATCAGCCCGAGTTCCGACAGCTTGTCCCGGGCGAATTTCTCCATCGCCGAGCGGTCGAGCATGCGGAAATACTGGCCGAGCGGCCCCTTCTTCCGGATTTCGCGGCCGAGGAACATGTTGTCGGTGATCGACAGCGCCGGCGACAGCGCGAGCGTCTGGTAGACGGTCTCGATGCCGGCCTCGCGCGCCTCGATCGGCGAGCGGAAGTTGACGACCTGCCCGTCGAGGCGGATCTCGCCTTCGTCGGGATGGACCGCGCCGGAAATCGCCTTGATCAGCGAGGACTTGCCGGCGCCGTTGTCGCCGATGACCGCGAGGATCTCGCCCCGGTGCAGTTCGAAATCGGCATGGTCGAGGGCGGTGACGCGACCATAGCGCTTCACCAGTCCCTTGGCGGAGAGGATGACGTCCTTTTGCATTAGCCTGCCACCTTTCTGATCCACTGGTCGATCGTCACGGCCGCGATGATGAGCACGCCGATCAACAGGTAGGTCCATTGCGGATCCGTGCCGATCAGGCGCAGGCCGAGCTGGAACACGCCGACGATCAGCGCCCCGAACAGCATGCCCATGATCGAGCCGCGGCCGCCGAAGAGCGAGATGCCGCCGATCACCACCGCGGTGATCGATTCGATGTTGGCGAACTGGCCGGCGGTCGGCGAGACCGAGCCGATGCGGCCGATGAGGGCCCAGCCGGCGAGCGCGCAGATGATGCCGGAGAGGACATAGACGGACATCAGCATGTTCTTGACGTTGACGCCCGACAGTTCGGCCGCGTCCGGGTCGTCACCGACGGCGTAGACATGCCGTCCCCAGGCGGTCTTGTTCAGCACGTACCAGAGCAGACATGTCAGCAACACCATGGTGATGACACCATAGGTGAAGACGGCCCCTCCGAAGCGGACGCTGTTGGCGAAGAACTGCAGGATCGGCGCGGTGGCGGTGATGTCCTGGGCGCGGATCGTCTCGTTCGCCGAATAGAGGAAGTTGGCGGCGAGCACGATCTGCCACATGCCGAGCGTGGCAATGAAGGGCGGCAGCTTGACGCGCGAGACCAGCCAGCCGTTCACCGCGCCGCAGAATGCGCCGACGGCAAAGCCGCAGGCGATCGCCACCGTCGGCGGCAGGCCGTAGCGGAAGGTGAACTGGCCCATGACGACCGAGGACAGGACCATGATGGCGCCGACCGAGAGATCGATGCCGGCCGTCATGATGATCAGCGTCTGCGCCGCGCCGACGATGCCGGTGATCGCCACCTGCTGCAGGATCAGCGTCAGCGAGAAGGCCGAGAAGAACTTGGTGCCGAGCAGCGAGCCGAAGATCGCCACCGACAGGACGAGCACGATCAGCGAGACGGCGGACGGCCGCGAATGCAGAAAGTGCTGGAATTTCTGGATGCTTGATTTCTCGTGCGTATCGAACGAGGCGACCTGACGGGAGCTGTTCGCGAGCTCCTTTTCGAAGTCCTGGCCTCGCGGCGCCGCGACATTTGGGTCACTCATGGATGCTCCTCCCGCTCTCATCCCCGCGATCGACGGGCGTCCTGCGGCCGTGCAAAGCGAGCGCGGCGACCAGGCGTCCTCCGGTCAGATCGAAGCCTGCGGCATGGCGCGCAGCCGTGCCTGCGAAAAAAGGAGGGGCGACTGCCCGTCCCGGGCGCGAAACGCGCCCGGGCGATGCCGCCCCTCCGCTCAAGGTCCGATAAATCGGGCCGCCGGAAGCCTTAGCCCCAGCACTTCTCCAGGCCTTCCTTGGTGTCGATCGACTCGACGCCGGCGACCGGCTTGTCGGTGATGAGCGCGACGCCCGTGTCGAAGAAGGACTTGCCTTCCGTCGGCGCCGGCTTCTCGCCGGTGTCGGCGAACTTCTTGATCGCCTCGACGCCGAGGGCGGCCATCAGCAGCGGATACTGCTGGGAGGTCGCGCCGATGACGCCGTCGACGACGTTCTTGACACCCGGGCAACCGCCGTCGACCGAGACGATCAGCACGTCGCCTTCCTTGCCGACGGCCTTCAGCGCCTCATAGGCGCCGGCTGCGGCCGGTTCGTTGATCGTGTGCACGACGTTGATGGTCGGATCCTTCTGGAGAAGGTTCTCCATCGCGCGGCGGCCGCCTTCCTCGTTGCCGTCGGTGTAGTCGTGGCCGACGATGCGCGGATCGTCCTCGTCGCCGATCTTGTTCGGGTCCTTCGGGTCGATGCCGAAGCCGATCATGAAGCCCTGGTCGCGCATGACGTCGACGGAGGGCTGCGAGGCGTTGAGGTCGAGGAAGGCGATCTTGGCGTCCTTCGCGGCGTCGCCCAGCGAACCGGCGGCCCACTGGCCGATCAGCTTGCCGGCAAGCAGGTTGTCGGTCGCGAAGGTCGCGTCGGCGGAGTCTGCCGGCTCGAGAGGCGTGTCGAGCGCGATGACGACGATGCCGGCGTCACGCGCCTGCTTGACGCTCGAGACGATGCCCTTGGTGTCGGAGGCTGCGAGCAGGATGCCCTTGACGCCGTCGGCGATGCAGGTTTCCATCGCGGCGACCTGGCTCTCGCTGTCGCCGTCGATCTTGCCGGCATAGCTCTTCAGGGTAACGCCGAGCTCGGCGGCCTTCGCCGTCGCGCCTTCCTTCATCTTGACGAAGAAGGGGTTGGTGTCCGTCTTGGTGATCAGGCAGGCGCCGATGTCGGCGGCGCTGGCCGGAGCGGCGAAGGCCACGCCGAGGGCGAGCGCACCGATGGCGGCGGAAAGAATCGAAGTCTTCATGAAGTCCTCCCAAGGATGAAACACAAGGGAACCGGCGGCCGGTCCCGTCAGGCCTCACCACCCGCAACAGCCGTTCTCCTCCGCTGCGACTGGTGGTTCCGGCCACGAAAAGACCATCAAAAATTCCTCCTGTCAATAAATAAATCAAATTGAATTATTATTTATATGCGGCATACTCGCTTTACGCAGGGTGTGGAGAGCCCTGTGTGCAGTGCAACAGAAACAAGCAGTTACCTGCCTTGCGGATGAAGGGATTGGCGGACCGGCCGGGCCGCCCCGCTTCGTTCGGGACAATGCCAACGGGAGGAGCGGGGGCATGACATGGATAGCCGGTCCGGAGAACGGACCGACGGCGCCGGATGTCATCGATCCGACCGGCGGCGCCAACCAGACGCGTGTGCGCGCCTACAACGAACGTCTCGTCATGTCGCTCGTCCGGCGCCACGGCGGCCTGTCGAAGGCGGAGATCGCCCGGCGCAGCGGCCTTTCGGCGCAGACGGTGTCGGTGATCATGCGCTCGCTCGAAAACGACGGCCTGCTGATCCGAGGCACGCCGGTGCGCGGCCGGGTCGGCCAGCCCTCGACGCCGATGCTGCTCAATCCCGACGGCGCCTATTCCTTCGGCGTCAAGATCGGCCGCCGCTCGGCAGACATCATCCTGATGGACTTTGTCGGCAATGTCCGCCGGCAGATCCGCGAGCACCATCCCTATCCCATGCCCGACGCGCTGCTCTCCTTCGTCTCGCGCGGCATCTCGATGCTCGAGAGCGACCTCGATCCGCGCCAGCGCGACCGCATCGCCGGCGTCGGGATCGCCGCGCCCTTCCTGCTCTGGAACTGGGCGAGCGAGATCGGCGCGCCGCAGGCCGACATGGACACCTGGCGCAGCGTCGACCTGCAGAAGGAGGTCTCGGCGCTGACGCACTACCCGGTCTTCCTGCAGAACGATGCGACGAGCGCCTGCGGCGCCGAACTCGTCTTCGGTGTCGGCTCCACCTATCCCGACTTCATCTATTTCTACATCGGCACCTTCATCGGCGGCGGCATCGTGCTGAATTCCGCGCTGTTTTCCGGGCGGACCGGTTCCGCAGGCGCGGTCGGGCCGCTGCATGTCTCCTCGCCGGACGGCACGCGGCAGCTCCTCAAGGTCGCCTCGATCTACGTGCTCGAGAACCTGCTGCGCGAACAGGGGATCGATCCGAAGCCGCTCTGGTACTCGGCCGACGGCTGGGTCGATTTCGGCGCGCCGCTCGAAACCTGGATCCGCTCGACCGCGGCCGCGCTCGCCCAGGCGATCATCTCGGCCGAATCGATCATCGACTTCGCCGCCGCCGTCATCGACGGCGGATTTCCGGAATGGGTGCGCGCCCGCATCGTCGCGGCGACGCGCGAGGCGATCCGCGAGCTCGATCTGGAGGGCGTGGTGGCGCCCGACATCGTCGAGGGCACCGTCGGCCACCAGGCGCGCGCGATCGGCGGGGCGAGCCTGCCGCTGTTCTCGCGCTACCTCATCGACAAGAACGTTCTTTTCAAGGAGTTGGACTGATGCTGAAAGGACTGAACCCGCTGCTCGGGCCCGAGCTGCTGTTCACATTGCGCGCCATGGGCCATGGCGACGAGATCGCCCTCGTCGACGGCAACTATCCGGGGCTGGAGCACGGACAGCGGCTGATCCGCTGCGACGGGCATCACCTGATCCCGATCCTCGACGCGATCCTCAGCGTCATGCCGATCGACGACATGGTGCCCGAGGCGATCTTCCGCGCCACCGTGCGCAACGACGTTAACGCTGCCGACCCCGTGCATGAGGACATCATCGCCTGCTGCGCCAGGCACGAGCCGGAGCGCAAGGTGGTCGCGCTTCTCGGCAAGGATTTCTATCCCCGGGTCAAGGCCGCCCATGCGGTGATCCAGACGAGCGAGCCGCGCCTCTCCGGCAACGTCATCCTGCGCAAGGGCGTGTTCTACCCGTAGAGACAAAGACAGAAGCCCCCCGCCGCAGACCGCGGCGAGGGGCCCGCGAAACACCGGGACAGGCCGGGCGCGGCCGTCAGGCGCGGCGCGCGTCGACGGACAGCGCGCCGGGACCGAAGGCGGCGAGGACGAGGAAGCCGCCGGCCATCGCCAGGTTCTTCATGAAGTTGATCGACTGGGCCTGGTCGGCGAAGTCGAAATGGGCGACGAGGGCCGAGGCAACGCAGAAGAGCGCCAGCACATAGGCGACCGGGCGGGTGAATGCGCCGGCCAGGATCGCAAGGCCGCCGATCAGCTCGACGACGATGACGATCGCGGTCGTCAGCGTCGGCACCGGCAGGCCGAGGCTGCCGAAATAGCCGGCGGTGCCGCCGAAAGCGGTCAGCTTGCCGTAGCCGGCAGTGATGAAGATGATCGAGAGAAGGATGCGTCCGACGAGGACGACGGCGTTCTGCTGCATGGGGGAAACTCCGTTGGATTGCACGATTGGCAGGACGAATATCAGGAATCGCGAAAGGCGACATCCGGCCGGGGCGAAACAGATCGTTCACTGAAACGAGACGACGGTGCCCATTTGTCAACCGCGAAGTCGCCGGCAGCGTCCTTCATGCGGAAATCCTGTTGCAAGCCGGCGGCACTGCTGGAACAATCGGGCGGGCGGACGGCGGGGCCGTGCGGGAACAGGCGGCGGCGCGCTTCGCCGCGCATTCAGGCGGGCGGATGAGCGAAGTCAACAAGAGTGCCGCCTTCTGGCGTTCCTTCCCGATCTTCGAGGATTTCGACAAGGAGACGCTGCTTGCCGTCGCAGGCATCGCCACCTGGCGGAAATGGCCCGCAGGCACGGTGATCTTCCAGCGCGGCGACGACGGCAACGAGATGCTGGTGGTGGTCTCGGGCCGCATCAAGCTCTCCGTGCTGACGCGGCAGGGCAAGGAACTGGCGCTGCGCCATCTCGAGGCGGGCCAGATCCTCGGCGAGATGGCGATCCTCGACGGCGCGCCGCGTTCGGCCGACGCGACGACCACGGCGGCGACGGAAGCCTATGCCATCGGCAAACGTGCCTTCCTCGACCTGATCACCGCGCGGCCCGGGACGGCTGAGGCCGTCATCCGCTATCTCTGCGCGCGCCTGCGCGAGACGACCGAGCAGATGGAGACGATCGCGCTTTACGATCTCGACCAGCGCGTCGCCCGCTTCTTCCTCGCCGCGCTGCGGCAGATCCATGGCGAGGACCTGCCGGAAAGCGCCAACCTGCAGCTTGCGCTGAGCCAGACCGACATCGCCGGCATTCTCGGCGCCAGCCGGCCCAAGGTGAACCGGGCCATCCTGTCGCTCGAGGAAAGCGGCGCGATCACCCGGTCCGGCGCCGTCATCGCCTGCCATGTGGCACGATTGAAGCGGCTGGCGGATCCGGACGAGGAATGAAGGCGAGGGTATTCCTCCGGCGGGCTCTTCCGGCGCTCGGCGCCGGCCTCGCGGCGGCTCTCCTGCTGCTCCTCTCCCATGGCGGCCTGTTCGACACGCCGCGCGAACTCTATTTCGACCGGCTGACCCAATGGGCGGGGGCGCCGCGTTCCCCGGAGGTGGTGGTGGTCGACATCGACCGCGCCTCCTTCGCCGCCGCCGGGACGACGGGCTGGGGCCGCGCGGACATGGCGCGGCTGATCCGCGCCATCGCGGCCGAGAAACCCGCCGCGATCGCCGTCGATTTCCTCTTCAGCCGTGACTGCATCGCCGACAACGCCGCCAATGCCGCGCTTGCCGAGGCGATCGGCGCGGCCCCGGTCGTGCTCGGATTCCTGATCGCCGATGTCGCCGCCGGCATGCCGCATCCGGCGCCGCCGGTGGCGGTGCGCCGGCCGCTGACCATTCCCGAGCTCTGGTTCATCGACGGCGCGGAAACGTCCTGCCCGCTGTTCCAGGATCGGGCGCGCTCGGCGGCGGCGGCCTTCCTCGTCGGCGACGAGGACGGGCGGGTGCGCCGGGTGCAGGCCTATGCCATTCTCGACAGCACGCCCTATCCGGCGCTGGCCATCGAGGCGGTGCGGATCGCCGCCGGCGCGCCGACGCCCGTGCTCGGCGGCGAGCCGGCGACCTTGCGCTTCGGCGAACATGCGATCGCGCTCGATCCGGACGGCGACCTGCGCTTCTCCGCCAGCGACGGCGCGGCGATCGCCGCGCGCACGCTCTCGGCTTCGGAGATCCTCGCAGGAACGGCGCCGGGCGACCGGCTCGCGGACCGGCTCGTCTTCGTCGGCAGCAGCCTTCCCACCCTCGGCGGCCTGCGCCAGAGCGCGTCGATGCCGCTTGAGCCTTCGGTGCAGATCCATGCCGACATCGCGAGCGGCATCCTCACCGGCTTCGTCCCGTCGCGCGATCCGCGGCTGCGCCTCGTCGAGGCGGCGTTCGCCGCGATCGCGGCCCTCGTCCTCGTGCTTGCCACGCGGGGTCTCCGGCCGGTCGCCGCAGCCGCTGCGGGGGTCGGGGCGATCGTGCTGGTCCTTGCCGGGTCGCTCGCCGTTCACGCCGCAAGCGGACACCTCACCGACGGCGCCGGCATCGCCGTCGCGCTCGCCGGCGTGCTCGTCTTGTCCGGAACGCTGAACTTTGCCCGGGCACGGCGCGCAGAGGCCGCGGCGCGGCGGAAATTCTCGCAATACCTGCCGCAATCGGTCGTCAGCCGCTTCCTCGACGCGCCGGAATCGGCCCGCATGGCGGGCGAAGAGCGGCAGGTGACGGCACTCTTCACCGATATCGAGGGATTTTCGACGCTGGCGCAGCGCATCGGCCCGCGCGAGCTGATCGGCCTGCTCGACCGCTATTTCGCCGAGGTGACCGCCCTCGTCACCGCCCATGGCGGCATGGTCGATAAGATCGTCGGCGATGCCGTGCACGCGCTCTTCAATGCGCCGGAGGACCTGGACGGCCATGTGGAGAAGGCGATCGCCTGCGCGCGGGCGATCCGCTCCCTGACCGAAGCGATGCGCGCCCGGCCGGATTTCGCCCGGAACGATTTCGGCCGCACCCGCATCGGCATCGAAACGGGGATCGCCGTGCTCGGCGAGGTCGGCGCCGGCGGCAGGCTCGACTACACCGCCCATGGCGACGCGGTGAACCTCGCCGCGCGGCTGCAGGATGCCAACAAGTTCCTCGGCACGGCGATCTGCATCGGGCCGCAGGCCGCCCGCGAATACGGCCGGCCGCTGCGCGCGCTCGGCATCCACGAGATCCGCGGCTTCGGCAGCATGGACCTGTTCACGATCGACGACGCGGGGGAGGCAGGCCCGTGATGCGTCAGCCGGGCAGGCCGGCGCTGGCATAGGCCTCGCGGATGCGCGCCTCGCCCCATCGTGCCGGCACGGTCGGGACGGACCCGGGGGCGGCGATGTCGACCCCTTCGCCCGCACCGACCATGCGCGTCGCGCCGCCGCCTTCGACGGAGACGCGGCCGTGCTCGACGAAGACGGCGAAGACGCCCCGGCTCGGCCCGCAGAAGAACTTGGTGCCGCGCACGCCGATCATGCCGAAGGTGGTGCGCACCGCGAGATCGACCTTGGGCAGGCCCTCCGGCCTGTCGAAGACCATCTGGCCGCCGCCGAGTTCGAGCGTGCCGCCCTGGCCGGCGATGAAACGGTCGATCAGCAGTTCCGTCAGGCTGCCCAGGAGAATGCGGGTGTCGCCGCCGAGCATCAGGTCGGCGAAGCTCTCCTCGCCGGTCGCGACCGTATCCCTGTCGAGGACGGACGAGCCGGCCCGGAGCCCTTCCTCCCGTCCGTCCCGGCGCCGCAGCGCCGTGCCGCGCACCGCATTCGCCGTTCCGACGATCTCCGCCGTAAAGGCCGGCGGCGCCCGCAGGCCAATGGCCCCGACGGTCGCGACGGCCGCTCCCATGAGGAACCGCCTGCGCCGTACGTCCAGGATCGCGCCATCCATCTCCGTTCTCCCTTCTCCGTCCACGCCTCATCGATACGCCCGGCCGGCCGCATTGCAAGCGGCATCGGCGACGGATCGAAGGCGACGATGCCGAAAAGGAAAGGACCGCGCTGTGCCCTGCGGAACAGCGCGGTCCTTTGACGGAACCCGGAGAGCGACGTCGGGATCAGATCTTCCGGGCGATGTCGGCGGCGTCGATGACGCCGTCGCCGTTGCGGTCGCGGCGCTTGAACATCGCTTCGGCGGCGGCCGTCACCTCGGCGGCGTCGAGGCTGCCGTTCCTGTCGGTATCGACGCGATCGAACATCTTCGGCCGGGCGCCGGGCAGCATGGCGGGACGGGCCGCCTGCAACGCCGCGCGGGCCTCATCGAGCGCCGCCCCGCCCGTGGCGCGGGCATCCTTGACGGCTTTGCGGGCCTCGCGGAACGCCGCCTGGCGCGCCTTGATCTCGTCCTTTGTCACCTTGCCGTCGCCATTGGCGTCGAAGGCCTTGAAGAGGTCCGCGACGTGCAGCTTCATCTCGTCGAGGCTGACCTTGGAGTCCTTGTTCGTGTCGAGGCGCTCGATCATCTGCATCGCGCGTGCCTCGCGCGAGGGCTTGTCCTTGCCGGCATTGGCGAAGGCAGGCGCGCCGAAGCCGCCAAGGGCGAGGCTGGCGGCGAGGGCTGCGAGGATCGGTGTCTTGATGGTCATGCGGTTTCCTTTTCTCCCGGAGTCATCTCCTTGATGTCCCTTGGGAGGGAGAATAGACGGATACGCCCGGCCTTCCAGTTACAAATCGGTAATTCAAGTCTTTGACAAAAAAGGGTTTTTTCGGTGGCAAAACGAAGGCGGCGATCCTCAGGCGAGGCGCGACAGGAATCCCGCCAGATCGTCGGTCAGGAAGTCGACATGGTCGGTCTCGTCGGAGACGCGCTCGAAGGCTTCTGTAAGCCCGTATTCGAGATTGCGCGGCACCAGCAGCACGGTCTTCATGCCGAGCGCCTTCGGCACCGTCAGGTTGCGCGGCAGGTCCTCGAACATGGCGGCGTGGCGGGTGTCGACCCGGTGCAGCGCCATGAACTTGTCATAGGTGTCGCCGGCCGGCTTCGGCAGGTAGCCGGCGGCGACGATGTCGAAGATGTCGTCGAAATGGTCGAGGATGCCGAGCGCCCGCGCCGTCATCTCGGCATGGCGGACGCTGCCGTTGGTGAAGATGAACTTCCGGCCCGGCAGCGCCTTGATCGCCTCGCCGAGCGCGGGATCGGGCGGCAGCACGCCGTAGTCGATCGCATGGGCCCGGCTGAGAAAGCCGTCCGGATCGATGCCGTGATGGATCATCAGTCCCTGCAGCGTCGTGCCGTGGTCGCGGTAATATTGCTTCTGCAGCGCCTTGGCCGCACCGGGTTCGAGCGACAGGAGTTCCGACACATAGGCCGTCATGTTGCGGTCGATCTGGGAAAAGAGATCGACATGGTGGGGATAGAGCGTATTGTCGAGATCGAAGACCCAGTCGGTGACATGGGCGAAATCGGCACGGTCGGGCAGGTTTTTCAGTGTCGGCATGGCCGTCCTTATGCCACGGCGGCCGCGCGAAACAAACGGCTTTCCTTGCGATAAGGGCGATGCATTTCGGACACAGGCGGTGCGGGCCGCGGGCCTCGCCGGCATCGGCGAGGCATTTCCCGTTGTCCGCGCCGACGGTTGTGATAGGCAGAAGCAAAACGGTTGAAGTGGATCGCCAATGTCCGATGTCGTGATGGGTGCGGCGGAGTTCCTCGCCCTGCTTGCCGCCGTCTATGCCGTGACCGTGCTCGCCTATTTCATCCTCGGCTTCGGCATCACCTGGGTGAACGCGCGCAATCCCGAGCGGCGCATCCAGAAGAACCGTCGCGGCGAGAAGCGCCGGGCGCAGGAGATCCGCCAGAGCCTCGCCTCGATCCTCGTCACGTCGGCGATGGTCGCGATCGGGCTCTTTTCGCAGTGGAAGGGCTGGACGATCGGCCCGTGGGAATTCAGCTGGCTGTGGGCGGCGCCGCAGTTCGTGCTCTGCATGATCCTCTTCGACGCCTGGTTCTACTTCGCCCACCGGCTGCTGCACACCAAGCCCTTCTATCGCTTTCACGCGCTGCATCACAAGAGCGTGGCGCCGACGGTCTGGAGCAACGATTCGATCGGCCTCGTCGACACCGCCCTCTCCCAGGGCTATTACGCGGTCGTGGTGTTCCTCGTGCCGTTCTCGCCGGTGATCCTGATCCTGCACCGCGCCTTCGACCAGATCAACGGCACGTTCGGCCATGCCGGTTTCGAATATTTCGCCTCGAAGACCGCGCGCCATCCCTGGCCGATGCTGTGCACGACCTATCACGACCAGCATCACGCGGAGTTCCGCTACAACTACGCCAACTACTTCTCGTTCTGGGATCGCCTGCTCGGCACCGTGTCGCCGACCTATGACCGCCGCGTGGCGGCGATCGAGGAGACCGCCCCGGCGATCACGCTGAAGCGTGCCGGCGGCAGCCAGCCGGCGGAATAACGGCTCAGGGAACGATGAGCGTTCCGGCGCCGTGCTCGGTGAAGATCTCGAGCAGCACGGAATGGGCGGTCTTGCCGTTGAGGATGACGACACCCTGAACGCCAGCCTTGATGGCGTCGATGCAGGTCTCGACCTTCGGGATCATGCCGCCGGAAATCGTGCCGTCGGCGATCAGCGCGCGGGCCTCGGTGACCGAAAGCTGCTTGATCAGTTCGCCGTCCTTGTTGAGCACGCCCGGGACGTCGGTGAGGAAGAGGAGGCGCGTGGCGTTCAGCGCGCCGGCGATCGCGCCGGCGAAGGTGTCGGCGTTGATGTTGTAGGTATGGCCGTCGCGGCCGGGCGCGACCGGGGCGATGACTGGGATCATCTCCGAGCGGGCAAGCAGGTCGAGCAGGGTGCGGTCGACCTCGACCACCTCGCCGACATAGCCGAGATCGAGCACCCGCTCGATGTTGGAATCCGGATCGCGGAAGGTCTTGTGCGCCTTTTCGGCGAAGACCATGTTGCCGTCCTTGCCGCAAAGGCCGATCGCCCATTCGCCCGTCTGGTTGATCAGCGCGACGATCTCCTTGTTGATCGAGCCGGCGAGCACCATTTCGACGATCTCGACCGTCTTCTCGTCGGTGACGCGCAGGCCCCCCTCGAATTTCGATTCGATCCCCATCTTCTTCAGCATCGCGCCGATCTGCGGGCCGCCGCCATGAACGACGATCGGATTGACGCCCGATTGTTTCAGCAGCGCGATATCGGCGGCGAAGGCCTTGCCGAGGTCCGCATTGCCCATCGCATGGCCGCCATATTTCACGACGATCGTCTTGTTCTCGTATCGCTGCATGTAGGGCAGCGCCTGGGCCAGAAGCCGGGCCTGGATTTCGCTTTCGTTTGCGGACATGGGGCATGTTCCTGAAATGAGGGACCGGCTGCTCTTTAGCGCAAGACCGGCCGGCAGGGAATGATCCGTCCGGAAGATAACGCCGTAATGACGGCGTTCCGCGGCCGGCGGGCGCCTGCGACTTGCAGGGCATCGCCGGCTTACGTAAGCTCACGCCGGAGGATCGTCTGCATGGAGAGGAGCACCGAGGACATGTCCGCGCTGATCGCCCGCGTGGCGCTGAAGGACCGCGCCGCGTTCTCCGCGCTCTACGTGGCAGCGAGCCCGAAACTCTTTGCCGTGTGCCTGCGTATCTTGAAGGACCGCCACGAGGCCGAGGAGGCGCTGCAGGAGATCTTCGTCAAGATCTGGCAGCGCGCCGATCGTTATGCCGCGGGCGGCACGAGCCCGCTCGCATGGCTGTCGACGATCGCCCGCAACCACGCGATCGACATCATCCGGGCGAGGAAGCCCGTGGCGAACACGATTGACGAGGTCTATGATTTGGCCGATCCTGCGCCGAACCCGGAAAAATCGGCGATGACGCGCGCGGAAGGCCGACGGATCGACCTGTGCATGGGCGAGCTTGCGGAAGGCCGTGCCGACGCCGTGCGCAAGGCCTATGTCGAGGGACTGAGCTATCAGGAACTGGCGGAGATGTTCGGTGTTCCGCTGAACACGATGAGGACATGGCTGCGCCGCAGCCTGCTCAAACTGAGAGAGTGCATGGAGCGATGACGCCCGACGAGCCCGAAAGCCGAGATTCCCGCCGCGACGAGGTGATCGCCGGCGAATATGTTCTGGGCGTGCTCTCCGCCGAGGACAGGCGCAAGGTCGAGGCACGGCTCGCCCGCGACACCGTGTTCGCCACCATGGTCGGGCGCTGGCAGGCAAACCTCCTGCCCCTGGACGACGAGTACGAGCCGGTGAACCCGCATCCGCGCGTCTTCGCGACGGTGGAGCGGCGTCTTTTTCCCGCGCCGATGGCCGCGCGGGGCCCGAGGAAGCTGTGGGACTCGCTTCTCGTCTGGCGGGGCCTGAGCTTCGGCTCGGTCGCCGCACTGATCGCCGTCGCCCTCATCGAGGTGCGCCCGCCGGCGCCCGCCGCACCCGTCCTGACCGCCGAACTGGCCGGCGAGGGCACGAACGTCAACCTCGTCGCGCGATACGAGCAGGCAAGCGGCGTGCTGCGCGTGACGCCGGTCGCCGCCGGCGATGCGCGGACGAAATCGCTGGAGCTCTGGCTGGTCGAGCCGGGGCAGGCGCCCGCCTCGCTCGGCGTCCTGCCGCAGACAGGCGAGGGCGAGATCGTGATCCCGGATGCGCTGCGCGGCAAGCTCTCCGGCGGCGCCGTCTTCGCCGTCAGCATCGAGCCGTTCGGCGGCTCTCCGAGCGGCGCGCCGACCGGCCCCGTCATCGCCTCGGGCGCCGCGCGCAGCCTTTAAAGGCCCGCCTCCGAGAGAGGCGGACATGCCGCGCGGCGCCGGCATCGACAGCCGGATGCGTCACGCTGCCGCAGGTCCCGCCGAACAAACTCGATTGTCGTGGAGCCGAGCTCCACTGACCCTGAACGCCGCGCTGACGCAACTGCGCTCTCTGTCCGAAAAATCTTTTGAAACAATCGGATAATCTCCTTTGATCGGCCCCCGGACGGCCGAACGGTGTCCGGTTGCGCCATCCTGAGAGCTTGCGCCGTAAAATCCCCGAAACCGCGTCGAGAGCTGAAACTTCATCCCGCGCCGTCCCGTCTTAAAACGTGTTCCGATCGCGAAAGAACACCAGAACACTGAACAGCAGACGCCGGCCGAAGGCCTTGAGCGTCAAAACAGGAAGGACACCATCACCATGTTCGCTCCCCTCTTCCGTACCGCGACGGCGGCCGCAGCCCTGCTCGCCCTCGGCGCCCTTTCGGCCCATGCGGAAAATCCGATGGTCGGCGGCGCGCCGATGTACGAGACGAAGACGATCGTCGAGAATGCCGTGAACTCCAAGGATCACACGACGCTGGTGGCGGCCGTCAAGGCGGCAGGCCTCGTCGACACGCTGCAGGGCGCCGGCCCCTTCACCGTCTTCGCGCCGACCAACGAGGCCTTCGCCGCCCTGCCGGCGGGCACGGTCGACACCCTGCTGAAGCCGGAGAACAAGGAGACGCTCGTCAAGGTACTGACGTGCCATGTCGTTGCCGCCAATGCACTGTCGGACGCGATCGGCAAGATGATCGCCGATGATGGCGGCACCCATGACGTCAAGACGGTCGGCGGCTGCGTGCTGAAGGCGAAGATGGAGGGATCGTCGATCACGCTGACCGACGAGACCGGCGGCGTCGCGACCGTCACCATCGCCGACGTCAAGCAGTCGAACGGCGTCATCCACGTCATCGACAAGGTGCTGCTGCCGAAGGCCTGACGTCCAGGCCGCTTCGTAGCCGGCGCCGAACGCGGGCGCCTCGCTCCAAGCTTGTCCGGTCCAATCCGGACCGGATTCGATGTACGGATAATGCGTTTAAACGGAGATGGAGCATGTCCGGCGGACCGATATCCGGCGGACATGCCTTCCGATGAAGCCACCGGCCGTCGTGCCGGTGGCGTTTTCGCGCCTCGGACCGGGGACATCGTCGCCGGCGCGAGGAACGTTCGGGCTTCGTAAGACCGCTCTCAGCGCGCGATCGCCTGTTCGATCGCGCTCCGCAGCGCCTCGATCCCGACACCCTTTTCCGAGGACGTGGCGACGACATCGGGGAAGGCGGCCGGGCGCTTGCGGATCTTCTCCAGCGTCTCTGCCGTCAGCGCGGCGACGGCCGGCGGCTTGATCTTGTCGGTCTTGGTGAGCACGAGCTGGTAGGAGACGGCCGCCTTGTCGAGGAGCGCGAGGACATCCTCGTCGTTCTTCTTGATGCCGTGCCGGGCATCGATCAGCACATAGACGCGCTTCAGCGTCGAGCGGCCGCGCAGATAG
The DNA here is from genome assembly GCF_041928815.1 of Ensifer soli. Classification (NCBI taxonomy): domain Bacteria; kingdom Pseudomonadati; phylum Pseudomonadota; class Alphaproteobacteria; order Hyphomicrobiales; family Rhizobiaceae; genus Ensifer; species Ensifer soli. The sequence continues at coordinate 375,481 of NZ_JBHFEI010000001.1, read as the reverse complement.
TCGAAGACGAGTTTCGTCCAGGCATCGACCTGTGATTTGGGCGCCTCGGCGTAACCATAGCCCGGCATGTCGACGAGGGCCATCGGCGGCAGGTCGTCCGCCGCACCCGAGTAACCGTCGGGGACGAAATAGTTGAGCTCCTGCGTCCGGCCCGGCGTGTTCGACGTGCGTGCCAGCGCCTTCTGCCCGACGAGCGCATTGATCAGCGACGACTTGCCGACATTGGAGCGACCGGCGAAGGCGATCTCCGCCGGCCCTTCCGGCGGCAGGTGCATGAGGGAGGGCACGCCGCGAATGAAGATCCAGGGATGTCCGAACAGCGGTCGCCCGCCCGGCTTCGTCTCGTCATTCATGCGCTTTTCCCGTTCTGACTGGCCCGACCGGGAGGGGCTTCAGGCTTTCGCGGCCCTTTGTCAAGCACCGGCCGTGGCGGGGCCGCGCAGGCGGCGCAGTTCGAGCCCCAGATAGGCGAGCAGCGCGGACAGCACGATCAGACCACCGGCGACCGTCTCGATGCCCGGCACCTCGCCGTGGATCAGCGCCACCCAGAGCGGCCCGAGCACGGTCTCGAGCGTGCCGATCAGCGCGGCGAGAGCGGCCGGCAGCAGCCGTGCGCCGGTGACGAAAAGCGCCAGGCCGAGGCCGAAATTGAAGGCGCCGAACACGGAGAGGATGCAGAACTGGTCCGGCGTGACGGCAAAGCCGGAGGCCTGCGTCGCCGCCACCGCGCAGGCGATCACCGTGCCGAGGCAGACCGCAGGCGTCATGCGCAGATGGGCGTAGCGCCGGGTGATCACCGTCGCGGTCGCGAAGGAGAAGGCGATCACCAGCGCCAGCACGTCGCCGACCGGGGAGACGCGGCCGGTGATCGAGCCCGACACCATGATCGCGACGCCTGCGATGACCGCGGCGATCGCGGCCCAGGTCGTCGGCGACACGCTTTCGCCGAAGAGCACCCGGCCGGCGAGCGCCGCGATCAGCGGCACGCCGGCCTGGATCAGCACGACATTGGCGACCGTGGTATAGGCGAGCGCGAGGACGAAGGCCATGGAGGCGACGGCGAAGCAGAGCGCGACCGCGACACCCGGCAGCCCCATCTCGCGAAAAGCCAATCCCGTGCGCCGGCCGTCGCGCCAGAGCAGGAAGCCGAGCAGGAACAGGGCGGCGAACAGCGAGCGCCAGAAGACCACGGTCCATCCGTCCTCGATGGCGAGGAAGCGGACCAGCGTGCCGCCGAAACTCCAGACCAGCGCCGAGCCGAGCACGAGCAGGATGCCGGTGCGCTGGCTCGTCGGGGCGCGGGTCGGGGCCGTTGTCGCGGTCATGGAACGATCCGGAAGAAGCGTCGCAGGAATATTGGGGCGGAGTTAGCACGAGGCTCGTCTCCGGGCCGTCGCATTCACGACGCGGCGCCGTCCTGCCTCCGGCGGGCGCCTTATGAAGAAAGGCCGGATGCGGGGCATCCGGCCTTGAAGGAATTGCTATCCCGCCGTCTTCTGTTTTCGCGAGAAGAGCGAGGTCAGGTTGCTGAAGAGCTCCACCTTGACGCCGTGGCGCTTCATGATGATCGCCTGCTGGATGATCGACAGCGTGTTGTTCCAGGCCCAGTAGATCACCAGACCGGCAGGGAAGCTCGCCAGCATGAAGGTGAAGACGACGGGCATCCAGTTGAACAGCATCGCCTGGGTCGGATCGGGCGGCGTCGGGTTCATGCGCATCTGCAGGAACATCGTCACGCCCATGATCAGCGGCCAGATGCCGATATGCAGCATCGGCGGCACGGCGAAGGGCAGCAGGCCGAACAGGTTGAAGAGCGAGGTCGGATCGGGCGCGGAGAGATCCTGGATCCAGCCGAAGAACGGTGCGTGGCGCATCTCGATGGTGACGTAGATCACCTTGTAGAGCGCGAAGAAGACCGGGATCTGCAGGAGGATCGGCCAGCAGCCGGCGACCGGATTGATCTTCTCCTCCTTGTAGAGCGCCATCATCGCCTGCTGAAGGGCCATGCGGTCGTCGCCGTGCTTCTTCTTCAGTTCCTCCATCTTCGGCTGAACCTTCTTCATGTTCGCCATCGAGGCATATTGCTTGTTGGCGAGCGGGAAGAAGAGCAGCTTGACGACGATGGTGGTGATGAGGATCGCCACGCCGAAATTGCCGAACAGATGGAAGAAATAGTCCATCATCTTGAACATCGGCTTGGTGATGAAATAGAACCAGCCCCAGTCGATCAGGAGGTCGAATTTCGGGATCGCATAACTCTGTTCGTAGCGGTCGACGACGGGCACGGTCTTCGCGCCGGCAAAGAGCAGGGTCTTCACATCCGCCTTCGCGCCCGGCGCGACGGTGACGCCGTCCTGGCGGTAGTCCGACTGGTAGCGCTCGCGGCCGTCGGTGAAGTGCGAGAAGCGCGTGTCGAAGGGCTTGGCCTGCGGCGGCACGAGGGTCGCGGCCCAGTACTTGTCGGTGATGCCGAGCCAGCCGCCGGTCGCGGGTCCCGGCTCGATCGACTTGTCGTCCTCGGCCTTGCCGTAGCTGACCTCCTGAAGGCCGTGCTCGCCGATGACGCCGATGAAGCCCTCGTGGATGACGTAGACACTCGGCGTCGCGGGCTTCGAGAAGCGGGTCACGCGGCCGTAGCTGCCGAGCGAGAGCGGCGTGCTGCCGGTGTTCTCGATCGTGTCGGCGACGCTGAACATGTAGTCGTCGTCGACGGAGATGGTGCGGGTGAAGATGACGCCCTTGTCGTTGGTGTAGCTCAGCGTCACCGGCGTCGCCGATGTCAGCGTCGTGCCGCTCGCAAGCGTCCAGACCGTCTGCGGGCCGGGCACGGCACCCGTTTCGGCGCTGCCGACATAGCCGAGTTCGGCGAAATAGCCCTCCGGCGTCTCAGCCGGGCTGAACAGCGTGATGATCGGGCTCTGCGGATTGACGGTCTCGCGGAACTTCTTCAGCTTCAGGTCGTCGAAGCGCGCGCCCGTCAGGTTGATCGATCCGCTGAGCGAGGGCGTGTCGACGGGGATGCGGGCCGAACGCGACAGCGCCTGGTCGCGGTTCTCAGAGGTGCCCGGAACCGCGCCGGCACCCGGCAGCGCGCCCGCGGGCGTCGCCTGCTGGCCGGCGGCGGGGTTTTCCGCCTGCTGCTGCGTCTGTTGGCGAGCCTGGTGCGCCTCGGCGGCGACCCGTTCCTGCTCGATCTTCGGATTGACGTAGAGAAATTGCCAGGCGATCAGGATCAGCACGGACAGGGCAATGGCCACGAAATAATTGCGATTGTTTTCCATCATTCTTTCCCTGGACCGGCCGGCTTTGGCGCCTGCCGCGGCGTGTTCGCGATGCGGTCGCGAAGGCTCTTGGAGAGCTTGGCGAAGGGCGCCGCCAGAACCTCGCGGCGCGCGACGACGACATAATCATGACCGGGCTTCATCGCATCCCCGGCAAAAAGCCGCACCGCTTCCCGAAGGCGCCGGCGCATCCGGTTCCGCTCGACCGCGTTGCCGTGCTTCTTCGTGACGGTGAAGCCGACCCGCGGCGCTTCGGCCGCCGCGCCCCGGTCGAGGACTTCGAGGACGAAGAACGGCCCCTTCCTGCGTTCGCCGTTGCGCACGGCGAGAAACTGCGGCCGGCTCTTCAGCCGACCGGCAGTCTTTCTGGTCTGATCAGGCGTCATGCCCGGCGTCCCATGCCGGTCGGGCGGGGCTCTGATCCCTCATGCGGCCGGCCTCAGGCCGACAGGCGCTTGCGGCCCTGCGAGCGGCGGGCGGAGAGGACCTTGCGGCCACCCTTCGTTGCGATGCGGGCGCGGAATCCGTGCCGGCGCTTGCGGACCAGCTTGGACGGTTGATAGGTACGCTTCGACATTTATTTAATACCGCGGTGTGCGGCCCTTCTTGGATTTGCGTGTTAGCAAGGAGCGTCTTGAAGCCAGGCATGCGCGCGCGAACGCGAAAGCGCGTGACCGGACGTCGGGCGGCTTATGGTGCAATCCCGGGTGAAAGTCAACGCCGGCAGGCCTCCCGCGGCTGCCTTCCCGCGACGGTGAAACCCGGTTCGGGCGCCGCGCTCCCGTCCGTGCCTTGCCGCCCGCCGCCCTGCCGCCTGCCGATGTCGCGCCCCGTTCTGGGAGAGCCGAACGGAACATTTTTATTAAGATTGTTCGCATATGCTGACCGCCTTTCCAATTCCGGCGGCCGCTTTTCCGATCAGGCCGTGCCAGGGCTTACGCGGAGCGGTGCATTGAAAATTCGTGGCAGATTGTTTCTGATCGTCGGCATCCTCGGTCTGGTCGCCTTCACCATCGCCGGCATCGCCCTTGCGGTCGTGTCGATCTATGACAGCCGGTTGAAGACCTACGAGAATGCCTCCGACAGGGCCTATCACGGCGAACAGATGAACCGTCTCGTCACCGCCGTGGTGATGGATGCGCGCGGCATCTATGCCTCTCCCTCCGTCGAGAAGGCAAAGCCCTTCGCCGACGGCATCCGCAAGAACCTCGACAAGATCGACGCGGTGCTCGCCGACTGGCGTCCGCTTGTGCCGGACGCCCAGCGTCCCGCCTTCGAGGCGGTCGTCGCCCGCGCCGCCGAGTTCCGCACCTTCCGCACGGAAACGGCGCGGCTCGGCGCCGAGGTCGGACCGGCCGCGGCCAACGAGCAGGGCAACAACGAGGCCAACCGCGCCAATCGCAAGGCGTTCCAGGCGGAAATCGACACGATCGTCGACGGCGACCGCGAGACGCTCGGCGCGATCAAGGCCGAGGTCAGCGACATCGGCAGCCTGATGACGCTGATGGTGGTGCTGACCGCCGCGTTCGGCGTCGCCGCCGGCGTCGGCGCGGCCCTCTATATCGGCAACCGCCACCTGAGCGCGCCGATCCGCGCGCTGACGGAAGCGATGACGCGGCTGGCCGCCGGCGAACTCGACACCCGCATCGCCGCCGAAGGTCGCCGGGACGAGATCGGCGAGATGGCCGCCGCCGTCGCCGTGCTCCGGCAGAACAGCCTCGCCATGCGCGATCTCAGCGCCCAGGAGACCGCGCTGCGCACGCAGAGCGCCGACCTCCAGTCGAACATGGCCGAGGTGGTCAACGCGGCCGCGCGCGGCGACTTCTCGAAGCGCATCGGCAAGCACTACGACAATGACGACCTCAACCATTTCGCCGCCAGCATCAACCAGCTGGTCGGCAATATTGATGTCGGCGTCGGCGAGACGCGGCGCGTGATCGCCTCGCTCGCCGCCGGCAATCTCAACGACAGCATGGCTGGCACCTTCCACGGCGCCTTCGCCGAGCTTCAGACCAATGTCAACGACACGCTCTCGACGCTCCGGCAGACGATGGGCAACGTGCGCACGACGAGCGACACGATCAACGGCAGCTCCTTCGAACTGAGGGCGGCGGCGGACGACCTGTCGAAGCGCACGGAGCAGCAGGCGGCGGCCCTCGAGGAGACCTCGGCCGCCCTCGACGAGATCACGGCCGCCGTCCGCAACTCGACCGAGCGCGCGACCGAGGCGGCCCAGATGGTGACGCGGGCGAAGGACAGCGCCACTCAGTCGGCCGGCGTCGTCGCCTCCGCCGTCGCGGCGATGGGCCGGATCGAGCAGGCCTCGAGCGAGATCGGCCAGATCACCAATGTCATCGACGAGATCGCCTTCCAGACCAACCTTCTCGCGCTGAATGCCGGTGTCGAGGCGGCGCGGGCGGGCGATGCCGGCAAGGGGTTTGCCGTCGTCGCCCAGGAGGTGCGCGAGCTCGCCCAGCGCGCCGCCGCCGCCGCGAAGGACATCAAGGGGCTGATCGCCAAGTCCGGCGCCGAGGTCGCGACCGGCGTCAAGATGGTCGAGGCCACCGGCACCGCGCTCGGCCAGATCGAGACGCAGGTGCTGTCGATCAACGACCATATCCATTCGATCGCCGCGACGGCGCGCCAGCAGGCGACGGGCCTTGCCGAGGTCAGCACCGCCGTCAACCAGATGGACCAGGTGACGCAGCAGAACGCCGCGATGGTGGAGGAGGCGAACGCCGCCACCCACAAGCTCTCCGGCGAGGCCGAGAGCCTGTCGCGCATGATCGCGCACTTCCAGATCGGCGAGCGGCAGGGGCCGCGCGTCGTCGCGCCCGGCCGCCGCGCCGAGGTCGCGCATGCCTCGCCGGCGCGCCGCATGGCCGGCACGGTCGCGCGCGCCTTCGGCGGCGGCCAGGCTGCCGCGGTCGTGAGCGAGGGCTGGGAGGAGTTCTGAGTCCCGCCCCGGACGGCCGGCCGGTCACGCAAACGTTGAAAATCGTCAACCCTGTCCTATGATTGCCGGAATCTGCCGCTAGCGGCAGCAGGGCGGGCGCATCCGGGCCTCGCGCATGAGGTTGTGACGATCGGCCAAGCGATGACCAACACCCCCGACCTGGCCGTGCCGGCAGCATCCCCTCCGGCACGCCTTTCCTTTTTCGGCGGCCTTTCCGGCAAGCTGCTGCTCCTGACCGTCATCTTCGTCATGCTCGCCGAAGTGCTGATCTTCGTGCCGTCGGTCGCCAACATGCGGCTGCGCTGGCTCGAGGACAAGCTGAACACGGCCGCCGCCGCCGGCGTCGTCGTCGACGGCCTGCAGGATGTCGAACTGCCGCCGGCCGTGCAGAAGGACACGCTGATGGCGACGGGCACCAAGGCGATCGCGCTGAGGCGCAAGGACGAATCGCGCATGATCGCCGCCGTCGATCTGCCGGCCGACATCGACGCCCATTTCGACCTTTCCAGCGTCTCGGCGCCGGCGGCGATCCGGGATGCGTTCGACACGCTCCTCTTCGGCGGCGACCGCATCGTGCGCGTCTACGGCCCGATGGGCGAGAGCGACACCACGATCGAGGTGGTGATGGGCGACAAGAGCCTGCGCAAGGCGATGCTCGCCTATTCCCGCAACGTCTTCTTCCTGTCTCTGGTGATCTCGCTTTTCACCGCGGCGCTGATCTTCCTTGCAATCAACCGGATGATGATCGCGCCGATCCGGCGGCTGACGGGCAGCATGCAGGCCTTTGCCGCCGATCCCGCCGATCCCGGCCGCATCTTCCTGCCGCCGGCCGGCACGGACGAGCTCGCCGTTGCCGGGCAGCACCTCGCCACCATGCAGGGCCAGTTGCAGCGCACGCTGAAGGAGCAGAAAGGCCTCGTCGACCTCGGCCTTGCCGTCTCCAAGATCAACCATGACATGCGCAACATCCTGGCCTCCGCCCAACTGATGTCCGACCGGCTCGCCGATGTCGACGATCCGATCGTCAAGCGCTTCGCACCGAAGCTGTTGCGCACGATCGACCGGGCGGTCGGCTACACGACCGACGTTCTCTCCTACGGCCGGACGACCGAGCCGGCGCCCTCGCGGCGCTTCCTGATGCTCGGGCCGATGGTGGCCGATGTCGTCGAGACCCTGGCGCTCGATCCTCAGCTGGAGATCGATTTCCGCATCGAGGTGCCGGAGGAACTGGAGGTCGATGCGGACAACGAGCAGCTTTTCCGCATCCTCAACAACATCTGCCGCAACGCGGTGCAGGCCCTTGCCGGCACGCCGGTCGGAGCGACGGCGGAGCGCATCATCTCGGTGTCGGCGATGCGGACGGGCGCCGTCGTGACGATTTCCGTCGACGATACGGGGCCGGGCATGCCGCAGAAGGCGCGCGAGAACCTGTTTGCCGCCTTTCGCGGCTCCGCCCGCTCCGGCGGCACCGGCCTGGGTCTGGCGATCGCCCGCGAACTCGTACTCGCCCATGGCGGCACGATCGCGCTGGTGGAGAAGGCCGCGCCCGGCACGCTCTTCCGCATCGAACTGCCCGACCGGCCGGTGTCCCTCGACATCTTCCGCTCCAAGGCACGCCCCTGACGGAAACGCCTCGCATCCACGGCGACACCGTGTCGTATCGCGACCGTCGAGACGGTACGGCCATTCGGCAATGGAGGAATGGCGAAAATCGCAAATTTCTTCGGCATGGCGCTTGCAATCGGGCAAAGGAAGCTTTAGAGGATCGCCACGCCGGCCGGATGGCCAAGCGGCACGCACCCGTAGCTCAGCTGGATAGAGCACCAGACTACGAATCTGGGGGTCAGGAGTTCGAATCTCTTCGGGTGCGCCATTTTTTTTAATGAAAATCAATCACTTGCTTTTAGGTGCCGAATTGGCGTGTTGCAGTCGTGTTGCAACTGATTTTCAATGATTGTCATCGATTTGCAACGGCTCGACGAGACGTGGATTGCAACATGCTGATGGCTCCGGCAGCATGGCAGGTACGGAGGGGAGAGCCGCATCTGAAGATGCTTAAGGATCAGCCTGGAATGAGCAAAAAGAGATCCAGCGACGCAAAGTCCAATCTGCAAAAACTGAGCCACGAACGCTTAGATATTGGACAAATGCACAATAGCCTGTCTGCAGCTAAGAAAGGCGATGATCGCACTCTAGCGATCGTCGGAGGAGCCCTAATCGATGTAGCGCTTGAGCAGGGGCTAAGACACCACCTTGAAAAACTAGGAGTCGTTGAAGAGAAGATGTTCGCTGCTTTTGGCGTGTTTTCAACGACGGCGTCCAAGATTCAAATTGCGCTCGCGACGGGTCTTGTTAACAAACGAGCTGCTAGTGACCTCGTGTGGGCAAACGATATTCGAAACGCGTTTGCGCATTCGGCTCCTGAGACAACGTTTGATACACCTGCTATTGCGGCGGCATGTCAAGAGCTATCGCTTGTATCCAAGCAAGATCTTATCGATGAGAGTGCCATCTTCGCTGAGGTAGCCACCCCTGACGATCGGGAACCCGGCTATACGCTCATCGACCGGACCGGCTTCATCGGATTTAGAGGAGAGTTTGGCAACGAAGCTAAGGCGTATGATCGCTTTGTTGGTTGCCTATCGATACTGTGGTTTCTGCTTATGTCACCCCAGTTTGGTCCGCTTGAGAGACAATGAAACATTCGATCTGGGTGTTTTAACCAAGAGCAATCGGTCGACACGTTCCATTGGCTGACGTCCGATCAATGATCGCGGCGAACTGGTTGGCCAGTTGCAGCCGACGCAGATCCTGTTCGCTATAGTATGTGACCAGCGGCGCGACGAGAAACATCGATGTGTTGCGCATCGCTGTGCAAACCGCCACGACATTCCGATACCGGCTTCATTCCTATCCCAACCAGCGCGGATCGAGTATCCTTTCTTATTTCCTATGGCCTTCAGGAGGTCGACAGCCGCGTCGATGGACGCCGTGTACGGAGGATAAGACGCAGCTTCGAGCCCAAAGAGTTTGTAGATCGCCTGACATTTCGGCGGAAGCCCGAAGACTTTACCAACGGCGGCCTCAAGCTCCGGGCTTGGCGCCGCGCTCGCGTACAGAAGGGCGATAAGAGATTCGACGTCGCTCATCTCGACCGCCCTCCACCCTGCAATAGAAGGAGGGCAGCGTGGGGGAAAATGTGGGGATACTTGTTCCCGTCTGTGCGTTTTGTTTCCCGATTGTTCCGATTCTCCTCGTCGAAGCTCAGGCGAGGCGATGAGGCAATATATTGTTTTGAAAGAAGGAATTTGGTGCCGCTTACGTGACTCGAACACGTGACCCCGTCATTACGAATGACGTGCTCTACCGACTGAGCTAAAGCGGCACGACGCCGGTTCGGTTCGTTCCGAACGGTTCGTGCGGCGCTGATACAGGCAAAGACCGGCGAGTTCAAGCGCTGTCTGTCGTGAAACGCAAAAAATAGGTGGAGGTCTAGGACCGGCGGGCAGAGAGCGTCAGCGTGCGGTCGGCGCGGCGATCCGCATCTTGGCGGTTGCGTATTCTTCCGCCAGCCGGGCGATCAGGGAGGCTGCCGGAACGATGGCGCGCACAGCGCCGATGCCCTGGCCCGCCCCCCAGATGTCCTTCCAGGCCTTCGCGCCCCCGCCGTCCGCCGCGGCAAAGTCCATCGCGGCGGCCTCCCTGTCCGGCAGGGCATCGGGATCGAGCCCGGCCGCGACGATCGAGGGCCGCAGGTAGTTGCCGCTGATGCCCGTCACTGCCCGCGTCGTCAGGATGTCGGCGGCGCCGCTCGCCACGATCATCTCCTTGTAGCCGGCACTCGCGCGGGCTTCTGTCGTCGCGATGAAGGGCGAGCCGATATAGGCGAGGTCCGCGCCCATCGCCTCAGCCCCGAGGATGGCGCCGCCGGTGGCGATCGCGCCGGAAAGGGCGAGCGGGCCGTCGAACCATGCGCGGATTTCCTGCACGAGGGCGAAGGGCGACCAGAAACCGGCATGGCCGCCGGCACCGGCGGCGACCGCGATCAGCCCGTCCGCACCCTTGGCGATGGCGGAGCGGGCATGGCGGTCGTTGATGACGTCGTGCAGCACGATCCCGCCATAGGAGTGGACCGCGGCGTTGACCTCCGGCACCGCGCCGAGCGAGGAGATCACCACGGGGACGCGATACTTGATGCAGAGCGCGAGATCCTTTTCCAGGCGCGTGTTGGAGCGATGGACGATCTGGTTGACGGCGAAGGGCGCCGGCGGCGCCTCCGGACGGGCGGTCCGCTCGGCCGCGAGCGTTTCGGTGATCTCGGCCAGCCATGCGTCGAGCTGGCTTTCGGGGCGGGCGTTCAGCGCCGGGAAGGCGCCGACCACCCCGGCGCGGCACTGGGCCAGCGTCAGCGCCGGATGGGAGACGATGAACAGCGGCGCGCCGATCACCGGCAGGCGAAGACCGCGCGTGAGGATGTCGGGAAGCGCCATCGGGATCGTCCTTCTCGGTCTGCCGGTTGCGGGCGGGGCGGAAAGCGGCCGCCTCTTCCGTCCCGCCCTTGCAGATTCGATACGCAGAGGTTACCGAAGCATGAACGGACGCCCGAAAATGCGCCCGGCCATCGCGATGGTCCGCCATCGCCCGCAGCGCGCTAAAGCGTGTCTCGCAAAGCCGTGCAGCGGTTTTGCGAAAAGACACGCGTAAAAACAAAGACTAAAGCGTATGAGCGAATCTGAAAGATCGCGACGCGCTTTATGACGCCGGTCCGGACGGGCCGCTCCGGCGATCATCGATAAGGGAAGCCATTGAGCGGACTTGAAACGGCCATTCGCAATGCCCTCGAGCGGTCCGACCGGACCGACGCGGAGACGCGCCAGCGGATCTACCAGTCGGCCCGCAATGCGCTTCAGGCGGGCCTGAAGCGGCAGCAGATCGTCGATGTTTCGGTCGTCACCCAGCAGCAGCACAGGCTGGAGGCGCTCATCCAGCGCATCGAGCGCGAGGAGCAGGACGGCGTGGATCCGCCCGAGGTGGAGGCCGCGCCGTTCGTCGAGCCTGACCGGGCCCCCGGGCCGGTTCCCGACCCCGTCGCGTCGCCGGTCCTGACGGCACGGCGCGACGACGATGCGCTCAAGGCGGATCCGGATGCCGGTCTGGCGGGCCTGCGGGCGGAGCGCGACGGGCGCGGGGCGGCCGCCGCCACGCCGCCGTCGCCGCGCGTCACGCGCGCCGGACGGGTGAAAGAGCGTTCCGCGCCGCCGCCGCGCCGGCGGGGCGCCCGGCTGCTCTCGTCCTTCCTGATGGTGGTCGTGACGCTCGGGCTTGCCGCCGGCGGCGTCTTCTGGTGGGCCGACAACAACGGCATGCTGCAGCCGCTGATGGCGCTCCTCACCGGCGGCGACGTCGTCATCGACGACAGCAACGGGCAGACGCGCGCCCGCAGCCCGCTCGACACCGCCGACAGTTTCTCCTCCGACTGGACGGACGTGTTCCAGGCGGCCGATCCGAAGGGCATCGAGGCGGCCACGGCTGCTGCCGTGGAGCCGCTCAGCGACGAGGACGGGGCACGGGTGGTGCTCACCTCGCGCAGCGGCGGCGCCGAGGGCGACATCACGATCGAGATGCCGCCAACCGTGCTCGCGGCGCTGTCCGGCAAGACCTCGACCATCGCGCTGACGGTGCGGGCCGCCGACGGCCGGCCGGCGGACTTCTCCGTCGAATGCGAATTCGGCTCGCTCGGCACCTGCGGGCGCCACCGGTTCACCGTGCTCGACGAACGGGTCGACATGCTGGTGAAGGTGCGCTTCGATCGAAGCCTCGCGCCGGACAGGCCGGGCCGGCTCCTGCTCAACACCGCGCTCTCGGGCGCGCCCTCGGCCGTCGATCTCTTCGCCGTGCGGGTGCTGCCCGGGCAGTAGGGAAAGGTATGGCGGGTCTGTCCGTCCTTGCGTCAGGCCCGCTTGTCGTCCTTGAGGAAGGCGGCGGCGGTCTGGACGATCCTGTCGTCGACGTCGCCGATCACCGCCTTGTCCTTGCCGTCATAGTCGAGCGTCGTCAGGATGTGGCGCACGAGGTTGATCCGCGCCCGCCGCTTGTCGTTGGCGCGCACGACCGTCCAGGGCGCATGGTTGCTGTCGGTCTCCTTCAGCATCCGGTCGCGCTTTTCCGAATAGTCGTCCCATTTCTTCAGCGCTGCGATGTCCATCGGCGAGAGCTTCCAGCATTTCAGCGGATCGTGCCGGCGGTCGTGGAAGCGCTTCAGCTGCATCTCGTGGCCGATGTTCAGCCAAAATTTGAAGAAATGGATGCCCTCCTCGACGATCATCTTCTCGAAACGCGGCGTCTGCTTGAGGAAATGCTCGTATTGCTCGGCGGTGCAGAAGCCCATCACCGGCTCGACGCCGGCCCGGTTGTACCAGGAGCGGTCGAACAGCACGAACTCGCCGGCCGTCGGGAAGGTCGCCACGTAGCGCTGGTAGTACCACTGGCCGCGCTCCGTCTCGGTCGGCTTGGTCAGGGCGACGATGCGGGCGGAGCGCGGGTTCATGTTGGCCATCGTCGCCTGGATGGCGCCGCCCTTGCCGGCGGCGTCGCGGCCCTCGAACACCGCGATCACCCGGCGCCCCTTGGCCTGCATCCAGAACTGAACCTTGACCAGCTCGACCTGCAGCTTTTCGAGCGTCTTTTCGTAGTCCTGGCTGGAGAGCTTGTCGTCGTAGGGGAAGCCGCCGGAGGAAAACGCCTTCTTGTCGATCCAGTCGGGCAGCACGGGATCGTCGATGTCGAAGGTCCGCCTGGTTCCGCCGATCTCGAGTTCCACCGGCTCGTAATGCGCCTCGCCCAGCATCGTCCTGCCCTTCCATGCCATGGTCGGGCGAGGAGGCCACAACTCCATTGCGAATTCAAGCGCGGCGTGAAAATCATGTCACGAACGACGTTTATCCGTCGGGGTGATGATCCGGGCCCATCGGCTGCGCCTGGTCCGGGGTGAGGCGCATGCTGGACGGGAAGGGGCGGGACGGGAAGGCGCGGGAGGTGGAGAGCTGGGAGCGCGAGGTCATGCGCAGGGTGATGGCCGAGCGCGCCACGCTTGCCGTTTCCGGCGCGATGGCCCTGCTTCTCGCCGCCGCGGGCATGCACCCGCTCGTCGTCTTCCCCTTCTGGCTGCTGCTCGCCGCCGTCCTGCTCCTGCGCGCGCCGCCGCGCGGGCGGGAGAGGGGCCCCGTCGCGGAGGTGGCCGGGCCGCCGGCGCTGAGCGCCGCGCCGCAGCTCGCCTTGCTGAATGCGCTCGACGTTCCGGTCCTCGTGGTCGCGGCGGACGAAACCGTCCTCTTCCAGAACGGAGCGGCGGAAAAGGCCTTCGGCACCATTCCGGCCGAGACCTATCTCGCCGCGCGGATCCGCTCGCCCGGCATCCTCGACATGGTGCGCGAGACGATCGCGACCGGCCGGGCCAACCAGATCGAGCATTCCGAGCGGCTGCCGTCCGAGGCCGTCTATACGGTGCGCGTGGCGCGGGCGGACCTGCCCGGCCTGCTGCCGGACCACCTGTTCCTGATTTCCTACCGCGACATCTCCCATGAGCGCCGCATCGACCGGATGCGCTCGGATTTCGTCGCCAATGCCAGCCACGAGCTGCGCACGCCGCTCGCCTCGCTGCGCGGCTTCATCGAGACGCTGCAGGGGCCGGCGCGCAGGGATACGGCCGCGCAGGAGCGCTTCCTCGGGATCATGCACGAGCAGGTCAACCGGATGAGCCGGCTCGTCGACGATCTTCTCTCCCTGTCGCGGCTGGAGCTGAAGTCGCACATCGCGCCGGACGAGCGCGTCGACCTCGGCCCGCTGATCGGCCGGGTCATCGACACGATCACGCCGCTCGCCGAGGAACTCGACGTGGAGATCCTGTTCGATCCACCGCGTGAGCCCGCCCTCGTCCAGGGCGACAGGGATGAACTGATCGAGGTGTTCGAAAACCTGATCGAGAACGCCTGCAAGTACGGGCAGGAGGGCAAGCGGGTCGAGGTCGCGATCGGCGGCGGCCAGGGGCGGCCGGTCGACGTCTCCGTGCGCGACCATGGGCCGGGCATTCCGGCCGAGCATGTTCCGCGCATCACCGAGCGGTTCTACCGGGTCAATGTCGAGGCGAGCCGCTCGAAAAAGGGCACGGGTCTCGGGCTTGCCATCGTCAAGCATATCCTGACGCGCCACCGGGCCCGGCTGATCATCCGTTCCGAGGTCGGGAACGGCACGACCTTCGTCGTCAGATTCTGACACAAAACCCTGTCCTCTTCGATCTGTATTTTAAATTATCGATGTATTTCAATGATGTGACGTGTCACAAATGTTTCGCAGAATTGACATAAAAGATGCGGGCGTCGGCGGCTAACTAGAGCCACCGATGACGTCGGTGACACGAGCGCCACGCCAGGGCGCGCCCCACAAGCCCTTACGGGAGAGCACGCAATGAAATCTCTGACCCTCACCGTCGCGGCGCTCGCCGCCTCCGTCGCGTTTGCCGGCGCTGCCGCCGCCCGCGACCAGGTCCAGGTCGCCGGCTCCTCGACGGTCCTGCCCTATGCCAAGATCGTCGCCGAGACCTTTGCCGAGACCTATCCGGACTTCAAGACGCCGATCGTCGAGTCGGGCGGCTCCTCGGGCGGCCTGAAGGAATTCTGCAAGGGCGTCGGCCCGAACACCATCGACATCGCCAACTCCTCGCGCCCGATCAAGGCCTCCGAGGTCGAGGCCTGCAAGGCCGCCGGCGTGACCGAGATCCAGGAAATCAAGATCGGCTATGACGGCATCGTCTTTGCCACCGACAGCGGCAATGCCGACCTGAAGCTCGAGCCGAAGGACCTCTACGCGGCGCTCGCGGCCGAAGTCGTCGTCGACGGCAAGCTCGTCGCCAACCCCTACAAGAAGTGGTCCGAGGTCAACGCCTCGCTGCCCGACGCCGAGATCGCCGCCTACATCCCGGGCGAGAAGCACGGCACCCGCGAAGTCTTCGAGGAAAAGATCCTCGCCCAGGGCTGCAAGGACGTCGGCGCCCTCGATGCGATCAAGGCCGCCGTCTCCGACGAGAAGGAACAGCATGCCAAGTGCGTCGCCGTGCGCAAGGACGGGATGGCTGTCGACATCGACGGCGATTACACCGAGACGCTCGCCCGCATCGCCGCCAACAAGTCCGGCATCGGCGTCTTCGGCCTGTCCTTCTATGAAAACAACGCCGACAAGCTGAAGGTCGCGACCGTCAACGGCGTCGTGCCTTCGACCGAAACGATTGCCTCGGGCGAATATCCGGTGTCGCGCCCGCTGTTCTTCTACGTGAAGAAGGCGCATCTCGGCGTCATCCCGGGCCTCAAGGAATATGTCGAGTTCTTCACGAGCGACGACATGATCGGCCCCGACAGCCCGCTCGCCGAATACGGCCTCGTCGCCGCTCCGGACGCCGAGCGCGAAGAGATCCGCAAGAGCTTCGAAGACGGCAAGATCATGTAACCGGCAACCGGACGGCGGCGCATCGGGACGCGCCGCCGTCCGTCCGCCGCGGGCGGCCTGACGCGCGCGGGCGCCGGAGGCCGGGCCCGGCGGCGTGAGGACGGAATCAACGGCTCCGATGCCGGAGTCTGGGCGGCAAGGCGCCGGATCGTCGTTCAGGGCCCGTGACGGGCAGGACGGTCGTCGCGCCGGGGGACACCTCTATGAATGTTTCAATCCTTGTCCTGGTCATCGTCGTGATCGGCCTCTTCGGCTACACGTTCGGCGCCAGGCGTGCCTTCGCGCTTGCCAACGGCAAGTCGTCGAACCTTCATTCCCGGCCGGGCTATTACGGGGCGCATGTCGCGGTCTGGACCATCCTGCCCGCTTTGGCGCTGATCTTCGTCTGGGTGATCGCCGCGCCGGCCTATATCAATTCCTCCGTGCGCGCCTCGTTTCCCGAGGACGTCAAGGCCCAGCCGCAGGCGACGCAGAACCTCGCCTACAACATGGTCGGCTCGATCGCGCGCGGCCTCGTGCTGCTGACGCCGCAGGAACTGGCCGAGGCCGAGAGCGGTTCGGGCGACGTGCGCGCGCTGCTCGCCTCGCGCGGCGTGCCGCTCGCCGACCAGCCGCAGCCCTACATGATCGAGGCGGCGAAGGACCTGAACGCGATGTCGGCCACGAGCCGCATCGCCCTCACCGTCGCGGCCCTTCTCGCCTCCGCCCTCGGCGCGGCGCTCGCCTTCCGGTCGATCGCCCCGCGCTTTCGGGCCCGCAACGGCGTCGAGCGCGTCATCCTCGGCGCGCTGATCGCCGCCTCCTCGATCGCCATCCTGACGACCGTCGGCATCGTCGCCTCGATGCTGACCGAGGCGATCCACTTCTTCACCATGGTCTCGCCCTGGGAGTTCTTCTTCGGCACGGTCTGGGATCCGCGCTTCGCCGCCGCCGGTGCCGCCGGCACCTCCGGCCAGTTCGGCCTGATCCCGCTTCTGCTCGGCACGCTCTATATCGGCCTCGTCGCCATGCTCTTTGCCGTGCCGATCGGCCTCTTCGCCGCGATCTACATGGCGGAATACGCCTCGCCGAAGTTCCGCGCCGCCGCCAAACCCCTCCTCGAAGTGCTGGCCGGCATCCCGACCATCGTCTACGGCTTCTTCGCCCTCGTCTCGGTCGGCCCGTTCCTGCGCGACATCTCGGCCCAGATCGCCGGCATCGCCACCGGAAATTTCACCAGCTTCATCCAGGCGCAGAGCGTGCTGACCGCCGGTTTCGTCATGGGCATCATGCTGATCCCCTACGTCTCCTCGCTCTCCGACGACATCATCACCGCCGTGCCCCGGTCGCTGCGCGACGGTTCGCTCGGCCTCGGTGCCACCCGCTCGGAGACGATCAAGCGTGTGATCCTGCCGGCGGCGCTGCCGGGCATCGTCGGCGCCGTGCTGATGACCGCCTCGCGCGCCATCGGCGAGACGATGATCGTGGTGCTCGCCGCCGGCGTCGCCGCCCGCATGCAGCTCAACCCCTTCGACCCGATGACCACGGTGACGGTCAAGATCGTCAACCAGCTGACCGGCGACCTCGAATTCACCTCGCCGCAGACCCTGGTCGCCTTCGCGCTCGGCATCACGCTCTTCGTGATCACGCTCTGCCTGAACATCTACGCCCTCTACATCGTCCGCAAGTACCGGGAGCAGTACGAATGAGCCAGGTCATCTCGGCCAACGCCGCCCATGCCGGCGTCAAGCAGACGCGTCGCGACATCGGGATCTCCCGCCGCTACGCCGCGGAGCGCCGCTTCCGCCTCTATGGACTGGCGGCGATCTGCTTCGGCCTCCTGTTCCTTTTCCTGCTGCTGTTCTCGGTCGTCTCCAAGGGCTACACCGCGTTCCAGCAGACGATGATCACCATCCCGGTCGAGTTTTCCGAGCAGATCATCGACAAGGACAACGAGCGGGCGACCAACCCGGCCAAGCTCGTCAGCGCCAACTACCCGGTCGTCGCCCGCAACGCGCTCGCCAAGGTGCTCGGCGTCGAGATGAGCGACCGCGCAGGCCTTCGCGCCGTCAACGGCATGATCTCCGACAGCGTCCGCGTGCAGTTGCGCAAGATGGTCGTCGCCGACCCGTCGCTGATCGGCAGAACGGTCCCGGTGACCATGCTCGCCCATGGCGACCTCGACTCGGCCTTCAAGGGCCAGATCGACCTCTCGGTCGCCGAGACGAGCCGAAAGGTCTCCGACAGGCAGGTGGGCTGGATGAACCAGCTCGCGGAAGCGGGCGCGCTCGCCAAGCATTTCAACACCGGTATCTTCACCAACGGCGCCTCCAGCCGTCCGGAAGCCGCCGGCGTCGGCGTCGCCTTTCTCGGCTCGCTCTACATGATGCTCATCGTGCTGGTGCTGTCGCTGCCGATCGGCGTCGCCGCCTCGATCTATCTCGAGGAATTCGCGCCGAAGAACCGCTTCACCGACCTGATCGAGGTCAACATCAACAATCTGGCGGCGGTGCCCTCGATCGTCTACGGTCTGCTCGGCCTCGCGGTCTTCATCAACTTCGCCGGCCTGCCGCGTTCCGCCGCGATCGTCGGCGGCCTGGTGCTGACGCTGATGACGCTGCCGACGATCATCATCGCCACCCGCGCGGCGCTGAAGGCCGTGCCGCCGTCGATCCGCGCCGCCGCCCTCGGGCTCGGCGCCTCGAAGATGCAGACCGTGTTCCACCACGTCCTGCCGCTCGCCATGCCCGGCATCCTGACCGGCACGATCATCGGCCTCGCCCATGCGCTCGGCGAGACCGCGCCGCTGCTGCTGATCGGCATGGTCGCCTTCGTCGCCGATTTTCCGGCCTCGCCGCTGGATCCGGCCACCGCGATGCCGGTGCAGATCTACATGTGGGCCAACGAGGCGGAACGCGCCTTCGTCGAACGCACCTCGGGGGCGATCATCATTCTCCTGATCTTCCTCATTGTCATGAACCTCGGCGCCATTCTTTTGCGCCGCCGATTTGAACGTCGCTGGTAGAAGGATACTGATCATGAACATGATGACGGAAGCAGCGATCGAGAAAGCCGTGGGTGAGAAGATGAACAGCGTTCCCTACAAGATGATCGGCAAGGACGTCTCCGTCTATTACGGCGAGAAGCGCGCCTTGTTCGACGTCAACCTGAACATCCGCGAAAACACCGTGACGGCGTTGATCGGCCCGTCCGGCTGCGGCAAGTCCACCTTCCTCAGGACGCTGAACCGCATGAACGACACGATCGAGAACTGCCGGGTCACCGGCAGGATCACGCTCGAGCAGGACGACATCTACGACCCGGCGATCGACGTCGTCGAGCTGCGCGCCCGCGTCGGCATGGTGTTCCAGAAGCCGAACCCCTTCCCGAAGTCGATCTACGAGAACGTCGCCTACGGGCCGAAGATCCACGGGCTTGCGCGCGGCCGCAGCGAGTTCGACCAGATCGTCGAGACCAGCTTGCAGAAGGCCGGCCTCTGGAACGAGGTGAAGGACCGGCTGCACGAGCCGGGCACCGGGCTTTCCGGCGGCCAGCAGCAGCGCCTCTGCATCGCGCGTGCCGTGGCCGTCAGCCCCGAGGTCATCCTGATGGACGAGCCTTGCTCGGCCCTCGACCCGATCGCCACCGCCAAGGTCGAGGAACTGATCCACGAGCTGCGCGCCAACTACACGATCGTCATCGTCACCCATTCGATGCAGCAGGCCGCCCGCGTCTCGCAGCGCACCGCCATGTTCCACCTCGGCAATCTCGTCGAGGAGAACGACACCGACAAGATGTTCACCAATCCTGACGACCAGCGCACCCAGGATTACATCATGGGCCGGTTCGGCTGATCCGCGCCCCCGTTCAAGGAACACGACCATGGCATCGCATATCGTCTCCGCCTATGACGACGAACTGAAGTATCTCTCCCGCCGCATTTCCGAGATGGGCGGGATTTCCGAGCAGATGGTGGCCGAATCCGTCCGCGCGCTCGTGCATTCGGACACCGGCCTCGCCCAGAAGGTGATCTCCGACGACGTCATCCTCGACGACGCCGAGCGCCAGATCAACGAGAAGGCGATCGTCACCATCGCCAAGCGCCAGCCGATGGCGAGCGACCTGCGCGAGATCATGGGGTCGATCCGCATCGCCGCCGATCTCGAGCGCGTCGGCGACCTCGCCAAGAACACGGCCAAGCGCGTGACCTCGGTCGCCGGTTCCGGCGTGCCGCGCCAGCTCGCCCGCGGCCTCGAGCATCTCGCCGAACTGGCGCTGACCCAGCTGAAGGAGGTGCTCGACGTCTACGCCTCGCGGCTTCCCGAGAAGGCGAAGAGCATCCGCGAGCGCGACGACGAGATCGACGCGATCTATACGTCGCTGTTCCGCGAGCTGCTCACCTACATGATGGAAGACCCGCGCAACATCACGCCCTGCACCCATCTCCTGTTCTGCGCCAAGAACATCGAGCGCATCGGCGACCACGCGACCAACATCGCCGAGACGATCTATTACATGGCGACCGGCGCCCAGCCGGAGGGCGAGCGCCCGAAGGACGACACCACCGCCTCGCTCGGCGCCATCGCCGGCTGAGGAACGCGGCCGCGCGCGCATCGCGCGGGAGAACGGACCGGACGGTTTCCCGGCGGGCTCGCCCGCCGGTCTCCGTCGGCTGCGGCGGGAGGACGTTTTCCGTCCCGCGACCCGCCGACCGCGGGCCTCATGCCAGGGAGCAACAGACCCCATGAATCCGAGAATTGCCGTTGTCGAGGACGAGGAGGCGCTGAGCGTGCTCCTGCGCTACAATCTCGAGGCCGAGGGCTTCGAGGTCGACACGATCCATCGCGGCGACGAGGCGGAGATCCGGCTGCAGGAGCGCGTGCCGGACCTCCTGGTCCTCGACTGGATGCTGCCCGGCGTGTCCGGCATCGAGCTCTGCCGGAGATTGCGCCAGCGGCCGGAAACGGAGCGCCTGCCGATCATCATGCTGACGGCGCGCGGCGAGGAGAGCGAGCGGGTGCGCGGCCTTGCGACCGGCGCCGACGACTATGTCGTCAAGCCCTTCTCGACGCCAGAGCTGATGGCGCGGATCAAGGCGATGCTGCGCCGCGCCAAGCCGGAGGTCCTGTCGACCCTGCTGAAATGCGGCGACATCGAGCTCGACCGCGAGACGCACCGCGTCCATCGCAAGTCGCGCGAGGTGCGGCTGGGGCCGACCGAATTCCGCCTGCTCGAATTCCTGATGACCTCGCCGGGCCGGGTCTTCTCGCGCTCGCAGCTCCTCGACGGCGTCTGGGGGCATGACATCTATGTCGACGAGCGCACCGTCGACGTCCATGTCGGCCGGCTGCGCAAGGCGCTGAATTTCTCCAACATGCAGGACGTGATCCGCACGGTCCGCGGCGCCGGCTATTCCCTCGAGAGCTGACGGGCGCCGTATTCCGCAACGGTAAAACAAAGCGACCGTGATCCGGAAAGGGTCACGGTCGCTTTCGTCTTTGAGATCGGCACCGGTCCGTCCCGGCCTGCCCCGTCAGCGGGCGCGGCGGCGCTCGGCGGAGGGCTGATAGGCGATGCGGGCATGGAAGCTGCAATAGGGCGAGCTGTCGGGCGAGTCGTTGCCGCAGAAGTGGAATTCCTCGTTCAGCGGATCGCCGATCGGCCATTTGCAGGTGCGCTCGGTCAGCTGGGTGAGGCCGATGCTGCGGGTCATCGGAACCACGACGTTGCTGCGGACCGGCGCCACTTCCACCACCGTCTCGACGACCTCCTCGGCGACTTCGACCTCTTCCTTCAGCATGGTCGCGCCGGCCTGGTGGACCACGGTGCGCGTCGTCACCCGGGTCGCAGCATAGTTCGGCGCTTTCGGGGCGGAGGTGGTGCGCTTGGTGTTGCGTGTCGCGGCGGCGGGGCCGCCGGCCTTGGCGCGTCCCGGCAGGCTCAGCCGGTGCACCTTGCCGATCACCGCGTTGCGGCTGACGCCGCCGAGCTGGGCGGCGATCTGGCTGGCGCTGAGCCCCTCCGACCACAGCTTCTTCAGCTTCTCGACCCGCTCGTCCGTCCAGTTCATGATCATCGTCTCCCGTGTCCCGGCGCCGGCATCGATGGAATCAACCATCCCGCCCCGGCCATCCGGCGGAGCGCCAACGCGACAACTTGTGTTTCGGTGACTAGGTCCGCCGCATGCGTCTCTTAATCGGATATTAAGGTACCGGCCCGGGGACTCCGTGGCAAGAGTCCATGGAATCGCTGCGAATCGAAATCTGGGTTTTCCCCAACTTGCTTTCAGGCCGTGGCATTTTTGCAAGCCCTTCCGGCCAAAAAAATCGATCGGCGTTTTCGCCCTCCCGCATGCGGCGAAACGGCGTCGCTTTGTTGACATCACAGCCTAAAAATGATGATAGTGCGGCGCCGCCGAAAGGCGGTTTTTGATTTTTCGGGCCGGTGTTCGGGCCAGCGGCGCCTGATCCGCGGGCATTCCACCGCAGCGATCGAGGGAGACGCGAGATGGCCGACGCCACGCCGCTTTACGACACCTATGCCCGCGCACCGCTGCGTTTCGAGCGCGGCGACGGCGTCTGGCTGATCGCCGAGGACGGGACGCGCTACCTCGATTTCGCCGCCGGCATCGCCGTCAGCTCGCTCGGCCACTCCCATCCCCATCTGGTCGCGGCCCTGAAGGGGCAGGCCGACAAGCTCTGGCACCTCTCCAATCTCTACGAGGTGCCCGGGCAGGAGACGCTCGGCCGCCGGCTGACCCAGGTGACCTTCGCCGACAAGGTCTTCTTCACCAATTCCGGCGCCGAGGCGCTGGAATGCGCGATCAAGACGGCGCGCCGCTTTCATTTCGCCAAGGGCCATCCGGAAAAGTTCCACGTCATCACCTTCGAGGGCGCCTTCCACGGCCGCACGCTGGCGACGATCGCCGCCGGCGGGCAGGCGAAGTATCTCGAGGGCTTCGGCCCCAAGGTGCCGGGCTTCCTGCAGGTACCCTTCGGCGACATGCAGGCGGTCAAGGATGCGATCACCGAGGAGACCGCGGCGATCCTGATCGAGCCGGTGCAGGGCGAGGGCGGCATCCGGCCGGTGCCGAACGCGTTTCTCCAGGAACTGCGGGCGCTCTGCGACGAATACGGCCTGCTCCTGATCCTCGACGAGGTCCAGTGCGGCGTCGGCCGCACCGGCAAGCTCTTCGCCCATGAATGGGCCGGCATCACGCCGGACATCATGGCGGTCGCCAAGGGCATCGGCGGCGGCTTTCCCTTCGGCGCCTGCCTCGCGACGGCGGAGGCCGCCGCCGGCATGGTCGTCGGCACCCATGGCACGACCTATGGCGGCAATCCGCTTGCGATGGCCGTCGGCAATGCCGTCCTCGACGTCGTGCTGGCCGATGGCTTCCTCGAGCATGTCCGCGACGTGGCGCTGGTCTTCCGCCAGGGGCTCGCCTCGCTGAAGGACCGCTACCCGGACCTGGTCGAGGAGATCCGCGGCGAGGGGCTGATGCTCGGCGTCAAGACCCGCATTCCGCCGGCGGAGTTCCTGAAGGCCGTGCGGGCGGAGCATATGCTGGCGGTGCCGGCGGGCGACAACGTGCTGCGCCTGCTGCCGCCGCTGACGACGACGGCGCAGGAGGCGCGCGAGGGGCTGGCGCGTCTCGAGCGGGCGGCGGAACGGATCACGGCCGCGACGGAACGGAAGACCGCCTGACCGGCGGAAGGCGACGACAGCTAAGGACAGGGACAGACGGACATGGCCGGCACCAGGCATTTTCTCGATCTCTCGGCAATGACGGCCGGCGACCTGCGCGTCATCATCGACGACGCCAAGCTGCGCAAGGTGGCGACCAAGGCGGGCACCGACGACAAGCCGCTTTCCGGCAAGATGCTGGCGATGATCTTCGAGAAGCCGTCGACCCGCACCCGCGTCTCCTTCGATGTCGGCATGCGCCAGCTCGGCGGCGAGACGCTGTTCCTCTCCGGCACCGAGATGCAGCTCGGCCGCGCCGAGACGATCGGCGACACGGCCAAGGTGCTGTCGCGCTATGTCGATGCGATCATGATCCGCACCACCGACCACAACCGCCTGCTGGAGCTTGCCGAGCACGCGACCGTACCGGTCATCAACGGGCTGACCGACGACACCCACCCTTGCCAGATCATGGCCGACATCATGACCTTCGAGGAGCATCGCGGCCCGGTGAAGGGCAGGACGCTCGCCTGGACCGGCGACGGCAACAATGTGCTGCATTCGCTGGTCGAGGGTTCGGCCCGCTTCGGTTACCGCATGACCATGGCCGTGCCGCTCGGCTCCGAGCCGAAGGACAGGTTCCTCAACTGGGCCCGCGACAATGGCGGCGACATCGTGCTGACCCATGATGCCGACAAGGCGGTCACCGGCGCCGACTGCATCGTCACCGACACCTGGGTGTCGATGAACCAGGAGCACCGCGCCCGCGGCCACAACGTCTTCCAGCCCTACCAGGTCAACAGCGCCCTGATGGCCAAGGCGGCGCCGGGAGCGCTGTTCATGCATTGCCTGCCGGCGCATCGCGGCGAGGAGGTGACCGACGAAGTGATCGACGGACCGCAGTCGGTCGTCTTCGACGAGGCGGAGAACCGCCTGCACGCCCAGAAGTCGATCCTCGCCTGGTGCCTCAACGCATTCTAAACGGAACCGCCCCGGTCTGTCGCCTGATGCCGTCCCCTTGATGACGATCGGCGAATTCCTACATGCGGCCCATACCGAACAGGCGAGGGCGCCTTGCGCCCGTTTTGACATGCGCCTCGTCCCGTGATCGACCGCGGGTCGGGGGCGCGGGAGTTTTGACCATGACCACCACCGAAAGCGTTCTTGGCGAATTCGGCCATGCCGGCGACGATCACGTCGTGCCCTTCCAGGTCGACGCGCTCGACGTGCGCGGCCGGGCGGTCCAGCTAGGGCCGATGCTCGACGCCATCCTCGGCCGCCATGACTATCCGGCCCCGGTCGCCCGCCTTCTGGCGGAGACGATCGTGCTGACCGTGCTGCTCGGCACCTCGCTGAAGTTCGACGGCAAGCTGATCGTCCAGACCCGCGGCGACGGGCCCGTCGATCTCGTCGTGGCGGATTTCTCGACGCCGCAGGCGGTGCGCGCCTATGCCCGCTTCGACGCCGACGCGCTCGCCGCCGCCGTTGCCGCCGGAAGGACGGCGCCGCACGACCTGCTCGGCAAGGGCGTGCTCGCCTTCACCATCGACCAGGGCCCGGACACGCAGCGCTACCAGGGCATCGTCGAACTCGACGGTGCCACGCTGGAGGAGATCGCCGGCGTCTATTTCCGCCAGTCGGAGCAGATCCCGACCCGCGTGCGGCTGGAGGCGGCCGAGCTGATCGACCGCGACGGCGAGGGCCGGCCGCGCCATCGCTGGCGGGCGGGCGGTCTCGTTGCGCAGTTCCTGCCGCAGGCCCTGGAGCGCATGCGCCATCCCGACCTGCACGGCGGCGACGGCGACACCCGCGACACGCTCTCGAACGAGGACGACCTCTGGTCGGAAGCGCAGGTCATGGTCGCGAGCGTCGATGCGGATGAACTGACCGATCCGACCGTCGGCGTCGAGCGGCTGCTCTACCGGCTGTTTCACGAGCGCGGTGTCACGGTCTTCCCGTCGCAGGAGGTCCTGGATCGCTGCAGCTGCTCGCGCGAGAAGCTGGCGGAGGTTCTCGCGGGCTTCAGCCGCGAGGAGATCGACCATGTGTCGACGGAGGGCGGCATCGAGGTCACCTGCGAGTTCTGCTCGACGACCTACCGTTTCGAGGCTGCGGAAATCCTGCCGCAGTGACACGCACGGCCGTCCCGCGTCCCCGGCGGGAGAGCTTTCAGTTGAGCGTGCGCACGAGGCCCGGCGTGTCGAGGGAGAAGGCGGGGATGTCCACCTCGAACGTGTCGCCGTCGGCCGATTGCATGCCGTAGCGGCCGAACATGACGCCCGACGGCGTGTCGAGCGGGCAGCCGGACGAATATTCGTAGCTGTCGCCGGGGTTGAGCAGCGGCTGCTCGCCGATGACGCCGGGGCCGCTGACCTCGTCGACCTGGCCGTTCTCGTCGGTGATGTGCCAGTAGCGGCTGAGCAGCCGCACGGCGATCTCGGAATGATTGGCGATGACGATGCGATAGCCCCAGACATAGCGGCTGTCATCCGGATCGGACTGTTCCTCGAGGTAATACGGTTCGACCGTCACCTCGATGTCGCGTGTTTTGGCGCGATACATCTGATCATCCCTTGCCTCGCCGGCCCGTCTCCGGCCTCCCGCCGCGGAGACCGCCGGCTGCTTCGACCTTTCTTTTCCATACATTAGCGGAACTTCGTCAAGAAAGCACAAAGATCGCGCCGATTGTTCTTGACACGCGTATCGAAAAGGAACGGCCGCAGCATGGCGGCCGTTCCTAGCATCGGCGTCAGGCGCGCACGGCGTCGAGCGCGCGGGCGAAATCCTCGACGAGGTCGTCGCCGTCCTCGATGCCGGCCGAAAACCGCACGGTGCCGGGCGAGATGCCGAGCTCCTGCCGCGCCTCCTCCGTCAGGTTCTTGTGCGTCGTCGTCGCCGGATGGGTGATCAGGCTCTTGGCGTCGCCGAGATTGTTGGAGATGCGCACCACGTCCAGCGCGTTCTGGAAGGCGAAGGCCGCCTCCTTTCCGCCCTTCAGCTCGAAGCAGACCAGCGTCGAGCCGCCGGTCATCTGCCGGGCGATGATGTCGGCCTGCGGATGGTCGGCGCGGCCGGGATAGATCACGCGGGCGACCTCGTTGCGTCCGGCGAGGAAGTCGGCGATCTTCGCCGCGTTCTCCGTCTGCTGGCGCACGCGCAGGGGCAGCGTCTCCAGGCCTTTCAGCAGCGTCCAGGCGTTGAAGGGCGAGAGCGCCGGGCCGGTGTGGCGGAAATAGTCTTGCAGGTTCTCGTCGATCCAGTCCTTCGACGACAGGATGACGCCGCCGAGGCAGCGGCCCTGGCCGTCGATATGCTTGGTCGCCGAATAGACGACGACATGGGCGCCGAGTTCGAGCGGCTTCTGGAAGAGCGGCGTGGCGAAGACGTTGTCGACCACCACCTTGATGCCGTGCGCATTGGCGATCGCCGCCACGCCGGCGATGTCGACCACCTCGAGCGTCGGATTGGTCGGGCTTTCGAGGAAGAACACCTTGGTCGCCGGCGTCACCGCCTTCTCCCAGGTGTCGAGGTCGCGGCCGTCGATCAGCGTGCAGCCGATGCCGTATTTCGGCGCCAGCGTCTCGACCACCCAGCGGCAGGAGCCGAAGAGGGCGCGCGCCGCCACGATGTGGTCGCCGGCCTTCAGCTGGCAGAGGATGGCGGCGGAGACGGCGGCCATGCCCGAGGCGGTGGCGCGGGCGTCCTCCGCACCCTCGAGCGCGCACATGCGCTCCTCGAACATCGCGTTGGTCGGGCTGCCGTAGCGCGCATAGATGAAGCCGTCGGTCTCGCCCTTGAAGCGGGCCTCGGCGGATTCCGAGGTCTCGTAGACGAAGCCCTGCGTCAGGAAGATCGCCTCGGAGGTCTCGCCATGGGGGGAGCGGCTCGTGCCGGCATGGACGAGTCGGGTTGCCGGGCGCCAGTTCTTGCTCATGTGCAGTCCCTATCACAACAAAAAAACCGGCCGTGCAATGCAGGGCCGGTTCGTCGAACCCGGCCTTTTTTAGCGACTTCTTTAACGTGGCTGCAAGCCGGCCGGCCAAATCACCACGGGAATAAGCCTCTCATACTGCCGGCTTCCGCTTGCGTCAATTGGCCGTATTTGGTTTTGTCGCAGCCGAGCGAAGGGGAAAGAGACGATGGGCCGGACTTCAGGAATACTCCCGGACCGCGCGATCGCGGCGCTGTTCGAAACCGGCCGGCTGAAGGCCGACGCGGCGCTCGACGGCGACCAGATCCAGCCGGCGAGCCTCGACCTGCGCCTTGGCCCCAAGGCCTATCGGGTGCGGGCGAGCTTCCTGCCGGGCCCCGCCCATCTCGTCGCCGACAAGCTCGACAGGCTGAAGCTGCACGTCGTCGACCTCACCGAGGGGGCGGTGCTGGAGACGGGCTGCGTCTATATCGTGCCGCTGATGGAAAGCCTGGAATTGCCGGAGGAGATGTCGGCCTCGGCCAACCCGAAGAGCTCGACCGGTCGCCTCGACATCTTCACCCGTGTCATCACTGACCGGGCGCAGGAATTCGACAAGATCGCGCCCGGCTATCGCGGGCCGCTCTATCTGGAAATCAGCCCGCGCACCTTCCCGGTCGTCGTGCGGCGCGGCTCGCGCCTGTCGCAGATCCGCTTCCGCATCGGCGACGCGCTGCTCGACGGCGCGGCGCTGACGGCCCTGCACGGGACCGATACCCTGGTGGCGAGCGAAAGCCCGAACGTCACCGGCAATGGCATCGCGTTGTCGATCGATCTCAAGGGCACGGGGCCGGACGGGCTGATCGGCTATCGCGGCAAGCACCACACCGCCGTGATCGACGTCGACCGCAAGGCGGTGCACGACGTGCTCGACTTCTGGGAGCCGCTCCACAATCGCGGCCGCAGCGAGCTGATCCTCGATCCGGACGAGTTCTACATCCTCGTTTCGCGCGAGGCGGTGCATGTACCGCCGCTCTACGCGGCCGAGATGACGCCCTTCGATCCGCTGGTCGGCGAGTTCCGCGTCCATTATGCCGGCTTCTTCGATCCGGGTTTCGGCCATGGCCCGGCCGGCGGCGGCGGCAGCCGCGCTGTGCTGGAGGTGCGCAGCCACGAGGTGCCCTTCATCCTCGAGGACGGCCAGATCGTCGGCCGGCTGGTCTACGAGCACATGCTGGAGCGCCCCGCCGGCCTCTACGGCCTCGGCCTCGGCTCCAACTACCAGGCGCAGGGGCTGAAGCTCTCCAAGCATTTCCGCATGGCGTGACGCCGGCCGGCTTGACACGACGCGCCGCTTCATGGATTTTGCATCCCGGCTGCGGGCATGATGTAGTGGTAGCCTGAAAGCTTCCCAAGCTTTTCGTGCGGGTTCGATTCCCGCTGCCCGCTCCAGCCCTCCCACGATCCAATGCTCATGGTTTTCCGGCTGACACCGGCTTGTGCGGCGTCTTGTTCCACTGGAACGGGCGGCGGTTGAGCTCCACGACCGCCCGCCAGGCCGCGAGCGACACCAGCAGCCAGTAGCCGGGCGCGGCGAGCCATCGCCAGCCGACGGCACGGCGCTCGAGGCGGCCCATCTTGCGCAGGCCGAGCAGGATGAACACCGTATAGCTGCCGAAGATGTTGACGATGTCGCAGCCGAGCAGCGCGCCGTTCAGGACCGGCCGCGCGGCAAAGTCGCCGAAGGCCAGCAGCCAGCCGAGATAGACGAGGAAGGCGAGGATGAAGGGGTGGCTCAGCGACGACAGGAGCATGCCCGCGATCAGCACCTGCGAGACGAGGAAGGCGGCGCTGCCCATCTCGCGCCTCAGCCGGCGCGGTTCGCGCATCAGCACCAGCCAGGTCTGCAGCCACCCCTTGAACCAGCGCGTGCGCTGCGCCAGCCAGACCCGCACCTCCGTCGGCGCCTCCTCCAGCGTCGGCTCCGGCAGGACGCCGACCGTATAGCCGAGGCGGCAGAAGCGCAGGCCGAGATCGGCGTCCTCGGTGACGTTGTAGGGGTCCCAGCCGCCGGCGTCCCTCAGCGCCTGCGTGCGGAAATGGTTCGACGTGCCGCCGAGCGGCAGCGGCAGGCCGACGCGGGCGAGCAGCGGCAGCAGGCCGCGAAAGAGGGCGGAATATTCCAGCGCGAACAGGGCGCTCAGCCAGGAGCGGCCGCTGTTGGTGACGATCAGCGGTGCCTGCAGGCAGGCGAGCCGGTCCGGACCCTTGCGAAAATGGCGATAGGCGGAGCGTAGCTGGCCCGGATGCGGCCGGTCCTCGGCATCGTAGACGGTAATCAGGCTGCCGCGCGCGCCGGCGAGCGCATAGGCGAGCGCCTTCGGCTTGGTGCGCGGCAGGCGGGGCGGGACCTCGACGATCTCGTAATGGGCCGCCAGACCTTCGGCCTTGAGGGCGTCGATCGTCTCGCGGTCGTCGGCCTCGCAGACGAGCTTGATGTCGAGCCGGTCCGGCGGCCAGTCGAGCCGGTTCAGCGCGCCGACGAGCTGGGCGGCGATGGCGCGTTCCCGATAGAGCGCGACCAGCACCGTGTAGACGGGAAGCTCCGCCTCTTCGCCCGGCAGGGGCGCGATCCGCTCCGGCAGCCGCGCGCCGAGCGCCATCATGCGGATCGCCAGATGCCCGAGATAGAAGAGCGAGAGGGCGAGATGGAGCGCGATGATGCTCGCCAGCGGCACGGCATAGGCCGCGGTCGCGATGCCCCAGACCAGAAGGCCGATCGCGAAGCCCTGCATTCCCTGCAGGGTGACGCGGGCGCTGAGATGCGGCGCCTGCTCGAAGAGGGTGCCGACCGCCGCCTCGACCCTGCGCCGCCCGCCCGCGCCCCAGACGGCCCGACGCAATGCCGCCGGCGTCGTCACGGCGAGGCTCGCGCCAAGCCCGGGCCGCGCCGCCATCGCCTCGGCGATCGCCTCCAGGCCCGCAAGCGGCGGGACGATCGCCACCACGGGCGGGCGCGTCGGATGATAGACGCGCACCAGCTCCGGGCAGAGCAGCTGGAGGTCGAGGGCCGGCGTGTCGCGAACGGCGTCGGGTTCGATCTCGGCGAGGAAGGGCAGGCCGAGGACGCGCGCGACGGCGGCGAAGTAGATCCGCTGCACCGCCTCGCCGCAGGCGACGAGCTGGGCCTCGATCGTCGTGCCTCCCTTCTGCGCGCCGATGAGGCAGCGCGCGAGCAGCGCCCGCTCGATGCCGAGGTCGTACAGCGTCCGCCATTCCCGGAACCGGTCCGACAGGTCGACGGAGGCGGCGGGGGCGGGCAGGGGCGACGATGCCGCCGGCACCCCCTCCAGATTGACCGGGGCTGCGGCATCACTGTAGGGATAGGTCTGCATGCCTCCGCAACTCCCGCCGACGCGGCATTCCCGGTCCTTGAAGATAATGCCAAACCCGTTCCGGACATCCCTAAGATTTTACGGGCTTTTCGTGCTTGTCTCCGCAATGTCCGCATTCTGCCTGCCGCAGGCTCGGGCGCAGGATCCGGCGCGACCGGCCTTGCCGCTGCTCTTCGACGCGCGCGAGCGCATCGCCCAGCCGGATCTCACGCCCCTGGCGCGGCTGCGCTTCCTGACGACGGTGGATTTCCCGCCCTTCAATTTCATCGACCAGTCGGGGAAGCTGTCGGGCTTCCATGTCGATCTCGCGCGCGAGATCTGCCGGGAGCTGGAGATCGAGGCGAAATGCCAGATCCAGGCGCTGCCCTTCGACGAGCTGCGCCCGGCGCTCGATGCGGGCGAGGGGGAGGCGATCATCGCCGGCATCGCGGTCACGCCGGAGCTGCGCGGGCGCTACGCCTTCTCGCGGCCCTACATGCAGCTTCCGGCCCGCTTCGCGGTCAACACGAAGGCGGCCGGCGGTAAGGGCGATGTCGCAGGCCTTGCGGGGAAGCCGGTGGGCGTGGTCGCGGGAACGACGCATGAGGCGATGTTCCGCGCCTTCTTCCCCAAGCTGAACGCCCGCGCCTTTCCGGCGCGCGGCGCCATGCTGTCGGCCTTGCGCATGGGAGAGGTGGCCGCCGCCTTTTCCGACGGCGTGCAGCTCTCCTTCTGGGTCGCGAGCACCGAGGCCGCCGGCTGCTGCAGCCTCATCGACGGCGCCTATGTCTCCCAGCGTTTCCTCGGCGAGGGGCTTGCGATCCTGCATCGCCGCGATGCGCCGCTGCTGACGCAGGCGCTCGACCACGCGCTGCTCGCGCTGTCGCGTCAGGGGCGACTCGCGGATCTCTATCTGCGCTATTTCCCGGACGGCATCTACTGATCGCCTCTGCGTGGCCTTGGAGCATCATCCGGACGGAGTGGAACGGGGATCCTCCGCAAGACCATGCTTCAAAACAGAGCGCTGGGAGCGTCGTTCTGATTCGATTGGATCGGACTGAGACCTCAGGCGCGGAACCTCGCGATCGCGCTGCGTTCGATCGCGGCGCAGGTCAGCTTGTCGAGGCCGAGCCGGTCGCGCAAGAGTTGCAGGAGTCGGATCTCCTCGTCGCGCACTGAAAGATCGGCGGCGGCGATTTCGACGGCGAGCGCATAGGCCGTGTCGAAGAGGCGCGGCGGCAGCGCCTCGCGGATCACTTCGAGAACGATGTCGAGACCCTCCGCCCCGGCGAGCAGCGCGCCGCATTCGCGCGACACGGCGACGAGCCGTTCGTCGTCGAAACCGTCGAAGACCGGCAGGAAGCGGCAGAGGCGGCCGATGCGGGCGAGTTCCTGGTCAGTCATC
The DNA here is from genome assembly GCF_041928815.1 of Ensifer soli. Taxonomy (NCBI): domain Bacteria; kingdom Pseudomonadati; phylum Pseudomonadota; class Alphaproteobacteria; order Hyphomicrobiales; family Rhizobiaceae; genus Ensifer; species Ensifer soli. Next base: position 343,392 of record NZ_JBHFEI010000001.1, on the reverse strand, counting down.
GTCCTGTCGACGGCCGACATCGTCACCATGACATAGACGAGGGCGTCGTGGTGGCTGAGCGTTTTCATGCGGGAAGGATCCTGTTGGAGTGTGGAGAGCGCCTTTCAGTGTGGGAAGCGCGGGGCCGCTTTACAAGGTGTCCGTCGCGCCGTCCTCGGGCATGATCGGCGGCAGCGGCGACGGCTGGACCGGCCGCCGGCGCGGGTCCGTGCCGAAGATGCCGAGGCCGGCCGCCCGCGCGTCGTCCCCCGCCTCGGCGAAGGCGGAGCCGGGACCGGCTTCGGCCCAGCCGTTGCGCACGAGCCATTCGGCGAGGTCCTGGCCGGCAACCGTGCACCGGGCCGTCACCGTCTCCTCCCAGGTGGCGGAGGGCACGTCGCAGGCGATCGAGCGGCCGCGGAGGAAGTTGCGGAACGCCGTCCGGCCGAGCGCGCCGCAGGGCCATTCGTCGGCACCGCAGCGCCGCGCCGCATCCTGCGGCTCGATCCCGTCGAGCTGCAGCCGCCGGCTGTGATCGAAGGCGATCAACCCGGCATTGAGCGGCACCGGACGGGCAAGGAGCACCGGCTTCGCCGGCGCCTCACCCTGTGTGCCGGACGCGGCGGGGCGCGGCGCGACCCGTTCGAGCGGCGTGCCGTCCCTGGCGTCCACGCCTGGGTCGGCCGGCACCTCGCGCAAGGGTGCGCTCTCCACCGCCTCGTCGGTTGCCGGTGGCATCGTCCCTGCGTCGAAAGGCATGGGATCTTCGGACGGCGTTCCCGGGGGATCGACCTCCGCCCCGTCGCCGTCCGGCGTCTCGAGCACGAAGGTCGTGGACGGGTCCGCCTCGCGCGCGCCGATGCGGACGCTGCCGGCGGCGAGCAGGCCGAGAAAGGCGAGGATCGCCACGCCATGGCCGGCGGAGAGAAACATCTGCCCACGCATCAGGAAAATGATCCTAGGGCGCGGAGGCCCGGTTGCCGCGTCCGCATCACTGGCTGGCCCAGATGATCCGGGCGATCCATTCGACATCGGCAAGGTCGAAGCTGCGGTTCGGATGCTCGGGGTTGAGCGACAGGAGTTCGATGCTGCGGGGCGAACGGCGCAGCAGGATCTTCGCCATGACCTCGCCGTCGCGGGTCTTCAGCACGATGCGGTCGCCGCGCCGCACCTGCGCGCCCGGGTCGACGATCAGCACGTCGCCGTCGCGGTAGAGCGGCGCCATGCTGTCGCCCTGGATCTCCAGCGCGTAGACCCCCGTCTGCTCCGTGGGGCTCTTCGGGAACTCGACGATGTCCCATCCCTGTCCCGCCGGAAAGCCGCCATCGTCGAAGAAGCCGCCCGACCCGGCCTGGGCGAAGCCCAGCAGCGGGATCGAGCCGGCCTGCGGCGGAAAGCTTCCCTCCGGCAGGCCGGAGGCGGGGGGCGCCGGGCGCATCAGTTCCATGAACTGTTCCAGGGAGGCGCCGGTCGCCTCCAGCACCTTGGCGATCGATTCCGTCGACGGCCAGCGCTCGCGGCCATCGCCGGACTGGCGCTTCGACTTGTTGAACGCGGTCGGGTCGAGACCGGCGCGGCGCGCGAGACCGGAGGGGGAAAGCTGGTGGCTTTCGGCGAGCGCATCGATCGCGCCCCATATGCGGTCGTGTGAAAGCATCCTGGATCCCGGAAAGGCCGGCACGCCCGAACGGTGCGGGAACGAGCATGGGATACCCTAGCCGAAGCGGTTCCCTGAGTAAATATGGAGAGGAAAATAATCCTGAATTCGCAGGCGTCTCGGCGTGGGACCTAAGGACAGACCGGTGGCAAACGGTCCATCCGCCCTTGCATCGGCGATCACTTTAAAACAAAGAAGGAAGGTGTTCCGGACGATTGCCCGGCGGACCGTTCACGGGTGCGCCCTATTCCGTCGATCCCAGCGAGTTTTCCCATGCTGTCCATCCTGAAATCCGAACGCCTGCTGATCGCGGCCATCCTCGCCGCCGCGGCCGGGGCCATGGCCGAGCACACATTGCTCGACGCGGGACGAATGACGGCGCTCATCGGTGCGGGGCTTTTGATCGTCGCGATCGTCGCCGCCTCCATGCGCGTCGCCCACCATGCCGAGGTGCTGGCCGCCAGGGTCGGCGATCCCTACGGCACGATGATCCTGACGCTGTCGGCGGTGCTCGTCGAGGTGATCATCCTGGCGATCATGATGGGCGGGGAAAGCTCGCCGACGCTGGTCCGCGACACGATCTACGCCGCCGTCATGCTCGACATCAACGGCATCCTCGGCCTTGCCGCGCTTCTCGGCGGCCTGAAGCACGGCGAGCAGCCCTACAACGACGATTCCAGCCGCACCTACAGCGTGATGATCCTGACGGCGATGGGCATTTCGATGGTGGTGCCGGAATTCATCCCGCAGGCGAAATGGCATTTCTATTCCGCCTTCACCATCGGCGCGATGATCCTGCTCTACACGCTGTTCCTGCGCATGCAGGTGGGCGCGCACAGCTATTTCTTCTCCTATGCCTATCCGCGCGCGCCGCGCGCCGCCTCCGCCGCGGAGCACGGGACGGAGGAGGAGGAACCGGTGACGCGGGCCATCGGCCTCCTCGTCCTCGGCATCGTGGTGATCGGCGTCCTGGCAGAGATGATGTCGACGCTGCTCGGCGAGGGCCTGCGCGGCAGCGGCGCGCCGCCGGCGATCGCCGCGATCGTGGTCGCGACCATCTCGGCCGCGCCGGAGATCCTGACGGCGATGAGGGCCGCGCTCGCCAACCGGATGCAGGCCGTCGTCAACATCGCGCTCGGCGCGTCGCTCTCCACCGTCATCCTCACCGTGCCGGTGATGGAGGCGATCGCGCTCTATACCGGCCAGCCCTTCATCATGGCGATGACGCCGGTGCAGACGGTGATGGTCGCGATCACGCTGGTCGTCGCCGCCATCAACCTCAACGACGGCGAGACCAATGCGATCGAGGGCATGACGCATTTCGTGCTCTTTGCCACCTTCGTCATGCTCTCGATCCTGGGGCTGTGATCTCAGGCGTTCCGGTGAGCGGGGTCCCCAGAGCGCTCTCTCCTCTGGCTTCTGCGCTGTGTCCGACGCCGAAGCGATCCCGCTCCGGCTGGACATGGCTTAAAGCGTGTCGCGATCTTTCAGATTCGCTTGTAAGCTTTAGGTCTTTGTTTCTACGCGTGTCTTTTCGCAAGACTGCTGCACACCTTTGCGAGACACGCTTTAGGCCGCCCTGCTCTTCGCGTAAGGGTCGAAGCGGCCGTAGAAGGTCTCGCCCTTCGCCGCCATCTCCTCAAGCAGCGCCGTCGGGCGGAAGCGGTCGCCGTGGTCGGCCGCGAGCCGTTCGCAGAGCGCGACGAAGGCCTTCACGCCCATGCCGTCGATATAGCTGAGCGTCCCCCCGGTATAGGGCGCAAAGCCGAAGCCGAGGATCGAGCCGACATCCGCCTCGCGCGGATCGGTGACGATGCCCTCCTCGACGGTGCGGGCCGCCTCCAGCGCGATGGTGACGAGGAAGCGGCTCTTCAAGACCTCGACATCGACCGCCTCCGCCGGCTGCTGCGGGTAGAAGGTCTTCAGCTCCGGCCAGAGATATTTCTTCGCGGGCTTCGCCGGATATTCGTAGAAGCCGTGGCCGTTCTTGCGGCCGCGCCGGTCGAGATCGTCGACCATCCGGTCGATCAGCGCCATGTGCTCCGGATCGACGGAGGCCGCGCCGAGATCGGCGATCGAGGCCTTCAGGATCTTCTGGCTGAGATCGATCGCCACCTCGTCGTTGAGAGACAGCGGTCCGACCGGCATGCCGGCCATCTTCGCCGCATTCTCGATCATCGCCGGCGGCACGCCCTCGATCAGCATGTCATAGGCTTCGTGGATGTAGCGGAAGACGCAGCGGTTGACGTAGAAGCCGCGCGTGTCGTTGACGACGATCGGCGTCTTCCTGATCGCGGCGACGAAATCGAGCGCGGTCGCCAGCGCCCCGTCGCCGGTCTTCTCCCCGAGGATCACCTCGGTCAGCATCATTTTTTCCACAGGCGAGAAGAAGTGGATGCCGATGAACTGCTCCGGCCGGATCGAGGTTTCGGCCAGACCCGAGATCGGCAGGGTGGAGGTGTTGGAGGCGAAGATCGCGTCCGGCGCGATCACGGCTTCGACCGCCTTGATCACGGCGGTCTTGACCGCCCGGTCCTCGAACACCGCCTCGATGACGAGGCCGGCATCGGCGAGATCCTGATAGTCGGCCGACGGCGTGATGCGGGCAAGCAGCGCCTCGCCCTCTTCCTGGCTGAAACGGCCCTTGCCGACGCTGTCCTTCACCAGCTTTTCCGAATGCGCCTTGCCCTTTTCCGCCGCCGCGATGTCGCGGTCGATCAGCGTCACCGGAATGCCGGCGGCGGCCGTCACATAGGCGATCGACGCGCCCATGAAGCCGGCGCCGACGACGCCGATCTTGGCGAAGCGCGATTTCGCAATGCCGGCCGGCCGGCGCGCGCCCTTGCCGAGTTCCTGCATCGAAATGAACAGCGAGCGGATCATCGAAAACGCTTCGGTCGTCTGCAGGATCTCGGTGAAATAGCGCTGCTCGACCTTCAGCGCCGTGTCGAAGGGCAGTTGCAGGCCTTCATAGACGCATTTGAGGATCGCCGTCGCGCCGGGGAAGTTGCCATAGGTCTCGCGCCGCAGGATCGCCGAGGCCGCCGGCCAGAGCTGACCGCCGGCGGGCGTCCAGACGCCGCCGCCCGGCACCTTGAAGCCGCGCTCGTCCCAGGGCTGGACGGGCTTCAGGCCCGCCTTCAGCATCGCCTTCGCCGCCTCGATGAGTCTATCCGGATCGACGATCTCGTGGACGAGGCCCATCGCCCTGGCGCGCTGCGGGGTGAGCGTCTGGCCGGTCGTCATCATCTGCAGGGCGTCCTGCGTGTTGGTCAGGCGGGGCACGCGCTGGGTGCCGCCGGCGCCGGGAAAGATGCCGACCTTGACCTCGGGAAGGGCGATCTTCACCGATGCCGTGTTGGCGGCGACGCGGCCGTGGCAGGCGAGCGCCAGTTCGAAGGCGCCGCCCATGCAGGTGCCGTTGATCGCCGCGACCCAGGGCTTGCCGCAGGTTTCGAGCTTGCGGAAGACGCGGGTGAGGCTGCCGGCGAGCTCGAACAGCTTTTCCGCCGCGTGGTCGGGATCTGTCCGCTTCTGCTCTTCGTAGAAGGAGAACATGCCCTTGATCATCGAAAGATCGGCGCCGCCGGAAAAGGCGGCCTTGCCGGACGTCACGACCGCGCCCTTGACCGCAGCGTCCGAGGCGACCTGATCGACGATCGCATCGAGTTCCGCCAGCACCTCCTGGGTGATGACGTTCATCGACCGGCCCGGCATGTCCCAGGTGACGAGCGCGAGGCCGTCGGCGTCGGTCTCGATGGAGAAGTTGGTGTAGGTCATAGTCTGTTCTCCCCGGCTCAGACGCGTTCGATGATCGTCGCGGTGCCCATGCCGGCGCCGATGCAGAGCGTCACCAGCGCGGTGTTGAGATCGCGGCGTTCCAGTTCGTCGAGCACGGTGCCGAGGATCATCGCCCCGGTGGCGCCGAGCGGATGGCCCATGGCGATCGCTCCGCCATTGACGTTGATGATGTCGGAGGAAATGTCGAAGGCTTGGCGGTAGCGCAGCACCACGGCGGCGAAGGCTTCGTTGAGCTCGAAGAGGTCGATGTCCGAGAGCGACATGCCCGAGCGCTTCAGCAGCTTTTCCGTGACGTCGACGGGGCCGGTGAGCATCAGCGCCGGATCGGAGCCGGTATTGGCGAAGGCACGGATTCTTGCCCTCGGTTTCAGCCCCATCGCCTCGCCGCCGGCCTTCGAGCCGATGAGCACGGCGGCCGCGCCATCGACGATGCCCGACGAATTGCCGGCATGGTGGACATAAGTGAGGCGCTCGATCTCGGGATGAGCCTGGATGGCGACGGATTCGAAGCCTCCCATCTCGCCCGGCATCTGGAAGGAAGGGTTCAGCGCCGCCAGCGCCTGCATGTCCGTGCCGGGGCGCATGTGCTCGTCGCGGTCGAGAATGGTCAGCCCGTTCTGGTCTTTTACGGGTACGACCGAGCGATCGAAATAGCCGCTCGCCCATGCATGGGCCGCGCGCTTCTGGCTCTCCACCGCATAGGCATCGACGTCGTCGCGGGAAAACCCGTATTTCGTGGCGATCAGGTCGGCGGAGACGCCCTGCGGCATGAAGTAGGCCGGCAGGTTGACGGACGGGTCCATGAACCAGGCGCCGCCCGCCATGCCGAGGCCGACGCGCGACATGCTCTCGACGCCGCCGGCAATGGCGATATCGTCCGCCCCTTGCGCGATCTTGGCCGCCGCAAGGTTGACGGCGTCGAGCCCGGAGGCGCAGAAGCGCGAGATCTGCATGCCCGGCGCCCGCGTCGCATAGCCGGCCTCGAAGGCGGCCCCCTTGGCGATGACGGCGCCGGCATCCATCACGGGGTCGACGCAACCCATGATGATGTCGTCGACTTCGGCGGTGTCCAGACCGTTGCGGTCGCGGATCGCCTCCAGCACCTTGGCCGCGAGCCGGACCGACGGCACCTCGTGCAGCGCGCCGTCCTTCTTGCCGCGCCCGCGCGGGGTGCGCACATGGTCGTAGATGAAGACGTCGGTCATGGTCGTAAGAACTCCCGTGGAGCAGTCATCCTGCCTGATGATGTGGTTGTAGTGGCGCCAGGCGAGGGGTCAATCCGTCTTGCGCGGTCGGGTTCGGCGGAATGCGCTCAAAATCTATCCGCCTCCAGCGCCATCGTCGTGTCCGCGCCCGCCTCGATGCGGGCCTTGCGCAGGGCGGTTTCCGGCAGCAGCCGTTCCATGAAGAAACGCGCCGTCACCAGCTTGGCCTTGAGGAACGCGGCATTGTCAGCTTCACCCGCGGCCAGCTTTTCTTCCGCCGCCTTCGCCATCTTCGCCCACATGTAGCCGAGCATGACGAGGCCGGAGAGGTGCATGTAGTCGGTCGAGCCGGCGCCGGCATTGTCGGGCCTGGCGAGCGCATTGGCCATGAACCACATGGTCGCGGCCTGCAGGTCGCCCAATCCCTTCTTCAGCGCCTTGGTGTAGACGACGAGCTTTTCGTCGCTGCGGTTCTCCTCGCAGAAATCGCCGATTTCCTTGAACAGCGCCATGATCGCCCGTCCGCCGTTCTGGCCGAGCTTGCGGCCGACGAGGTCGAGCGCCTGAATGCCGTTGGCGCCCTCGTAGATCATGGCGATGCGCGCGTCGCGCACATACTGGCTCATGCCATGCTCCTCGATATAGCCGTGGCCGCCGAAGACCTGCTGCGCCATCACCGTGTGGTCGAAGCCGCGGTCGGTCATCACGCCCTTGAGGATCGGCGTCATCAGGCCGAGCAGGTCGTCGGCCGCCTGGCGCTCGGCGGCGTCGCCGGAGCGGTGGGCGATGTCGGATTTCAGCGCCGTCCACAGCGTGAAGGCGCGGCCCGCCTCGGTGAAGGCGCGGATCGTCATCAGCGTGCGGCGCACGTCCGGATGGACGATGATCGGATCGGCCGCCTTTGCCGGCGCCTTCGCGCCCGTCAGCGCCCGGCCCTGCAGCCGTTCGCGCGCATAGGCGGCGGCATTCTGGTAGGCGACCTCGGCGATCGACAGGCCTTGCATGCCGACGCCGAGCCGGGCCTCGTTCATCATCACGAACATGGCGTTGAGGCCGCGATTCTCCGTGCCGATCAGCTGGCCGATCGCGCCGTCATAGTTCATCACGCAGGTGGCATTGGCGTGGATGCCCATCTTGTGCTCGATCGCGCCGCAGGTGACGCCGTTCGCCGCACCGGGCGTCCCGTCCTCGTTCACCTGGAATTTCGGCACGATGAACAGCGAGATGCCCTTGGTTCCCTCCGGCGCGCCCTCGATGCGGGCAAGCACCAGATGGACGATGTTGTCGGAAAGATCGTGCTCGCCGGCGGAGATGAAGATCTTCTGGCCGGTGATCCGGTAGCTGCCGTCGCCCTGCGGAACCGCCTTCGTCCGCAGCAGGCCGAGATCGGTGCCGCAATGGGGTTCCGTCAGGTTCATCGTGCCGGTCCAGCGCCCCTCCACCATTTTCGGCAGGTAGGTCGCCTTCTGCTCCGCGCTGCCATGGACGAGGATCGCGGCGATCGCTCCCTGCGTCAGGCCCGGATACATGGTGAAGGCCATGTTGGCGGCGGAGAAATATTCGCCGACCGCCGTGTGCAGCGTGTAGGGCAGGCCCTGTCCGCCATGCTCCTCCGGAATGGCGAGGCCGAGCCAGCCGCTGTCGCGATAGAGGCCGAATGCCTCGCGAAACCCTTGAGGCGTGGTGACGCGGCCGTCGGCCTGGCGCGTGCAGCCCTCCCGGTCGCCGGAAAGGTTGAGCGGAAACAGCACGTCCTCGGCAAGCTTCGCCGCCTCGGTGAGGATCGCCTCGACCGTCTCGGCGCTCGCCTCGCCGAAACCCGGCAGGGCGCCGTGGCGCCCGATGTCCAGCACGTCGTCGAGCACGAAAAGCGTATCCGTCACCGGGGCCTTGTAGACAGGCATCTCAGTCCTCACCTTTTCTGGGCGGTGCTCCGCCGCGCCTCCGCCGTCCCGCGATGTCGGGTCAGCCTAGGGATTTTTGACGTTCGCGTAAACGTCAAAAATTCCCGCAGCCCGTGCTCCGCCCGTCCGGCCTCGCCCAGTGTAAGGGCGAGATCCCTTACGTTTCCTCACTGCCCGCGTCCGGCCCGAAGACGGGGGCAGTCGCGCGCAGGGGGAGGCACGGCCTTTTTCCGTGCGCCGACCTCATGCCGGCGGAACCGGTGCCGCGACCGCCACGTCCTCCACGGGTCTCTGCCGCGGCGACGCTGCCGTCTTCGACGCCGTTGCCGCCCCGGATCGAGGCGAAGGGCCGATGCGGGAGCGGCGATCGCCGCGATACGGGCGTCTTTGCGCACCCGGTTGACGATCCCGACCCCGCCGGGACATGCCCGGTCGGGGACGGGCCATCGCCGATCGAGACGGAGACGCTTGACGGCGCCGGCGCGCGGTGACAGGTCAACGCCGGAGGCACTACGGATCTGGAGGAGTGTGCGATGTCGATCTCGGGACGCCGGACGGACGGCGACGGAAGGGGCGAGGTCGATTCGCCCTATGCCTGGTTCCGGCTGTTCCTCACGCTCGTTCTCGGCACGGTCGCCTGCGTCGGCAACTGGTCGGTCGTCGTCCTGCTGCCGATCCTCGAGATCGAGTTCGGCACGGTGCGCGGCGGCGCGTCCCTGCCTTATACCTGCACCATGCTCGGCTTTGCCTTCGGCGGCGTCGCCATGGGCCGGCTCGCCGACCGGGTCGGCATCGTCGCGCCGGTGCTGATCGGCGCCGTCCTGCTCGGCATCGGCTATGTCGCGGCCGCCTTCACCACCAGCCTCTGGCAGTATTCCGCCCTTTCGGCGGTGATCGGCCTTGGCTCGGCGGCGGGCTTCGCGCCGCTGATCTCGGACCTGTCGCACTGGTTCCGCCGGCACCGGGCGCTCGCGGTCGCCTTCGCCGCCTCCGGCAGCTATCTCGCGGGCGCGGTGTGGCCGCTCGTCATCGAGCACCTCCAGGCGACGCAAGGCTGGCGGGCGACCCATGTCGCGATCGGCCTGTTCGCACCGCTGGTGATGGTGCCGGTCGGCCTCCTGCTGAAACGGCGCCTGCAGAGCGCGACCTATCTCCAGGCCGAAGCCGCGACGGAGGCGGCGCGCGGCGAACTCGGCCTGAAACCCAACGTGCTGCAGGCCGTTCTCGTCGTCGCCGGCTTCGCCTGCTGCATGGCGATGTCGATGCCGCAGGTCCACCTCGTCGCCTATTGCGGCGATCTCGGCTACGGCGTCGCGATCGGAACGCAGATCATCGCCCTGATGCTGGGGCTCGGCGTCGTCAGCCGGCTCGCCTCCGGCGTGCTCGCCGACCGGATCGGCGCCGGGCCGATGCTGATCCTCGGCTCCTCCATGCAGGCGGCGGCGCTGATGCTCTACGTGTTCTTCAACAGCCAGTCGTCGCTTTATGTGATCTCCGGCCTGTTCGGCCTGTTCCAGGGCGGCATCGTGCCGATGTATGCGGTGATCATCCGCCAGTTCCTGCCGCCGCGCGAGGCCGGCATGCGCATCAGCCTCGTGCTGATGGCGACCGTTCTCGGCATGGCCTGCGGCGGCCTCGCCGCCGGCTACATCTTCGATGCCACCGGCTCCTACCGCCTCGCCTTCCTGCACGGTTTTCTCTGGAACTGCGTCAATCTCGTGCTCGTCAGCTGGCTCATCCTCTGGCCGAGGCTGCGCCGGCGCCGCCTCGTCGCCCGCGCGGCCTGAGCCGCCGCCGCACTCGTTAAAAAAACTTCAGGCTGGTTAACGGCTTGTTTACCACGTTTCGACGATGGTGAAGCCGCAAGGTTTGAAGTGGCGGCAGTCCTGTTCTTCGCGTGCCCGCAAGCTTCGTTCCGGCCTCCGATGCGCAGACTGCATCACGAAGGGCCCCTTGCGAAACGAGATTGCCACCTCCGACTGGCGACAAGGGCGAAGAACAGATGAACGGATCGCGAACCACTCCTCCCCGCGCAGGCGCAGGCCTCGGCGAACGGTCGTCGCTCGATGCGCTGAACCGCACGATCGAGGGACTGGAGGCACGGATCGAGGGGCTGATCGGCACGCCGGGGCGGGACCAGCGCCCGCGTCCTGCCGCCGACCGCGAGACGATCCGGCGCGAATCCGTTTCCGAGATCGTCCAGCGCCAGCGCGCCCTGCAGGCCGCGCGCGAGCCGCTCGGCCGCGACGCCGAGCCGGATGCGCGCACGCCGCAGCGCCGTGCCGAGCGCGAGCCGGCCTTCGCCCAGCATTTTCGCGATCCGCAGCCGGCGCCGCGCGAGCCGCAGCGCGACGTGCGGGGTGCCGGCGACATGACCGACATCGCCGAATCGCTGGTGTCGCTGCGCCACGACCTGAAGAAGGAGATCGCCGAGGGCGTCAACCGCGAGATGGCGGCGTTGCGCGCCGAGATCCGCAGCCTGAAGGCCGATGCCGGCGACCAGAACTTTCCCGACGAGGTGCGCTCCGACCTGCAGAAGCTCGCCGACAGCATCAACCAGCTCGGCCGCCAGGCCTCGCCCGCCCATGCGGATGCCCTGCGGGTCGAGCTCGACGGCCTGCGCAGCGTCATCGACGGGCTCGCCCGCGAGGACAGCGTCAAGCGCATCGAGACGCGCTGGACCGGCGTCGAGGACCGCCTGAAGATCTTCGACCGAAACCGCGACGACGAACTGCTGGCGCTCGCCCACCGGCTCGACGACATCAAGACGCAGATCGGCTCGCTCAATTCGGCGAGCGCGATCGTCGGCGTCGAGGACAAGCTGATCTCGGTCGCCAAGGCGATCGAGATGCTCGGCCGGCAGATGCGTCCGGACGAGCGGCTGGATTCGCAGTTCGCCGACCTCGACGCCCGCCTCGACGAGATCAGCCGCGCCATCGTCGCGAGCGGCCGCACGCCCGGTGCCGCGGAGGCCGCCACCGGCCGCCTCGAGGACCGGCTCGTCGGCCTCTCGCGCCAGATCGACGCGCTGGCCGCACCGGCCGACACGCTGACGCCGCGCATCGAGGCGCTGGCCGCCCGCGTCGAGGAACTGGCGAGCGAGAAGGCGGCCGTCGTGCGGCTCGAGGAGCGCATCGCCCAGCTTTCCGTTGCGCTCGAACAGTCGCGGGCCCACGAGATGCCCGATCTCGACGCCCATCTGTCGGACATTTCCCGCAAGATCGAGGCGCTCGATTCCGGCGAGGTCAATGCCGTGCTCGCCGAGCGGCTGGACGATCTCGCCCGCCGGATCGATGGTTTTCAGCCCTCTCAGCAGCCCCGCCTCGACGACCGCCGCTTCGAGCGGCTCGAGGACCGGCTGCAGGACATCGCCATCCGGCTCGAGGAGGCCCATGTCGCCCCCGTCGACGACCGCGACGCGCTGCGCAGCCTCGAGGCGCAGATCGCCAACCTGTCGAGCCTCGTCAGCCAGCCGCGCGGCGATTCGGCCGAGCTGACGGCGACTTTCGAAAGCCGAATGAGCGCGCTCGAGGATTACCTGGCGACGAGCGACGAATACATCATCGAGGCGGCCCGCCAGGCCGCCGAGGCGGTGATGGAGGCCTATTCCCGCAACGGTGCCCTGCAGGCCGCCGGCACGGCCGACGTCGCCGCGATCGCCGGCCTCGCGGACGATCTCAAGGCGCTGGAAGCGATGAGCCGCTCCAGCGAGGAGCGCACCGCGCGCACCTTCGAGGCGCTGCACGACACGCTCGTCCAGATCGCGACGAAGCTGGAAAAGCTGGAGGAGCAGGGCGAACAGGCGCGGATCGCCGAGGCGGGCGCCGTGGCGGAGCGGACGCTGCGCGGCCGTCGCCCGTCCATGCCGAAGGCGTCGCAGCCGCGTTTCGAGGATGAGGACGAGGACGATTTCGACACGGCGCCGGCGGCTCCGGTCGTCCGGCGCGAGGCGGCAGCCCCGTCGCGGTCGGTCGCCGACGTCGAGGCCAAGGCCGGCAGGACTGGACTGATCGCCGGGCTCGCGCGGCGCTTCTCGGCAAAGAAGGAGGCCGCCTCGCTCGATGCGGCCCGCCCCGCCGCCGATCCCGTGCCCTCGATCGATCCGTCGCTGGCAATGGCGCCCGAGGAGGCCAACCAGCTCCTGGAACCCGGCTCCGGCGTGCCGGACGTCAAGAAGATCCTGGAGCGGGTCCGCGCCGGCCAGATGGCCCGCGCCTCGGCGGGGGCCTCCGCCGACGCAGACAAGGCCGATTTCATCGCCGCCGCCCGGCGTGCGGCGCAGAACGCCGCCGAGGAGGTCGACGGCAATCTGCGCGCCAGCCGTCCGGGCGTGCCGTCCGCCGCCGGCGGCGTCTTCGCCCGCAACCGCCGGCCGATCATGATGGCCGTCGGCGCGATCCTTCTCGTCGTCATGTCCCTGCCGCTGGTCAACACGCTGGTGCGCGGCGACGCGGCCCCCGACGCCCCCGTCGCCGCGATCAGCGAGACCGTGGGCGAGACGGCCACCGACGACGCGGATCCGGCCGTTGCCGCCGACGAGACCCGGGCTCCCGATTCCGCCGGCGAAACGGCAAGCGCACTGGCGACACCGTCGCCGACGCCACAGGCAGGCACTTTCGAGACCCTGGAGCCGACGGACGGGCCGGTCTCGGAGCCGGCGCAGGAGACGTCGGCCGCGGTCGCGCCCGCAGGCGGTATCGACGCGCCGGCCGGCGATCCCGCCGCCGCCATCGAGCCGCTGCCGGAGGCGCCGGCTGCCGTCGCCGCGCCGATCGAGGTGCCCGTCGGCCTTGGTCCCGAGGCGCTGGTCGCCGCCGTCAAGGGCGGCGATCCGCTCGCCTATTTCGAGGTCGGCGCGCGCTACACCGAGGGCCGCGGCGTCAAGGCGGATCCGGCCGAGGCCGCCAAGTGGTACCAGCATGCCGCCGACAGCGGTTTCGCGCCGGCGCTCTATCGCCTCGGCAACCTCTATGAAAAGGGAACGGGGGTCGCGCGCGATCTTCCCAAGGCAAAGGCGTTCTACGAGGAGGCCGCCGCCAAGGGCAATGCCAGCGCCATGCACAACCTTGCCGTCATGTATGCGAGCGGCTCCGTCGGCGCGCCCGATTTCGCCGCCGCCGGCACCTGGTTCGAGAAGGCGGCCGAGCTCGGCGTGCGCGACAGCCAGTTCAACCTCGCCATCCTCTTTGCCCGCGGCAACGGCGTGCCGCAGGATCTGGAGCAGTCCTACAAGTGGTTCGCGATCGCCGCGCGCGACGGCGACCAGGACGCGGCGCAGAAGCGCGACGAGGTGGGCCAGGCGATGCGCCCGGAGCAGCTGACGGCCGCGAAGAAGATGTTCGAGGACTGGAAGCCGGCCCCGGTCGACAGCAATGCCAATGCGGCCGAGGTTCCGGACGCCTGGGCGGGCGAGCCGCTGAAGACCGCCTCTGTCGACATGAAGAAGGCGGTGCGCAACATCCAGGCGATCCTCAACAACAACGGCTTCGACGCCGGCCGGCCGGACGGCCAGATGGGCAAGAAGACGGTCGCCGCGATCAAGGCGTTCCAGACATCGATCGGCCAGGAGCCGACGGGCGAGATCACCGACGCGCTCATCAAGGAGCTGCTGAAGCGCAACTCCTGATCGCCGTCCGGGGCGGAGCGGCGGCTCCGCCATCGTCCCGACACGGTTGACAGGTCAGGATGGGCGGCGCATGAAAAAGAGGGGCCGCGCGGCGTTTTTCAAGCGCGCAGAGGCACTTCGATCCGCTTCTTCATAGGCCGGGCCGATCGCGGCACGGTCGCAACGCTGTCGCGTCGTCGGGCGCCTTTTTGACGTTTTCGGGGTTCGCCTGTGACGGTGTATCTGCCCATCGCCGAGTTGTCGGTCAACATACTGATCATCCTCGGCATGGGCGCGGCCGTCGGCTTCCTGTCCGGCATGTTCGGCGTCGGCGGCGGCTTCCTGATCACGCCGCTGCTGATCTTCTACAACATTCCTCCCGTCGTCGCGGTGGCGACCGGCGCCAACCAGGTGGTCGCCTCGTCGATCTCGGGCTCGATCACCCATTTCCGCCGCGGCACGATCGACGTCAAGCTCGGCACGGTGCTGCTCGTCGGCGGCCTTTGCGGCGCGACGCTCGGTGCCTTTCTCTTCTCGATCCTCAAGCGGCTCGGCCAGCTCGACCTGGTGATCTCGCTGCTCTATGTCGTGCTGCTCGGCACCGTCGGCACGCTGATGCTGATGGAAAGCGTGCGGGCGATGCGCAAGGCCGCGCGCAACGAGAAGGTGGCGCTGCGCCGTCCCGGCCAGCACAACTGGGTGCACCGCCTGCCGCTGAAGATGCGCTTCAAGAAATCGAAGATCTATCTGAGCGTCATCCCCGTCGTGACGCTCGGCTTCCTCATCGGCATGCTCACCTCGATCATGGGCGTCGGCGGCGGCTTCGTCATGGTGCCCGCCATGATCTACCTCTTGCGCATCCCGACCAATGTCGTCGTCGGCACCTCGCTGTTCCAGATCGTCTTCGTCTCGGCCTATACCGTCATCGTCCAGGCGACGACGAGCTATTCCGTCGACATCGTGCTCGCCTTTCTCCTGATGATCGCCGGCGTCGTCGGCGCGCAATACGGCGTGCGCGCCGGGCAGAAGCTGCGCGGCGAGCAGTTGCGGGCGCTCCTCGCGCTTCTCGTGCTCTCGGTCGGCCTCAGGCTCGGCGTCGAACTGGTGCTGACGCCGGAGGATGTCTATTCGGTCGTCTCGGCGGGGGGCTTCTGATGCGGCTTCTCCGCCTCGCCGCCGTGCTGATGGGCCTGGCCGCCACCCCGGCGGCCTCCCAGCCGACGGAGGACTTCACCGAGCGGCTGGACATCGGCATCTCCACCGACGAGATCGCGATCACCTCCGATTTCCGCGGCGCGGACCTGACGATCTTCGGCGCCATCGACGGCTTCGACCAGCGGCTGCTGACCCAGGGCAAGTACGACATCGTCGTCGCGCTCGAGGGGCCGAAGGACAATGCGACGGTGCGCCGCAAGGAGCGGGTCTTCGGCATCTGGATCAACACGCGCTCGATGACCTTCGAACTCGTGCCGGAATCCTATTCCCTGTCGAGCACGCGCGACCTCGACCTCATCGCCCCGCCCGAGGACATTGCGAACATGGGCATCGGCGTCGAGCACCTGCGGCTGACGCCGATGGGCTATTTCGGCGACGGATCGAACATGTCGGAATTTCGCAACGCCTTCCGCCGCCTGCGCGAGAAGTCCGGCGTGTTCGAGCGCAATCCCGGCGGCGTCGACTTCATCAGTTCGAGCCTGTTCCGCGCCTCGCTGCGCCTGCCCGCCAACGTGCCGAACGGGCTGCACATCGTGCGCGCCTATCTCTTCCGCGACGGCGTCTTCGTCTCGGCCAAGGCGCTGGAACTGCGCGTCGTCAAGACTGGCCTCGAACAGGCGATCACCCGCGCCGCGCACGAATCGCCGCTCGTCTACGGCATCGTCGCCGTGCTGCTCGCCGTCGTCACCGGCTGGGGCGCGAGCGTCGCCTTCCGCAAGGATTGACCGCGCGCGACGGATGGCCCACATCAGGGCGCTGAAACAGCGAGGCAAGACCGATGAAGCCGATTTTCGTCCAGATCCAGTGCCAGCCCGGCAAGACCTATGCGGTCGCCGACGAGATCTACCGCAAGGAAATCGTCTCGGAAATGTACTCGACCAGCGGCGACTACGACCTTCTGCTGAAGATCTATGTCGAGGAAGGCGAGGACGTCGGCAAGTTCATCAACGACAGCATCGCAAGCGTGCCGGGCATCGCCCGCTCGCTGACGACGCTGACCTTCAACGCCTTCTGACCTCAGCCGGCGAGGTTGGAAAACCGCACGGAATAGATCCGGTCGCGGCCGAGGAGATGCGCGATCAGCGCGGCGCGGTCGAAGAGGCCGGTCATCGCCTTGTGCCTGAGGTCGAGCCCGCCGGTGGTGACGCCGAAGGCCGGCATGATCAGCCGGGCGCCGTCGGTGGCGAAGCAGGCGCGGCGCACGGATTTCTCCCGCCGCGTCACCACGGCCGCCGGATGCAGGTGCCCGGCGATCTCGCCGCGCGTCGACGGTCCGAGCGAGGGCTCGTGGCGGAAGGTGAGCGCCCCGTGGCGGAAGGTGTCTAGGAAGACCCCCGGAAGGTCGGCGACGCCGTCCGGATCATGGTTGCCGGCGATCCAGATCCATTCGCGCCCGCGCGCCATCGCGGCGATCATCTCGCGGAAGGGTTGCGGCATCATCGCGGCGCCGACGCGGTCGTGGAACGTGTCGCCGAGGCTGACGACGACCTTCGGGTCGTGGCGGTCGACCAGGCGGGCGAGCAGCTTCAGCGTCGCCAGCGTGTCGTAGGGCGGCAGCATCATTCCGCGCCGGGCAAAGGCGGCGCCCTTTTCCAGATGCAGGTCGGAGACGACGAGGATGCCGTCATCGGGCAGGACCAGGCCGCCGAGCGGATCGAGCAGGGCGTGGACGCCGTTCACGGCGGTTTCGACCACCGGTGCGAAGGCGAGGTCCGGGGGCGCGGTGGCGAGCGCGATGCGTGTCATGCCGATCTTTCCATGTGCCGTGTCCGCCCCCGATGATCAGGGGGCAAGGCCCGCCATCGCTTCCTCGATCAGGTCCTCGGCGGCTTCGGCGAGAACGGCGTCCTGCGCCTCGCCCGCCACCGGTTCCTTGCCGATCTCCAGCATCACCGGCACGGCGAGCGGCGAAATCCGCGAAAGCCTCCGGTGGACGATATGGCCCTTGATTCGCTTCAGCATATCGCCAAGTCGCTGAATGTCCAAAAGGCCCGTTGCCGCATCGTTGCGCGTCGCCTCGAGCAGGATATGGTCCGGCTCGTGGCTGCGCAGCACGTCGTAGATGAGGTCGGCGGAGACCGTCACCTGGCGGCCCGACTTTTCCTGCCCCGGATGGCGCTGGTCGATCAGCCCGCCGATCACGGCGCAGTTGCGGAAGGTGCGCTTCAGGAGGAAGGATTCGTCGAGCCAGGCTTCGAGATCGTCGCCGAGCATGTCCTCGTCGAAGAGGCCGGCAAGCGGCAGCCGTTCCGCGAAGGCCTGGCCGAGATCGTCGAGCGCCCAGATCGCCAGCGCATAGTCGGTGGCGACGAAGCCGAGCGGCTTCAGCCCGCCCCGGTCGAGGCGGCGCGTCAGCAGCATGCCGAGCGTCTGGTGCGCCAGCCGCCCCTCGAAGGCGTAGATCACCATGTAGAAGCGCTGCCCGCGCGGAAAGGTCTCGATCAGGAGGTCGCTTTCGGCCGGCAGCATCGAGGCGTCGCGCTGCAGCGCCAGCCAGTCGCGCACCTGGTCCGGCAGGCGCGTCTGCTCGTCCGGGTCGGCGAGCATGCGCCGCACGCCGTCGGCAAGATATGTCGAGAGCGGGAACTTTCCGCCGGCATAGGAGGGTACCTTCGGGTCGAGCGTGTAGCCTTGGGAGACGAGGCATTCGTTCTCGCGGATGCCCTCGAAGCGCAAGACCTTGCCGGAGAAGAGGAACGTGTCGCCGGGCGAGAGCATCTCGACGAAATACTCCTCGACCTTGCCGAGAGCCATGCCGCCGCGCGACACCGCCGCCCTGCCGGGTTTGATGAGCCGGACGTTCAGCATCGGGTATTCGATGATGGTGCCGATGTTGAGGCGGTACTGCTGGGCGACCTTCGGATTGGCGACGCGGTAGCGCCCCTCCGGCGTCCGGCGGATGCGGGCATAGCGGTCATAGGCGCGCAGCGCGTAGCCGCCGGTCGCGACGAAATCGACGACGCGCTCGAAGGTCTCCCAGGTCAGATCGGCATAGGGCGCGGCGCTCAGGATCTCGTCGTAGAGCGCGAGCGGATCGAAGGGCTCGGCGCAGGCCATGCCGAGCACGTGCTGGGCGAGCACGTCGAGCGCGCCGCGCCCGACGGGCGGCGTGTCCTGCGCGCCGAGGGAACTGGCATCGAGCGCCGCCTGGCATTCCAGCACCTCGAATCGGTTGGCGGGAACCAGGATCGCCTTGCTCGGCTCGTCCATCCGGTGGTTCGAGCGGCCGATGCGCTGCGCCAGCCGGCTCGCCCCCTTCGGCGCGCCGACATGGATGACGAGATCGACATCGCCCCAGTCGATGCCGAGGTCGAGCGTCGAGGTGGCGACGACGGCGCGAAGCCGGTTCTCCGACATCGCAGCCTCCACCCGCCGTCGCTGGCCGACATCGAGCGAACCGTGATGCAGCGCGATCGGCAGCGTGTCCTCGTTGATCGACCAGAGCGACTGGAACAGAAGCTCGGCCTGGCTGCGGGTATTGACGAAGATCAGCGTCGTCCGGTGCGCCTTGATCGCCGCGTAGATGCCGGGAAGCGCATAGCGGGCCGAATGGCCAGACCAGGGCACGCGCTCGTCCGTGTCGAGGATGGAAATGTCCGGCTTCGCCCCGCCGGCGACGGTGATCAGGCCGGCATGCCGGTCCTCGCCGTCTGACTGGGGGCTCAGCCAGCGCTGCAGGTCCATCGGATCGGCGACCGTCGCCGACAGGCCGATCGCGCGCATGCCGGGCGAAAGCACCCTGAGCCGCGCCAGCCCCAGCGCCAGGAGATGGCCGCGCTTCGAAGTGACCAGCGAATGGAGCTCGTCGAGCACGACATGGCGCAGGTCCTTGAAGAACCGCCCGGCCTCGCCGTTCGCCAGGAGCAGCGCCAGCTGCTCCGGCGTCGTCAAAAGGATGTCGGGCGGGTCGAGCTTCTGCCGCTGGCGTTTCGCCTGCGGCGTGTCGCCGGTGCGGTTCTCGACGCGGACCGGCAGGCCCATCTCGCTGACCGGCGCCATCAGGTTGCGCTCGATGTCGACGGCGAGCGCCTTCAGCGGCGAGATGTAGAGCGTGTGGATGCCGGTGAAGGCGGTGCCGGGCGGCACGCGGCCGCGCTGCGTCAGCGACACCAGCGACGGCAGGAAGCCGGCCAGCGTCTTGCCGGCGCCGGTCGGCGCGATCAGCAGCATGTCCTCGCCGCTCCGCACCCGCATGAGCAGGTCGAGCTGGTGCGGCCGCGGACGCCAGCCCTTTCGCGCGAACCAGTCGCCGAAGAGTTTTGGCAGCACGAGGTCGGTCTCGGACGGAAAAGCGGTATCGATCTGGTTCACACGACCGAATGTAGTCGATCGCCGGCCGAAATGAAGGCGTGCCTAAAGCGCGA
The DNA here is from genome assembly GCF_041928815.1 of Ensifer soli. Lineage (NCBI taxonomy): Bacteria > Pseudomonadati > Pseudomonadota > Alphaproteobacteria > Hyphomicrobiales > Rhizobiaceae > Ensifer > Ensifer soli. Next base: position 323,662 of record NZ_JBHFEI010000001.1, on the reverse strand, counting down.
TGTAGCGATCCTTGCGGTGGTTGATGGCGAGGAAGAGGTTGAGCGTCACCGCGCCGACGACCGAGCAGCCGATGACGAGGGGTTCGAGCACGGCGAAGGAAAGGGCGAGCACGGTCAGGTCGAAGGCGAGCTGGACGATGCCGGCCGGCCAGCCGAAGCGGTCCTGCAGGTAGACGGCGAGGATGCCGATGCCGCCGAGGCTCGCCCGGTGGCGATAAAGTGCCAAGAGGCTGAAGCCGAGCAGCAGGCCGCCGAGCAGCGCGCTCCACAGGGGATTGATCGAGGTGACCGAGATCAGCTTCGGCTGCACCTCGGTGATCAGCGAGGTCAGCGCGATGGCGATGAAGGTCTTGGTCGAGAAACCCCAGCCGAGCCGGCGCAGCGACAGCCAGTAGAAGGGCAGGTTGACGAGGAAGAACATCAGGCCGAAGCTTAAGCCCGTTGCGTAGTGCAGCAGGAAGGCGACGCCGGCGGTGCCGCCGGTGAGCAGCCCGGCGCTCGACAGGATGCCGATGCCGAGCGCTGCGATCATCGCGCCGGAAAAGATGCCCTGCGCATCCTCGAAGGGCGTGTGTTTCGTCGGCGACGGATTCCAGAAGCCGAACAGGCGGGCTTTGTCTGCCATAGGGGACCCCGGGTTGCCTCCCATGGCGGAGATTAGCCTGTACCGGGGCACAATCAAGGTGCGTCACGGCCGCCTCCCTCTATGACTTAAGGCTGAGGCCGTGCCGATTTTCTTCGCGGAGGGCTTGGCCTATGCTGGCGGCGGAGGAAAAACAATGCTGTCGGCGTCCGTGATCTTCGCTTCGGCCTTCGCCTATTTGACGCTGCTCTTCGCCGTGGCGAGCTATGGCGACCGCAAGACGCGCGGGCGCCCGCCGGTGACGCGAGGGCGGCCGCTCGTCTATGCGCTGAGCCTTGCGATCTACTGTACCTCCTGGACCTATTTCGGCGGAGTCGGGCTCGCGGCGGAACACGGGCTGGAATTCACCGGCATCTATATCGGCCCGATCCTGATGTTCACGCTCGGCCTGCCGCTGATCCGCCGCATCATCCAGCTCGCCAAGGCGGAGAAGCTCACCTCCGTCGCCGATTTCATCGCCGCCCGCTACGGGAAGAACCCGGCGGTCGCCGCCATCGTCGCGCTGATCTCGCTGATCGGCGCCATTCCCTATATCGCGCTCCAGCTGAAGGCGGTGTCGAGCTCGGTCAGCGCGATGATCGACACCAGCGAATACGGCTTCGGCTCCGGCCCCGCCTCGATCGACCTGCCGCTGCTCGTCACCCTGTTCCTCGCCTGTTTCGCCATCGTCTTCGGCACGCGCCACACGGACGCGACCGAGCACCAGGACGGGCTGATCCTGGCGATCTCGATGGAATCGGTGGTGAAGCTCGTCGCCATGCTCGCCGCCGGCGCCTATGTGCTGTTCGTCCTGTTCGACGGGCCGGGCGACCTCTGGACGCAGGCGCTCGCCCATCCGAAGGCGGTCGCGGCGCTTCAGTACGACACGCCGCTGCCGCGCTGGCTGCTTCTGATCGGCCTTTCCTGCGTGGCGATCATCATGCTGCCGCGCCAGTTCCACGTCACCGTCGTCGAGAACCGCACGGATGCGGAACTGCGCACCGCCGGCATCCTCTTCCCGCTCTATCTGGTGGCGATCAACCTCGCCGTGCTGCCGGTGGCGCTGGCCGGCATCCTGAAATTCTCCGGCACCGGCGAGGCCGATCTCTACCTTTTGACCCTGCCGCTTGCCGGCGACGTGCCGCTGCTCACGCTTTTCACCTTCATCGGCGGCTTCTCGGCGGCGACCGCCATGGTCATCGTCGCCTCCGTCGCGCTGTCGATCATGGTGTCGAACGACATCGTCATGCCGGTGTTCCTGCGCCGCAACCTGATGGGCCGCACGGCGCAGGTCGACAGCATCGCGGGCACGCTGCTCAACATCCGCCGCACCGCCATCCTCGTCGTGCTGTTGCTCGGCTATGCCTATTACCGCGCCGCCGACATGAGCGCCGGGCTCGCCTCGCTCGGCCTGCTCGCCTTCGCCGCGATCGCCCAGATGGCGCCGGCGCTGTTCGGCGGGCTCGTCTGGCGCCAGGCGAATGCGCGCGGCGCGATCGCCGGCATGCTGTCCGGCATCTTCGTCTGGGCCTATCTCCTCTTCCTGCCGAGCCTCGGCGGGCCGGACAATTCTCTGGTCGCCGCCGCCGTCCTCTCCTTCCTTTTTCCCTTCCATGGCCTGTTTTCCGGGCCGTCCGCCGATCCGCTCGTCAATGCCGTGGCGCTGAGCCTCCTCGTCAATGTCGTCGCCTATGTCGTCGGCTCGATGACGCGGGCGCCGAAGCCGCTGGAACGGCTGCAGGCGGCCGTCTTCATCCGGCGCAAATCCCGCTCCGAACGCAGCTTTCGCGGCCGCAAGACCAAGGTCACCGTCGCCGACCTGAAGACGACGATCGCCAAATATCTCGGCGAGGAGCGCATGCGCCGCTCGTTCACCAGCTACGAGCGCCAGTCCGGTCGCCGCTTCGCCGATGCCGAACCCGCCGACATGGCGCTCGTCCATTTCTCCGAGCAGCTTCTCGGCAGCGCCATCGGCTCGTCCTCGGCCCGTCTCGTGCTCTCGCTCGTGCTCCAGCGCATGGACGATGCCTCCTCGGACACCGCCTGGCTGCTCGACCAGGCGAGCGAGGCGCTGCAATACAATCAGGACATGCTGCAGACGGCGCTGTCGCAGATGGACCAGGGCATCGCCGTCTTCGACAGCTCCAGCACGCTGATCACCTGGAACCGCCGCTTCCGCCAGCTTCTCGACCTGCCGGAGCATGCCGGCCAGGTCGGCTTTCCGCTCGCCGGCATCGTCTCGATCCTCGTCGAGCGCGGCGACATCGCCCCGGACGAGGAAAAGGCGCTGGTCGAGAATGTCTTCACCCTCGACACGCCGTTCCAGCTCGCGCTTTCCGGCGGCGCGCGCATCATCGAGGTGCGCACCAACGCCATGCCGGACAAGGGCATCGTCACCACCTATACCGACATCACCCAGCGCGTCGCCGCCGACATGGCGCTGAAACAGGCGAACGAGACGCTGGAACAGCGCGTCGCCGAGCGCACCGCAGAGCTCACCCGCGTCAACCGCGAACTCGCCGAGGCGCGCGCCGCCGCCGACGACGCCAATATCGGCAAGACGCGCTTCTTCGCCGCCGCCGGCCACGACATCCTCCAGCCGCTGAACGCCGCCCGGCTCTATTCCTCCTCGCTGGTCGAGCGCCTCGGCGATTCGAGCGAGCGCATCCTGGTGCAGAACATCGATTCCTCGCTCGAATCGGTCGAGACCATCCTCGGCGCCGTGCTCGACCTGTCGCGCCTCGATACCGGCGCGATGAAGCCGCGCATCCAGTCGGTCGAACTGAACGAGCTCTTGCGCCGCATCGAGACCGATTTCCAGCCGATCGCCCGCGCCAAGGGCCTCCGGCTGACGATCATGCCGACCTCGCTTACGGTGCGCACCGACCCGAACCTGTTGCGCCGGCTGGTGCAGAACCTCGTGTCGAACGCGATCAAGTACACGCTCTCCGGCCGTGTCCTCGTCGGCGTGCGGCGCCGTGCCGACAGGGCGGTGGTCGAGGTCTTCGATTCCGGCATCGGCATCCCAGCATCGAAGTTCCGCACCGTCTTCAAGGAGTTCGCCCGGCTCGACGAAGGTGCGCGCACGGCCGCCGGCCTCGGCCTCGGCCTGTCGATCGTCGACCGCATCGCCCGCGTGCTGAACCACCCCGTCGACCTGCAGTCGCGCCAGGGCCACGGCACGGTGTTCCGCGTCACCCTGCCGGTCGACCGGCATGTCCCGGGCCGTGTCCGCACGCAACCCGCGCCGGTGCCGGTCCGCGCCTCCGAGCCGCTGTCGGGCCTGCGCGTCTTCTGCATCGACAACGAAAAGCGCATTCTCGACGGCATGCGGGTGCTGCTCGGCGGATGGGGCTGCAGCGTCGTCGCGCTCGATTCGCTTTCCGCCTGCGAAGCGATCGATCCCGCCGGGGTGCCGCCTCCGGATGCGGTCATCGCCGACTATCATCTCGGCGACGGCACCGGCATCCTGGCGATCGCCGCCGTGCGCCGGGCCTATGGCGCGGCGATCCCGGCCCTTCTCGTCACGGCCGACCGTTCGCCGGAGGTGCGGGGTGCCGCCGAGCAGGACGCGGTGGCCTTGCAGAACAAGCCGGTGCGCCCGGCGTCGCTGCGCGCCTGGCTGACGCAGCTCTCGGCGTCCCGCAAGGTCGCCGCCGAGTGAGGCATGCCACGCAAGACCCGGCGGTCTTGCGAAAGGACGGGCGCAAGGGCACGGATCCGAAGCATCGCGATCTGCTTCCGGCGCGGCGCGTCAGGCCGCCACCGCGCCGATCTTCGAGAGCTGGATGACCGCCTGGGTGCGGCTGTCGACGTTGAGCTTCAGCAAGATCGCCGAGACATGCGCCTTGATCGTCGCCTCGGACACGCCGAGCTCGTAGGCGATCTGCTTGTTGAGCAGGCCTTCGGCGAGCATGCCGAGCACGCGCGACTGCTGCGGCGTCAGCGTCTGCAGCCGGTTCAGCAGCGCCTTGACCTCCGGCTCCTGCTCCGCTCCCTGATAGTCGCGCGGCGTATAGACGTTGCCGGCGATCACCGTGTCGACGCCGTCGCGGATCTCGTCGATGCCGGCGGATTTCGACAGGAAGCCGGAGGCGCCGAGCGCCAGCGCCCGCTGGATCGTCGCGGCATCGTCATGGGCCGAGACCACGACCACGGGCAGGCTCGGAAACTCCGCCCGCAGCGCGATCAGCCCCGAAAGGCCGCTGACCCCCGGCATGGTCAGGTCGAGCAGCAGCAGGTCCGCTTCGGGACAGCCCTCGATCGCGGCGCGCACGTCGGAGAAATCGCCGGCCTCGACGATCCTCGTGTCGCCCGCCATGGAAGAGAGCGCCTGGCGCATCGCGCCGCGAAACAGCGGATGGTCGTCGGCGATGATGATGGTGAGATTGTCGGCCATGCGCGTCCTCCCGGTACGGCGCGGTCGCCGGATCCTCCGTCCGCGTTCCGCGCCATGACGCCATTCCGGGAGACCTCAGGTCTTCTGCGGCTCGGCATCCTCCCGGCCGAAATCCTTCACGATCCCCATGAATGTCCGCATCATTCTTTCCATGAGGCTCATCGTCTGGTCAATCTCTTCCTGCGTCGGCAACCGTGGTTTGAGCGGATTTGCCGGTGCCGACGCCGCATTTTCCAGCGCCTCGACCCGTTTGGTCAGGAGATCGAGCTCCAGTTCGAAGGCCGTGCGCTCATCCGCCGCCATCCGGCAGACCATCTGCCCGTCGTCCTCGCGGCAGAGCGACACCTCCCCGGTCTCCGTGTCGAGCCGGGCGATGCCGGTCTCGGTCTTCTGCATGGCGTAGCGGCCCGCGCCTTCCGCCGCGGCGGTGCCGCAGGCGGACAGGAAGGCGGCAAGGCACAGGATCTCTCTCTTCATCGAAAGCGTCTCCGGTTGCGGTCGGTGGACAATCGCCGGACTTTGCGGCATTGCGACGACAACGAGGCATTAAACGCGAGGCTGCCGCCGATGGACGAGGTCATCTACAAGATCGTGCCGCAAACGCTGTGGGAGGAGGCGCGCCGGACGGGCGTCTTCGAGGGCGCGCCGGTCGACCGCGCCGACGGTTTCATCCACTTCTCCACCGCCGCGCAGGCCCGCGAGACGGCGGCGAAGCATTTCGCCGGGCAGGGCGACCTCCTTCTCGTCGCCGTCGACGCCGCCGCCCTCGGCACGGCGCTCGTCTACGAGGTCTCGCGCGGCGGCGCGCTGTTCCCCCATCTCTACGGCCCCCTGTCGCTCGATCATGTTCGCTCTGAAATCCCTCTGCCGCTTGGGAACGACGGCGCCCATCGCTTCCCGGCGGAGATCGCCTGATGGGCGCGTTTGACCGGCTCGCCCGCTGCGGCCTGTTCTTCCTTGATCCCGAAACGGCGCACGGCCTGTCGATCCGCGCGCTTTCGAGCGGATTGGTCCCGGTCTCCGCCCCGCCGCGCGATCCGCGTCTTGCCCAGACCGTCGCGGGGCTCGTTTTCGACAACCCGCTCGGCATGGCCGCCGGCTACGACAAGAATGCCGAGGTGCCGGAAGCGCTGCTCCGGCTCGGCTTCGGCTTCACCGAGATCGGCACGGTGACGCCGAAGCCGCAGGCCGGCAATCCGCGGCCGCGCATCTTCCGGCTCAAGGCGGACGAGGCCGTCATCAACCGGCTCGGCTTCAACAATGACGGCCACGAGGCGGCCTTCCGCAGGCTCTCCGCCGTGTCGCGCGACGCGATGGTCGGCGTCAACATCGGCGCCAACAAGGACAGCGCCGACCGCATCGCCGATTACGTCGCCGGCATCCGCCGCTTCTATCCCGTCGCCCGCTATTTCACCGCCAACATCTCCTCGCCGAACACGCCGGGGCTGCGCAGCCTGCAGGACCGCGAGAACCTCGCGGCCCTGCTTTCCGCCGTGATCGCCGCGCGCGACGCCGAGGCGGTGAAGGACGGACGCCGCGTCCCGGTCTTCCTGAAGATCGCGCCGGACCTGACCGAGGAGGGCATGGACGACATCGCCGCCGAGGCGCTCGACCGGCGCCTCGACGGGCTGATCGTCTCGAACACCACCCTGTCGCGGGCCGGGCTGAAGGATGGCCGGCAGGCGGGCGAGGCGGGCGGGCTTTCCGGCAGGCCGTTGTTCGAGATGTCGACGGCGGTGCTTGCCCGCATGCGCAGGCGCGTCGGGCCGGCCATGCCGCTCATCGGCGTCGGGGGCGTCGGCTCGGGCGAGGACGCGGCGGAGAAGATCCGCGCCGGCGCCGATCTCGTCCAGCTCTATTCGATGATGGTCTACGAGGGCCCGTCGCTGCCCGGCCGGATCGTCCGCGACCTGTCGCGCCTCTGCGACCGGGAGCATCTCGGCGCGATCCGCGAGATCCGCGACAGCCGCACCGGCTACTGGGCGGCGCGGAAGGTCTGAGCCGAGCGGCGCGGCACGAGCGCGAACAGGAAGACGCCGCGCAGCACCAGGAAAAGGTTCAGCGACGCCCAGAGCCCGTGATTGCCGAAGGCCGGTACCAGCACGAGAAGGGCGACGCCGTAGCAGAGGAAGGCGGCGATCATCATGTTGCGCATGTCGCGCGACCAGGTGGCGCCGATGAAGACGCCGTCCATCAGGAAGGCGAGCGCGCCGGTCATCGCCGTCACCGCCGCCCAGGGCAGGTAGACATAGGCGGCGGCGCGCACATCCTCGGCCGTCGTCAGCAAATCGACGACGGCCCGGCCGACGAGGAGGAACAGGACGGTCGTGGCGGCGGCGAGGCCGAGCGACCACAGCGCGGTCATCCTCAGTGCCCGGTCGAAGGCGGGGCGGAAGCGCGCGCCGATCGCGCGGCCGACGAGCTGCTCGGCGGCGTTGGCGAGGCCGTCGAGATAGTAGCCGGCGACCATGAAGATGGTCATCAGCACGGCATTGGCGGCAAGCGTCACCGGACCGGACTGCGCCCCGACCCGCGTCATCAGCAGGAAGACCGAAAGCAGCACGAAGGAGCGGATCATGATGTCGCGGTTGAGGGCGAAGAGAAGCCTGAGCCGCGCCCTATCGAAGATCCGCGCCCAGGACGGCGCGCCTTTGCGGTCGAAGCGGCGATGAACGATGGCGAAGCCCGCGACCGCGCCGACGACCTCGCCGGTGACGGTGGCGATCGCGACGCCCGCCACGCCCCAGCCGAGGACGAGGCCGAGGACGATCGAGAGCACGATGTTGATGCCGTTGATCAGCGTCTGCAGCAGGAGGCCGGTCGTTCCCTCGCCGCGCCCGAGCACGAAGCCGAGAATGGCATAGTTGGCAAGTGCCGCCGGCCCGGAGAGGATGCGGCAGAGGAAATAGGTGCGCGTCACCTCGGCGACCTCGCCCTGCGGCCCCATCACGGCGAGGCCAACGGCGAGAATGAGCGGCGAGAGCACGACCATCGCCGTGCCAGCGGCAAGCGCGATCAGCAGTGAGCGCCAGAAGACCGCCTGCTCCTCCGCCCGGTCGCCGCGGCCATAGGCCTGCGCCACGAGGCCGGTCGTCGCCGCGCGCAGGAAGTTGAAGGTGACGAAGAGCAGGTCGAAGATCAGCGCGCCGATCGCAAGCCCGGCGATCGCCTCGGCCCGGCCGAGCTGGCCGATCACCGCCGTGTCGACGAGGCCGAGCAGCGGCGTCGTGAGGAAGCCGAGCGTCATCGGCACGGCGATCGAGAGGATCAGCCGGTGGGTCACGTGGAAGGGGCCGGCGCCCTCGGGCAGGGTCTCGGCGGGCGTCGTCGGGGAAGCGGTCATGGGCATGATCCGGTCTCATGCCGCCGGCAGGGAAGGTGCCGGGGCGGCTCGGCGCGAATCGCCGTCAGCCGGAAAGTACCATGGCCCAATAAGGACGCTCGCCGGAAACCGGATTGCGCGCGACCGCGACGCCGAGGCCGCGATAGGGCCTGCCCAGCATGTTGGCGAGGTGCTTCGGCGAATCGACCCAGGCCTGGAACGCGCGCGCCGCCTCCCTCTGGCCGCTGGCGATGTTTTCCGCCGCGGGAAGCGTGACGCCCTGGCCATTCATCCGCTTGCCGAAATCGGCGCCGAAGCCGATATTGTGCTCCATGCGGCCGGCGCGCGCCATGCGCGCCGCCTGGTCGAGCGCCGCGGCCCGGGCCTTCGGGTCGGCCTCAAGCGGTGCGAGGCCTTTTTTGCCCCTCAGCGCGTTGACGGCGGCGAGCATCGCCTCCGTCTGGTCCTCGCCGGTGCCGGTCTCGGGCAAAAGCACGCGCGACGTGGTGCAGGAGGCGAGCAGGCCAAGGGCGCCGAGCCCGCCGAGGCGAAGCGCGATGCGCCGGGACGGGAGGAAAGCCGCCTCCGCCATCACGACCGCCGCGTGCCGAAGAGCCGGAGCAGGATGAAGGCCGGCACGACGATGGTGGCGCCGAGCAGGAGATAGTCGCCGACCCGGCCGAGCGCGGCAAAGCCGGTGTGCCAGAGGTCGAAGAGGAAATCGCGCACCGCATCGTAGACGTCGAGCGGATAGACGCCGAAGAAGCTCATGACGAAGCCGACGAGGACGGACACCACGATCAGCTTGACCAGCACCCTGAGCGGGCTGTCCCCGAGAAATCTGTTCAGTCCTTCGGCCATCGGCCCTTCGTCTCCTGTCTGCGACGCGCGGAATGCGGTCGATGATGCGGCACGGCGCTTGCGCAGGTCTTGCCCGCCGGACGGCAAGGCTGCCGGCCCTCTGCGCAAGGCAGGGGCGCGTCGAAATTCCGCTTGTCTTTTGCCGCGCGGCCCGCCAGATGCCGTGGACATCACAAAAACGGTGAAACGATGGTCGCAGACCCGCTGTCCTCCGGAGATCTGATCGCCGACCGCCGCGCCGGCTATGCCCGCATGCTCGCGGAGGGCGGCGAGGCGGAGGCGGCGGCCGACCTGATGCGCCAGGCGCTGGAGATCGTCCCCTCCTGGGCCGCCGGCTGGTTCGAGCTCGCCGGCTACGAGGAGCGCGCCGGACATCCCGGCCAGGCGGCCGACGCGCTGCGTCGCACCCTGCTGCTGCAGCCGGACGACATCTTCGGCGCCGGCCTGAAGCTCGCGCGGCTCGGCGTGGCCGATGCTCCTGCGACACCGCCGAGTGCCTATGTCGCCCGCCTCTTCGACGATTATGCCCGCCGTTTCGACGCGGCCCTGACCGAGCGGCTTGCCTACAGCGTGCCGGAGACGCTCGCCGCGCTTGTGCTTCGCGAGAGGGACGGCGCGACGTTTCCCCTCGCCGTCGATCTCGGCTGCGGCACCGGCCTTTTCGGCGCCCGCGTCCGTCCGCATGTCGGCCGGCTCGAAGGTTTCGACCTTTCCGCCGGCATGCTGGCGGAGGCGCGGGCGAAGGATCTCTACGACCTGCTGGCCGAGGCCGACCTGTCGCTGCCGCCCGGCGACAGCGGGCTCTTTTCCGGCGCGCTCGCCCGCCACCGCGCCGATCTCGTCAGCGCCGCCGACGTGCTGATGTATCTCGGCGACCTGAAGGCGGCCTTCGCCATCGTTGCCGCGCTCGTCGCCCCGCATGGCCGCTTCGCCTTCTCCGTCGAGGATGCGGGTGCCGAGGGCGACGTGGTCCTGCGCCCGTCGCTGCGCTATGCCCATTCCGAGGCCTATCTGCGCGCGATGTGCGACGGTCACGGCCTGGACATCGTCGCCGTCGAGCGGTCGGTCATCCGCATGGATGCCGGCGCGCCTGTCCACGGCCTTCTCTGCCTCGCCGCCGCGAGGGGCTGAGGCGCGTCGCGATCCTCGGTAGCCGCTTGCCCGCCCCGATGCCATGCTCGACCGCGTGTCGTGCAAACCGTTCAGCACGCTTTCGCGCGACATGCCTTGTCTCTCCCTGCGTTAGCGGTTGCAACGCGATCCGGTTTGTCTAGTGTTGCCGTGAGGCGTCTTCTCGCGCCGGCAGGACAGGCCGGCGCCGCCCGAAACAGGAAAGAGGGATCATTCATGCTGAATGAATTCAAGGCGTTCATCGCCCGGGGGAATGTTCTGGACCTCGCCGTCGGTATCATCATCGGCAGCGCTTTCACCCTGATCGTCAACTCGCTCGTCAACGACATCATTATGCCGGTCATCGGCGCGATCACCGGCGGCATCGACTTCTCCAACTTCTTCATCCCGCTGTCGAGCACGGTCACGGCCACCTCGCTCGCCGCCGCCCGCGAGCAGGGCGCCGTCTTCGCCTACGGCAACTTCATCACCGTCGTCATCAACTTCCTCATCCTCGCCTGGATCATCTTCCTCATCGTCAAGGGCGTGAACCGGATGCGCGCGTCGCTGGAGACCAAGAAGGAAGAGGTGGCCGCCGCCGCGCCGCCGCCGGAAGACATCCAGCTCCTCACCGAGATCCGCGATCTCCTGAAGAAGCCGTAAGGCCGCATCCATCACCGATATCGATCGTCGCGTCAGCGATTTTCGCGTGATGGCGCCAGCCAAAACCGCTAGAAGGGCCCGGTCGATCCGGAGCCCTTCTGTCCCATGTCCATCCTGCAAAACCTCAGCCCCCGTGCCCTCGAAGCGCCCGAGAGCGGCATCGTCGAGGTGGTCAACTACGCCCGCACCCGCGAGGGGCTGATCCCGCTCTGGGTCGGCGAGGGCGACCGGCCGACGCCCGCCTTCATCTCCGCCGCCGCGTCCGAGGCGCTTGCTGCCGGCGAGACCTTCTACACCTGGCAGCGCGGCATCCCGCCGCTGCGCCAGGCGCTTGCCGACTACTACCGGCGCAGCTTCGGCCACGCGATCTCGCCCGACCATGTCTACGTCACCGGCTCGGGCATGCAGGCGATCAAGCTGTCGATCGAGGCCGTCACCTCGCCCGGCGACGACGTGCTCTATCTCTCGCCGGCCTGGCCGAATTTCGCCGCGAGCGCGGCCCTTTCCGGTTGCCGGCCGCACGCCGTCGAGATCGATTTCCGCGACGGCCGCTGGCAGCTCGACGCCGGCCGGATCGAGGCGGCGGTGACGCAGAAGACGACGGCGCTCTTCGTCAACACGCCGTCGAACCCGACCGGCTGGACGGCGACCCGCGCCGATCTCGCCGATATTCTCTCGATCGCCCGCAGGCATGGCCTGTGGATCATCGCCGACGAGATCTATGCCCGCTTCTTCTATGCCGGCGGCCGCGCCCTCTCCTTCCTCGACGTGATGGAGGAGGGCGACCGGATCCTGTTCGTCAATTCGTTTTCGAAGAACTGGGCGATGACCGGCTGGCGCGTCGGCTGGATCGTCGCGCCGCCGGAAACGGGGCAGGTCCTCGAGAACCTCATCCAGTATTCGACCTCCGGCGTGGCGCAGTTCATGCAGAAGGGCGCGCTCGCCGCGATCGAGGCGGGCGACCCGGTCATCGAGGAGCATGTGGCGATCGCCACGCGGGCGCGCGACCTCTTTTGCGACGCGCTGATCGCCACCAACCGCGTCGAGACGCTGAAGCCGGACGGCGCCTTCTACGCCTTCCTGAAGATCGACGGCATCACCGACACCCGCCGCGCCGCGATCGACATCGTCGACCGGGCGCTGGTCGGCCTGGCGCCGGGCACCGCCTTCGGCCCCGGCGGCGCGCCGTTCCTGCGTGCCTGCTTCCTGCGCGATCCCGCCCAGGTTTCCGAGGCTGCGGAGCGGCTTGCCGCCTACATCAAGGCGCTCTGAGGCATCGCCCGTCCTCCCCCCGTTCTTTGCCCTTGAGAAGCGGGGCGAAAGCGGCTTTGATGCGCCGCTTTCGAAAGGACACGGCATGGCGGTACTGGTGACGGGTGGTGGCGGCTATATCGGCAGCCACATGGTCTGGGCGCTCCTCGACGCGGGCGAGGACGTGGTCGTCGTCGACCGGCTGTCGACCGGGTTCCGCTGGGCGATCGCGCCGGAGGCGCGCTTCTACGAGGGCGACATCGGCGATGCCGCGCTCACGGACCGCATCTTCGCCGAGAACCCGGTCGACGCGGTCATCCATTTCGCCGGCTCGATCGTGGTGCCGGAATCCGTCGCCGATCCGCTCTCCTACTACGAGAACAACACGGTCAAGTCGCGCAGCCTGATCGCGAGCGCGGTGCGCGCCGGCATTCCCCATTTCGTCTTTTCCTCGACCGCGGCCGTCTACGGAACGCCGAGCGTGCTCGAGCCGGTGCAGGAGGACCTGCCGCTCCGGCCCGAATCGCCCTACGGCTCGTCGAAGCTGATGACGGAGATCATGCTGCGCGACACCGCCGCCGCCCATGACTTCACCTATACGGCGCTGCGCTATTTCAACGTCGCCGGCGCCGATCCGAAGGGCCGCACCGGCCAGTCCTCCGCCAACGCCACCCACCTGATCAAGGTCGCCTGCGCCACGGCGCTCGGCAAGCGCGCCTCGATGACGGTGTTCGGCACCGACTATCCGACGCCGGACGGCACCTGCGTGCGCGACTATATCCATGTCACCGACCTGGTCGATGCCCATCTGAAGGCGTTGCAGCGCATGCGCGCCGGTGGCGGGTCGCTCGCCGCCAATTGCGGCTATGGCCGCGGCTTCTCGGTGCTTGAAATCCTCGATGCCGTGCGCGCGGTCCATGGCGGGGATTTCGACGTCGCGATCGGTGAGCGTCGGGCGGGCGATCCGGCGATGATCGTCGCCGATCCGTCGCTGGCGAAGCGCGAACTGAACTGGCAGCCGCGCCACGACGATCTTTCGGGCATCATCGAAAGCGCGCTCGCCTGGGAGCGCCACCTCGCCCGCAAGAACAGCTTCTAACGCATGTCTCGCAAGGGTGAGCAGCGGTTTTGCAAAAAGACATGCGGAAAAGCAAAGGCCTGAAGCATACAAGCGGATCTGAACGATCGCGACAGGCTTCGGGAGGCCCGTTCCTCCAGTTTGACGACAGCTTCGGGGTCTAGGTTTCCCTCCGGCAGAACGACCGGATCGGGAGCATCATGACCAGAGACGACGAGACGAGACGCCGCATCCCGACTGACAGCCGCGCCGGGGTGCCCGCATGACCCATGCGTTCTGGAAGGGCAAGCGGGTTCTCGTTACCGGCCACACCGGTTTCAAGGGCAGCTGGCTGACGCTCTGGCTCCGGGAAATGGGTGCCGAGGTTTCCGGCCTGTCGCTGCCGCCCTTGAGCAATCCCGCGCTCCACCACCTGCTCGGCAACGCCGCCGACGAGGGGATCGTCGACATCTGCGACCGGCATGCCGTCAACCATCAGGTGCTGAGGGCGAAACCCGAGATCGTCTTCCATCTGGCGGCCCAGGCGCTGGTACGCGCCAGCTACCGCGATCCGCTCGGCACCTACGACGTCAACGTCATGGGCACGGCGAACCTGCTCGACGCGCTGAGGGTCGTCCCGGACCTGCGCGCCGTCGTCGTCGTCACCACGGACAAGGTCTATCACAATCCGGAATCCGGCCTCGCCTTCATCGAGAGCGATCCGCTCGGCGGCCATGATCCCTACAGCGCCTCGAAGGCGGCGGCCGAGATCGTCGCGGCGAGCTACCGCGCCTCCTTCTTCGCCACGCGGCGCGTCGGCATCGCCACCGCGCGGGCCGGCAACGTGATCGGCGGCGGCGACTGGGCCGAAGACCGGCTGATCCCGGATGCCGTGCGCGCCTGGCAGCGCGGCGAGACGCTGCAGGTGCGCCGGCCGAAGGCGATCCGCCCCTGGCAGCACGTGCTCGAGCCGCTCGGCGGCTATCTCGGCCTCGCCCAGCGCCTCTGGCATGCGCCGGACGCCGCCGACAGCTACAATTTCGGCCCCGATCACGGCGAGGCGGCCTCCGTCGGCGCCGTGCTGCGCCAGGCCCAGCGCCATTACGGCGGCGGCGAGATGGTGCTCGGCGACGGCAGCGAGGGCCCGCACGAGGCCGGCTATCTGGTGCTCGACAGCGGCAAGGCGCGCGCCGAACTCGGCTACCGGCCGCGCTGGGGCCTGTCCGAAACGGTGATGCGGACGATGCGGTGGTATCGCGGCCACGAGGACGGCCGCCCCGCCCGCGACCTCTGCCTCGCCGATATCCATGATTTCGCCCAGGCACAGCAGCAGCCGATGATGAGGGTGGTGGGATGAGCGGACGGTTCGAGGCGGAGGGAACGGGTGTCGACGGGCTGGTGCTTTTGAAGCGCCGCCGGCTCGGCGACGAGAGGGGATTCCTCTCGCGGCTCTTCTGCGTCTCGGACCTCGCCGAATTCGGCTGGGAGGGCGGCGTCGCCCAGATCAACGAGACCGGCACCTCCTATCGCGGCACGGTGCGCGGCATGCATTTCCAGCGCCCGCCCCATGCCGAGATCAAGCTCGTCACCTGCACCCGGGGCGCCGTGCTCGACATCGTCGTCGACCTGCGCGAGGGATCGCGCACCTTCCTGTCCTCCTATGCCGTCGAGCTTTCGGCCGGCAACGGCCTGTCGCTCCTGGTGCCGAAGGGCTTCGCCCACGGTTTCCAGGCGCTGACCGACGACGTGCGCATGATCTATGCCCATTCCATGCCCTTCGTCGCCGAGGCGGAAGGCGGCCTGCACTGCCAGGACCCGGCGCTCGGGCTGCGCTGGCCGCTGCCGGTGGCGCGGCTGTCGCCCCGCGATGCCGCCCATCCGATGATCGCCACCGCCTATCCGGGTCTTGCCGCATGACATGCCGCCATTGCGGGGGCCGGCACATGGCGCCCTTCCTCGATCTCGGCACGGCGCCGCCGTCCAATTCCTACGTCTCCGTCGCCGAGCGCCACCGGCCCGAGCTCTGGTATCCGCTCGTCATCCGCGTCTGCACCGAATGCCGCCTGGTGCAGACCGAGGACTTCGCCGAGCGCGAGGTGTTCTTCTCGGGCTCCTACGCCTATTTCAGTTCCTTCTCCTCCTCCTGGCTCGGCCATGCGAAGCGCTATGTCGGCGAGATGCAGGCGCGCTTCGGCCTCGGCCCCGGCGCCACCATCGTCGAGGTGGCGGCGAATGACGGCTACCTCCTGCAATATGCCCAGGCGGCCGGCCTGCGCTGCCTTGGCATCGAGCCGACGGCCAGCACCGCCCGCGCCGCCCGCGACAAGGGTCTGGAGATCCGCGAGGACTTCTTCGGCGCGGAACTCGGCGCGGCCCTTGCCCGCGAGGGCTATGCCGCCGACCTGATGGCCGCTAACAACGTGCTCGCCCATGTTCCCGACATCAACGACTTCGTGCGCGGCTTTGCCCATGCGCTGAAGCCCGAGGGGGTCGCGACCTTCGAATTCCCGCATCTTCTCAACATGGTGCGCGAGGCGCAGTTCGACACGGCCTATCACGAGCACTATTCCTACCTGTCGCTGACGGCGGTCGCGCGCATCTTCTCGGCGAACGGGCTGAGGGTGTTCGACGTGACGACCACGCCCTGGCATGGCGGGAGCCTGCGCGTCTTTGCCGCCCGCAGCGACAGCCGCACCCATGCGGTCCTGCCGTCGGTGGCGGAGATGCTGGCGCGCGAGCAGGCGGCGGGGATGCTCGAGGAAGGCTTCTACCTCGGGTTCCAGAGTGCCGCCGAGGACGTGCGCGACGGGTTCCTCTCCTTCCTGATCGAGAGCCGCCGCGCCGGGCTGACCGTCGCCGCCTATGGCGCCGCCGCCAAGGGCAACACGCTTCTCAATTTCGCAGGCGTCAAGCCGGACCTGCTCGCCTTCGTCGTCGACAAGAACCCGGCCAAGCAGGGCACGCTCCTGCCCGGCAGCCGCATTCCGGTGGTCACCGAGGATGTGCTGCGCTCCGAAAAACCGCAAAGGGTGGTGATATTCCCATGGAACCTTCAGGACGAAATCAGCCAGCAGCTTTCGTATATCAGAGACTGGGGTGGGAGATTCGTGACGGCGGTGCCGTCGCTGACGCTGCACCCGTGAGTGCCGCGCCCGAGCCGGCCGAACCGGTTCCGGCGATCAAGGTCGCGCGGGTTCCGACGGATGCCAAGCTCGCGCGCTGACATCGGCAAGGCGCAGGCCTCACGGCGCTGAAGGCGCCTGCGGGCCGGCGTTCAGGATCTCTTCCTCATAGGCGATCGCATGGCGGATCAGCATCTCCCAGATGCGGTCGTAAAGATCGGGGTCGAGGCCGTGGCTTTCCGCTTGGTGGCGGGCATTGGCGCGCACCTCCTCGACCCGCTCGGGAATGTCGGCCGCGAGACCGATCGCCCGCTTGATCTCTCCGGCGCGGCCGATATACCCCCAGCGTTCGTGGAAGAGCCGCATCAGGGCCCGGTCGATCTGGTCGATCTCCGCCCGGATCTCCGCCATCGACGTGCAGTCTTCGGGAGGACGGGACATGGGATACTCCTGGTCTTGCAACGACGGCGGCCTTGGCCGCAGGGGAGGCGCATGGCCGCTATAGCAATCCGGCAGGGCGGTGGAAAGCCGGGAAAGTGCCGCAGTGCCGCCTGCGGAGCGTGCCGGCGATGAGCCATGTCCTCGTCACCGGCGCCACCGGCTTCGTCGGGCGCCAGATCGTCCGGCGCCTGATCGCGGACGGCCGCAGGGTGAGTGTCGTGCTGCGCCGCGCCTCGGCTGGGCGACGGGGCGCGCTGCCGGACGGGGCGGCGATCGTCGAGACGGAGGATCTCTTCCGCGAGGACGAGGGCTGGTGGGCGGGCATCCTGTCGGGCGTCGACACGCTGGTCCACGCCGCCTGGTATGTCGAGCCGGGAAAATACCTCGACGCCGCCGAGAACCTCCAATGCGCGGCTTCCGCCTTCGCCATGGCGCGCGGGGCGGCGAATGCCGGCGTCACCCATCTGGTCGGCCTCGGCACCTGCTTCGAATATCGCCTGCCCAATGCGTCGATCGGGGCCGACGCGCCCGTCGGCCCGACGACGCTTTACGCGGCGGCGAAGCTCTCGGTCTTCCAGGTGCTGGAACAGTATCTGCCGCGCCGGGGCATCGCCTTTTCCTGGTGCCGCCTGTTCTATCTCTATGGCGAGGGCGAGCATCCCGCCCGGCTCGTGCCCTATGTCCGGGCACGGCTCGACGCCGGCGAGACGGCAAGGCTTTCGGCGGGCACGCAGCTGCGCGACTTCCTCGACGTCGCGGATGCCGGCGCGCTGATCGCCGAGGTGGTGGCGACGCGCCAGACCGGCGTCGTCAATATCTGTTCCGGCCGCGCCGTCACCATCCGCGATTTCGTCACGGCGATCGCCCGCGACCTGGGGCGCGAGGATCTCCTGGAATTCGGCACGGCGACGCTGCATCCGTCCGATCCCGCCGCCGTCGTCGGCCGCTGCAATGTCGAGCGGAGGGCGCGATGAGGATCTTGCACGTCACCGCCCATCTCGGCGGAGGGGTCGGCAAGGCCCATGCCGCCATCGCCGGCGCCGATCCGGCGGCGATCCGGCGGCATTATGCCGTGCTCGAGGCGCCGCGCGACCGGCGCTTCGCCGATGCGCTCGCCGCATCGGGCGCGACGCTGTCGATCGCGCCCGATCCGCAGGAACTGGCGCGGCTTGCCGCAGAGGCGGACATCGTCCAGGTCGAATGGTGGAACCATCCCCGCATCTACGAGGCGCTGTGCCGCACGCCGTTTCCGCCGATGCGCAGCCTCGTCTGGTGCCATATCTCCGGGCTCTTCGCGCCCTTCGTGCCCCCGGCGCTGATGACGGCGGCGCAGCGCTTCGTCTTCACCTCCGCCTGCTCGCTCGACATGCCGGAGGTCGCCGCCCTGCCGCCGGAGACGCGCGCACGGCTCGCCGTCGTCAACAGC
Organism: Ensifer soli; assembly: GCF_041928815.1. Classification (NCBI taxonomy): domain Bacteria; kingdom Pseudomonadati; phylum Pseudomonadota; class Alphaproteobacteria; order Hyphomicrobiales; family Rhizobiaceae; genus Ensifer; species Ensifer soli. Next base: position 305,388 of record NZ_JBHFEI010000001.1, on the reverse strand, counting down.
GGCTTCGGATTTCCCGAGAGAAGCGGGGAGCCTGCGGCCGCCCGCCATCCCCGGCGCATCGCCTGCCTCGGCACGCTCGATTTCGTCAAGCTCAGCCCGGCCCTCTTCGATGTCGTCGACCGGCTGGAGGGGGAAGGGATCGACGTCTCGCTCTACGGCGCGGTCGAGGCGGACGGACCGGTCGCCGAGGCGCACCGGCGCATGCGCCGCCCGGAGCGCATCGTTTTCGAGGGACACGCGGCGGATCCCGCCGCCGTGCTCGGCGAGGCCGGGATTTTCCTCTACCTGCTGCAGCCGGAGCATTACGGCACGGCGGAAAATGCGCTGGTGGAGGCGATGTCGCTCGGGGCGGTGCCGGTCGTCTTCGACAATCCGGCGGAACGGGCGATCGTCCGGGACGGCATCACCGGTCATGTCGCGGCCGATGCGACGGACGCCGGCCGCAGGCTGCAGAGCATGCTCGACCGGCCGGGTGATCTGGTTCCGCTCGCGCGGGCCGCGATGGCCGAGGTGGCGGCAACCCGGACGCCCGATGTCTCCTCCGCCCGGTTCATCGCGCTTTACCGAGACCTTCTCGGCGAGGCGCCGACGCTTCCCGATTTTGCCGCCGGTCTCGGCCGCACGCCGGCCGACTGGTTCCTCTCGACGCGCCTGCGCGGCCATCGCCCGGGCGGGTCGACCGATGCCCTCATCGCCGGCTTCGCCGCCGGCGGTGCGGAGGCGAAGGGAAGCCTCGCCCATTTTCGCGGCTGCTTTCCCGCGGACCTCTCCCTTCAGCCCGGCGGCGGCCGTCCCTGAGAGGGGAGGGAAGCCCCCCCCCTCAAGACGCGCGAAACCCGGCGCTTCAGGGATCGGCGCCGGGCTTGCGGGGAGGTCTATGAATGAATCAGTGCCGGACGATCAACGGTCCGCGCCGCGATAGTAGTCGCCGCTGTCGAGAACCCGCTTCGGCGCAGCGCCACCCTTGACGATGCTGCCGGTCGCGGTCGTGTCGACCGGGTTGCGGCTGGCGCCGACATAGTAGTCGCCGTCGCCGCCGGGGTTGACGGTCGCTGCCGTTCCGGCGCCGGACGAGGCCGAGCCGCCGACGACAAAGGGGGCGGCACCGGCGCCATCGTAATAGTCGCCCGAGGCGAAGGCCGAGGAGGCGCCGCCGACGGCGGCGGAGGCGACGAGGAGGGCTGCGAGAATGGTCTTGGTCATGGTCGTGATCCTTTGGTCATGGGCGAGCGACGCCATTGCGCCGGCCGCGCCCGTCTGTCTCGAATGGTGTGGCGTGTGCGCCGCTTAGCGGCTGGCGCCCGGGAAGTAGTCGCCGCTGTCGCGGGCCGGGGCCGGAGCGGCGCCGCCCTTGACGATGCTGCCGGTGGCGGTCGTATCGATCGGGTTGCGGTCGAGGCCGACATAATATTCGCCGTCGCCGCCCGCCTTGACGGTGGCTGCCGTTCCGGTACCGGACGAGGCCGAGCCGCCGACGGCGATCGGGGCAGCGCCTGCGCCGCTGTAATAGTTGCCGGAGGCGAAAGCCGAGGAGGCGCCGCCGACGGCAGCGGAGGCGACGAGGAGGGCTGCGAGAATGGTCTTGGTCATGGTCGTGATCCTTAAATCAAGGGCGAGCGGCGCCGTTGCGCCGGCCGCGCCCGTCTGTCTCGAATGGTGTGGTTTTTAAGCGCTTAGCGGCTGGCGCCCGGGAAGTAGTCGCCGCTGTCGCGGGCCGGGGCCGGAGCGGCGCCGCCCTTGACGATGCTGCCGGTGGCGGTCGTATCGATCGGGTTGCGGTCGAGGCCGACATAATATTCGCCGTCGCCGCCCGCCTTGACGGTGGCTGCCGTTCCGGTGCCGGACGAGGCCGAGCCGCCGACGGCGATCGGGGCAGCGCCTGCGCCGCTGTAATAGTTGCCGGAGGCGAAGGCCGAGGAGGCGCCGCCGACGGCGGCGGAGGCGACGAGGAGGGCTGCGAGAATGGTCTTGGTCATGGTCGTGATCCTTTGGTCATGGGCGAGCGGCGCCGTTGCGCCGGCCGCGCCCGTCTGTCTCGAATGGTGTGGTGTTTAAGTGCTTAGCGGCTGGCGCCCGGGAAGTAGTCGCCGCTGTCGCGGGCCGGGGCCGGAGCGGCGCCACCCTTGACGATGCTGCCGGTGGCGGTCGTGTCGATCGGGTTGCGGTCGAGGCCGACATAATATTCGCCGTCGCCGCCCGCCTTGACGGTCGCTGCCGTTCCGGTGCCGGACGAGGCCGAGCCGCCGACGGTGATCGGGGCAGCGCCTGCGCCGCTATAGTAGTCGCCCGAGGCGAAGGCAGAGGAGGCGCCGCCGACAAAGGCGGATGCCAGGACGAAAGCGGAAAGGGCGGAGGTGATGGTCTTGGTCATGGTCGTATTCCTTCACATATAGGTTCAAACGTTCGGTTCTCCCGGATCGATTGCTCATCCAGCGCGTCGGCCATTCGGTTCGGCGACGTTGGTCACAATCGGTCCGCCGGTGCGGTTCTGCATTCCGAGGGCTCATCGCCTTCAAGAATGAAGCTTCGACGGAAGGAGAAGGATCGACCCCGTTCGGGCGTTCTCTCATTCCACCGGAAGCTCGTGTCCGTCTCCGGTCTCAAGAGCGTTTCGCTGCTCTTGTGAGTTAAAGATGGTCCCTCAATATGCGGGTGTAAAGTGTGTCTTATGTTGAACTTTTGTCAACGATTAGTTGACAATGAATTGGCCGATTCATCGCTGCAACCCACCTGCGCGCATGGGGCAGGCAGCGGGGCGCCGCATTCGGACATGCTTTCGCAAGCAAGGCAGAAAATATCTGATATTCCGAAAGGTTACGCGCGGGGCGTCCTGCGACGAGGGCGAAGGCAATCATAGATTGCGTCTGGTGCGGTCGTGGTTCGAAATTGTGGCGGTGACACGATCGGCACGGATTTCAAGGGGCGTCACATGTTTGTCACGCTTGTTTGAGGCGGCCGCGAGGCTCCGTTTTTGACGCGATCGCGCCCGCCTGCGGAGCGGGACTCGGTCAGCGCGGGGCTGCGAGATAGGCCTCCGCGAGTTCGGTCCAGAAGGCGGCGCCGATCGGAAGCAGGTCGTCGTTGAAATTGTAGCCGGGATGGTGCAGCGGCTTGTCCGCGCCGTCCCTGCCGGCGCCGAGATAGAAATAGGTGCCCGGCCGCGCCTTCAGCATGAAGGCGAAATCCTCGCTGCCCATCGACGGACGGGCGAGGTCGACGACACGGTCGGGACCGGCGAACCGGATCGCGAGGTCGCGGACGAAGTCGGTCTCGGCCCTGTGGTTGATGGTGGGCTCGTAGCCGCGCCGGTAGTCGACGCTGGCCGTCATGCCGTAGCTTTCCGCCTGACGTTCCGCGATCAGCGTGATCCGGCGCTGCAATTCGTCGCGTACCCCGTCGTCGAAGGAGCGGACGCCGAGCGTGAGCTCCGCTGAGCCCGGAATGATGTTGCTGGCGGAGCCGCCATGGAACGCGCCGACGGTGACGACGCTCGGATCGAGCGGATGGATGTTGCGCGAGACGATCGTCTGCAGCGCCATGACGATGGAGGCGCCGCAGACGATCGGGTCCAGCGTCTCCTGCGGTTCGGCGCCATGCCCGCCGCGCCCGTGGACGGTGATCGTCGCCTCGTCGATCGCCGCCATGATTGGCCCTTCGCGCAGCGCGAACTGGCCGAAGGGCAGGGCGGGATCGTTGTGCAGGGCGAAGACCGCGTCGCAGGGGAAGCGCTCGAACAGCCCCTCCTCGATCATGATGCGGGCACCGCCCACCGTCTCCTCCGCCGGCTGGAAGATCAGGTGCACCGTGCCGTCGAAATTCCGCCGCTCCGCGATCGCCTTCGCCGCGCCGAGCAGCATGGTGGTGTGGCCGTCATGGCCGCAGGCATGCATCTTGCCGGGAATGGTGCTGGCATAGGCGAGCCCGGTCTCCTCCAGGATCGGCAGCGCATCCATGTCGGCGCGGATGCCGATCGCGCGCGCGCCCGATCCGTTGCGAAGTGTCGCGACGACGCCGGTGGTCGCAAGGCCGCGCGTGACCGTATAGCCCAGATGCTCGAGGTAGCGCGCGACCAGGCCGGACGTGCGCGTCTCCTCGAGGCCGAGTTCGGGATGGGCATGCAGGTCGCGGCGGATGGCGACGAGATCGGGCATTGTATTGGCTGAAGCAAAGGTCATGTTCCTGCGGACCTCTATGAGAGGAGAGATAAGGATGCCATTCTGGCATTCCCGGCGGCGCGTTCAAACCCCCCGCCTTTCCCCGACCGCGCGATGCGTCTGCGCTTGCCCGTGTCGCCGTGGCACTGGCGCCGGGCCCGCTCAGCGGCTATGCCGGCGGGCAGGCCGCGCCGCGCGGACAGAAACGTGAAGGACATCGTCATGCGCTATGCTTCGATCACCGACCGGCTGGCTGGCCTCGGCTCCGGCAAATGGACCCTGCACCTGAAGGCGCGGCAGATGGTTCAGGCGGGCGTGCCGGTGATCGAGCTGACGATCGGCGAGCCGGACCTGCCGCCGGACGCAGGCATGGTCGCGGCCTGCATCGCCGCCATGCAGGCGGGACGCACCCGCTATTCCAACGGGCGGGGGGAACCGGCGGTGCTGCAGGCGCTGGCCGACAAATATTCCCGGCGCCGGCCGGGCGTGACCGCCGACAACATCCTCTGTTTTCCCGGCACCCAGGCAGCACTTTTCGCCGTGATGACGGGGCTGGTCGAAAGCGGAGACGGCGTGCTTGCCGGCGATCCGCTCTATGCGACCTATGACGGCGTGATCCAGGCGACGGGCGCGCACCGCGTCACCGTGCCGCTGAAGCCCGAGCACGGCTTTCACATGCAGGCGGAGGATCTGGAGGCGGCGGTGACGCCCGCCTGCCGCGCCGTTCTCCTCAACACGCCGCACAATCCGACCGGGGCGGTGCTCACCCGGGACGAGATCGCCGCCATCGGCGCGGTCGCGCGCCGTCACGATCTGTGGATCGTCTGCGACGAGGTCTACGAGGACCTGGTGTTCGGCGCCGGCTTCGCCTCGCCCTTCGACGATCCGGAACTCGCCGAACGCACCATCGTCGTCGCCTCGATCTCGAAATCCCATGCGGCGCCGGGCTTCCGCAGCGGCTGGGCCGTCGGGCCGGCGGAGTTCACCCGGCGCCTGCTGCCGGTGTCGGAGACCATGCTGTTCGGCGTCCAGCCCTTCATCGCCGACATGACGGCCTATGCCCTGACCCACGAGATCGACACCGCCGCCCGGATGCGCGCGACCTATGCGCGGCGCGCCGCGATCATGGCCGACGGGCTCGCCAACATGCCGGGCGTCTCCGTCTTCGTGCCGGAGGGCGGCATGTTCACCGTGGTCGATGTGCGCGGCACCGGGCTCGAGGGCACCGACTTCGCCTGGCGGCTCCTCGAGGAGGAGCAGGTCGCGGTCATGCCCGGCGCGTCGTTCGGCGCGGGCGCTGCCGGCTTCATCCGCATCAGCCTGACCGTCCCGGACGAGACGATCGCCGAGGCGAGCCGCCGGATCGCCGCGCTCGCCATGCGCCTTGCCGGAGGAGCAGGGGCGCGCGCCGCCCGCATGTCCAGCTGAGCATGCCAAGCTGAAGCGGGATCGATCTTCAGTCGGACACCGACGCTGGACGGAAACAGGCAGCCCTTGCGGTGAGCCGGTGTTCGCCGGGCAGGCTCCGTGACATCGGCAGCCGTCGCGACCGGCCCCGCCGCGATTTGACTTTGCCGGGCGTTAATGGTTTCTACCGAGCTGAGCACACCGGTGCGTCGGCCCGAGCGGTCGCGCCCTGCCGCTCTCCATGCGACGCGATCGACCGCATCGCCGAAAGTTTCAATGAAGGCTGTGCGCGATGCCCTCCCGTCCGTGAGGTGCGTCGCCGGCGACGGGAGCGGATGTGCGGCAGCACGGCATCTTCGCGGCGGGGGAAGCGACGCGCAGGCTGACGGCCGCGCTGTGGATCCTCTGCGCCGCCCTGGCGCTGCAGCTCGCCGCGACCGGCGAGGGCGTAAGCCACCGCCCTTCCGGCAAGGTCGTTCAAGGCCGGTTTTCCGCCCTTCCGCCGGGCGAGCGCGATCCGGGCCTGACCCGCTCGCCGCTGAGGCTCGGCAAGCTCGCGGACCTGCGCTTCGCCGAGCGGGGCAGCGATTTGAAGCAGGCGCTCGGCGGGCCCGAGCCGCTGATCGCGTCCGCCGGTCCGCTGCTGCATGTCGCCCGCCGGCCGGGACCACGCCTTTGCCCGCCTCGCGATCCCGGTTGCCCGTCGGCGCTCGCGCCGTCCCGCCGCGCCCGCGCGCCGCCCGCGTCCGTTTTCGCCTGAACATTCGTCGACGCGGCCCGCCGCGTTCGTCTTCGGTTGCCGGCCGCATCCGCCTTCAGGGGATGGCGCCGGGCTTTTGGAAAACATCATGAGAACTTCGAAATGGGCCGTGCTGGCCTATGTCGTGGTGACGCTGTTCGGCATCATCGCGGCCCTCCCCAACGTGCTGACGCCGGCGGCGATGCAGACCGTCGGTCCCTACCTGCCCTTCGGGCCCGTGACCCTCGGCCTCGACCTCAAGGGCGGCTCCCACCTCGTGCTGGAAGTCGATGCCAGCGGGCTGAAGAAGGCGCGCCTCAACACGCTGCTCGAGGACGCCCGCCGTACGCTGCGTGCGGAAGGCGTGCCCGCCACGTCGGCCCGCATCACCGCCGACACGGTCACGGTCACCGTCGACGATGCGGCGGCGCGCGACCGCATCCTGCCGAAACTGCAGGAGCTCGCCGCGCCCACGGGCGGCACGCTCGGCTTTGGCGGAGGCCAGTCCGACATTTCGGTCGCCTCCTCCGACCAGGCGATCACCATCGCGCTCACCGAGGCCGGCCTTGCCGACCGCACCAGCAAGGCGGTGGAACAGAGCCTCGAAATCATCCGCCAGCGCGTCGACCAGGTCGGCGTCGCCGAGCCGCTGATCCAGCGCGTCGGCTCCGACCGCATCCTCGTGCAGCTTCCGGGCCTGCAGGATCCGACCCGGCTGCGCCAGCTCCTCGGCTCGACCGCGCAGATGAGCTTCCACATGGTCGATCCGGCGACCGACCCGAACCAGACGACGCCGCCGCCGCGCGGCGTTGAGATCCTGCCCGGTTCCAATGACGGCGCCCGCTACGCGGTCGAAAGCCGCGTCGCGATTTCCGGCGAGCGGCTGGCCGATGCCAAGGCCGGCTTCGACCAGCGCACCAACGAGCCGATCGTCTCCTTCACCTTCGACAGCCTCGGCGCGCGCCAGTTCGCCGACATCACCCGCGACAATGTCGGCCGCCCCTTCGCCATCGTCCTCGACGGCAAGGTGCTGACCGCCCCGGTGATCCGCGAGCCGATCATCGGCGGCCAGGGCCAGATCAGCGGCAATTTCACCGCCCAGGAAGCGACCGTCCTCTCCGCACTCCTGCGCTCCGGCGCGCTGCCGGCGCCGCTCACCATCATCGAGGAGCGCTCCGTCGGCCCGAACCTCGGATCGGACTCGATCCGCATGGGCCTCTACACCGGTCTCGCCGGCCTCACCGCCGTGGTCGTGCTCATGGTGCTGCTCTACGGCGCCTGGGGCTGGATCGCCAATTTCGGCCTGATCCTGCACACGATCTTCACCATCGCCGTGCTCGGCATGCTCGGCTCGACGCTGACCCTTCCCGGCATCGCCGGCATCATCCTCGGCATCGGCATGGCGGTCGACGCCAACATCCTGATCAATGCCCGCATCCGGGAGGAGACGGCCAATGGGGCCGGCGCGATGAAGGCGCTCGACCTCGGCTTCAACAAGGCCTTCGCCACCATCGTCGACGGCAACGTCACGACGCTGGTCGGCACGCTGCTGCTCTTCATGTTCGGCACGGGGCCGGTGCGCGGCTTCGCCATCACCATGATGATCGGCATCGTCATCTCGATGTTCACCTCGATCACCGTCGTCCGGCTGATGATGCACGAGACCGTCATCCGCCGGAAGATGAAGAAGATCGAGATCCACTCGCTGTTCGGCAAGGTGCCGCAGCTTCCCTCCTTCTCCTTCATGCGCGGACGCTTCATCGCGATCGGCGTCTCTGCCGTGCTGTCGGTCAGCTCGATCGTGCTGTTCTTCACGCCGGGCCTCAACTACGGCATCGATTTCGTCGGCGGCATCCAGGTCGAGGCGACCTCGAAGACCACGATCGACCTCGCGCCGCTGCGCTCCGGCCTCGAGGACCTGCGGCTCGGCGAGGTGGCGCTGCAGGAGTTCGGCCATGGCGCCTCGGTGCTGATCCGCGTCCAGCGCCAGGCGGGCGGCGAGGAGCAGCAGACGGTCGCGCTCAACGCCATCAAGGAACGGGTGGCGGAAATCGTCCCCGACGCGACCTTCGAGCGCACCGAAGTGGTCGGCCCGACGATCAGCGCCGAACTCGCCCAGTCCGGCTTCCTCGCCGTCGGTCTCGCGATGGTGGCGATCCTGATCTACATCTGGTGGCGGTTCGAATGGCATTTCGCCATCGGCGCCATCGTGACGCTGATCCTCGATATTACCAAGATGATCGGCTTCTTCGCGCTGACCGGCATCGACTTCAACCTGACGGCGATCGCCGCCGTCCTGACGCTGATCGGCTACTCGGTCAACGACAAGGTCGTCGTCTATGACCGCATGCGCGAGAACCTGCGCAAGTACAAGACGATGCCCTTCTCCGACCTGATCGACATGTCGATCAACCAGGTGGTTATGCGATGCATCTTCACCTCGGTCGCCATCCTCGCCTCGCTGCTGCCGATGGCGATCTGGGGAGGGGATACCGTCAAGCCCTTCGCCTGGCCGATGGTGTTCGGCGTCGTCGTCGCCACCAGCTCGTCGATCTATATCGGCGGTCCGATCCTGCTCTTCCTCAGCCGCTGGTGGAAGGATCGCGAAACGGCCCGCAGCACCCCGACGCCGGCGAAGCCCGCCGGCGCCTGAGAGGGCCTGGAACATGTCCAGCCGAGGCAGGATCGCCTCGGCGTCGGACAATGCGGCAAAGAGAAAAGGAGCGAGCACGGACGGCGAGCCGCTGTTCGCCGTCCGTGCTCTGGCCAGGGAAAAGGGCGGCTTCGGGCCGCCCTTTTCCGTTCGCCCGGCGCAGGGCAGATCGGTAAAGTTTTCATGACAGGGGCTTGCCGAACGGAAGCGGCACCTTACCTATGCTGCCGAAACGAGAGGACGTGTCATGAACACGCCGTCGGAAGGGCTCAAAGGGAAAGATTTTTGCGTTCTTCCGCCGTGTAATTGACAAAATTAGTAGATTATCCTAGTTTCACCATCACGCGAAGGGCATGAGGCCCGAGCGATGCCAACCAGATGCGTGGCCCCTTCCCGGGGCCGGGTCAAGCCAGAGGAGAAAGCCATGTCCAAAACGACCTGCCAAACCGCTTTCCGGGGTTTTGGCTCGAATTGTCGTCTCCTGCGAAAAACGACATGCGTGGTGCTTCGCCGTCCGATGTGACGGCCGCCCAGGCATATTTCAGGACACGTTTGAATTCAGGCAGTTGCGCGCGGGCCGCGCAACGGGAGCATCTGGCATGAAGAAGCAGGTTATCGAGTTTGGTGGAGAAGCCGTCGGGGTCGTCGTGCCCGAGGACGACTATGTCCGGTTCCTCGCGGTCAAGTATCACGTCTGGGATCTCGACGCCCAGCGCTTTGCCTCCGCCGACGAGGCGCGGGCGGCGATCGGCCGGCTGGTCAGCGCCCGCCGGCCGATGGCGGAGATCGCCAACGCGGCGTGACGCATCGCGCCGCTTTGAACATCCGTACGGAAAAGATCCGGCTGGAGCGATGCCGCGCCGGCTATAAACGTGCTGCCGACAATCAGGAGAGAGGGTCTGCGACGCGTCCACTCGCCGGAGGCCGCTTCCGGGGATGCCGGCGCGGTGGCGGGTCGACGAAGCCGCCGGGCTCGTTGACGCTGCGGCGATCGAGCCGCTCGGCGATCGCCTCGGCGCCGGCGTCGGTGCCGGCCGTGGAATAGAAATTCCCGCGAACCTGGATGCTGGCGGCGACGAGCCGGAAGAAGGCGGAGACGAGGTCGGCATCGGGCAGCGCCGGATCACGCCAGAAGGCGTCGAGCGGCCGCTGGTCCGTCAGGCCGGGCATGTCGAAGATCGCCGTGCCGAGCACCTTGACCGGAGTCCGCTCCCTCAGCGCATGCAGGCCGACGGTCGAGTTGACCGTGACACAGCCCCGGCTCGCCGCCAGCAGCGCCGCGAGGTCGCCGCCGTCGACGAAGGCGGCGCGGTCGCCGAGGTGAAGCGCGGCCGCCCGTCTCGTGATGAAGCCCCGCCAGTCGATCAGGCCGTTGTCGAGCGGGTGCAGCTTGACGAGAAGCCGCGCATCCGGATCGGCATGGGCGGCAAACGAGGTCAGCACCTCGTCGATCGCGTCTTCCTGCCGACAATACGGGGAGTGGGCGCGAAGCTGGTAGTCGGTCTGCAATTGCAGCGGCAGCACGAAGTAGGGCGCTCTCGACGCCCGGAGCGCGGCGATCGCTTCCGCGGCCTCCCGCGCGCGGCGCTTGCCCGCCATCAGCCGGCGCACCCAGCCGTAATATTCCGCCAGCGGGTGGAAGAGCGCGTGCCAGCGGTAATGCGGGTAGACGAACCAGAGGAAGACGTTCGGCAGGTTGTAGAGAAGATCGTAGCCGGCGTCGGCGACGAAGGTCTGGCTGTAGCGCGGCGTCCAGTCCGGCTCGGGCAGTGCCCGCGCCGCCTCGAGAATGTGGTCTGGATCGGCGGGAAAATGCGAGTTGGAGGACATGCCGTCGCGTTCGACCGTCAGCCAGTCCGGCCGCAGATATCCCATCTCGATCACGGTGACGTCGACGCCGAGCGCCCGCGCCGCAGCCGTCGCGGCGCGGTGGTGCGGCCGCTCCTCGCCAAGAAGCACGAGGTCGCTTACCCTCTCCTCGCGCATCACCCGCGCGGCATAGGCGCCGAAATCCCCGACCCGGCCGCGATAGTGGAAAGCGCCGCGCCGCCGCCAGAAGATCCGGTCGCCCATGTTGAGGTTGATGCGCAGGCAGCGATGGCCGCGCGCCTCCAGCCTCGCCGCGATCTTCATGAAGATCGGCGAGGACGGGCCTTGCAAGAACAGGAAGGTGCGGGGCGGTGCATCGTTCATTCGGCGACCGTGTCCGCCGTCAGCGGCTTGCGGCTGAGCTTGGCATGGCGCAAAAGGGCCCGGATCAGGTCCCAGGGTTCCTCGTTGCGCGGGAAGACCGGCCCGTGCTGGCTGGTGCGGGCGTCGGCGAGCGGCAGGATGAAATAGTCGGTGCGCGGATCCGGGAAGGGGTCGGCGAAGGATTTGAGCAGCGGCGCATGGTCGCCGTAGAAGACGAACCAGACGGGGCGGTCGAGCTTGCCGAGGAAATCGATGAGCCGGCCGAGCGCCGCGTCGGATTTCTGCAGCAGGTCGAGATAGATGCTGACGGGATCGTTGAGGCCCTCGACGCGGCCCGGCTCCCAGGGGCCGTGATTGGCCATGGAGGCGACGAAGATCAGGCTGCTTTCCGTATCCTTCAGCGCCTTCACCTCGTCGATCACGCGCCGGGTCAGCGTCTCGTCGGAGACATAGGGCCCATCGCGCGCGGGAACGTGGTCGAAGGCGTCGAGCATCGTCATCTTCTGGAAGCCGAGCTGCGGCATCGCCTTGTGGCGGAAGAAGAAGGTGCGGCTGTAGGGATGGATGAAATGGGTCGACCAGCCGGCATTCTTGAGCTTCATCGGCCAGACGAGGTCGCCGTAATGGCTTGCCCTCAGATAGGGATAGGCGGCATCGACATGGAGATCGTCGGGCACCAGCCCGCTCAGGACCGCGAATTCGGTGCGCAGCGTATAGCCGCCCTCGAACACGGTGCTGAGCCGGCCCCATTGCGCCGCGAGCCGCTTCATCCGGTCGATGTTCGGCAGCTTGATCGAACTGACGCCGAAATGGCGCATGTCGATGAAGGATTCCGACTGCCAGACAAGGATCAACGGTGCCTTTTCCGCCGAGCCGTGGCCGATCAGGTCCTGGACGGCGGCGTAGAGGCGCTCGGAGATTTCCGCGACCACCTCGGCCCGCTTCATGCCGAGCCAGGCCACGAAATGGAAGAAGACGGAGCAGAAGGTGCCGAAGCGCGCCGTGCTGGCGCGCACATTCATCTGCCGCACCAGCGGGCGGATCAGCGTCGCCACGATCTTGTTGACCGGGCCGTAGAACAGCAGGATCCAGGGCGCGGCGGCGACGCCGATCATCACCATGACCCAGAAGAGCTTGGCGCGCTGCGGCAGCACCGAGGGCTCCAGGATCATGTAGGCCGCAGATGCGCCGAAGACGTAGACGAAGGAGAGGAGCCAGAAGATCGCGTTGAGCTTCGTCGCGTAGAAGATCGTCTTGTACTTGAAGACGTCGGCGACGAGCGCGATGTCGGAAAAGATCAGCGGCTCGCGGATGAAGCGGAATTTCACCCGCGAGATGCCCATGAAGATGACGAAGAAGCTGATCGCGCCGGCCGCGGCATAGAGCGGACGCCAGGAGATGGCGAAGAAGAAGGCGAAGATCAGCGCGATGACCGGCAGGCAGACCAGCGTGTCGACGATGTTGTCGCGCCGCGTCAGGCCGATCCGGTTCGCCTTGCGCACCCGCTTCGGCAGCGCGAAGCGATCGACGAAGATGATGACGACGCAGGCAAGCACATAACTGAAAAGCGTCAGGGCGAGCGGGTAGTCGTGAGGGTGGAAAGGCATGAACGTCAAACGGCTGACCCTTCGGACTTATTCTCGACCCGGACGCCCGCACCGGTGCCTGAGCCTTCTACTGCATCTTTGGTCGCAGCGGAATCGGTTTGAACGGCAAATTCGCGAAAGGGCACGGCGGCGAGGCTGCCTCAGGACCCGCGGCCTGCGTCCGCCTTGCGCCGCGCGCGCAGGATGAGGCGGTCGAACCACCGGTCGAGAAGCGGCCGGACAAGGCCGCCGAAGCGGCCGAGCGCGTGAAGTTCGAGGCCGATGAAGACCTCGGCCCTCCCCCTGTCGATGCCGGCGAGGATGGCGGCGGCGACCGCCTCCGCCGGCCATGGCCGGACCGTGCCGATCACCGCCTCGGCCTCGGGCGGGCGAAGCGGCAGCTCCTCGAGATATTGCGGCGTCACTGTGTCCGGCGGAAACGCGATGGACACGGTGATGCCCGCCGGGCGCGCCTCCGCCCGGAGCGAACCGGCGAGGCCGCGCAGGGCGAATTTCGAGGCGCAGTAGGCCGAATAGCCGTAGAGCCCCGTCAGGCCCGCGCCCGACGACAGGATCATGATCGCGCCGGCGCGCCGGCTGAGCATGCCCGGATAGACCGCGCGGATGCTGTTCGCGACGCCTGAGAGATTGACCGCGATCTGCCGCTCGAACACGTCAGGCGCCTGGCCGTCGAAGGTGCCGGGCGTCACCATGCCGGCCGATGCGACGAGGATGTCGCACGGCCCCTGGCGTGCCTCGAGCGCCAGCATCGCGGGCCCGAGTTGATCCCGGTCGGTTACGTCGGCGGATCCGATGGCGATGCGCGCCGCTGCCCCGGGCACGCCCGACGCGAGCCCGTCCCGCGCCGCCTCGAGCAGGGGCAAGGTGCGGGCGACGAGCGAGACGCGCGCGCCGCGGCGCAGATAGAGCGCGGCCAGCGCGAGCCCGATGCCGCTGGAGCCGCCGGTGATGACGACATGGGGAGTGGTCACGTCGCCTCCCGGCTGTGGCGTGGCCTCGGGGATGGGGTCCCGGCGCCGTTACGCCCTGTCTTCCTGTCTTGTCGGATCATCCGACGCGGGCGCGAGAACGCTGCGGCTTGAGGAGTTCCGAAGCATGTCGCGATCTTTCGACCGCGCCGTCCTGCGTCGGGCCTTCGTCGTCACAAAGGGTCTCGTCGCAGGACCGCCGCGCATTCTCGCGCGACATGCCTCAGCGCGTCGCCAGCAGTTTCAGCATATGCTCGACATCGACGGAGCCGAGGCCGAAATTGCGGTCGGTCAGCGCCTTAAGCTTTTCCGCCGTCAGCGCCACGGTGCGGGCGATCTGATCCTCGGTATGCTCGCTGGTGATGAAGAAGCGCAGACGCGCCAGACCTTCCGGCACGGCCGGATGGATGATCGGCAGCACGTTGACTCCGGCTTCCAGGAGATCGTTCGAAAGCTGCGCCGCCCGCAGCGAATCGCCGACCAAGACGGGGACCACCGAGAAGCCGCCGCTGAGGCCGGTGTCGAGCCCCGCTTCCTGGGCGAGCTTCAGGAACAGCGCGCCGTTGCGGCGCAGGGCTGCGGTGCGCTGCGGCTCGCGGGTCAGCACGTCGAGGCTCGCGACCGCCGATGCCGCCAGCGCCGGCGCCAGGCCGACGCTGTAGACGAAGCCGCCGGCCGAGGCCTTGAGGATCGCCGCCAGCGCCGCATTGCCGGCGATATAGCCGCCGCAGCTCGAGGTCGTCTTCGACAGCGTGCCCATCCAGATGTCGACCTGCTTCGGGTCGATGTTGAAATGCTCGAAGGTGCCCTTGCCGCGCCGTCCGAGCACGCCGAGCGAATGGGCCTCGTCGACCATCAGCCAGAAGCCGTATTCGGCCTTCAGCTTCAGGATCGCCGGCAGGTTGGCGACGTCGCCGTCCATCGAGTAGATGCCCTCGACGATGACGAGGATGCGGCGGTAGTCGCCGGAAACCGTTCGCAGCACATGTTCGAGGTCGTTGACGTCGTTGTGCTTGAACAGGCGGCGCGTCGCGCCGGACAGCTTGATGCCGGCGAGCGCGCTGTTGTGGATGAACTCGTCATGGACGACGAGATCCTTGGGGCCTGTGAGGCAGCTGATCGCCGCGACATTGGTCAGATAGCCCGAGACGAAACAGACGGAGGCCTCGACGCCGTAGAAGGCGGCGATCCGGCGTTCGAGCTCGACATGGACCGGGCGCTCCCCGGCGACCAGCCGGCTGGCGGATGCCGACATGCCGTAGGTCCGGATCGCGTCGCGCGCCGCCTCGTGCACCTGGGGATGCCGGTTGAGGCCGAGATAGTCGTAGGAGGCGAAATTGATCAGCATCCGCCCGTCGATCACCGTCGTGGCGCCGGCCGCCGTCTGGTGGGCCCGGTAGAACGGGTTGCCGATGCCGACTTCCTCGCCGACGATCTTCTGCGTCAGCACCTGCTTGTATTCCGGCAGGTCCTCGAACTGGAGCTGGGTCCGGCGCACCGGCGGCGGCAGTTCGCGCTCCGTCCGGGCGATGCGGTTTCGTTCGGAGGAATGATGGGTGTTGCGCATCCGGTCAAGGAGGCTTTCCTTGACGCTGCTGCTCATCTTGCGCTCGCCATGCGCCATGTCGCCGTCGCTCATTGGCTCAGTGCCTTCTCCGTCTCCGCGGCCGTTCCGACATGGCGCAAGGCCAGGTCGCTGACGATCTGCTTGTCGGCGCCGCCGGCCTCGTCGTCCGCCGACAGGTCGCGCTTGCTGACCTTCTCGTAGAGCTTGCGGGCCACGTCGCCGACGGTGGTGTTGTCTGCGACGCCGCTCAGCGGCATGTCGAAGCCGGTGCTCTGCTGGAAGTTCATGCCGAGCTCCACCGCCATCAGGCTGTCGAGGCCGATCTCCTTCAGGATCTTGTTGCGCGAGATCGTGTCCTTCGACACGCGCAGGATGGCCGCGATCTCGCCGGCGACGAGATCGTAGAGCACGTCTTCCGCTTCCTGCGGCGACTTGCCCTCGATCATGCCGACAAGGTCGATGGCGAGGCCGTCGGCGCCGCCGGCATGCTGGTCGGCACCGCGCAGGATCACCTCGAACAGATCGTTGCGGGCGACGGCAAGGTTGCGCGCCGCCGACCAGTCGATCTCCGAGATCATCGCCACCGCCGCGTCGACCGTTCCGGGATCGGCCGTAAGATAGGCCTCGACCAGGTCGAGCGCCGCGTCGGCCTTCAGTGCCGTCTTGCCGATGCGCTTGGCGAGCAGGTCGTTCACGTCGGTGTTGTTGGCGAGATAGCCCTTGTCGGCGATTGCCCCGAAGCCGAAGGCGTTGGCGGGCAGGCCCGCCGCCCGGCGCGCCCGCGCGAGCCCCTCGAGATAGCCGTTCGCCGCGACGTAATTCGCCTGGCCGGGATTGCCGATTAGGGTCGTCGCCGAGGAGAACAGGATGAAATGATCGAGGGTATCCTCGCGGGTCAGCGCGTCGAGATGGGCCGCACCCTCGGCCTTGGTGGCAATGACCGGCCGGTTGCGCTCGGCCGTCAGGTTCGAGATCAGCGCGTCGTCGAGCACCATGGCGGCGTGGATCACGCCCTTGATCGGCGCTGCGAGCCGGAGCTCGTCGAAGAGCCCCTCCACGGCGCTGCGGTCGGTGACGTCGCAGGCATGCAGCGTCGTCGTCACGCCGAGCGCCTGCCACTTCGCCATCTGCTCGCGCGTCTCGGCATCGGCGACGCCGCGGCGCGAGCAGAGCGCGATGCGCCGCGCGCCCTTTTCCACCAGCCAGTTGGCGGCCGCGAGGCCGAAGCCGCCGATGCCACCGACGACGAGGTGCACGCCGTCGCGGTCCGCGGCAAGCCGGGCGCGTTTCGGGCGCAGGTCGACGACATGCCGTCCGGCGACGGGAGGCAGGACGACGATCTTGCCGATATGGCCGGCATTCTGCATCAGCCGGAAGGCGTTGCCGATCTCGTCGTGGTCGAAGGCGCGGTAGGGCAGGGGCGAGAGATGGCCCTCTTCGAACAGATGGCCGATCTCGGCGAAGATGCGGCGCGTCACCTCCGGCGCCCTGACCAGCAGCTGGTCGGCGTCGATGCCGAAATAGCTGATGTTGCGGCGGAAGGGGCGAAGGCCGATCTTGCTGTCGCCGTAATAGTCGCGCTTGCCGAGCTCGAGGAATCGGCCGAACGGCTTCACCAGCGCGATGCTCTGCTCCATCGCCTCGCCGAACAGCGAGTTGAGCACGAGGTCGACACCCTCGCCCGCGGTCGCGTGCAGCACGTCGTTGACGAAGCCGAGCGAGCGGGAATCGAAGACCTGGTCGGCGCCGAGCATCGCGAGGAAGCGACGCTTCTCGACAGTGCCGGCGGTCGCGATGACGCGGGCGCCCTTCAGCTTGGCGACCTGCAGCGCGGCAAGGCCGACGCCGCCGGCCGCGCCATGGATCAGGATGGTTTCCCCGGCGGAGATCCGGCCGAGTTCGACCATGGCGTAATAGGCCGTCAGGAAGGCGACCGGGACGGTGGCGGCCGCGACCGGGCTGACCGTCGCCGGAAGCCGCGCCACGCCGGCGCGGGCGACCACGGCGTGGGTCGAGAAGGCCGCGGAGGCGATCGCCATCACCGCGTCGCCGGGCAGAAGATCGGTCACCTTGCGCCCGGTGGCCACGACATGGCCGGAAAGCTCCATGCCGATCGTCGCGCCGGCGAAGCCGTCCTCCAGCGCCTCTTCCGGCAGGAGGCCCATCGCCCACATCACGTCGCGGAAATTGAGGCCTGTCGCGGCGACGCGGACGACGACCTCGTCGTCGGCCGGCACGGGAATGTCGGCTTCCTCCCAGGCGATGCTGCCGACCTGCGAGGCGACGCGCTGGCGGATGGTCGCGGCGGCGAAGCTGCCGGTCTGCGTGAACCGGCCGGGGGCGGGCCCGGAGACGGCGCGAACCTCGCGCAGCTCCGCGCCGTCGACGATCCATTCGCGGTTGGCGCCGTCGCAGGCGACGGACGACAGCGCCGCCAGCACGGATCCTACGGACGCATCCGCGCATTCCACGCTGTGGACATCGAGCGCCTCATACTCGTTCTGCAGCACGCGGGCAAAGGTCCAGAGGCCGGCATTGACCGGGCAGGACGGCCCGGTGCCGACCGGCGCGCCGCCGGTGGCGACGAGCAGGAGCGGAACGCGCGCCGACGTTTCCGTCGAGGCGGCATGGGTGCGCACGGCCTCCGCGCAGGCGCCGAGCATCATCACGCGGCCCTGCAGCACGGCGGAACCGCCGTCGATGCCGGCCGCGGGCGCGGCCGAGAGGAAAACGAGCGGCGAAGCACCGGCGTCGGAAAGCGCCGCGACGACCGCGGCCCGGTCGCGTTCCGCGTCGCCCGAAAGATCGAGCGTGCGTGTCAAGGGCCGGGCGGCGGCGATCGCGGCGGCGAGCGCCGCGTCGTGGCCGTCATGCAGCAAGAGAACCGGCGTGTCGCCGGTGATCAGGGCCGTGGTCGCTCCGGGAGCGGCGGCGGAAGTGGCCCGTGCCTCGATCGAGATCACCGCGCCATGGGGGAATTCGTGGTCGGCAATGCCGACCTCCGCCAGGCCGAGATCGGCGATCAGCTTCTGCCACTGACCGAGGCTCGCCTGGCGGCCGACGGGAAACTCCGCCGACGGGCTGCGGGAGAACCAGCCTTCCGTCAGGCCGAAGGCGAAATCGTTGAAGATCGACGGGGCGGGCACGGCGCCGATCAGGACGCCGCCAGCGGCGAATGCCGAGCGGAGCGCCGTGCGCACCGAGCCGTCTTCCTCGACGAGCGCCTGCAGGATGTCGGAGGCGCTGACGGCGATGTCGAAGCCCGGCACCGACGAGAGGCCGTCCTTCTTCAGCACTGTGACGTGGGGCGCGTTCTCGAAGGCGATCTCGATGTTGCGCTGGGCGTTGTCGCGCGGCTCGGCGATGACGAGCGACGCGCCGAACCGGCCGGCAAGTGCGGCGATGCGCCGGCTGAACGCCGCGGAGACCGTGCCGAGCTCGACGACGCGCAGCGGCCCTTCGGCCTCGGCTGCGGCCAGCGCGCGCTCGAGCGCCGCGAGGACCATGTCGGCGCGGTCGCGGCTCGCCGCCGAATGCACCGCCTGATGGTCGAGCGTCGCCTCGCTGGCGAAGGGCGGCCAGGCGATCGCCGCGTCGGCATCCGTGCTCACCTCGTCGGCGAAAAGCCGGTCCAGCCGGTCAAGCGCCTCGGCATGGCTGTCGTTGATCAGGATCGCCTCGACCGCGCGGTCGGGACGGTCGCGGTAGAGGTCGCCGAGGATGTCGGCGACCGGCGGCAGGGAATACTCCGCCGAGACGGCCCACAGGCCGTTGCGGTTCTCGCAGAGCCCGGCATCCTCAAGGATGAAGAGGCAGTTGGTGACGAAACAGCGGAACGCCGCATCGCCCGGCAGATGCCGGCCGTCGATGACCGAGGCGCCGCGCGCCGCCTTCAGCGCGATGTCGTGACAGGCGCGATAGATCGCGGCGTTGAAGAGCAGCGTCGTGTTGTCGACGCCGACGGCCCCGGCGGCCTCGACAAGTCCCTCGGGAAGCGTGCCGGCGAGCGCGCCGCGGGCCGCGCGCCGCGCGACCGCCTCGTAGTGGATCGACAGCATGTCGAGCGTCTTGTGCTGGCGCAGATAGGTGCGGCGGAAGCGGCAATCGTCGAATTCCGCCACCGGTTCGCCCGCCTTGTCGAAGAAGCGGAACTTCGCCTTGATCGAATTGGCGCTGAACCGCTCGATCTCGATCGTCGCGCGGCGGATCGTCTGGCCCGGATTGACGACGC
The DNA here is from genome assembly GCF_041928815.1 of Ensifer soli. NCBI lineage: Bacteria > Pseudomonadati > Pseudomonadota > Alphaproteobacteria > Hyphomicrobiales > Rhizobiaceae > Ensifer > Ensifer soli. The sequence goes on along the minus strand of NZ_JBHFEI010000001.1, from coordinate 285,869 downwards.
GGATCTGGCCGAAACGGACCGGAATATAAGGCGCGCCGCCCTTCTCGCCGCTCAGCCGTTCGAAGAGCGCCACGAGGCCGTGGAAGGTGGCGTCGACCGAGATGGGATGCAGGCCGTAGGAGAGATAGGGGTGGGCGACCGGTTCCGGATCGCGCAGTTCCACGTCGACCATGCGGTCGCCATAGGCGATGGCGCGCACCAGGAGCTGGAACCGGTTGCCGTAGTCGAGGCCGAACTGCCGCGCCGTCTCGTAGGCCTTCGCCGCCGTGACGCTCGCCGTCTTCTCCATGCCGGAAAAGCTCGGGCGGCGCCCGGCGGAACCCGGCAGGGTCTTGCGGCAGCGGGCGACGGCATGCACCGCCCACTCGTCGTCGCTCAGCCGCTCGCGCGAGCGGATCTCGATGTCGCCGGTCTCCGGGGAGATCACGGTCGACAGTTCCATGATGCGGCTGTCGCTCAGCTCCAGCGGCCGGACGATGTCGAGGTTGGTGATGCTGACGTCGCTGGCGCCGTAGAACTGCCGGGCCGCCGAGACGGCGATCTCGATGAAGCCGCTGCCCGGCAGGATCGCCTTGCCGTCGACGACATGCTCGGCGAGATCGGGGAAGAGCCGTGCATCGACATGGTTCTTCCAGCTGCCGCTCTGCGGATCCGTCCGCCATCCGGCAAGGGTGTAGCGGGCATCGCCGCCGCCGAAGACGTCGACCGCCTCGCTTGTCCGCGCCGGGCGGAGGTCGCTGTTCTCGAAGGGCAGGACGGGCAGGTTGACGAAGGCGTTGCGGCGGCCGAAGGCGCGCGCCTCGTCGAAGGCCGCGCCATGGGCGACGGCCCGCGCCATGGCGCGCGAGATCGGATCCTGCCGGCGCGGCGAGGGATCCTTCGTCAGCGTCGCGATCGCGGCACCCTGGATCGCCGACTGCTTGATCGTCTCCTTGACGTAGGAGGAAAGGATCGGCCGGGGCGAGATCTCGACGAAGAGCGCGCAGCCCAGGTCGATCGCGGCCTGCGTCGCCTCCTGGAAGCGGACGGGCTCGCGGACGTTCTTCCACCAGTAGTCCGGATCGAGCTTCATGCCGTCGAGCCTGCCGCCGGTGACGGTCGACAGATAGGCGAGGTCGGTATTGCGCGGGGCAATGTCCGGGATGTCCATCAGGAAGGCGTCTTTCGCCTGATCGATGATCGGGTGATGGAACGGATAGTTGATGTCGAGCACCTGGGCCGGGATCTTCGCCTTGCGGGCGGCGTCGCGGAAGGCGGTGACCTCGGCGACCGGGCCGGAGATCGTCACGGAATTGTGGGCGTTGACCGCCGCGACGCAGACCTGGTTGAGGCCGCGCGAACGGGCGAAGTCCTCGGCGGCGTCGGGGCCGAGCATGACGGCGGCCATCGTGCCCTTGCCGGCGAGCAGGTCCTGGTGCAGCGAGCGCTTGGCCACGATCGCCACCGCGTCGACCAGCGAAAGCGCTCCCGCCGCATAGGCGGCGGCGATCTCGCCGACGGAATGGCCGAAGACCGCATGCGGCTTGATGCCCATCGCGATCAGCGAATCGGAAAGGGCGGCCTGAACGGCGAAGAGCAGCGGCTGGGCGATCTTCGTGTCGGCGAGCTTGTGCTCTAGGTCCGCGTCGAACAGGATGTCGGTCAGGACGAGATCGGAATGGAAGCCGAACAGCGCGCTGACGGACGTGAAACACTGGCGGAAATGCAGGTTCTCGCGGAAGGCTTCGGCGCCCATGCCCGCCCATTGCGAGCCGTTGCCGGAGAAGACGAAGGCGACCTTGGCGTTCTTGACCACGGCCTCGCCGGCCTCGCCGATGTCGGTGGCGGGCTTTTCGAGATGGCTGGCGATGGCGCGGACGATGTCGTCGGGATGGTCGCTTCGCGCGGCGAAGCGGTGGCGCATCTGCGTGCGGTTGGCGCCGGAGGCGGCGATGACCGCGCGCGTCTCGGCCTTGGAGGCCTTGCCGAGGCGCTCCTTGTAGGTCTTCAGCAGTTCCTCGAGCGCGCTTGCCGTATGGGCGCTTGCCAGGAACAGGTGTCCGCCCGAATGGCCGGCATTGCTGCGGTCTTCCGGAAGCGGATCGGGATCGGAGATCACCACATGGGCATTGGCGCCGCCGAAGCCGAAGGAGTTGATGCCGGCGAGCCGCGCGCGCTTGCCGCGCAGGAGCTCGATCGGATTGGCGGTGACGCGGACGTTCAGCGCCTCGAAATCGATGTTCTCGTTCGGCGCGTCGAAATGCAGCGAGGCCGGCAGGTAGTTGTTCTCGAGCGCGAGCATCGCCTTCAGCATGCCGAAGATGCCCGATGCCGGCTCGGTATGGCCGATATTCGACTTGATCGAGCCGATCGGGACCGGGGCATTGCGCCGCGCGCCGATCACCGTGCCGATCGACCAGACTTCGGCCGGGTCGCCGACCTTGGTGCCAGTGCCATGGCCTTCGACGAAGGCGACCTGGTTCGGGTCGATATTGTGCCCGTCATAGATGGAGCGCAGGAGGTTTGCCTGCGACTGGCGCGAGGGCAGGGAGATGCCGTTCGTCCGGCCAGCCGAGTTGACGCCGCTGGCGATGATCTTGGCATAGCTGCGGTCGCGTTCCTGCCGGGCGCGGTCGGAACGGCGCAGGATGAGGACGACGCCGCCTTCGGCGCGGACATAGCCGTTGCCGTTGTTGTCGTAGGCACGGCAAAGCCCTTCGGGCGAGAGCATGCGCGCCTGGGCGAAGCCGACGAAGGGAAGCGGGTGGACCAGCGTGTTGACGCCGCCGACGATCGCCGTGTCGATCTCGCCGGCCGTCAGCGCCTGCATCGCCTGGTCGAGCGCGACGAGCGAGGAGGAGCAGGCCGTGTCCACCGTCATGCTCGGACCGGACAGGCCGAGATTGTGCGACACGCGGTTCGACACGATCGACAGCGTGTTGCCGGTCATGAAATAGGGGCCGGCCGCCGCCGGGTCCTGCGTGATCAGGTTGGCGTGGTCGAGGCTCGAGGCGCCGATATAGACGCCGACCTTCTGCCCGTGCAGCGCGTTGACGGGAATGTTGGCGTCCTCGAGGGCCCGCCAGGTCAGTTGCAGCACCAGGCGCTGCTGCGGGTCCATGTGCATGGCCTCGCGCTGCGACATGCCGAAGGCCGTCGGGTCGAAGGCGTAGATCGAATCGAGCACGCCGGCGGCGAAGGTGTAGGTCTTGCCGGGGACGCCCATGTCCGGATGCCAGAACCGGGCCTTGTCCCACCGGTCGCCCGGAATGTTCGTGACGGCGCACACGCCCTTGCGCAGCAGATTGAACAGAGCCCGGGGCGAGGTCGCACCCGGCGCCACGCAGGCACGGCCAATAATGTCAACTGTCATATTCAAACGAACACTCTGAGCTGTCGTTATGTTTCGGAGGTGCGCGCGAACGCCTTGCGCCGCGCGGACCGGCGATGCCAAATTCTTTCGATTACGTCACACGCTTGCCAAATCCCCGGCCGTCGTCTGAGCTTTTAACCCATGTTCCAGACGTTGCAACCCCCGCTCGGGTTACCATACACCGCACCCTTCGTCCTCCAAAACAAATATGGACACGGGCTGTAACGGTTGCTGAGTTCATCGCATCGCTCCGGAATCATTGGCGGAATCGCGTTCGGGGAGGACATTTTCGCCATTTTCCCCGTGCGCCTGCTGCACATCCCTTCCATCGTCACCCGCTCTTTCAGTATTTCAACACTCACGCAAGTTCCATGCCTTTTTTCTCCTTCGGGCGGCAAAAGGCGGAAAGACGGGCGACATGGCGCGTTCCTGTGCAGGGCTGCCGTGCGTTTGCCGCATGAATGGATGAAAAAACAGGCGGTCCGCGCAGCCTCCTGCGTGCCGATAGCGAATGGGAACGCCGGAAGCGGGTCCGGAGACGTCGCCTCGCGCCGAGAAGGCGTAAATGTCGGCCGATCATGGATCTCCATTGTTTCTGGGTATGCATCCAGCGCATGGCTTGCGCCTCTCCCGGAGGCGTTTCGGACCCTCCAAATTCCGGGAGGTCCGTGCATGCCGTTGCTCTTGCCTGTCTCGTCGATGCGAGGTCTCGGAAGGGTCGGCGCGCCGCAGGGGCGGGCAGGGGATGCGTTCCGCGCAAGGCTCGCGCCCGCGAGACCCCGGCGCGTGGCGGTGCCGCCGGAGGGCAGGACATTCCCGTTTCCCGGCGGGTGTGCCGGGTCGCATGCCTGCGCGCGGCGCATGCCGGCAAATTCCCTGGGGCCCAAAATTGGACTACCGCATGCGCCGCGGTCCGGCTTTGCCGCGTGGGCACGGCCGATCCATCGCACGGTTTCGCCGCGGATGCGCGTCAGGCGGCGCAGAATTTCCAGGCTCCGCAGAAAGACGGTTTACAAAAGTCATACTATATGATTTTTATGCCGCGGCTGTCAGGAGCAGCTTTCTCTGGGAGGACATCATGAAACTGAAGACCGCACTCGCGAGTGCCACGATCTTGGCTGCCTCGTTCTTCGGTACGGCGCAGGCCGCCGACCTGACCGTCGGCTTTTCGCAGATCGGCTCCGAATCCGGCTGGCGCGCCGCCGAGACGACGCTGACCAAGCAGCAGGCCGAACAGCGCGGCATCGATCTCAAATTCGCCGATGCGCAGCAGAAGCAGGAAAACCAGATCAAGGCGATCCGCTCCTTCATCGCGCAAGGGGTGGACGCCATCCTCGTCGCCCCCGTCGTCGCCACCGGCTGGGACGAAGTGCTGACCGAGGCGAAGGACGCCGAGATCCCGGTGATCCTGCTCGACCGCACCGTCGATTCCTCGAAGGACCTCTATCTCACCGCCGTGACCTCCGACCTCGTCCACGAGGGCAATGTCGCCGGCAAGTGGCTGGTCGACACCGTCGCGGGCAAGCCCTGCAACGTCGTCGAGCTGCAGGGCACCACGGGCTCCTCGCCGGCGATCGACCGCAAGAAGGGCTTCGAGGAGGCGCTGAAGGGCCATGACAACCTGAAGATCGTCCGCAGCCAGACCGGCGACTTCACCCGCACCAAGGGCAAGGAAGTCATGGAAAGCTTCCTGAAGGCGGAAAACGGCGGCAAGAACATCTGCGCGCTCTACGCCCACAACGACGACATGGCGGTCGGCGCCATCCAGGCGATCAAGGAAGCGGGCCTCAAGCCCGGCACCGACATCCTCGTCGTCTCGATCGACGCCGTTCCGGACATTTTCCAGGCGATGGCCGCCGGCGAGGCGAACGCGACCGTCGAGCTGACGCCGAACATGGCCGGTCCCGCCTTCGACGCGCTCGACGCCTATCGCAAGGACGGCACGGCGCCGCCGAAGTGGATCCAGACGGAATCGAAGCTCTACACCCAGGCTGACGATCCGCAGAAGGTCTACGAAGAGAAGAAGGGCCTCGGCTACTGATCGGCCGCGTCTGCGGCGACAAGGTCCGCTGCGGTCCTCGTCGCCGCCCGCGCGCCGATGCGCGCCCTTCTGCCGCGTCCGGGGGTCTCCTCCGGGCGCGCCCCATTCCGCAGGGCCGATATCCATGAGCAAGTTCACCGACGACATCCTCGTCGCCTCCGGGATCGTCAAGACGTTTCCCGGCGCCATCGCGCTTGACAGGGTCGATTTCTCGCTCCGGCGCGGCGAGGTGCATGCGCTGCTCGGCGAGAACGGCGCCGGCAAGTCGACGCTGATCAAATGCATGACCGGCGCCTATCGCCGCGATGCCGGCGCGCTGACGCTCGACGGCCAGCCGATCGACCCGCGCGACACGCTCGATGCCCAGACGCTCGGCATCGGCACCGTCTATCAGGAAGTCAACCTGCTGCCGAACCTGAGCGTCGCCGAAAACCTCTTCCTCGGCCGCCAGCCGCGCCGCTTCGGCTTCGTCGACACGCGCGCGATGAACCGCCGCGCCGCCGCGCTGCTCGCCGAATACGGCATCGACATCAACGTCACCGCGACGCTCGACCGCTACTCCGTCGCCATCCAGCAGGTGGTCGCGATCGCCCGCGCCGTCGATCTCTCCGGCAAGGTGCTGATCCTCGATGAGCCGACCGCAAGCCTCGACGCGCAGGAGGTGGCGATGCTGTTCCGCATCGTGCGCGGCCTGAAGGAGAAGGGCCTCGGCATCGTCTTCATCACCCATTTCCTCGAGCAGGTCTACGAGCTTTCCGACCGCATCACGGTGCTGCGCAACGGCCGCCTCGTCGGCACGCGCGACGTGGCCGCGCTGCCGCGCCGCGAGCTCGTCACCATGATGCTCGGCCACGAGCTGCAGGCGGTCGAGAAGGCGGTGGCGGCGGAAACGGTCGTCGCCGGCCCAGTTCACCTGCGCTTCTCGAACTATGGCAAGGCCGGCAAGGTCAGGCCGTTCGATCTCGAGGTACGAAAGGGCGAGGTGGTCGGCATCGCCGGCCTGCTCGGTTCGGGCCGCACCGAAACGGCCGAGCTGCTCTTCGGCGTCGAGAAGCCGGACCACGGCACGGCCGAGATCGGCGGCACGCCGGTGTCGATCGCCTCGCCGCGCGCCGCGATCGCCAGCCGCTTCGGCTTCTGCCCGGAGGACCGCAAGACCGACGGCATCGTCGGCGACCTCTCGGTCAGGGAAAACATCGCGCTGGCGCTGCAGGCGCGGCGCGGCTGGGCCCGGCCGCTGCCGCGCGCCGAACAGGACGCGCTCGCCGACCGCTACATCAAGGCGCTCGACATCCGCACCAGCGACCGGGAGAAGCCGATCCGGCTGCTCTCCGGCGGCAACCAGCAGAAGGCGATCCTCGCACGCTGGCTGGCGACCGATCCCGAATTCCTCATCCTCGACGAGCCGACCCGCGGCATCGACGTCGGCGCCCATGCCGAGATCATCCGCCTGATCGAGGATCTCTGCGCGCGCGGCATGTCGCTGATGGTGATCTCCTCCGAACTCGAGGAACTCGTCGCCTGCGCCTCGCGCGTCCTGGTGCTGCGCGACCGCGCCCATGTCGCCGAACTGAAGGGCGGCGAGATCTCCACCGACAACATCGTCACTGCGATTGCCGCCGGCACCGGCGAGAAGGGGGCCGCATGATCGACGGCGCGAAATGCTTCGGCCTGCGCGTCCTGCCGCAGGTGATCGCCCTTGTGGTGATCCTGTTCCTGATCTTTCTGGTCTTCCCCGGCTTCTTCTCGATGACGGTGCAGAACGGCCGTCTCTACGGCAGCCTGATCGACGTGCTCAATCGCGGCGCGCCGGTCGCGCTGCTCGCCATCGGCATGACGGTGGTGATCGCCACCAAGGGCATCGACCTTTCGGTCGGCGCGGTGATGGCGATCTGCGGCGCGGTCGCGGCCGCCTCCAGCGTGCGCGGCGATCCGCTGGCAATCACGCTCCTGCTCGCGATCGGCACCGGCCTCCTCTGCGGCGTCTGGAACGGCTTCCTCGTCGCCGTGCTGAACATCCAGCCGATCATCGCCACGCTGGTGCTGATGGTCGCCGGGCGCGGTATCGCGCAACTGGTCACGGAGGGCGCGATCCTCACCTTCAACGATCCGGCGCTGATTTCGATCGGCAGCGGCTCCTTCCTCGCCCTGCCGATGCCCGTCGTCATCTGGCTGCTGCTCGGCATCGCGGTGACGCTGCTGATGCGGCGCACGGCGCTCGGGCTGCTGATCGAGGCGATCGGCGTCAACCGCCGCGCGAGCACGCTGTCGGGCATCCGCACGCCGGTGCTGCTGATGGCCGCCTACATGCTCTCCGGCCTCTGCGCCGCCGTCGCCGGCATCATCGTCGCCGCCGACATCCGCGGCGCCGACGCCAACAATGCCGGCCTCTGGCTGGAGCTCGACGCCATCCTCGCCGTCGTCGTCGGCGGTACCTCGCTGCTCGGCGGCCGCTTCAGCATCATCGCCTCGCTGATCGGCGCCATGATCATCCAGGCCGTCAACACCGGCATCCTCCTCTCCGGCTTCCCGCCGGAATTCAACCTGATCATCAAGGCGGCGATCATCGTCGTCATCCTGGTGATCCAGTCGCCCCGCGTCCAGGGCACGATGAGCTTCTTCGCCGCCCGTCCGGCTGCGAAGGCGCGCGCGGAGCGCATCTCCAGATGAACCAGAAATATCTTCCCCTGATCGCGACGATCGTCATCTTCGTCGTCTCCTATGCCCTCTGTGCGGCGCAGTATCCGAACATGCTGTCGACGCGCGTCGTCGGCAATCTCCTGACCGACAATGCCTTTCTCGGCATTGCCGCCGTCGGCATGACCTTCGTCATCCTGTCGGGCGGCATCGATCTCTCGATCGGCTCGGTGATCGCCTTTACCGGCATCTTCCTCGCCGTCGTCCTGGAAAGCACCTCGCTGCATCCGCTGGCGGCCTTCCTGCTCGTGCTCGTCATCACCTCGGCCTTCGGCGCGGTCATGGGGGCGATCATCCACTATCTGGAGATGCCCGCCTTCATCGTCACGCTCGCCGGCATGTTCCTCGCCCGCGGCATGGCCTTCGTGCTGTCGATCGATTCGATCCCGATCAAGCATCCCTTCTACGCGACGCTGAAGACCCTGTTCTACAAGCTGCCCGGCGGCGGGCGGATCACGCTGATCGGCGGGCTGATGCTCCTCGTCTTCGCGCTCGGCATGCTGATCGCGCACAGGACCCGCTTCGGCACCAATGTCTACGCGCTCGGCGGCGGCACGCAGACGGCGGCGCTGATGGGCGTGCCGGTCGGCCGCACGACCGTGATGATCTATGCGCTGTCCGGCTTCCTGTCGGGGCTCGCCGGCATCGTCTACTCGCTCTACACCTCGGCCGGCTATTCGCTGGCGACCGTCGGCGTCGAGCTCGACGCGATCGCCGCCGTCGTCATCGGCGGTACGCTCCTGACCGGCGGCGCCGGCTTCGTCGGCGGTACCCTCGTCGGCGTCCTGATCCAGGGCCTGATCCAGACCTACATCACCTTCGACGGCACGCTGTCGAGCTGGTGGACGAAGATCCTCATCGGCGCCCTGCTCTTCGCCTTCATCCTCATGCAGAAGGGGATCCTCCTCGCGTCGCGGCGGACCAACAGGGCCTGAGGGCCGGAGAGGAGGGGAGGGGTGCGCAAGGGAGTGCTCGAAACCGTCATCAGCGGCTCCAGCGCGCGCAGCAGCCACGCGCAGGTGGTCGACGAGATGGGACGGGCGATCGTCGTCGGCACCTTTCCCGTCGGCTCCATCCTCCCCGGCGATCCCGAGCTCGCCGCCCGCTTCAAGGTGTCGCGCACCGTCCTGCGCGAGGCGATGAAGACGCTCGCCGCCAAGGGGCTGGTGGTGCCGCGCGCGCGCATCGGCACGCGTGTGACGGCGCGCAGCCAGTGGAACCTCTTCGACGCCGACGTGCTCGCCTGGCATTTCCACAAGGGGGTCGACGAGGCCTTCCTGCACGATCTGAGCGAGATCCGCCTCGCCTTCGAGCCGCATGCGGCAGCCCTTGCCGCCCGCCACGCGACGGAAGCCGAGATTGCCACGATGATGCGGCTGGCGGTGGCGATGGGCAGTCCCGACCACACGGCCGAGACGCTCGCAATGGCGGACCTGCGCTTCCACATCGCCGTCGCCGAGGCCTCCGGAAATCCGTTCATGCGCACGGTCGGCAGCCTGATCGAGGCGGCGCTGGTCGGCATCTTCAAGCTCAGTTCGCCGGCGGCCGGGCAGGACAAGATCAACGCCGTCTCCCGTTCCCATATCCGCATCGTCGAGCGGATCAGCCTCAGGGACGAGGCCGGCGCGCGCGCGGCGATGGAGGCGGTGATCCGCGTAGCGCGTGAAAAGATCCGCATCGCGCTCGACGCGGAAGATCACTCGGAAGCGACCTGAAGCGGAAACGCAGCGTCTTCAAGCTTTTCCTGTTTGATTTACTTCGCGGAAACCATGATCGCCGCGGCAAAATCCAGGACGACGCTTTATCGCAGGCAGGCAAGCCTGTCCGCAATCCTCAGGTCTGGCGATATTTTTGTCGCTTCTCACAGGATAGTGACGATGCTTTAAGCGTTGTGGCCTAAAATCGATCATATGAAGACGCCATATAGGGATCAAATGGCTTCTGATCGCGTTGTCAGGGGAAGAAACAACAGAAGCGGACGTGACCCGAAAAGATCCAGGGCCCCCTCCGCGAAAACCGCAAGGTGACCGGTTCGCGGCGGGTATCCTCCACCGCGCGCGCCATCGGTCGCGCCTGCGGAGGAAGGACCAAGGACGTGACTGCATATATGATGAAATCGCTGATCAGCATCATGGCGGCTCTTTCCCTCGGCTCGCTGATGCTCCTCCTTGCTGTGGTTGCCTAACCCGTTCCCGTAACGTCATGACGGCGGTGGCCGCCGGACCGCCCCCTCGCCACCCTCCATGGCGCTCGACCTGAAACAGCCCGATCAGTATTGCGAGACATCGACCCATTCGGCGCCCGTGAGGGTCGCCATGCGCACGGGATCGATCCGCACAGCGGCATTGGGCGCGCCGGCCGCCGGCACGACCTCGTCAAAGGCCTTGAGCGACACGTCGCAATAGATGCGCAGACGACCGGCGACGCCGAAAGGGCAGACGCCGCCGACCGGATGGCCGGTTTCCCGCTCCACTTCATCAAAGGCCAGCATCCGTGCCTTGGTGCCGAAGCGTGCCTTGAATTTTTTGTTGTCGAGCCGGGCGTCACCGCGCGTGACGATAAGGATCACGCCGTCGTCGAGGCGCAGCGACAGGGTTTTGGCGATCTGCGCCGGCGCGACCCCGTGGCCGGCGGCCGCGAGCGCCACGGTTGCCGTGCTGTCGGCAAGTTCGATGACGGCAATGTCGGGGGCATGATCTGCGAAGAAATCTTTGACGGACTGAAGCGACATGGAACGGGTCTTGCGATGGAAGCGATGCCCGGAAGTGTTTCAGTCGTCGTTGGAGGCGTCAAGATCCTCCGGCCGCGTGCCCGTCTCGACGGTGCGCGGCAGATAGCCGTGGCTGGTGAACCAGTTTTCGAGGATCGCGGCGATCGCCTGCTCGCGCGAGGTCATTCCGGGATGGTCGTCGGTGAAGGCCTTCAGGGCCTGTTCGATCGTGGGCGAGAAGGGGGTCACGTCGCTCTCCTCCTTGGGCGAGGTCGCAAAGGGGCAATGCCCCTTTGCGGTAAAATGCGGCCTCAGGCGCGACGGATCAAGCGGATGAGGAGGAGGAGGATGACGGCGCCGATCGTCGCGTGGATGATCGCCGCGACCACGCCGCCGCCGAGCGTGAAGCCGAGCGCCGGGAACAGCGCGCCGGCGATGAAGGCGCCGACGATGCCGATGACGATGTTGCCGAGGATGCCGAAGCCGTAGCCCTTGACGATGATACCGGCGAGCCAGCCGGCGATCGCGCCGATGAGAAGGAAGATGATCAGGCTTTCGATACCCATGCTGCGTGCTCCTGTCCTAAAGGGTTTCCAAGGCAGGAACTAGGGCGGATGCCGCGCTTCGCCAGTGGGCCGGCGCGGCTTTGTTGGCCGCGCCGGGCCGGTCAGACGATGCCGCCGCCGCCGCTTGCGACCACCGGCCGCTCGGTGCCGACCTTCGCCCGGTAGCCGCTCTTCCGGTAGGTGGCGACGGGGGCGATGGCGCCGCCGCTCTCCAGCCGCGCCATGGCGAGGATCGGCTCGACATCGGTGCGGAAGGCGACCTTCAGCGTCTCGGTCGCCATCAGCGCGTCGTTGCCGTCCTGGTAGCCCTCGAGCGCCGCACGGTCGACGAGGAGCGCCTGGGCATAGGCGCGGCAGACCTCCATCGCGCTTCCCATCAGGCTCTCGATCGGGTCGGTGACGTTGTGGCTCTGGTCGAGCATGTGGGCCGGGGAGAAACCTTCCGCCTGCCGCGCTTCCGCGTCTGCGAGTTCGTTGAAGACGAGGAACAGGCGGTAGGGATCGATCGAGCCGGTGTCGAGGTCGTCGTCGCCGTATTTCGAATCGTTGAAGTGGAAGCCGCCGAGCTTCCTGAACTGGATCAGCCGCGCGACGATCATCTCGATGTTGACGTTCGGCGCGTGATGCCCGAGATCGACGAGGCAGTAGGCCTTCGGCCCTAGTTCCTGCGCGATCAGGTAGTTGCTGCCCCAGTCCTGCACCACCGTCGAATAGAAGGCCGGCTCGAACATCTTGTGCTCGGTGAAGAGGCGCCAGTCGTCCGGCAATTCCCGGTAGACCGCCTTCATCGCGTCGAGATAGCGCTCGAAGGCCTTGGTGAAGTTGCTCTGCCCGGGGAAGTTCGAGCCGTCGCCGATCCACACCGTCAGCGCCTTCGAGCCGAGCACCTTGCCGATCTCGATGCATTCGAGATTGTGCTCGACGGCCTGCTGGCGCGTCGCGGCGCTCGGATGCGACAGCGAGCCGAACTTGTAGGAATGCTCCTGCTGCGGCGCGTCGGAGAAGGTGTTGGAATTCATCGCGTCGAAGCCGAGGCCGAGTGCCTCGCCCTTTTCCTTCAGCGCCTTCAGGTCCGCCACCTTGTCCCACGGAATGTGCAGCGACACGGTCGGCGTCGCCCGCGTCAGCTGCTGGATGACGGAGCAGTCCTCGAGCTTGTCGAAGACGTTGCGCGGCTCGCCGGGGCCGGGGAAGCGGGCAAAGCGCGTGCCGCCCGTACCGACGCCCCAGGACGGCACGGCGACGCCATAGGCGGCGACCTTGCGCTTCACCGCGTCGATATCGACGCCCCGGCGCGCAAGGCGCGCGCCGAGGCTGTCATAGTCTGTCCGGAGGTCCTCGCGGCGCGCCGCGTTCTCCGCCTCGATCACCGAAGTGTCGATCATCCCGCCCATCGGTCCTGCCTCCTCAGCGCGTGAACGACTGGGCGTTGCCCGCGTCGACATTGATGATGTTGCCGGTCGATTTCGCCGACATGTCGGAGGCGAGGAAGAAGACGGCCTCGGCGATGTCCTCGGGGAAGACGCTGCGCTTCAGCATCGAACGGTCGCGGTAATGCGCCTCCAGGTCGTCGGTCTTGTAGATCGCGGCGCGCTGGTCCTTCCATTCGCCGCTCCAGATCTTCGAGCCGCGCAGCACCGCATCGGGGTTGACGGTGTTGACGCGGATCTGCGCGGCCGCGCCCTCGAGCGCCAGGCAGCGGGCGAGATGGATCTCCGCCGCCTTAGCCGTGCAATAGGCAGACGCGCCGGGCGAGGCGGCAAGCCCGTTCTTCGAGGCGATGAAGACGATATTGCCGCCGGCCTTCTGGGTGCGGAAGATGCGGAAGGCTTCGCGGGCGACGAGGAAGTAGCCGGTGGCGAGCACGCCGATATTCCGGTTCCAGAGGTCGAGGCTCGTCTCCTCGATCGGCGCGGCCGAGGCGAGCCCGGCATTGGAGACGAGGATATCGAGGCCGCCATAGTCGCCGAGTGCTGCGGCAAAGGCCGCCTCGACCTCGGCCTCGACGGTGACGTTCATCGTCACGCCGCGCACGACGTCGGCACTGTAGCGCTTCGAGAAATCGGCGACGGCGGTATCGAGCGCCGCCGCGTCGATGTCGGCGAGCACGACGCAGGCGCCCTCGCGCATCAGCCGGTCGGCCGTCGCCTTGCCGATGCCGCCGGCGCCGCCGGTGACGAAGGCGACACGGCCGGCAAGCGCCTTCGGCTTCGGCATGCGCTGCAGCTTCGCCTCCTCCAGCAGCCAGTATTCGATGTCGAAGGCCTCCTGCTCGGGCAGGCCGACATAGTCCGACACGGCCGAGGCGCCGCGCATGACGTTGATGGCGTTGACGTAGAACTCCGAGGAGATGCGCGCTGTCGCCTTGTCGCGGGCAAAGGCGATCATGCCGACGCCGGGCACGAGGTAGATGACGGCGTTCGGGTCGCGCATCGCCGGGCTGTTGTCATGCCGGCAGCGCTCGTAATAGGCGGCGTAGCCCGCGCGGTAGTCGGAAACAGCCGCTTCGAGGCCCGAAACGGTCGCCTCGACGTCCGGGTTCGCCGGATCGAAGTCGACGACCAGCGGCCGGATCTTGGTGCGCAGGAAATGGTCCGGGCAGCTCGTGCCGAGCGCCGCCAGCGCCTCGAGCTTGCCCGAGGAGACGAAGTCGAGCACGGCCTGGCTGTCGTCGAAATGGCCGACCTTGGCATCGTCGCCGGCGATCAGGCCGCGGATGACGGGCATCAGCTGTCCGGCGACGGCGCGGCGTTCGGCTTTTCCGAGCACCGGCCGGACGGGACCGCCGAAGGCCGGGCCGGTCGCCTTGGCCTCGAACCAGGCCATCGCCTTGTTGATGATCTCGATCGTCGTGTCGTAGGATTCCTTCGCCGTATCGCCCCAGGTGAAGAGGCCGTGACTTTCGAGCACGAGACCGCGGGCCTTCGGGTTTTCCCGGCAGAATTTTTCGAGCCACAGGCCGAGTTCGAAGCCCGGCCGCTTCCAGGGCAGCCAGCCGATCTCGTCGCCGAAGATCTCCTGCGTCAGCGCGCGGCTGTTCTTCGAGGCGGCGATGGCGATGATCGCATCGGGATGCATGTGGTCGACATGGGCGCGCGGCACGAAGGCGTGGAGCGCGGTGTCGATCGAGGCGGCGCGCGGATTGAGGTTGAAGGTACAGTGCGGCAGGTAGCCGACCATCTCGTCCTCAAAGGCGACGCCGCGATAGAGCGACTTCAGCGCCTCGAGCTTGTCCATGTAGAGCGTGGCGAAACCGTCGAGCGCCATCGTGGCGATGTCGCCGCCGGAGCCCTTGACCCAGAGGACCTCGACGTCCCTGCCGGTGAGAAGGTCCTTTTCGCGCACCTTGGCAGAGGTGTTGCCGCCGCCGTAATTGGTGATCCGCTTGTCGGAACCGAGCAGGTTGGAGCGGTAGAGCAGCCGTTGCGGCTCCGTCATCGCCGCGGCTTTCGCATCGTCCCAGAGATTGGCGAGGCGAGACTGTTGCGTGTCACTCATGGTCGTGAACCCTCCCGATGGTCGTGGAACCGCATCGAGGCGCGCGCGGATCCTTGAGGGTGTGATCCCACGAGTTTCGGGCAATGTCAATCATAAACGATCAAAACCCGTCATATTGCAGTGCACAAGGAAATTGAATGATCGAAGATGATTGACTTTGCCCGGTTCCGGTGGCCATCATGCGTCATGCCGGGGGCGTGATGCACGAAAAAGAGCGACACAGACTGATCCTGTCGGCGGTCCAGGCGAAGCCCGTCGTGACCGTGGTCGAACTCGTCGAGCTGACGGGAAGCTCCGAGGCGACGATCCGGCGCGACATCTCGGCGCTGCACCTGCAGAAAAGGCTGCGGCGCGTGCGCGGCGGCGCCGAGGCGATCAACCCGCCGCAGTTCTTCGGCCTTGCCGGCCGCCCCTTCGCCGTCAACGAGGCCGAACATGCGCGCGAGAAGCAGGCGATCGCCCGCGAGGCGGTGGCGCTCTGCGAGGACGGGGAATCGATCATCGTCAACGGCGGCACGACGACGTTCCAGATGGTGCACTTCCTCGCCAGCCGCCGCATGCAGATCTTCACCAATTCCTTCGCCATCGCCGAACACCTGATCAAGCATTCGAAGAACACGATCATGCTGTCGGGCGGCACGGTCTATCGCGAGCACAACATTATCCTCAGCCCCTTCGACAACGACGTGACGCGCAATTTCTATGCGCGGCGCATGTTCATGGGCGCGCAGGGGCTCGGCCCCCTCGGGCTGATGGAGGCCGATCCGCTGCTGATCCAGGCCGAGCAGAAGCTGATCGACCAGGCGGACGAACTCGTGGTGCTGCTCGATTCCTCAAAATTCCTGCAGCGCTCCAGCCTCATCCTGTGCGGGCTGAAGCGGATCGCCACCGTGATCACCGACGAGGGCATCGAGGACCGCCACGCCGCCATGTTGGAGGCGGCCGGCGTCAGCCTGATCGTGGCGCTGAAGGAGGACGGCGCGCGGATCCGGCCGCCGGCCGCGGACGCCTGACCGGGCATCGCCCGCAGGATCCCGGCGGATGATCCGACCGGAGTGGGACGAGGATCGGCAAGATCGCGCATCAAAAGAAAGCGTTGCGGGGCGCCGGTCTCGATCAGGCGGATCGAACGGCGCCCAGGAGGAGGGGAGACCATGGAAACCTACGCATTCCGCATGCGGCTCAATCCCGGCATGGCGGCCGAATACAAAGCGCGCCACGATGCGATCTGGCCGGAGCTCGTCGCGCTCCTGAGGGAGGCGGGCATTTCGGACTATTCGATCCATCTCGATGCGGAGACGAACCTGCTCTTCGGCGTCCTGAAGCGGCGCGCCGATCACGCGATGGCCGACCTCCCCTCCCATCCTGTCATGCGCAGATGGTGGGCCTACATGGCCGACATCATGGAGACGAAGCCGGACGACGAGCCGGTCGCCGTCGCCCTTCTTCCCGTCTTCCACATGGATTGAGCCTAAGATGAAAACCGTCGCCGTCATCGACATCGGCAAGACGAATGCCAAGGTCGCGCTGGTCGATCTCGACCGTTTCGAGGAGGTGGCCGTGCGGCGCACCGGCAATGCTGTGGTCCGCGAGGCGCCCTATCCGCATTTCGATACGGCGCGGCTGTGGGCCTTCATCCTCGACAGCCTTGCCGAACTGCACCGGGAGACGCCGGTCGACGCGATCTCCGTCACCGCCCACGGGGCGACCGCCGTCCTCGTCGACGCGCATGGCGATCTCGCCCTGCCCGTGCTCGACTACGAGCATTCCGGCCCCGACACGGTGCGCCCGGCCTATGACCGCGTGCGGCCGCCCTTTTCCGAGACCGGCTCGGCCGAGCTTCCGGGCGGCCTCAACATCGGCGCGCAGATCTACTGGCAGCAGCAGACCTTTCCAGACGCCTTTTCGAGGGTCGCCTCGATCCTCACCTATGCGCAATACTGGACCTTCCTACTCACGGGCGTGCGCACGACCGAACTGACCTCGCTCGGCTGCCATTCCGATCTCTGGAACCCGAAGGCCGGCCGGTTTTCCACCCTCGTCGACGCTCAAGGGTGGGAACGCCTCTTCGCGCCCGTCCACCAAGCCGACGACGGGCTCGGCGGGCTGACAGAGGCGGTCGCGGCGCGCACGGGGCTGCCGAAGGACACGCCGGTCACCTGCGGCATCCATGATTCGAACGCCTCGCTCCTGCCGCATCTCCTGGCGCGGCCGGCGCCGTTTTCCGTGGTCTCGACCGGGACCTGGGTGGTCATCCTCTCCGTCGGCGGCGCCGACGTCGTGCTCGACGAGCATCGCGACACGCTGATCAATGTCAACGCGCTCGGCGATCCCGTGCCTTCCGCCCGCTTCATGGGCGGGCGCGCCTTCGCGACGCTGATCGGCAACGACCCGGTCTCCGCGACCGAGGCGGATATCGAGCAGGTGCTGGCGCGTTCGGCGATGCTGCTGCCTTCGGTGCCGCAGGGGTCGGGCCCCTATCCGTCGATGGTCGCCCGCTTCACCGTCGACGAGGCCGCGCTGTCGCCCGGCGAGCGTTTCGCCGTCGTCTCCTTCCATCTGGCATTGATGACGGCGACCAGCCTGGGCCTGATCGGGGCGGCCGGCGACATCATCGTCGAGGGGCCCTTCGCGGCGAACGCCACCTATCTGCGCATGCTGTCGGCGGCAACGGGGAGGGCGGTGCGGGCCGGGAGCCAGAGCGCCACCGGCACCAGCCTCGGCGCCGCCTGCCTTGCGGCCCGCGGCCGGGCCAGGGTGCGCGACGGCGCGCCGGTCCGGGAAACCTCGGCCGCGTTTGCTGCCTATGCGCGCGATTGGCTCGGCCGGGTCGAGGCGGAAGCGCCGCAGGGGTCGTCCGTCTGAAAGCGTGTCTCGCAAAGATGTGCAGCGGTTTTGCGAAAAGACATGCGTAGAAGCAAAGACCTGAAGCGTAGGAGCGAATCTGAGGGATCGCAGCACGCTTTGAGAACCCCTCCGGCGAACGCCGGATCACCGGACAGGCCTTCTCTGTTTCAGCGCATGATCCGGATCTGACTGGAAACGCTTTGGCGGATAAAAAACGTCCGGCAGCGGCCGGACGTGAGACGATGGTCGGTGGAAAGGAAAGGTCGGAACCGTGGCGGCGCGATCAGAAGATCCGCTGCGGCGAGATCCTGCGGCGGCGCTCGAGCAGCAGAAGCAGCGACAGCGCCGCAAGGGTCAATGTGGCGAAAACCGTTGCGCTCACCCCTAGAACAATCATTGTTCGGTCCCTCTCGGACATCGTCATGATGCCGTAAGATACTTACGCCGCTTGCTTGCGCATGGCTTGCGCCATTGTGACCAAAGACATAGTCGCCCCTCCCGACATTCTCAATTCCGAAGTTTTACCTGCAAGAACTTGCCGTCCGCCCGCAGGACGCGCCGCGGACATCGCCCGGAGCCGGGACGGGAGCGGGCGACGGGGGAATTTTCAGGGCCCGGCCTCTGGCGATCCGCCCGTTAACCTCCGTGAAAGGAATTAACCATAAACATGATGTTACCACGGCGGAGTGGGCCAGCCGATCGCTTGCTCCGGGCATGATGCCGAACCGTCGGGCCGGGTCCGATCCGGCATGGGGGTTGCCACTTCATTCACGCATGGATTTGGACCGGGGGCCGGATCCGAGGGGCAGGCGATATGCCGTGCGGCCGCGCGCGAACGGACCCGATGCGGTCGGTTCGCGGGCTGAGCGCCTGCCTTGAGGACAGCGGACGAAAACCGGCGCGGGTCCCGGATGACGGGAATGGAACAGTCCGGGGAAAAGCCTTGAGGCAGGACGTGCCGACAGAACAGGGGAAACGGCAACAGGCGGGCAGCCTGGCCGATCGCCTGCGCTTTGCCGGCCTGGACGAGGCGGCCTGCGACGCGGTCCGCCGCCGGCGCGAAACGCTGATCCCCCATGTCGAGCAGGGCCTGCGCGATGTTTTCCAGCGCATGCAATGCCAGTCCGACGCCCTTCGCAGCGACACGACCGAGCGCCAGCTCGACCGCCTGCACGACCTGCAGGCCTCCCACTGGAACGTCCTTCTCGACGCCCGTTTCGACAGTCTCTATGCCGAGCGGGTCAAGGTGCTGGCGGACGCCGAAAGCCGCGCCGCGCTCGATCCGCGCTGGCGGCTGGCCGGCCAGGCGGTCGTCCTCGAACATCTGGTCGTCGCGGCGATCGAGGATTTCTGGCCCTCCGCCGTCCTCGGCCTCGGCAAGGGACGCAAGCAGGAATTCCGCGATCTGCTGGCGGCGCTGATCCGCGCGGCGATGGTCGATGCGGAGATCGGCACGAGCCTGCGCTTCAACGAATTGCGCCAGATCCACCATCGCCAGCTTTCCGAACAGCGCGGCACCGCCTCGCAGGAGACAGCCACCGTCTTTTCCGGCGTCGTCGAGGCGCTCGCCGGCGGCGACCTGACCCGCCGCGCCGACTGCGCGGAGGGTACGGCCAATGCGGAACTGGCAGCGGGCCTCAACGCGGCGCTCGACGACCTGGCGGCCACGCTCGGCGAGGCGGCGCGCGCGGCGGCCGAGACGGAGGCGGGATGCGCCGGTCTCGGCTCCGAGGCGGCGACGCTCGCTGCGGAGATGGACGACGAACGGCAGGCGGTCGACGCCGCAAGCGCCCGCCTCGGCGAACTCGCCCGCGGCGCGGGGGAGGCGGCGGCGGAGGCGGCCGCGATGCGCACCCTCACCGGAGAGGCGCGCCATTCCGTCGCCCGCAGCGGCGAGATCGCCGGCCAGGCGATCTCCGCCATGTCCGATATCGAAGCCTCGGCCGAGCAGATCGGCCAGATCATCGGCGTGATCGACGACATCGCCTTCCAGACCAATCTCCTCGCCCTCAATGCCGGGATCGAGGCCGCGCGCGCCGGCGACAGCGGCCGGGGTTTTGCCGTCGTGGCGCAGGAGGTGCGGGCGCTCGCCCAGCGCTCCGGCGACGCGGCGCGACAGATCAAGCAGCTCGTCAGCGGCACGAAGGCGCAGGTCGTCTCCGGCGTCGACATGGTCGGGCGGACGCAGGCGGCGATCGGCGCGATTTCGGCCAAGGTGTCCGACATCGACACAAGCGTGACCCGCCTGTCAGAGATGACGGGGCGTCAGGCCGCCGGAATTGGCGAGGCGGCGTCCGGCCTGTCGCAGTCGGCGCGCCGGTTCGCCGCCGGTGCGGCGCGCGCCGGGACGATCGCCGAAGCGGGCCGCAGCCTCGATCTTTCGCTCGCCGGTCTTCAGGACACGCTCCGCCGGTTCCGCACCGAGCGGACCGAGGCCGCCGTGACGCGGCGGCCCGCCCTACCGTCCCGCGCTCCAGCCGCCGCCGCGCTCCCGCGCCGCCATGCCGCCGGAGGCTAGGCCGATGACCGTCGCGACACCGTCACCGCAACAGGCCCTGAAACAAGGACGATCCTAATGCCCGCGAGGAAGACAGCGCAGAAATCACTCAAGCTCGCCCCGGTCCTCGACTTGAACGAGGCCTCGGCCCTGCATGGCCGGCTGACCGAACTGAAGGGCAGCCCGGTCGTCATCGATGCCTCCGCGGTCGAACGCTCCGGCGCGCTCTGCGTGCAGGTGCTGATCGCGGCGCGCAATGCCTGGGAACGCGACAAGCTCTCTTTCACGTTCGGAAAGGTTTCGGACGCATTCAGGAAAACCACGCAGCTCATCGGGGTCAACATCGATCCCCTGATGGCAAAGGAGAATTGAGATGAAGAAGAAAGTCCTCACGGTCGACGATTCCCGGACGATCCGGAACATGCTGCTCGTCACGCTCAACAATGCCGGTTTCGAGACGATCCAGGCGGAGGACGGCGTCGAGGGCCTCGAAGTGCTCGAGGAATCCAATCCCGACGTCATCGTCACCGACATCAACATGCCGCGCCTCGACGGCTTCGGCTTCATCGAGGGCGTGCGCCGCAACGAGAAATACCGGGCGATCCCGATCCTGGTGCTCACCACCGAAAGCGACGCGGAAAAGAAGAACCGCGCGCGCCAGGCCGGCGCCACCGGCTGGATCGTCAAGCCCTTCGATCCGACCAAGCTGATCGCGGCGATCGAGCGGGTTACGGCTTAAAACGGGAAAGGCGGGCGCCCGCCTGCCTCGGGGTTGACTTTAACATCTTGAAAAGTTGCCAGGATTCCGCCCAATGGATATGAACGAGATCAAAGAGATTTTCTTCCAGGAATGCGAGGAGCAGCTCGCGGAACTGGAATCTGGTCTCATCAAGCTGAACGACGGCGACCGTGACCCCGAGACGGTCAACGCCGTGTTCCGCGCCGTCCACTCGATCAAGGGCGGTGCCGGCGCCTTCGGCCTCGATGATCTGGTCTCTTTCGCGCATGTCTTCGAGACGACGCTCGACTGCGTCCGCTCCGGCAAGCTCGACCCCAATCCCGATGTGCTGAAAGTCATGCTGAAGTCGGCGGACGTGCTCGCCGACCTGACCAATGCCGCGCGCGACGGCGGCAGCGTCGACCAGGCGCGCAGCCGTCAATTGATCCGTGAGCTCGAAGCGCTCGCCAATGGCGAGATGCCCCAGGCCGCGCCTGCCGCCGAGCCCGCGCGGCCTGCGGCGAGGCCCGCAGCGAAGGCGCCGGAACCGGTCGCGGCGGCGCCGAACGACGAGGGCTTCGTCCCCGTCGCCTTCTCCTTTGACGATTTCGATCCGGGCGAGCCCGACGCGCCGGCCGAGCTTCCGGTCTACGAGGTGCGCTTCGCACCCCATTCCAACCTTTATTCGAAGGGCAACGAGGCGACGCTGCTCCTGCGCGACCTCTCCCGCCTCGGCGAGATGAGCATCCATTGCGACATGGAGCGCCTGCCCTCCTTCGACACGATGAACCCGGAGGCCGCCTATTTCTCCTGGGTGATCTCGATCCGGACCGACAAGGGCGAGGATGCGATCCGCTCCGTCTTCGAATTCGCCGAGTGGGACTGCGAGCTCGACGTGAAGTGCCTCAGCGAAAGCGAAGGCCCCGCGGGCGAGGACGAGCTGCCGATGCAGCCGGTTCCCTTCGACCTCAGCGCGCTCGACGAGGAGCCGGACGGTCCGATCGGCATCGTCGAGGAGGAGGAGCAGATCGCCGCCGCCCAGCAGGCTGCCGTCGCCGCCGCCGAATCCGCGAGCACCGTGACTGCGATGGTGGCGTCCCAGGCCGCAGAAGCCGCCAAGGCGCAGGCCGCCGCCGCCCAGAGCCCGGCCGCCGTGCAGCAGGCCGCCGCCCAGACCCAGACGATCCGCGTCGATCTCGACCGCGTCGACCGCCTGATCAACCTCGTCGGCGAGCTCGTCATCAACCAGGCGATGCTGTCGCAGAGCGTCGTCGAGAACGACACCAACGGCACGTCCTCGATCAATATGGGGCTCGAGGAGCTGCAGCAGCTCACCCGCGAGATCCAGGATTCGGTGATGGCGATCCGCGCCCAGCCGGTCAAGCCCGTGTTCCAGCGCATGGCCCGCACCGTGCGCGAGATCGCCGACATCACCGGCAAGTCGGTGCGTCTCGTGACGGAGGGCGAGAACACCGAGGTCGACAAGACCGTCATCGACAAGCTCGCCGAGCCGCTGACCCACATGATCCGCAACGCCGTCGACCATGGCCTCGAAATGCCGGAAAAGCGCGTCGCCGCCGGCAAGAGCCCCGAGGGCACGGTCAAGCTGACCGCCAAGCACCGGTCCGGCCGCATCGTCATCGAACTCTCCGACGACGGCGCCGGCATCAACCGCGAGCGCGTCCGGCAGAAGGCGATCGACAACGACCTGATCGCGGCCGACGCCAATCTCTCCGACGAGGAGATCGACAATCTGATCTTCCATGCCGGCTTCTCGACCGCCGAGAAGGTGTCCGACCTTTCCGGCCGCGGCGTCGGCATGGATGTGGTCAAGCGCTCGATCCAGGCGCTTGGCGGCCGCATCAGCATCTCGTCGAAGCCAGGCCAGGGCTCGGTCTTCACCATGAGCCTGCCACTGACGCTCGCCGTCCTCGACGGCATGGTCGTCACCGTTGCCGGCCAGACGCTGGTCGTGCCGCTGACGGCGATCGTCGAGACGCTGCAGCCGGAAGCCTCCGCCATCCACGCCTTCGGTTCGAACCAGCGGCTGATCTCGATCCGCAACTCGTTCTGCCCGCTCGTCGATGTCGGCCGGATCCTCAATTTCCGCGCCGTGCAGGCCAATCCGGTCGAGGGCGTGGCGCTGCTCGTCGAGTCGGAGGGCGGCGGCCAGCGCGCCCTGATGGTCGATGCGATCCAGGGCCAGCGTCAGGTCGTCATCAAGAGCCTCGAGGCCAACTACACCCATGTGCCGGGCATCGCCGCCGCCACGATCCTCGGTGACGGCCGCGTCGCGCTCATCCTCGACGTCGACGCCATCGTCGGCGCCTCGCGCGGCCAGTCGCTTCGGCACGAGACCTCGTTTGCAGCAGCAGGATGAACGCCATGAACCAGGCCGCCCGCAATCTCGTGCAATGGGGCAGGGAACTGATCGCCTTCCGCGTCGGTGACCAGGAGTTCTGCGTCAATGTGATGTCCGTGCGCGAGATCCGCGGCTGGACGCCGGCGACGCCGATGCCGCATTCCCCCCACTACATGCTCGGCGTGATCAATCTGCGCGGCGCCGTGCTGCCGATCATCGATCTCTCCGCCCGGCTCGGCATGAAGCCGGCCGAGCCGACGGTGCGCCACGTCATCATCGTCGCCCAGGTCAACAGCAGGGTCGTCGGCCTTCTGGTCGATGCGGTCTCCGACATCCTGACGATCCGCGAGGAGCAGATCCAGGCGGTGCCGGACGTCGCGACCGAGTTCGAGAAGAACTTCGCTCGCGGCATCCTCGCGATCGAGGGGCGGATGGTCTGCCTGATCGAACTCGAATCCGTATTTCCCCATGCCGAAAGCGAGGCCGCATGAGCCCCGCGGCGCTGTTCGATCACAAGCACGGGCCGGACGAATGTCTGGCGTCGGGCGAGTATCCGCTGACGCGGCGCGATCTCACCGAGATCGCCGCGATGATCTATGCCGATGCCGGCATCTATCTCAACGAGACGAAGGCCTCGCTCGTCTATTCGCGCCTGTCGAAGCACATCCGCAATCTGGGGCTGCGCGGCTTTCGCGACTATTGCGCGCTGGTCTCCTCGCCGGAGGGTGCCGCCGCCCGGCGCGACATGCTCTCCCATCTGACGACGAACTTCACCCGCTTCTTCCGCGAGAACCACCATTTCGAGCACCTGAAGGGCGAGGTCCTGCCGGGCCTGATCGAGCGGGCGAAGAATGGCGGCCGGGTGCGGATCTGGTCGGCCGCCTGTTCCGACGGGCAGGAACCCTATTCGATCGCGCTCACCGTGCTCGGGCTTCTGCCGAACGCGGCGGACTACGATTTCCGCATCCTCGCGACCGACATCGATCCGAAGATCCTCGCCGCCGCGCGGCTCGGCGCCTATGACGCCGGGGCGCTCGAGACGGTCACCCCTGCGATGCGCAAGCAGTGGTTCGAGGAGGTCGAGACCGGCGGGCGGCAGAAATGGCGGATCCACGACCGGGTCAAGCGGCTGATCACCTTCAACGAACTGAACCTGATGTCGCAATGGCCGTTCAAGGGCCAGTTCGACGTCATCTTCTGCCGCAATGTCGTCATCTATTTCGACGAGCAGACGCAGATGCGGATCTGGTCGCGCTTCGCCGGCATGCTGGTGCAGGGCGGCCATCTCTACATCGGCCATTCCGAGCGCGTCTCCGGCGACGCGAAGGGCCTGTTCGACAATATCGGCATCACCACCTACCGCTACACGGGCAAAGCTTCGAAAGGACGGCCATGAGTGCTCCCGCGCGTGTCCTTGTCGTCGACGATTCCGCCACGATGCGCGGCATCATCACGGCGATCCTCAATGCCGATCCGGACGTCAACGTCGTCGGCCAGGCGGCCGATGCGTTGCAGGCCCGCCAGGCGATCAAGGATCTCGATCCGGACGTCGTCACGCTCGACATCGAGATGCCGAACATGAACGGCCTCGAATTCCTCGACAAGATCATGCGGCTCAGGCCGATGCCGGTGATCATGGTCTCGACCCTGACCCACAGGGGCGCGGAGGCGACGATCGCCGCGCTGGAGATCGGCGCCTTCGATTGCGTCGGCAAGCCGCAGCCGGGCGATCCGCGCCCCTTCGCCGACCTCGCGGAGAAGGTGAAGGCGGCGGCGCGCTCGCAGCGCAAGCACATCATCACGGCCAACAAGGTCGCGGCGCCCAGGGCCGCCAACACCAACACCGACTACCGCGCCGCGCGCAAGATCATCGCCATCGGCGCCTCGACCGGCGGCGTCGAGGCTCTGATCACCGTGCTGCAGAAATTCCCGGCCAACTGCCCCCCGACCGTCATCACGCAGCATATGCCGCACACCTTCACCAAGAGCTTCGCCGAGCGGCTCAACCGGCTCTGCGCGCCGACGGTCGAGGAGGCGACAGACGGGGCGCGGCTCGAAATCGGCAAGGTCTATCTGGCGCCGGGCGGCGAACGCCACCTGCAGGTCGCCAATCCCTCTTCACCCTGCTGCCGGCTCGTCGATCTCGAGCCGGTCAACGGGCACCGCCCCTCCGTCGACGTGCTGTTCAATTCGGTCGCGGAACTGGCGGGGCGCAACGCCGTCGGGGTGATTCTGACCGGCATGGGCCGCGACGGCGCATCCGGTCTTTTGAAAATGCGGCATGCAGGCGCACGAACGTTCGGCCAGAACGAGAAGACCTGCGTCGTCTACGGCATGCCGCGCGTGGCTTACGAGTTGGGCGCCGTCGAGACACAACTGCCCCTGGGATCGATCGGGGAAGACGTCATCAAAAGCACTGCCGCCCGGAGAGAAGGAAGCGAATAATGTCCATCGCAGAGAAAATCAAAGTGCTGATCGTCGACGATCAGGTGACCTCCCGCCTGCTTCTCGGCGACGCGCTGACGCAGCTCGGCTTCAAGCAGATCACGGTCGCCGGCGACGGCGAGCAGGGCATGAAGATCATGAACCAGCAGCCGCATCATCTGGTGATCTCGGATTTCAACATGCCGAAGATGGACGGGCTCGGCCTGCTCCAGGCGGTGCGCACCAATCCGGCGACGAAGAAGGCGGCCTTCATCATGCTGACCGCCCAGGGCGACCGGGCGCTGGTCACCAAGGCGGCGGCGCTCGGGGCCAACAACGTGCTGGCCAAGCCGTTCACGATCGAAAAGATGAAGGCGGCGATCGAGGCCGTGTTCGGGGCGCTGAAATGATCTCTGATTCCGCGGCAAAGCGCGTGCATGTCATCCAGGGCGAGTTCAAGGTGGTCAACGATCCGGACGTGGTGCTCTCGACCATCCTCGGCTCCTGCGTGGCGGCCTGCATGCGCGATCCTGTCGCGGGCGTCGGCGGCATGAACCATTTCCTCCTGCCGGGCTCGGCCGAGGCGATGGCGGCGGGTGGCGACGCCACGCGCTACGGCGTGCACCTGATGGAGCTGCTGATCAACGGCCTCCTGAAGAAGGGCGCGCGACGCGACCGGCTGGAGGCAAAGATCTTCGGGGGCGCGAAGACGATCGCGCGCTTCTCCAATGTCGGCGAGCAGAACGCCCAGTTCGCGCGCCAGTTCCTGCGCGACGAAGGCATCGCCATCGTCGGCGAAAGCACCGGCGGCGACCATGGCCGCAAGCTCGAATATTGGCCCGTCTCGGGCAGGGCGCGGCAATACGCGCTGACGGGCGTCGAGGCGCAGCGCGCCGTCCAGCTCGAACAGCGCCCCGTGCCGGCGCCGAAGCCGGTCGAAAGCAGCATCGAATTCTTCTGACGGGCAGGGGAGGCCACCGCCGGCCCGCCGGCTGCGACGACCAACCCGGAATACCGATCGGAACAGGTGAGGATCATCATGAACAGCATCGCATCGACCCACATGCCTCACGTTTCGGAAGCCCTGCCGGATGTGCTGATGCGCATCGTCTCGGAACTCTACGACGTCGCCTACCTGATCGAGCGCATCGAGCCCCAGCTCGGCAAGGTCGACGGCGACGTGATGCTCGGCGTCGCCGACCGGCTGATGGTGCTGCAGGGCATCGACCTCGCCGTGCAGAAGACGCGCGGCCTGGCGGAATTCATCGACACGATCACCGGCACGATCCCCGAAGATTGCCTCGTCGACCTGACGACGGCGCTGAGCCTCGTCAAGCTCGCCGACATGAAGCGCTCGCTCGCCAGCAACGGCGTGCGCCATGGCCATTCCCAGCCGCTGACCGACGCGGCGGGCGATTTCGAGGCCTTCTGACGCGCCCTGGCGCCCGCGCCTCCCTCTCTCCTTCTCCGCCCACGACAAGTTCGCGCAAGTTTCGCTCCCTATCGTCGGGACCGGGACCAGTGCCATGGGTGCGATTCTTTGCAAGGATCGGCTGACGGCGGTCCCATGGTCGGGATCAGCGCATGCTGTTCCGCCCGGACGATGGTGATCCGGCGGGACATGCGCCAGCGAGTGCGGAAAACAGAATGACTCTGTTGGATCAAATGACGTCGTTCGGCAAGAACCTGGCGGGGCTCGGGACCGGAAAGCTGGCGATGCTCGGCGCGGCGGGCCTCGTGTCCGTGGCGCTGGTGCTCGGGGCGGCGCTCTACGTCAACAAGCCGAGCTACGAGACGCTCTATGTCGGTCTCGAGACCACGGACATCAACCAGATTAGCATCGCGCTCGCCGAGGCGGGGCTCGACTTCGAGGTCGGCGCCGACGGCAAGTCGGTGCAGGTGCCCGTCGGCATGACCGGGAAGGCCCGCCTTCTCCTTGCCGAGAAGGGCCTGCCGAACAGCGCCAATGCCGGCTACGAACTCTTCGACAATGTCGGTTCGCTGGGCCTCACCTCCTTCATGCAGGAAGTGACGCGGGTGCGCGCGCTCGAAGGCGAGATCGGCCGCACGATCCAGCAGATCTCCGGCATCGCCGCCGCCCGCGTCCATATCGTCATGCCGGACCGCGGCAGCTTCCGCCGCGCCGACCAGCGGCCGACCGCCTCCGTCATGATCCGCGCCAGCGCCTCCATCGGCCGCTCGGCCTCCGCCTCGATCCGCCATCTGGTCGCCTCGTCGGTGCCGGGCCTCGGCATCGACGACGTGACCATTCTCGATTCCACCGGCAAGCTGCTCGCCTCGGGCGACGATTCCTCCAACAGCGCGATGAACCAGTCGCTCGGCATCGTGCAGTCGGTGCAGACGGAGATCGAGAGCAACATCGACAAGGCGCTCGCCCCCTTCCTCGGTCTCGACAATTTCCGCTCCAGCGTCACCGCCAAGCTCAACACCGACACGCAGCAGATCCAGGAGGTCGTCTTCGATCCCGAATCGCGCGTCGAGCGCTCGACGCGGGTGACGCGCGAGGACCAGAAGTCGCAGCAGCAGCAGCAGGACAATGCGACGACCGTGCAGCAGAACGTGCCGCAGGCGGCGCCGCAGGGCGGCGCCACCGGGCCGCGCTCCAGCGACGAGACGCAGAAGAAGGAAGAGCAGACCAATTACGAGATCAACAGCAAGACCGTCGCCACCACGAAGAACAGCTATTCGGTGGAACGGCTGTCCGTCGCCGTCGTCGTCAATCGCGGCCGCGTCGCCGCGATGGTCGGCGAGCCGGCCGACCAGGCGAAGATCGACGCCTATCTCGAGCAGATGCAGAAGATCGTCTCCTCCGCCGTCGGCCTCGACACCGCGCGCGGCGACGTCGTCACGCTGACGGCGATGGACTTCGTCAATACGGAACTGCTCGACACCGCCGACACCGGACCCGGCGTCATGGAGATCCTGACGCGCAACCTCGGCTCGATCATCAACGCGCTGGCCTTCATCCTGGTCTCGGCGATGGTGGTGCTCCTCGGCCTGCGCCCGCTCGCCCGCTCGCTCGGCCTCGGCCGCGGCAGTGCCGCGCCGCTCGAAAGCGAGGCGGCGGGTCTCGAACTGCCCGACTTCTCGCCGGCCGGCGTGCCCGGCGCCCCCGGCGGCGCGCTCATGGAGGGCTTCGGATCGGACTTCGGCTTCGACAGCACCGACGACCTGCTCAGCCTCGGTTCGGAGAACTCCAACGTCTTCACACGCCGCGTCAAGGAAGGGCCGGAACGGCGCCTGTCGCGCATGGTGGAAATCAGCGAGGAGCGGGCCGCCAAGATCCTGCGCAAATGGGCGGTCGACCGCGCCGCCTGATCCTTCGACCCTCAAGGGGCCTGGCGCCCGCGAGACACCCGCCTCTTCTCGGCGGGTGTTTCTGTTTTTCAGGCACCGGAAAGTCTTGCGGCCGACAGCGCGCCTGCCGCGCCGGGAGGGGGCTCCGGGGCGCTTGCCGGCGGGACGTCTGCCCGGACGACCGTCGTCGCTTCTCTTCCGCCATCCGTCCCGACGGAGCTTCCGGCGAACTGTGGACACTGTATGTCGGCCTGTGGCTAATTCTCTCATAGGTTGTGTTTTTGTTTTGTTCCAATGTCGATTTTTTTGTTCCCCTTTCGATCTGATGCAGATCGGCAACAGTCGTTTTTCCATTCCTGGTGAAATCTTTTGCCAAGGTCGCGAGAGGCGGAAGGGAATGCATCTTCAGGTGGCAATCACCGCATACGATGCGACGCTCCGGATGCGGTTTCCGGCCGGTCTTAAAGGGGCAGGGCGCCAAATTCAATAAAATGTGATGAAATTACAAATAGTTAAGATTTTATGCATCTTCCGCTGTCAAGGGGCGGTTTTGCACAGGCAAATCAAGGAGTTTGCACGCATGAAATGAATGAAAAGTAAATCCCGAGAAGATAGCAGTGGTTTTTCGAGCCCGTGGATGTACCTTTTTAACAGGTGATTCGTAGCGGGTTTCCCTAAAGATTCGGAAGGCGGACTGGTCCGGATCTGGCTGTCGGCGGCGGTGGCTGAAAAAGGGAATTCCCGTTTTACGCGTCCCATCACGGGGGCTGACAATATGAACATGATGCACGCAGACGTTTCCGTCTGGCATGAACCTGTACCCGTTGCACGCGGCTTCGGCCGCAGCGGCAGCCGGGATTCTCTCATCCGGAAATTGAGTGGACTGAGCGTCCGAAGCCATTTGGACGCGGGCCTCGCCGCGCTCACCGACTATGTCGGCGCGCGCCATTACCTGCTCGCGCGCTGCGATGCCGCCGGCGAGAACGGCCTCGATCTGGTCGTCTGCTCGGACTGGCCCTTCGACATCGTCCGCCGGCAATCCCAGGCGATGGCGGCGCGCCACGCCCGGTCGAGCGAGTACGAGAAATGCCTGTCGGCGCTGCAGCCCTGCTTTGCGGTCCTGCCCGACGACATCAACGTGCCGGCCGGCCTCAGCCGGGAATATTGCGCGGTGACCTTCGCGGTCGGCCGCGCCCGTTTCTGCCTGATGCTGCTCTTCCCCAAGGACGTGATCCTGTCTCCCGACGGACTGCGCGACATCGGCCTGCTCGCCGGCTATTTCACTGGCCTTACCAGTGAGCGCGCCGAGCGCAGCGATCGCGATTTCGACCTGACCGAGCGCGAGGTCGAGTGCCTCTCCTGGATCGCCGAAGGCAAGACCAGCGACGAGATCGCCATGATCCTCGGCATCTCGCGCAACACGATCAACAATTACATCACCAGCATCATGCGCAAGACCCAGACCAAGACGCGCGTCGAGGCCATCGCCTTCGCCGTGCGCAACAATCTGGTCTGAGGCGTGCGGGCCATGGGCAATTCGACCTCCGGCGGTCGCTCGGGCACGGGCGACGACCTCAAGAACACCGTCAAGGGCCAGCAGCGCGCCCTGCGCGTCACCACGCTGGTGGCGCGGCTCCAGTCGATGCAGAAGCTCGTCCAGGCGCGGCATTTCGCGGTGCTGCGGATGAACGGGAACGGGTTTTCCGCGTCGAGGCGCAAGCTCACCTGCGTGCTCGACAATTGGGGGCCTGCCTCAGAGGAGAACGCCCACCAGCTTCTGTCAGCCTATGGCGCCGATCTGGTCGCCCATCTCGACGCCTCGCTCCTGCCGCTCCTCTGGAACGGCGCCAGCGACCATCAGGTGGCCGAAGCTCCGGACTTCACCCGGTTCACCACGCGGCTCAAGGGCCGTGTCCTGCCCTATTGCGGCATCGCCTTTCCCGTCCGTCTCGGCGCGGAGGGCAATGGCTACGTCGTCTTCGCCGGCAGTGCGATCGACGCGTCGAGCGACGTCGTCGTCGACCTGCATGGCCGCAGCTGCCAGGTGATGACCGATCTGCTTGCCGCCGACGAAAAGCGTGCCGTGCCGGCCGAGGGCCTCAACGAGCGCGAGATCGCCTGCCTCCAGCTTGCCGGCGACGGCTTCACCAGCGAGGAAATCGCCGCCAAGCGCGGGCTGTCGGCCCATACGGTCAACGCCTATCTCGGGTCGGCCCAGAGCAAGCTCGACGCCGTCAATCGCAGCCAGGCGATCGCCAAGGCGATCCGGCTCGGCTACATCCGCTGAGGTGACGGGATCGAGGCCGCGCGCGCCGGCGGCCCGATGCGACGAACGGGACGGCCGCGAAGACGCAACGCCCGGACCACCGTCATGGCCGCTAAAGCGTGTCGCGATCTTTCAGATTCGCTCGTACGCTTTAGGTTGTTGTTTTTACGCGTGTCTTTTCGCAAGACCGCTGCACATCTTTGCGAGAAGCGCTTCAGCCGCAGGACCTTCGAGCACGCCGGATGAGGCGGGGATCACCCGGCATGCTCTCGCTCGTCGATGTCGTGGGGTCGGCCGATAGTAAGGCGATCTTGCCCGTCGCGGACCTGCTCCCGTAAGCGCGCCGGCGTTCAGGCCGCGAGCGGATAGGAGCGGACGAATTTTGAATCCTCGAGGCTCTGCGCCAGGAAGGCGGTGTTGGCGTCGGGATCGGACGACGGCGCCTCGAAGGCGATGTGGTTGATTTCAAGTCCGGCGCGATCCTTTCCGAGGCTGAGCTGGGCGTAGACGGTGACGCCGCGCGGCTTCAGCTCCAGGTCGAGCACGATTTCCGGCTCCCTGTCCCAATCGAGCGTGTAATTGCCGCCGATGCCGAAATTGACCGTGCCCGGGAGGAAGTAGAGCTCGGCGGCGGAGGCGACGAGGTCGGCAAGGTTGCCATGGGTCTCGAACCGCAGCATGGCGATGAAATCGGCGGCGTCCACCAGCCTCAGTTCGGTGGCGACCGGCCGGATCGCTTCTGCGACAATCTTTTCGCGCTCTTCGGCATACTGGCATTTTTTCATCGCGGTCAATGGATCCGTTTCTGCTGCGGCTGATTGGCGTAGACCCGGTGGATGAGTTCGGCGACGGCCTTGTAAAACACCGGTGGAATGACACTATCCACCGAGACTTGCGCAAACATTGAGCGTGCCAGCGGTGGATCCTCGAAAACCGGAATGCCGTTTTCCTCGGCGATCTCGCGGATGCGCAGCGCGATGAGGTCCTGGCCCTTGGCGACGACCTGCGGCGCGTCGTTTTCCTCGCGCACATAGCGCAGCGCCACGGCGAAATGCGTCGGGTTGGCGATGACGAGGGTGGCGCGCGGCACCGCCGAGATCATGCGCTTGCGGGCGCGGTCGCGGGCGATCGACTTGCGCTTGGCCTTGACGAGCGGGTCGCCCTGGGCCTGCTTGTATTCCTCCTTCACCTCCTGCTTGGTCATCTTCAGTTCCGTGAACCAGTGATGGCGCGTCCAGAAGAAATCGGCCATGGCGATGATCGCGGTGGCGAAGAGGATGACGATCATGATCTGGTTGAGGTCGCTCGCCATCGTGGCGAACAGCGTCACCGGGTCGGAGAACATCGAATCGAGCGATTCGTAGTAGTCGTTCCACAGCACGAGCGCGACGATCAGCGAGACGATGACGATCTTGAACAGCGACTTGCCGAATTCGACGAGGCCCGGAAGCCCGAAGATGCGCTTGAAGCCAGCGATCGGCGAGATGCGTTCGAGCTTCGGCTGGATCCGGTCGATGATCAGCGCCGGCATGTTCTGCAACACGGACGAGCCGACGCCGAAGGCGATGATCAGCACGAAGAAGGGCAGCAGCACCGCGCCCGCCTGTATCATCACGCGGCTGATGAGGGCGACGACATCGGTCGAGGAGGCGAGCCGCCAGGCCTCGGGCTGCTCGAAGATGTCCCTCAGGTTCTCCGCCATGCGCGAAATGCCGTCGGGCAGGAAGAAGACGAGATAGATGTAGATCCCGACCGTGGAGGCGAAGACGGTCACCTCGCGGGAGAAGGGCACGTTGCCCTTGGCGGCGGCGTCCGAGATGCGCTTCTCGGACGGGGCCTCCGTTTTGCTTTCCTTGTCCTCGTCCGCCATGGTCCGCATCCCGCCTTGGAGGATCCGCGCGCGCGAATCACGCCCGCCAGTCTAGGCGGCGCGGCGGCTGATAGCATCTCCGCAATTCTGGCGGGGTGCTCCGCGTGCGTGTCCGGGAGGGCGGCGGCAGGGAACCGGCCGGTCGTTCCTTGTCCGGTCGGGAGGGGACCGGGACCGCGATCCTTTGATACCGGCCGCATTGCCGGCGCGGCGAGCGGCGAAAGGCATCGCCGGAACGACCCCCGGCCGATGGCGTCCGCCGGTCGCTCAGGCCGCGTCCTTCTCCTTGAGTTCGAGCTGGCCGCTCGCGGCGAGCCGGATCGCCTCCTGGGCGATCGAGCGGCGGGCGATCGCGACGTCGCGCGGATTGATGCCGGCGTCGCCATTGGAAAGATCGCTCTCGATCATGCGGCGCTGGCGGGCGCCGATCGCGGCGAGAACCGATTCGCGCAGTTCCATCGACGAGCCGCGCAGGGCCATGGTGATGATGTCGCCGGAGACGTCGTTGAAGAGCTGGACGCGCGAGCGATGCGGCATAAACTGGATGTCGTCGAAAAGGAAGATCTTCGGCCGGACCTTTTCCGCCGATTCCGCGCTCAGCGACTGCAGCGAGGACATGATCTCCTCGACCTGGTTCTTTTCCATCTGGTTGATCACCTCGGCCGCCTTGACCGAGCCCAGCGCATTGCGCTCGGCGTCGAGCAGCTGGATCATCTCGACGACGCGGGTCTCGATGATGGCCGCCGCCTTCGGGCTGACATTCTTCATCGTGACGGTGCGGTTGATGATGTCGGCGCGGTTCTCCTCCGGCATCTGCAGCAGCACCTTGGCGCCGAAGGTCGAGGGCATCATGGAGAGAACGTAGGCGATCGTCTGCGGATGTTCCTTGGCAAGATACTGGGCGACGAATTGCGGATCGGAATCCTGCAGCTTGTCCCAGATGCTCGCCTCGTAGGCCTCGAAGGTGGCGCGGCGGCCGAGCAGCCCGTCGACCTCGTCCGGGCTGAGCCCCTCCTCGAGGATGCTTTCGATGGCGCGGGCATTGTCCATCAGCCCTGCGCCCTCGGTGAAGAGGTCCTCGAATTCGTTGACGATCTTCTCGAGTTCGTCCGGCGGGATCGAGCGCAGCGACTGCGCCGCCGCGATGATCTCCTGCAATTCGCTCTGGGTAAAGAATTTCAGCAGCTTGCTCGCCACGCCCTTGCCCATGGCGAGCAGGACCGCAGCCGCCTTCTCGGTCTGGCTCAGCGGCTTGCCGAGCGCCGTCGATTCGAAATTCTCAAAATCCATCATGGATTCCATCCCTGTCCCGTCACCGGGAGGTTTACGCCTTGCCGCTGCCCTTGATCTCGATCAGCTTCACGCCGAAGCGCGTCTCGTCTTCCTCGAGCACCGTGATCTCGCCGCGCCCGATGACGCGGCCGTTGACGACGATCTCGACCGGCTCGCCGATCCGGCGGTCGAGCGCGATCGTCGCGCCCTCGGAGAGCCCCATCAGCGCGGACACCGGCATGCGGCTTGCGCCGAGCACGATCTGCACGTCGATCGGGATGTCCATGATCAGGCCGAGATTGGAATCGAGCGCGCTGCCCGGGCTCCTGGAGGCGGGTTCGAAGCCGCCCATCGCCGGCGCGGCGTCGGCATCATGCCCGCCACCGAAGCCGGAGCCGGCGAAATCCGCACCGAAGTCGCCGCCGAAATCCGCGCCGCCGCCGAAGGCCCCGAGGCCGTCGGCCGGTGCGTCCGCGCCGGTATGGTCCTGCTTGAGGATGCCGCGCAGGTCGTCGATCGCCTGGTCGAGCTCGGCATCGTTGCCGCCGAACTCGGTCATCTCGTCAAGGGGGGATGTCTTGGTCGCCATGGGCACACTATTCCAGTTGAAACTTGCCCCAGGCATGCTCCGGGGCAGTATCCGCCATCATTGCATCAGGTGGTTGAGAATGTCGTTGTCCGAGGCATAGGTATCCTTGACCCGGACGGTGTATTTCGCGCCGCTGCGGCCAAACTCGCACACATAGAGCTCCCGCCCGTTGGCATTGACCTCGACGCGCACGTCCTGCGTGTCGAGGAAGGGAATGACGTCGCCGGGCTGCAGCCGGCTGATCGTGTCGAGCGTCAGCCGTTCGAGCCGGATGCGCGCCTCGATCGTCACGGCCGAGCGGCGCACCTGCTCCTCGAGATGGACCGACCAGTCGCTCTTCGTCTTGCGCGCGGCGTCCGCGCCCTTCGGCACGGCGACGACCGTCTTCAGCAGGGCCTGCTGCGGGATGACGAGGCTGATCGGCGCCTGGACGTTTCCGAGCGTGACCGTCAGGTGGATCGCGGCGGCGAAGGGGTCGGGCGCGCCCTTTTCGGCCGGCGGCCGTTCGGCGGCGTTGTAGGGCCGGTTGCCGACCGGCTCGAAGCCGCCGGCGGCGTTGACCCCGGAGCGCAGCACGTCGGCGACGCGCTGGAACACGGCGGTCGCAAGGTCGATCTCGATGGTCGACAGCGCCCGCGGCTTCGGCGGCGTGCTGCCGAGCGCGCCGAGCAACGTCTCGATCATGGCGATGAAGACCGGGCTGCCGCAGGCGATGGTGAAGTCGGGACACCAGTTGCGCAGCGAGAAGTCGCAAAGCGCGGTTCCGTCGCTCGCGGCGGCGATCAGCGCGCTCTTCGCTCCGGTGGTGAAGCCCTTGTATTCGAAGGCCATCGTCAGGCCGGTCTCCCCGGCGATCACGTCGGGCAGGAAGGCGACGAGCACGTGGCCGAGCTCGCCGCAGATCTTGCCGATCGCGCGGTCGTCGCCGAGCGTGCCGGTCATGCGGGCAAGCAGTCGCGGGTCGAAGGCGGGGCGGGGGGAGGCGGCCGGGCGTGCCATCGTCGTCACGCCGCCTTGCTTTCGCCGCCGCCGCCCGGATTCATCATCTCCTGCTCGACGGCATCGATCGAGGGACGCTCATAGGAGGAGATGGTCTTGCGGCCGTATTCGAGGGCGACCTGGGGCACGGAGCCGTTCATGTAGGCGAGCAGCGTCTGCTTGACGATGATGTAGAGGCGGAACTGCTTCTCGCGCACTGTCTTGATGTTGGCGACGATCGGCGAGACGATGCAGTAGGAGAGGAAGATGCCGAGCATGGTGCCGACGAGGGCGGCGGCGATCTTGCCGCCGAGAACCTCGGGCGGCTCGCTGATCGCGCCCATCGCCTTGATGACGCCGAGAACGGCGGCGACGATGCCGATCGCCGGGAAGGCGTCGCCCATCGTCACCAGCGAATTGTACGACTTCATCTTGTCGTGGGTGATCGTGTTGATCTCCTCGTCCATCAGCGCCTCGATCTCGTGGGAGCGGGCATTGCCGATGATGATGAGGCGGACATAGTCGCAGATGAAGGACGTCAGTTCCTTGTTCTTGAGGACGGTCGGGGCCGACTGGAAGATCGTCGATTCCTCGGGATTGTCGATGTGGCTCTCGATCTCGTTGCGCGACTTGGTGCGCAGGTCGCGCATCAGCGCATAGAGCACGCCGAGCGTGTCGAGATAGTTGCGCTCCTTCGGCACCGAGTGCTTGAAGGCCTCGCCGAGCGCCTTGCCCGTATCCTTCAGCACCTTCATCGAATTGGCCATGATGAAGCCGCCGAGGCCGGCGCCGCCGATGATGACGAGCTCGAACGGCTGGTTCAGCACTTCCAGGTGGCCGCCCATGGCGATGAAGCCGCCGAGGATACAGCCGAAGGTCATGAGGAGGCCGATGATGATGTTCATGGAGTAATCCCGCCGGGGTTCTGCAGTCTGACGGAAGCTTTAGGAAGGCAGCCTTGCGTGAGGCTGGCGGAAGGGGGCGCGCAACGCGCCAAAAGCGAAGGTTCGGCAACAGGTTCGCGCAAGCAAGCCACGCGATGGTCGAGCGGCATTCTGGCGCGGCCCGCGCCTTTTTAGACCCGCGAACGCCCGGACGAACGCCCGTGACCACGACCTACACCAGCTACAGGACGATTGCCGCCGACATGCCGACGTCGCTGAAGCGCGTGTCCGAGCAGCCGGACGTCGCCCGCGAGACGGAATACTACCTGTCGAAGATCTCCTCGATCAAATCGGTCGACGACTTCTTCGCCGACGGCCGGCTCTATGCCTACGCGATGAAGGCGCACGGCCTCGAGGAGATGACCTACGCCAAGGCCTTCATGCGCAAGGTGCTGACCGAGGGCGTCGACAGCGACACGGCCTTCGCCAACCAGCTGAGCGACAGCCGCTACAAGGACTTCGCCGAATCGCTGAACTTTGTCCGCTACGGCGCCGCCGCGACCTCCTTCGACCGGGCGCAGAAAGAGGTCGCCGGCAAATATGCCCGCCAGACGCTGGAGGAGACGGCCGGCGCCGACAATGCCGGCGTGCGGCTGGCGCTCTATTTCGAGCGGATGGCGCCGACGATCACCAACGGATATGCGGTAATCGCCGACGAGGCGCTCGCCCAGGTCGTCCGCACCGTCCTGCAATATCCGCCGGAATTCGCCGCGATGGACGTCGACCGGCAGAAGGCGGCGATCGAGGACGCCGTCGACCTCGCCGATTTCAAGGATCCCGGCAAGCTCGGCAAATTCCTCGAACGGTTCACCGCGCTCTGGGAACTCGACAATGCGACGGGCGGCTACGATCCGCTGGCCGTCTTCGGTTCGAGAAGCGGCTTCGGCATTTCCTCCGACCTGCTGCTGTCGATCAACACGCTGAAACTCGGAGGTCGATAGACCCATGCAGACCGGCCTTTACGTCGCGCTCTCGTCGCAGATCGCGCTCGAGCGGCGGATGAACACCATCGCCGACAACGTCGCCAACGCCAACACGGTCGGCTTCCGCGGCACCGAGATCAAGTTCGACGAGGTGCTCGGCAACACCCAGCCGGCCAAGGTCTCCTTCGTCGACCAGGGCAAGGACTATCTAAAGACGAGCAGCGGCGCGCTGACGCTCACCGGCGGCCAGCTCGACGTCGCGATCAAGGGCAATGCCTGGTTCTCGATCGACACCCAGGCCGGACCGGCGCTCACCCGCGACGGGCGCTTCACCATAACCGAGGCGGGCGAGCTCGTCACCGTCAACGGCCATCCGGTGCTCGATGCCGGCGGCGCGCCGATCCAGCTCAATGCCGGCGGCGGCGAGATCGTCATCGGCGCCGACGGCGCCATCTCCCAGGGCGGCAATCCGGTCGCCGCGCTCGGCCTGTTCGAGGGCAATTTCGAGAACGGCTTCACCCGCTACGGCAACAGCGCCGTCATGCCGATGACGCCGCCGGAGGCGGTGATCGACCGTTTCGACGTCGGCGTCATGCAGGGCTATGTCGAGGAGGCGAATGTCGACCCGATCCAGTCGATGACCCAGCTGATCGCGGTGTCGCGCGCCTTCGACCATGTCAGCGCGCTGATGCGCCAGGGCGAGGGTACGCTCGACGAGGCGATCAAGACGCTCGGCGGCAGCCGGTAAGGCAGGTCCGGCAGCCCCGCTCCGGCGGGGCGCGAAGGGACGGGACGACTGATCCGCGGTCGCGGAGGCAGGCGCAAGCGCAGGAAGACAGGACATGCAGCGTCGTCATATCGAAATCGCCGGTGCCTCGCAGACGCTCGCAGCGCTTGCCAGCCTGACGGCGCGTTTTGCCGATCCGGAGGTCGCGCTGGCGCCGGGAGGGCGGGTCAAGACCATCTCGCCCGGTCACTATACGGTCAGCGGCCTGTCGCGCCATGTGCGGCTCGGCGAGTTCGTCGCGCACAAGAGCAAGGCCGGCATCCATCTCGGCGAGGTGGTCAAGGTCGAGGAGGACATCGTCGTCGTCTGCCCGATCGAGCCCGGCGATCCGATCGGCATCCATGACGAGGTGATCCGGCGCGGCGCCTTCCGCGTCGCGCCCGACGCCAGCTGGTGCGGCCGCACGATCAACGCGCTCGGCGAGCCGATCGACGGCCTCGGTCCCCTGATGCAGGGCGAGGTGCACCGGCCGATCGACAATGCGGCGCCGCCCTCGATGACGCGCAAGCGCGTCGACACCGGCTTTCGCTGCGGCGTGCGCGCCATCGACATCTTCTCGCCGCTCTGCCTCGGCCAGCGCCTCGGCATCTTCGCCGGCTCCGGCGTCGGCAAGTCGACGCTGCTCTCCATGCTGGCGCGGGCGGACGCCTTCGACAAGGTGGTGATCGCGCTCGTCGGCGAACGCGGCCGCGAGGTGCGCGAATTCATCGAGGACACGCTCGGCGCCAATCTGGCGAAGTCGGTCGCGGTCGTCGCCACCAGCGACGAAAGCCCGATGCTGCGCAAGATGGCGCCGCTGACGGCCATCACCATCGCCGAGCATTACCGCGAGCAGGGCGACAACGTGCTGCTCATCGTCGACAGCGTCACCCGTTTCGCCCATGCGATCCGCGAGGTGGCGACGGCGTCGGGCGAGCCGCCGGTGGCGCGCGGCTATCCTGCCTCGGTGTTCACCGAACTGCCGCGCCTTCTCGAACGCGCGGGACCGGGCGCGGAAGGCACCGGCACGATCACGGCAATCATCTCGATCCTCGTCGACGGCGACAACCACAACGATCCGATCGCCGATTCGACCCGCGGCATCCTCGACGGCCATATCGTCCTCGACCGGTCGCTCGCGGAAGAGGGGCGCTATCCGCCGGTCAATCCGCTCGCCTCGATCTCGCGTCTCGCCCGAAAGGCCTGGACGCCGGACCAGGAGAAGCTGGTGGCGCGGTTGAAGACGCTGATCCACCGCTTCGAGGAGACGCGCGACCTGAGGCTCATCGGCGGCTACCGCCCGGGAAGCGACCCCGACCTCGACATGGCGGTCAAGCAGGTGCCGGTCATCTACGAGATCCTGAAGCAGACGCCCGGCGAGCGTCCGGCCTTCGACGCCTTCACCGATCTCGCCAACGCGCTGAAGGCGGCCGCCTCGGCCGGCCCGCAGCCGTCGGGCACCATCCGGAGGGGATAGAGCGTGATCGAGATGAACGACGACAGGGACATCGTCCAGCAGCGCAAGCGCCGCAAGAAGATGCCGGTGACCGACATGGTCATCGGCGCCACCGGCGTGGCGCTCGCCGCCTTCGCAACCTTCTTTCCCTGGTACGCCTTCTTCAACCAGGACAAGTTCTCGATCCCCACACTCTGGCGCGGCGACACGCGCGATCTCTCGACCAAGATCGGCTCGCCCTCGGTCAACGTCTCGCCGCAGGCGATGACCAACAGTTCCGGCAAGCCGACGCCGGTCCTGCCCGACACGCTGACGACGGCGACCGTGCCGACGCTGGAGGGCGGCCCGCCGCCCGTCGGCGCGCAGGCCGATGCCGAGCAGCCCTTCCCGGTTCCGACCGGCTTCAAGCTCATGCATGTCGCCAATGGCCGCGCCCTCATCGAGGACGGCAACGGCATGTACATCGTCCGCGTCGGCTCCGTGCTGCCGGACAACAGCAGGCTCGCGCGGTTCGAGGAGCGCGAGGGTGCCTGGGTGATGGTCACCTCGAAGGGCGACGTCTTCGCCGCCAACTGACGCTTGCGACGCGTATGCCCGCCTTTCCGGGCCGCGTCGCGGTGAAGCGCCGGTTCCGCGCCCTGTGAGCGCAACCCGCCATGATCGCGCGGGCGTTGTTTTTCTTTCCTCCCTTGACCCCACGCGCCCGGCCGGCCCTTCCGCCGCCGGACGCGCGATCGCCCGTGGCCGTCGACCGGCAAGGCCAGCAAGTCCCGCGCAAGATTGACACCGTAGCTTGTCCTCAACAGGCACGGAGTCGCATGATGCAACCGATACAGCTTTTCGAACTTGCTTCGAGGCAGGCCCAATGGCTGGCTGTCCGCCAGAACGTGGTCGCAGGCAACATTGCCAATGCCAACACCCCCCGCTACGCGGCGAAGGACGTCATGC
This sequence comes from Ensifer soli, assembly GCF_041928815.1. NCBI lineage: Bacteria > Pseudomonadati > Pseudomonadota > Alphaproteobacteria > Hyphomicrobiales > Rhizobiaceae > Ensifer > Ensifer soli. The sequence goes on along the minus strand of NZ_JBHFEI010000001.1, from coordinate 244,827 downwards.
CCTTCAACAGCGTCCTGCAGCAGCAGGGCATGCGCATGGCCGCCACCCAGCCGGGCCACCTCACCGACGGCAGTTCCGCCGCGGAGGTCACCGAGGTCGGCCTCCTCAACGACGCCGAGGTCAAGGTCTCCGGCAACAGCGTCAGCATCGAGGAAGAGCTGATGAAGACCGGCGCGATCAAGCGCGACTACGAGCTCAACGCCGGCCTGGTCAAGGCCTTCCATCGCATGATGCTGATGACGGTGAGGAAGTAGGCCATGGATCCGCTGATCGCCTCCCTGAAAATCTCCGCCTCGGGCCTCGAGGCGGAATCGACCCGGCTGCGCATCGTTTCGGAAAACATCGCCAATGCGCGCTCGACCGGCGACGCGCCGGGCGCCGATCCCTACCGGCGCAAGACGATCAGCTTCCAGGCCGAGGTCGACCGCGCCAGCGGCGCCGCCATCGTCGGCGTCGACCGGATCGGCACCGACGATTCGGGCTTCCTCACGGAATTCGATCCCGGCAACCCGGCGGCCGACGACAAGGGCATGGTCAAGATGCCGAACGTCAACATCCTGATCGAGATGGCCGACATGCGCGAGGCGAACCGCTCCTACGAGGCCAACCTCCAGACCATCAAGCAGGCGCGCGACCTGATCACCGCCACCATCGACCTCCTGAAGGCTTCACAATAATGATCGATCCCATCCAGACGATCGGCGCGCTGTCGAAGATGAGCGCGACCGAGGGCGTGACCGGCGGGAGCGCCGCCGGGCAGGCATCGGCCCAGATGATGCAGGGCGTCGCCCAGCCGCAGAGCTTTGCTTCGCTGATGAGCGACATGGCGGGCGGCGTCGTCGACAACCTGAAGCAGGCCGAGACGCTCTCCATCCAGGGCATCCGCGGCGAGGCGAACACCCGCGAGGTGGTCGACGCCGTGATGCAGGCCGAGCAGTCGCTGCAGACCGCCATGTCGATCCGCGACAAGCTCGTCACCGCCTATCTCGAAATCGCACGCATGCAGATCTGAGGAGAGGGAACGATGAAGGCACTTGCCATCGCCGCGACGGGCATGAACGCCCAGCAGCTCAATCTCGAAGTCATCGCCAACAACATCGCCAACATCAACACGACCGGCTACAAGCGCGCCCGCGCCGAATTCTCCGACCTGCTCTACCAGACGGAGCGCGCCCAGGGCGTGCCGAACCGGGCGAACCAGGCGATCGTGCCGGAAGGAGCCCAGGTCGGCCTCGGCGTCCAGACCTCGGCCGTGCGCAACCTGCACATCCAGGGCGGCCTCGTCTCGACCGGCAACGATCTCGACGTGGCGCTGATGGGCCGCGGCTGGTTCCAGATCGAGACGCCGGACGGCGAGACGCTCTACACCCGCGCCGGCGCCTTCAACACCAATGCCGACGGCCAGCTCGTCACCATCGACGGCTACACGGTCGTCCCCGGCATCACCGTGCCCGCCGATACGAGCCAGATCACCATCACCACCTCCGGCCAGGTCCTGGCGCTGACGGCGAACAACACCGTGCCGCAGGAGATCGGCCAGCTGACGATCGCCAACTTCGTCAACGAGGCTGGCCTGGAGCCGCAGGGCGACAACCTGTTCAAGCAGACGCCCGCCTCCGGCCAGCCGATCGTCGGCGTGCCGGGCGATCCGGGCTATGCGACGGTGAAGCAGAAATATCTCGAGGCCTCCAACGTCGATCCCGTCAAGGAGATCACCGACCTCATCTCCGCCCAGCGCGCCTACGAGATGAACTCGAAGATCATCCAGGCGGCGGACGAGATGGCCTCCACGGTCAGCAAGAACCTGAGGTAAGCGAGGATGGCGGACAGGATGCTCCGATCGATCGCCGCCGGCCGGCGGCCCGCATGGCTTTGCGCCGCCGTCGCGCTCGGCGCCTGTCTCGCCGCCGCGCCGCCGGCGGATGCCAGCCCGCGCATGGCGGTTGTGCCGACCCAGGTGATCTATCCCGGCGAAGTGATCGACGCCGGCCGGCTGGAAGAGGTCGAGGTGACCAATCCCGACCTGTCCGGCGACTACGCCACCTCGATCGACGAGATCCGCGGCATGGTCAGCAAGCGTACGCTCCTGCCCGGCCGCGTCGTCTTCAACACCTCCCTGCGCGAGGCCTATGCGGTGGCGCGCGGCAGTTCCGTCCGCCTCGTCTTCCAGAACGGGCCGCTCGTCATCTCCGCGACCGGCTCTCCCTTGCAAGATGCCTCGATCGGCGACCTCATCCGGGTGCGCAACATCGACAGCGGCGTCATCGTCTCCGGCACGGTGATGGCCGACGGCAGCATCCAGGTGGTGGCCAAATGATCCTGACCCTGTCCGTCCGCCTTCTTCTCGCCCTGTCGCTCGTCGCGGCCGCCGTACTTCCGGCGCAGGCCGCCTCGCGCATCAAGGACGTCGCCTCGCTGCAGTCCGGCCGCGAGAACCAGCTGATCGGCTACGGCCTCGTCGTCGGTCTGCAGGGCACCGGCGACAGCCTGCGCTCCTCGCCCTTCACCGAGCAGTCGATGCGGGCGATGCTGCAGAATCTCGGCATTTCCACGCAAGGCGGCCAGGCGCGCTCGAAGAACATCGCCGCCGTCCTCGTCACGGCCAACCTGCCGCCCTTCGCCAGTCCCGGCAGCCGCATCGACGTGACGGTCGGCTCGCTCGGCGACGCCGCGTCGCTGCGCGGCGGCACGCTGGTGATGACCTCGCTCTCCGGCGCCGACGGGCAGATCTACGCGGTGGCGCAAGGCTCCGTCGTCGTCACCGGCTTTGCCGCGCAGGGCACCGCCGCCTCGGTCCAGCAGGGGGTGACGACCGCCGGCCGCGTGCCGAACGGGGCGATCATCGAACGCGAGCTGCCGGCCCGCTTCAAGGACGGCACCAACCTGACGCTGCAATTGCGCAATCCCGATTTCTCCACCGCCGTCGGCATGGCCGAGGCGATCAACCGCTACGCCGCGACCCAGTTCGGCCGGCGCATCTCCGAGGCGCGCGATTCCCAGAGCGTCGTGGTCGAAAAGCCGCAGGGCATCGATCTCGCCCGACTGATGGCCGATGTCGAGAACCTCGTCGTCGAGACGGACGTGCCGGCGCGCGTCGTCATCAACGAGCGCACCGGCACGATCGTCATCGGCCAGGATGTGCGCATCAACGAGGTCGCCGTCAGCTACGGCACGCTGACCGTGCAGGTGACAGAGGCGCCGACGGTGGTGCAGCCCGCACCCTTCTCCGACGGCGTCACCGCGGTCGAGCCGAACACGACGATCGAGGCGAAGGCCGACGGCGGCACCGTGGCGCTGCTCAACGGATCGAGCCTGCGCTCGCTGGTCAGCGGGCTGAACTCGATCGGCGTCAAGCCCGACGGCATCATTTCCATCCTCCAGAGCATCAAGTCGGCCGGTGCCCTGCAAGCGGAGCTCGTGCTGCAATGACGATACGTCCAGACCTCTCCGGCAGGACCGGCCGCGCGCTCCTTATCGGCGCCGCGCTGCTGGCCGCACTCTCGATCCCCGGCGCCTATGCCGAGGATCAGGGCACGATCGAGCCGGTGCCGCTGGCCGCGTCCGGCCGCCAGCGCAGCGAGGTCGAGCAGTTCTGCGGCAACATCGCCGATGCGGCGCGCGACCAGCGCTACCTGTTGCAGAAGCAGGAGCTCGAGACCCTGCAGGCCGAGGTCGACAAGCGCATCGCGCTCCTCGAGCAGCGCCGCGACGAATACCGCACCTGGCTGAAGCGGCGCGAGGACTTCCAGAAGCTCGCCGACGAGAACCTGGTGGCGATCTACAAGAACATGAAGGCGGATGCCGCCGCCGGCAAGCTGGACCAGGTCAATTCCCAGATCGCCGCGGCGATCATCATGAAGCTTCCGGCCCGCCAGTCCAGCCTGATCCTGAGCGAGATGACCAACGACAAGGCGGCCTCGATCACCAACATCATGTCCCGCGCCGCCGAGGCGGGCGTAGCCAAGGAGCCGTCATGAAATCCCGCCTCCCCGCGCTCCTGGCGCTCGGCCTCCTTGCCGGCTGCGACAGCCAGACCTTCAAGGAGATCGGCCGCGCGCCATCGATGAGCCCGATCGGCAGCGGCCTGCAATATTCGCAGACGCCCCAGCTCGCCATGTATCCGAAGCAGGTCCGCCACGTGACCAACGGCTATTCGCTGTGGAGCGACCAGCAGGCCGCCCTCTTCAAGGACGCCCGCGCGCTCAATGTCGGCGATATCCTCACCGTCGACATCAAGATCGACGACCGCGCCTCCTTCGACAACAAGACCGACCGCAGCCGCACCAATGACAGCGGCTTCAATATCGGCTCGAACGGCAGTTCGACGGGCGGCAATTACGGCTGGAAGGGCTCGCTCGACTACGGTTCCAACACGAAGACGCAAGGCGAGGGCAAGACCGCGCGCTCGGAGAACCTGCGCCTCCAGGTCGCCGCCGTCGTCACCGGCGTGCTCGAGAACGGCAACCTCCTCATCAGCGGTTCCCAGGAAGTGCGCGTCAATCACGAGTTGCGCATCCTCAACGTCGCCGGCATCGTCCGGCCGCAGGATGTCGACGCGCGCAACATCATCTCCTACGAGAAGATCGCCGAGGCGCGGATCTCCTATGGCGGCCGCGGCCGCCTGACCGAGGTGCAGCAGCCCCCGGTCGGCCAGCAGCTGATGGACATCATCTCGCCGATCTGAACGCGGCGCAGCGCCGGGCCGTAAGGCCCTGGGATCGTGGCAGGGCATAGCGGGGCATCATGGCTGAGAAGACCGAAGAAGGGGCGCCGAAGAAGGCGTCGAAACTGCTGCCGATCGCCGTCATCGTCGTACTGACGCTGATCGGGGCGGGCGGGGGCTGGGTCGTCGGCGCCATGGTGGCGCCGCCGCCGGAGACGCCGAAGGCGGAGGTGGCCGTCGCCGAGCCCGCGGCCGCGGCTCACGAGGGCGGCAAGGAGGGCGAGGCGCCGGAGATCCCCAAGATCGCCACCGAGGCGAACGGCGTCGTCCTGCTCGAACCGGTGACGACCAACCTCTCCTACCCTTCGGAAAACTGGATCCGCATCGAGGTGGCGCTGCAGTTCAAGGGCACGCCCGACGTCACGATCGCCGAAGCCATCCACCAGGACATCGCCGCCTACATGAAGACCGTGTCGCTGCAGCAGATCCAGGGGCCGCGCGGTTTCCAGTATTTGAAGGACGACATCAAGGAGCGGGTTGACCTGCGCTCCGAGGGGCGCGTAACCAACGTCATGTTCAGGACGTTCGTGGTGCAATGATTCGCATCCTTGCCTTCATAGGCGCCATGATGGCGCTGACGGGAACCGCGGCGGCGCAGGCCCAGGGATTCCCCGCGGATCTGCTCAACCAGCCGTTGAGCGGTTCGGCCGCGTCCTGGATCGTGCGCACCTTCGGCCTTCTGACGGTGCTGTCGGTCGCGCCCGGCATCCTCATCATGGTGACGAGCTTTCCCCGCTTCGTCATCGCCTTCGCCATCCTGCGCTCCGGCATGGGCATGACGACGACGCCGTCGAACATGATCCTCGTCAGCCTGGCGATGTTCATGACCTTTTACGTCATGGGCCCGACCTTCGAGCGGGCCTGGCGCGAGGGCGTCGATCCGCTGATCCAGAACCAGATCACTGAGGTGGAGGCCGCCCGGCGCGTCTCCGAGCCGTTTCGCGAATTCATGCTCGCCAACACGCGCGACAAGGACCTGCAGCTCTTCATCGACATTGCCGCCGAGAAGGGGCAGACGGTGGTCGAGGGCGACCGGGTCGACCTGCGCGCCGTCGTGCCGGCCTTCATGATCTCGGAGATCCGGCGCGGCTTCGAGATCGGCTTCCTGATCCTTCTTCCCTTCCTCGTCATCGACCTGATCGTCGCGACCATCACCATGGCGATGGGCATGATGATGCTGCCGCCGACCTCGATCTCGCTTCCCTTCAAGATCCTGTTCTTCGTGCTGATCGACGGCTGGAACCTGATGGTCGGCAGTCTCGTGCGCTCGTTCAACTGACGCGCCCTGCGTGTGGTGAACAGAGTGAATATTCCGTAAAATATTGATTTAATATCGTTATTTAACGTTCGTGGCGACGCGGCGTTTCCTGCTTCGTGATTTTTTTTCGCTGCCGGTGCCGCGTCGTCCCGCCGTTTAAGCAAATCGCAATGTTTGGCTGCGATCTTCATCCTCACATGACGGGTTTGGTTTCCTTCACCGAAGACGAGGAGCCGAGTGGCATGAAGCCGGTCCGTCATTACCGGTAAGTATCTGAGTCCGGTATGTCCCTAATCTCCTGTATTTCGTAACTCGAGGGACACGCTTATGTCGAGCATTCATACCAACGTTTCCGCGATCGCCGCCCTTTCCACCCTGCGTTCGATCAACTCGGAAATGGAGACCACCCAGGGTCGCATTTCGTCGGGCTTCCGCGTCGCCGACTCCAGCGACAACGCCGCCTACTGGTCGATCGCAACCACGATGCGTTCGGACAACAAGGCTCTCGGCGCCGTTCAGGACGCCCTCGGCCTCGGTGCCGCCAAGACGGACACCGCTTACACCGGCCTCAACACCACCGTCGACATCCTCTCGGAAATCAAGTCCAAGCTGGTTGCCGCACGCGAGCCGGGCGTTGACAAGGAAAAGATCAACAAGGAACTGACCGAGCTCAAGAACCAGCTCGTCTCGACCGCGAAGTCCGCCTCGTTCTCCGGTGAAAACTGGCTGTACAACGAGTCGTCCAGCGCGCCGGGCACGAAGGAACTCGTCGGTTCGTTCAACCGCGACGCGGACGGCAACGTCACCGTCGGCCTGATCGAGTACGACACGTCGAAGTCGATGCTGATCGACACGAACAACGCCGGCAACGGCCTGCTGACCAAGGCGGTCGACGCCGATGCGCTGCAGGCGACCGCGTCGGGTACGGCTGCGAACTTCTACCTGATCAACGCCAACTCGACGACCTCTGCCGCCGGCACGGAAATCGCGCTGACCTCGTCGACGTCTTCGGCGACGGTCGACAACATGATCCGCGTCGTCGACGACCTGCTGAGCCAGGTGACTGATGCCGCCGCCGACCTCGGCGCCGCCAACCAGCGCATCGACATGCAGAACAACTTCATGTCCGACCTCCGCGACGTTCTCGACAAGGGCATCGGCCGACTGGTCGACGCCGACATGAACGAGGAATCGACGAAGCTCAAGGCGCTCCAGACCCAGCAGCAGCTCGGTATCCAGGCGCTGTCGATCGCCAACTCCGACTCGCAGAACATCCTGTCGCTGTTCCGCTAAGAACCGTAGGGCCGCCCGCGGCCGGCATCCCCCACACCGGCCTCCGGACGTCCAGAAAACCGCGCCTCGCAAGAGGCGCGGTTTTTCTTTTGCAGAATTTTTCACGTTTAGAGTTTTTTTAACCATGTTGGTGTTTTCTATGAGCATCGAAACGACGGGTTAACCACAAATATTAACGCGTTAGCAAGCATGAGGCTGGCCGTCGTTTCCCGGTAGCTCCGGAATGTCCCTTCGTTTTACTTCTGTCAAAAAGGGGCAGTTCGCCATGACTTCGATTCTTACTAACTCCGCCGCAATGGCAGCTCTCGCAACACTGCGCACGATCGGCTCCAACATGGAGACGACGCAGGGTCGCATCTCGTCGGGCTACCGCGTCCAGACCGCCGCCGACAACTCCGCCTACTGGTCGATCGCCACCACGATGCGTTCGGACAACAAGGCGCTCGGCACCGTCCAGGATGCGCTGGGGCTTGGCGCCGCCAAGACGGACACCGCCTATACCGGCCTCAACAACGCCATCGACGTCATCAGCGAGATCAAGGCCAAGCTCGTCGCCGCGCGCGAGCCGGGCGTCGACAAGGAAAAGATCAACAAGGAACTGGCCGAGCTCAAGAACCAGCTCGTCTCGACCGCCAAGTCCGCCTCCTTCTCTGGCGAGAACTGGCTTTACAACGACACGACCGGCACGCTCGGCGTCAAGGAAATGGTCGGTTCCTTCACCCGCGATGCCAGCGGCAACGTCACGGTCGGCCTCGTCGAGTTCGATGCCGCGACCTCGCTGCTGATCGACACCAACAATGCCGGCCTCGGCATCCTGACCAAGGCGATCGATGCCGACACCCTGAAGGCGACGGCCTCCGGTACGGCGGCGAACTACTATCTCGTCAACGTCAACTCGACGACCTCGGCCGCCGGCACGGAAATCAACCTCAGCCTGTCGACGACCAACACGCAGATCGACGATATGATCAGCGTCGTCGACTCGATCCTGTCGCAGGCGACCGATGCCGCCGCCAATCTCGGCGCCACCAACCTGCGCATCGAGATGCAGAACAGCTTCATGGCCGATCTGATGGACGTGATCGAGAAGGGCGTCGGACGCCTCGTCGATGCCGACATGAACGAGGAATCGACGAGGCTGAAGGCGCTGCAGACCCAGCAGCAGCTCGGTGTCCAGGCGCTCTCGATCGCCAACTCCAACCCGGAAAGCATCCTGTCGCTGTTCCGCTAAGCGACGCCCGCCGATCCGGGGCGGGGGCCAACCCCCGCTCCGTGACCTCCCGAAAAGCCGCGTGCCCTCCCTGGGCCGCGGCTTTTTGCATGTCTGCGCCCTGCCGCCATGGCCATGCGCGACGGCGGCTTGCGTTAAGACAATCGCAATCGAGATTGATTTTCGTTCATGAAGATGACCGAAATCCTGCCGCGGTTAAAGCTTTGTTAACCATATCGGCGTTAACTCTTTCTCAAGAGCGAGACGCCGCCCCTCAGGGTAAAATACGGGGCGGATGCATGATGCGAGCCGATCGCTGCCGGCCTTTCCCGGAATGTTCCGACCAATTTTCCCAGGGCAAAGACCAATGACCAGCATCATGACCAACGGCGCCGCCATGGCCGCGCTGCAGACTTTGCGATCCATCAACAGCAACATGGAATCGGTGCAGAGCCGCATCTCCTCCGGCTATCGTGTTGAAACGGCTGCCGACAATGCTGCCTACTGGTCCATCGCAACGACCATGCGATCGGACAACAAGGCGCTCTCCACCGTCCAGGACGCGCTGGGCCTCGGCGCCGCCAAGGTCGACACGGCCTATGCCGCGATGGACAACGCCATCGACGTCTTGAGCGAGATCAAGGCGAAGCTCGTCGCCGCCCGCGAGCCGGGTGTCGACAAGGAAAAGATTAACAAGGAGATCTCCGAGCTCAAGAACCAGCTCGCCTCCTCCGCCGAATCCGCCTCCTTCTCCGGCGAGAACTGGCTCTACAACGCGAATTCCGCGCCGCTCGGCACCAAGTCGATCGTCGCCTCCTTCAACCGCTCGACCGACGGCGTCGTCTCGGTCGCGACGCTCGACTACGACACGTCCGAATCGATCCTGATCGACACCGCGGACGCCAGCCGCGGCATGCTGACCAAGGCCGTCGACGCCGACACGCTGAGGGCGACCGCCTCCGGCACGGCCGCGAACTACTACCTGATCAACGCCAACTCGACCACGTCGGCCGCCGGCGCGGAGATCAAGATCGGCGTGTCGACGCTGAACTCCGAACTCGACGACATGATCAGCGTCGTCGACTCGATCCTCAGCCAGCTGACCGACGCGACCGCGACGCTCGGCGCGATCACCAGCCGCGTCGGCATGCAGGAGAGCTTCGTCGCCAACCTGATGGACGTGATCGACAAGGGCATCGGCCGCCTGGTCGATGCGGACATGAACGAGGAATCGACGCGGCTGAAGGCGCTCCAGACCCAGCAGCAGCTCGGTGTGCAGGCGCTGTCGATCGCCAACACCAACTCGGAAAACATCCTCCGGCTGTTCCAGAACTAGGCCGGGTCGTCCGGGCGGCGCGGGTAGGCGCCGCCGGCTCCCGGTCCGCCGGACCTGTGCATGGCGCCGCATCGGTGCCCACGACATTCCGCGATGCCGCCGGTCATCGGCGTCGCTGGAACGGTTGGACCGCGCTAATTGCCCTGGCGCGGTCCAACACCCTTCATCTTCGCACAAGTTTAACCGCGTAAGTCTCCTCCTGCGGCCATATCGACCAGCGGCCGCCGCCCGGAATGACGTCCGGGCCGACACGTCCATACCCCCGGCCGGCATTGCCGGCCTTTGCAGGCAACCCCTTGAACCCGGGGTTCCATGCGTTGCCGGGGGCGGTACGGAGCCATCTGTCAAGGGCCGGAGCCGCGCTTCCGCCCGAAGGAGACTGTCAGCGTGCAAAGATCCCATGATTCACGCGCCCGGGCAGGGGTGCCGCGCCATCCGGTCGCAGCCGTCGCGCCGCGGAGGTCTCAGCCATGAGCCTGCCGCTGTCGCGCTACCTCAAGGATTTCGGCGCGCCGAAGGTCGAGCTGCGCCTGCCGCCGTCGCCGCGCTACTTCGCCGACCTCGACGATCTTGCCGGCCCCGCAGCCAGCTTTCCCGACATGCCCGCCGCACCCGAGATCGATATCGACGCCGAGCGTCGCCAGGCCTTCGAGGAGGGGCGGCTCGAGGCGATTTCCGAACTGAGCTTCGAGCACCAGCAGCAATTGTCGGACCTGCGCGCCGACCACGCCGTCCAGATGCACGCGCTGCAGATGCGCTGCGAGAACGAGCTCGCCGCGATGATCTTCGACCGCTTCACCGACATGGCCTGCGCGCTTTCTCTCGCGATCGGCGACCAGGCCGCGCGCGCGCTCGTGCCCGTCCTCGGCGATCAGCTGACAGCGCGGGCGCTCGACCACATGGCCTCGACGATCCGCGAGGGCATCGCCGCCGGCGAGATCGCCACCGTCGTCGTGCGCGGCCCGGCCAGCCTTTTCGAGGCGCTGAAGCAGAAGGTCGGTGACGGCGCCGCGGCCTTCCGCCACGTCGAGACGGCCGACATCGACATCAGCGTTGACATCGACGGCAGCCTGCTGATGACCAGGATGGCCGCTTGGGCCGAGGCAGTCCGGAAGGTTCTGGCATGAGTGACGGTGACAGCCACCACGGCAAGAACGAGATCATCATCATCAAGCGCCATGGCGGCCACGAGCACGGCCATCACGGCGGCGCCTGGAAGATCGCCTATGCCGACTTCATGACGGCGATGATGGCATTCTTCCTCGTCATGTGGCTGATCAACGCCGCGAACGAGGAAACGAAGGCGGCGATCGCCTCCTATTTCAACCCCGTCCAGCTCACCGACCAGAAACCCTCCGAGCGCGGCCTGAAGAAGCCGGCCAAGGACGCCAAGGGCGAGTCCTCGCAGGACAAGTCGAAGACCGAGGGCGACCAGTCGAAATCCGGCGGCACCGCCAAGGCGGGCGAGGAGCAGAACGCGACCTCCGGCGAGGAAACCAAGTATTCCGACGCCGACTTCTTCGAAAATCCCTATGCGGTTCTCTCCGAGATCGCCAACGAGGTCGGCCAGCAGGCGAATGTCAGCGTCAAGGGCGACGGCGGCGCCGCCCAGTCCGGCCCGGCCACCGGCGCCGATGGCGGCGAAGCCTACCGCGATCCCTTCGACCCCGATTTCTGGACAAAGCAGGTCGAGGTGCGCTCGGCAAGCAGCGGCACGGCGGATGCGACCGGCGGCCAGCCGGCGCCCCCCGGCACCGAGCCCGGCGATGCGGCCGTCGAGATGGCGGCGGGCAGGACGGCCGACGGCACGGGCAAGGACGCCACCGCCCCGGATGCGGCAAACGGTGCCGAGAGCGCGGCCGCGGCGGAAAAGGAAGCGAAGGACCTCCAGGCCGAGATCCGCAAGGACATCGGGGCAACCGCCGGCAGGCTCGCCGAGGGCCTGGTGGTGACGCCGGCCGAAGGCGGCATCCTCGTCACGCTGAGCGAACAGAGCGATGCGCCGATGTTCGGCCTCGGTTCGGCCGTGCCGGAGCGTTCGATGGTGATGGCGATGGAGCAGATCGGCAAGGTACTCGCGAGCCGCGGCGGCGCGATCGCCATTCGCGGCCATACGGATGCGCGGCCGTTCAAGGACGGCAGCTACGACAACTGGCGCCTGTCGGCGGCGCGCGCCCAGAGCGCCTACTACATGCTCGTGCGCGGCGGCCTTGCCGAAAGCCGGGTCAGCCAGATCACCGGCTTCGCCGACCGCCGGCCGCAGGTGGCGGGCGATCCGATGGCGCCGCAGAACCGCAGGATCGAGATCCTCATCCAGTCCGGCGCCGGCAAGGGGTGACCGCCATGGCCCGCCTGTCCGTGATCGCCTCTGCCCTCGTTCCGGCGGCGATGGCGCTCTGCCTGCTGGCGAGCGGACCCGCCCGCGCCACCGGGGAGGACGACCTGCCGCCCTACAAGATGATCCGCTCGCTCGAATATGTCCAGGACAGCGTGGTGCTCGGTGATCACTCGGCGATCGAGATGCAGCGCTACCTGTTGAGCGCGATCGACCGGCGGCTGCGTGCCGCCGACCCGGCGGTCTTCGACGACCCGCGCAATGCCGACGCGGCGATGATCTATGCGATGAGCGGCGGCAATCCGGAGACCCTGTCCTTCCTGACCGCGCGCGACATCGAGGGCAATTTCGACAACCGCATCACCGACGCCCTGCGCCAGTACCTGAACGGCAAGGGCGCGATGATGGTGGAGATGCTGACCAAGGCGGCGCCGGAATACAAGGACGGCCGGCTCGGCCCCTACCTCTATCTGATCCTCGGCAATGCCGCGTCGATCTCCAATCCGAAGGAGGCGATGCGGGCCTATGACTGGGCGCGGCTGACGGCGCCCGGAACGATCATCGAGGAGGCGGCGCTGCGCCGCTCCGTGTCGATCGCGCTCGACACCTACAATTCCGAACGCGGCTTCCACTATGCGCTCTTCTACGCGCGCCGTTTCATGACCTCGCCCTATGCCAGCCAGTTCGCCGACCTCTTCGTCGAAATGGCCGTGCGCAACTACAATGGCAGCTATCGCGAGAAGATCGTCGAGATCCTCGATTTCATGGATCCCGACCGCCGCCGCGAGGTCTATCTGAGGATCGCGCGGCGCGCCGCGATCGCCGGGATGAAGGATCTGGCGAGCCTCGCCTCGCAACGGGCGCAGGAGCTCTCGGGTCCCGACGACGCCGATGTGCTGACCCGCGCCGGACTTTATTCCGACCTCGTCTCCGTTCCCTCGACCGACATCCTGACGGCCGTCAAGCAGATCGAGACCATTCCCGAGGACAGCCTGTCGCCGCGCGACCGTGCGCTCCGCGATGCCGCGCGGCTCGTCGCCGACGAGGTGATGCGCGCACCCGATCCTGAAAGCCTGACGCAAGCGTCGGGGTCCAGTGTGGTCCCACAGAAAAAGACGGATGACGGGGTCGCCGGCAAGGCCGCCGATACGGGCGAGCCCCCAGCCGCCGCGCCCGCGGAGCCGAATGCCGCGATCGACAGTTTCGTCACCGCCGGGCGGTCGAAGCTGGACGAGATCGATTCGCTCCTGAAGGGAGATGGACTGCAATGAAGCTCGACGACAGGCTCCTCGGTGCGGCATCGACGAAGCACGGAGCCGGCGGCGGGAAGACGGCCGAGAAGGCGACTGCGGCAACCGGCGCGGCGCCCTTCGAGCAGGCCGTCGCCCATGCCGGGCGCCGGAGCCCGCAGATCCCTTCCGCGACGGCGGCCAGTCCGCTCCCGGACGAGGGAAACGGCGCGCGGATCGAGCGGCAGGCGGCGGACCCGGACGCGGGCGACAGCGATGACGATATCGCCCATGCCGCGCGGCGCCATATGGCCGATCCGGACGGAGACGGCGAATGGCGCGCGACACGCGCGCCGCGCGGCGATCGGACGGCGGTCGAGCGGCGCGAGGAGCGCGGCTCCTCCCAGGGCCAGCGCCAGAACCCGCAGCGCCGCGACCAGCCGGACCGCGCGGTCGCGGCCGCCGGGCCGGCACGGGGTGCGGAGGCCACGCAGGCATCCGCGACCACGCCATCCGCCGGCACGCGCCTTTCGGCGCAGGTTTTGACCGCCACTCCCGTCGGCGCGACGCCGGCGCGGCAGGCACAAGGACAGGTGCAAGGACAGGTGCAAGGACGGGCGCTTGGACAGGCGTCCGGCCCGTCTCCATCAGCACCCATCCCCGCCGAGACGCGCGGCGTCAGCGCGGCGACGAGCGCCGCCATGTTTTCCTGGGCGTCGCGAGGCACCGAGGCCGGCGAACAGGGGAGGGCGGTGTCAACCGCATCGCCGGGCGGCGGCTCCGCACCCATACTGGAGCCGGCTCCCGGCAAGACCGCCTTTCCCGCAGGGCACCCGGCGGCGGACGCTTCCGCGCCCGCCGACCGTTCCGCGAGCGCCTTGGCCGCAGCGCGTCCGGACACCGACGCACGCAGCGGCGAGACAGACGCGGTGAGGGCCGATCGCAGGCCGGACGCGCGGCTGACCAAGTCGGCCCAGATCGCAGCCCGCGCCGCCGTCCAGGCCGCGCCGGCGATGCCGGGTGACGCAAGTGTGCCGGCCCGCGGCGCGCCGGCGGCGCAGTCCGTTCCGGCCGCTGTGACGAAAGCGGGCGACGCTAGGGCGACGGCCGTCCCGGAACGATCCTCTGCGCCGCGGACGCCGCTGCCGGGCCTTAGTGGGAACGCTGCGGCCACGGCCGAGGGCGTGCCCGGCAGGACGGCACGGACACTGGAGCAGCCGCCGGCCGAGACCACGACCCGGCCCGTCGCGCAGAAGACGGGCGCGGAAAGAGCCGAGCCCACGCCGCTCCGGTCCTCCGGCAGCGAGGCGGGCGCGCATGCGCGGCCCGCCGCGGGGCAAGGACATGCCGCCTCCGAGACCCTTCCGCTTTCACCACGAGGGGTTGACGCCGCAGCCGGATCGCGAGACGGCGCCCGGCCGTCGCCGACGACCGGGATCGGCGAAAGGAAAGCCGCCACGGGTCTTCAGACGACGCGTACCGAAGAGGTTTCCACACGCCGCGAAACGGCGCCCGGCCTGCGTCTCCCCTCAGGACAAGGCGTTGCCGGCGCCTTAGACGCCGCGGCCGGATCGCGAGACGGCGCCCGGCCGTCGCCGATGACCGGTGTCGGCGAAAGAAAATCCGTCGCGATTCCTCAGACAGGGCGCGCCGACGATCCCTCCGCGCGTCGCGAAACACCGCCCGGCCTGCGCCTCCCCTCAGGGCAAGGCTTTGCCGGCGCCTCCGACGCCCGTCTCACCTCCCCGAGGCCGGCGGGCGCTGCGGCCGGATCTTCCACCATGGCCCGACCGGTGCCCGCGACAGGAACCGGCGAGACGAAGGACGCCGTTCAGGGCGCGTCGCAGGTTCCGGGCCCGTCCGCGGGCGTCGAGACGAGTGCCGACCGGCATTCTCCCTCGGTTAAGGCGTCTGGCAGGACGGCCGGCACCGACCCTGTTTCCTCGAGGACCGGCGCTGCTCAGGCACGATCCGCGGCGGAGGCGCTGCGGTCGCAAAGGCCAGGACTCGACGAGCCGAAGATCGCGGCCGGACAGAAGGCGGACCCGTCCCGTGGAGGGGATCCGACGGGGCCGTCGGCGATACGAAACACGACAGAGGCAAGGACCATCGGCTCTTCCGAGGTTCCGCCGGCGGCGACCCGTCCGGGAACAGCCGCCGACCAGCCGGAGCGCAAGAGCCGGTCGGGGGAGCTGAAGCCGGCCGGCACGGTGTCGACGGCGCCGGGCGAGACGATGGCGACAGCCCGGCGGGTCGTCGGGCGGCTGGCCACCGAGCGCGTCGAGACCCGCACCGTGCTCACGCGGAGCGCGGAGACCAAGGAAGCGATCGCCGAACAGGTCGACGACAGGCGGACCGCCAAGGCCGGCCGGCAGGCGATCGTTGCCGAGGCGCGCAAGGTCGCGGCGACGGATTCCAGGACGGTTGCGACCAGAGAGGTGCAGCGGGCGGTGGTGCAGGCGACGGTCGCGGGCAAGGCGGCGGAGTTTCGCAGTGTCCGCCAGCACGAGGCGGTCGATCGAACTGAGACCAGAACCGTCGTGACGCGCGCCGCCGGGACCAGGGCGGCGCTCGCCGACCACGCCGTGCAGAAGACGGCCGCGACCACCGAGCGACGTGCCATTATTGCCGAAAGCCGGCTTGCGGCGGCCGTCGAGGCGCGAACCGCGGCCGTGGTGCAGGCTCGGCAGAAGACGGCAGACTCGGCCGCATTGACGGCCTCCCTGTCCGGGGAGCGCATCGGCGCGGATGCCGCCGCGAAGACGGCGCACGGGCCGTTGCCTTCCGCTACGGCGGACGGTCACGCCGCGCCTGCGGCGCGGACGCGCACAACCGATTCCCCTGCCGTATCCCCGGCCGCGCCCGTGGCCGTGCAGGGAGCGACCCACCGGGAGACACTGGTGGTGTCGGGTCCGGTATCGTCCGCGCAGGTCGTGAACCACGGCGCCGTCCTTCCTCCGTCCGAAGCCTCGCCCGGGGCGATCGCCGCCGGCGTCGAGGAGGACGGCCCTGCTGGCGACGCTGCGACCGGCCGGTCTCCCGCTTTCGACGGCGCCTCGGCTGCGCAGGTCCCGGCGGACGGTTCCCTTGCCGGTGCCGCCGCCTTCGTCGCCGCGGCCGCGTCGCCGGCTTCGGTCGCGGTGCGGAGCGAGCGTTCGCCCGCAGCCGAGATGCCGCAGACGCGCACGTCGGTCGCCACCGGCCGCGCGGACGCGGCACTTCTCAGGGCACAGCCGGCCATGGCCGACGCGTCGTTCCAGCGCCTGGACGGACGCATGGCCGATGCATCATTTGCCGATCTGCCGTCCGGCACCCCCGACGCCGAAACCGCAAGCGCGATGCCGGCGGGAGATCCCTCACAGTCCTTCGCCCGGCTCGATGCCGCGACCCATCCGGTACCGGCGGCCGCGCTTCGTCCGGTGACGGAACGCGCCGCCATGCCGCCGTCGAACGCGGCGCGTGAGGCGGGCACGCCCGGCCTCGTGACCCGGCTGATGGAGGCGCGGCAGGCAGGCCCGGCCCGGACGGCAGGCCCGGACCTGACGGCCGAGACGCGCGCGGCGCTCCCCTCCGGGGCGATGCCGCCGCTCGCCATGCCGACGCAGCAGGCCGTGCCGGCTGCCGCTGGCGAGACCCTCTTCCGCTTCGCGCGCGCCGACGGGCGCGGCCAGGCGATGTCGGTCAGCCTCGGCGCCGATGGCACGCGCCCGGCCCTCTCGACCGAAGCGCCGTCTGCGAACGGGCGGGCCGAAACGGTCACGGTGCTCGATGCGCGCCGCTTCCTCGGGCTGACGCCGGTCACCAATGCGGAAGCCGTGACCAGCCTGCTTCCGACCGACCCGCACTGGGCGGACGCGATGCGCACGCCCGGCACGTTGACGAGCGAGGCCCAGGCGGCGGCGACGGGGAAGGTCGTCAACACGCTGAAGATCCAGATGCAGCCGATCGAGCTCGGCCTGGTGACGGCGACGCTGAGGCTCAAGGGCGAGGAACTGCATGTCGACCTGAAGGTCGAGACGGGCGAGGCCTTCCGCCAGCTCAGCGACGATCAGGGCGAGATGGTGAAGGCGCTGCGCGCCCAGGGCTTCTCGGTCGATCAGGTCACCATCGTCTATACGCCGCCGGACGGCGCGCAGCAGGGTGACGCGACCTTCGGTCAGCCGCAGCAGGGCGGGCAGGCCATGCGCGAGCGCTCCGGCGAGACCGGGTTCAACGACGGCAGGGACAGGAATGGCAACGGCAATGGCAGTGAGCAGGGCCCAGGCGGCCGTGGGACGCGTGGCGAGCCGCAGGATGAGCTTCCGCATGCTTCTGGGCGCACTCGCGCTGGGGACGTCTATATCTGACGCCGGCGCCAGCACGGGCGTCTGCGAACGCGAGATCCTCGCCGCCGCCGCGAAGTACCAGGTGCCGGCCGGCATCCTCTATTCCGTCGGGCTGACGGAGACGGGGCGCAAGGGGTCGTTGCAACCCTATGCGATGAACATCGAGGGCAAGGCCTATTTCGGGGCGTCGAGCGCCGACGTGCTCAGCCGCTTCGCCGAGGCGCGCGCGCGCGGCGTCAAGCTGATCGATCTCGGCTGCATGCAGATCAACCACCATTTCCATGGCGAGAATTTCGCCTCGCCGGCGGAGATGCTCGACCCGCGCAAGAATGTCGAATACGCCGCCCGCTTCCTCGCCAACCTGCATGCGCGGCACGAGACCTGGACGATGGCGGTGGCGCGCTACCACGCCGGTCCGAACAACGATCCGGCGCAGAAGCGCTACGTCTGCCGGGTGATCGCCAACCTCGTCGCGACCGGCTACGGGCAGTGGACGCCGAACGCCCGCACCTTCTGTCAATAACACTTTTAAGTTGAATTTATAATTTCGACGCCGCCGGGAGGCGGCGTTTTGGCGCCTTGTGCTGAAATGAGGCGTGCAAATGGCAATTAACCACTCGTTAACTTTTCCCCAGGAATTTTTGTGGGTTTGACCGCGGAGACCCACCAGATCTAGTCCAAATCGCGCCGACATGGTTAATCAACTGTAAAAATCACCCCACGAGAAACTCTAGTTGAGGGAGAATCGCGCGATTCGTACCTGTATCTCATCGAAACACCATACTGATTCGGAGGCGGACGAATGATCGTAGTGGTTGATGAGCGTGAATTGGTGAAGGACGGATACACGTCGCTGTTCGGCCGGGAGGGCATCCCCTCGACCGGCTTCGATCCGAGCGAGTTCGGCGAATGGGTGGCGACCGCCGCCGATGGCGACATCGACGCCGTCGAGGCCTTCCTGATCGGCCAGGGCGAGATGACGCTGACCCTGCCGCGAGCGATCCGCGACCGCACCAGCGCTCCGGTGATCGCGGTCAGCGACAGCCCCTCGCTCGAGACGACGCTCGCCCTTTTCGACTGCGGCGTCGACGACGTCGTGCGCAAGCCTGTCCATCCGCGCGAGATCCTGGCGCGCGCGGCGGCGATCCGCCGCCGCCTGAAGGCGGTGACGGGCTACACCGACATCGGCGCCATCCGCGTCTTCGCCGACGGGCGCGATCCGGAGATCGCCGGCGAGGTCTTCCCGCTGCCGCGGCGCGAGCGCCGCATCCTCGAATATCTCGTCGCCAATCGCGGCCGCCGCGTGTCCAAGACCCAGATCTTCAACGCGATCTACGGCATCTTCGACGAGGACGTCGAGGAGAACGTCGTCGAGAGCCACATCAGCAAGCTGCGCAAGAAGCTGCGCAAGCGCCTCGGCACCGATCCGATCGATTCCAAGCGCTTCCTTGGCTACTGCATCGACTGGAGCTGAGCCGTCGCGCCGGCGGCCGTGGCGGCGGCTTTCCCGACCGGTGCAAGACAGGTTCACGCAAGGCCCATCTCCTAAGTCTGTCACCATCGACGAAAACGAGGATCCGAAATGAGTCTTTACGGAATGATGCGAACCGGCGGTTCCGGCATGAGCGCCCAGGGCAACCGCCTGAGCACGGTCGCCGAGAACATCGCCAATGCGAGCACCACCGGCTACAAGCGGGCGTCCACGGAATTCTCCTCGCTGATCCTCCCCACGAGCAGCGGCAACTACAATTCCGGCGGCGTCGACACCAAGGTCCGCTACGCGGTGTCCGACCAGGGCGCCGCGGTCAGCACCACCTCCTCGACCGACCTCGCGCTCGACGGTGCCGGCTTCTTCATCGTCCAGGGCTCCGACGGCAACCAGTACCTGACGCGCGCCGGTGCCTTCACCGAGGACGACCAGGGCAATCTCGTCAATTCCGCCGGCTTCTCCCTGCTCGGCTACGAGATCACCGATGGCGAGAACCCGACCCCGGTCGTCAACGGCTTCACCGGCCTGACGAAGATCAGCCTCGCCGCCCAGGGCCTGTCCGCCAGCGGCTCCACCCAGGCCTCGATGGGCGCGAACCTGCCGGGCAGCGCCGCGATCGGCTCCAGCCAGACCACCTCGCTCAGCGTCTATGACAGCCAGGGTTCGGCCCGTCTCCTCGACTTCGTCTATTCGAAGACGGCGGAAAACACCTGGACGCTCGAGATCCGCGACCGCACCACCTATGTCGCGGGAACGACGACGGGCGTGCTCGGGTCCGGCACGCTGAACTTCAGCGCAACCGGCCAGCTGACCACCACGCCGGCCAACCTGACGACCAGCGCGCTGACCGTGCCGATCTCGGGCGCGACGCTCGCTCCGCTGACCATCGACTTCTCGAAGACGACGCAGCTCGGCAACACCTTCAGCACCGACGGCGGCGATGCCAACGGCAACGCGCCGAGCCCGGTCGACGGCTACCAGATCACCAAGGACGGCACCGTCTACGTCAAATACGCCAATGGCGACCTGACGGCGAAGTACCGCATCGCGCTCGGCAATGTCGAGAGCCCGGACAATCTCGTGCCGATGTCGGGCAACGTCTATGCCAAGAGCATCAATTCGGGCGACTACCAGGTCGGCCTGCCCGGTACCGGCCAGTTCGCCGACGTCAACTCGAACTCGCTCGAGAGCTCGAACGTCGATGTCGCGACCGAGCTCACGCAGATGATCGAATCCCAGCGCAGCTACACGGCCAATTCCAAGGTCTTCATGACCGGCTCGGAACTGCTCGAAACGCTGGTCAACCTGAAGCGTTAACGGAAGGTTCAGGGTCAGCGTCATGTCGCTCTCATCCGCCATCACGACCGCGCAGCAGATCTTCAACAATACGAGCATCCAGACGACGCTCGTGTCGAAGAACATCGCCAATTCGGGCAATGCGGACTATTCCCGCCGCCTCGCCCTGCTTGGCTCCAGCGCCAACGGCGCCACGGTCGTGAGCATCCAGCGGGCGCAGAGCGACGCGCTGATGAAGCAGACGCTTGCGAGCATCTCGCAGGCCTCCGCCCAGGACCGGCTCTTATCCGGCCTCCAGGCGATCAAGACCTCGCTCGGCGACAACGACTACGAAACGTCGCCGGCGACCTATCTCTCCTCGTTTCGCGACACGCTGCAGACCTATGCCGCGACGCCGGCGAGCACGACGGTGGCGGCCTCGGTCGTCGCCGAGGCCCGCGACCTGGCGCTCTCGATCAGCAAGACCTCGGCCGCCGTGCAGGACGTGCGCCTGCAGGCCGACAAGGACATCGGCAACGACGTCGCCGAGCTCAACCGCCTCCTCTCCGAGTTCGAGAAGGTCAACAACCGCATCAAGGGCATGACGGTCAGCGGCGCCGATACGAGCGACGCGATGGACGACCGCGAGAAGCTCCTGAAGCAGATGTCCGAGATCGTCGGCATCTCGACGGTCGGCCGCGCCAACAACGACACGGTGATCTACACCTCCGACGGGATCGTGCTTTTCGAGACGACGCCTCGCCAGGTGAGTTTTTCGCCGACCGTCGCCTTCAACGCGGCGACGACCGGTGGTGCCGTCTATGTTGACGGGGTCGAGCTTTCGAGCGGGACGGGCGGCAACACCTCGGCGCAGGGGCGCCTGCAGAGCCTGCTCCAGGTGCGCGACGACATCGCGCCCACCTTCCAGACCCAGCTCGACGAACTGGCGCGCGGCCTCGTCACCCTGTTCCAGGAGGGCGGCGCGCCCGGCCTCTTCGTCTGGGCGGGCGGCACCATCCCTGCGCCCGGCACGCTGGTGTCCGGCATGGCGGAAACGCTCTCGGTCAACCCGCTTGCAGAATCGAACCCGCAGCTCCTGCGCGACGGCGGCTTCAATGGCGTCGTCTCCAACACCGGGGCCAATTCCGGCTATTCGGCGCTGCTCGACAGCTTCGTCGCCGCACTCGACGCGCCGATGACCTTCGACGGCATCACCGAGCTGCAGACGACCGGCAGCATCACCGATTTCGCCGGCGCCTCGCTCGGCTGGATCGAACAGCTTCGCAGCACCGCCTCGGCGGCCAACGACACGAAGAGCGCGCTGCTTTCGCGGACGCAGCAGGCGCTTTCCAACGAGACCGGTGTCAGCATCGACGAGGAATTGTCGCTGCTGCTCGACCTCGAACAGTCCTACAAGGCGTCCGCAAAACTGGTGACGACCGTCGACGCGATGTTCCGCGCGTTGATGGATGCCGTCTGAGGGTGGTCATGAAGACATCTTTCGTATCCAGTCTCGCCGTGCAGACGGCCATGCGGCTGACGATCCAGCAGGGTCAGTCAGAGATGGTCCGCCTGCAGGAGGAGATCACGACCGGGCGCCATGCCGATCTCGGCATCTCGCTCGGGGCCGGCGCCACGCGCTCGATCAATCTGCAGCGCGAACTGAGCCGCATGCAGACGCTGAAGGACACGAACTCGATCGTGACCCAGCGCCTGTCCGGCTCGCAGGACGCCCTCGCCACCATGGTCGAGGCGGCCGAAAAGGTGCGCGACACGCTCGTCTCCTTCCGCGGCAACGATGCGGTCGACAAGCTGTCGATCCAGAAGGCCGACATCCAGAGCGCGATGACGCTGTTCACCGCCGCCGCCAACACCTCGCTCAACGGCGAATACCTCTTCGCCGGCATCAACACCGACGTCCGCCCGCTGGCCGACTACAACGATCCCGCCGGTTCGGCGGCCAAGGCGACCTACCAGGCGGCCCTTTCCGGCTTCATGGCGGCGCAGGTGCCGCCGCTGACCGCGATGAAGGACTTCACCGGCGACCAGATGAAGGACTTCATCACCAACACGCTGGAGCCGATGTTCCTCGGCGGGGCGCAGTGGGATGCCGACTGGTCGAACGCCTCGAGCCAGAACATGACGAGCCGCATCTCGACGACCGAGGTGATCCAGAGCTCGACCAACGTCAACAGCGACGCGGTGCGCAAGTTCGCGCTTGCCAATGTGATCGCCGGCGAGCTGCTCGACACCGACATCCCCTCCGTCGTCCGCGCGTCCGTCAGCGACATGGCGATGGGCTATGTCTCCGAGGCGATCACCGGTCTCAACGCGGAGCGCAGCGCGCTCGGCGTGTCGGAATCGCGTGTCGAGAAGGCCACCACATCGCTCGAGGCCCAGATCAAGATCATCACCAACAACAAGCTGGATCTCGAGGGTATCGACACCTACGACGCCTCGGTGCGCCTGACGGCGCTGAAGACGCAGATCGAGACATCCTACACGTTGACGGCACGGCTGCAGCAGTTGAGCCTGATCAACTACCTCTGAGGCGGCACAACAGGACAAACATGAAGGATGTCTGAATGTACCAGTTTTCATACGCCGAGGTCATGGAGGACGGGGTTGCCGACTCCAAGGACCGGGAGCGCCAGGTTCTCGACCGCTCGATCGCGCTTCTGAACGCCGCCAAGCAGCAGCCGGGCTACAAGCGCGAGGCGATCGAGGCGATCTACTACACGCGCCGCGTCTGGATCCGGTTCATCGAGGACCTGCGCGCGGCCGACAACCAGCTCGACGACCAACTGCGCGCCAATCTCATTTCCATCGCCATCTGGATACTGAACGAGACGGAAAAGATCCGGAAACGGGAATCGTCCAACTTCCAGGGCATCATCGACATCACAACCATCATCAGGGATGGCCTTAAATGAAGAGCACACTGCGAATCTCGCTCAAGTCCGGTGAACGGATCTTCGTCAACGGTGCGGTGCTGCGCGTCGACCGCAAGGTCGCCCTCGAGTTCCTGAACGATGTGACCTTCCTGCTCGAGAACCACGTCCTCCAGCCGGAGGACGCCAACACGCCGCTGCGCCAGCTCTATTTCATCGCGCAGATGATCCTGATCAATCCGGACGGCGCCGAGCAGTCGACGGCGATGTTCCGCAAGTCGGTCGTCATGCTGCTCAACTGCTTCAAGAACGACGACGTTCTCGCCGAACTGAAGCGCATCGACGGCCTCGTCGTCCAGGGCCGCGCCTTCGAGGCGCTGAAGGCGATCCGCGGCCTCTACACGATCGAGGACAAGATCCTCAACGCCCAGGAGATCGCGCCGGCGATGATCGAGCAGATCCGCAAGGAGATCGCACCGTGGCGGTAAGCGGCGTCTCGGGCGTCACCGCCACCGGCAGCCAGTCGCCGTCCTCGCAGGCGGCCGTCTCGGCCAACCTCAACTACGAGAGCTTCCTCAAGCTGCTCGTGGCGCAGATGAAGAACCAGGATCCGACCGATCCGATGGATTCGACCCAGCAGATCGCCCAGCTCGCCACCTTTTCGCAGGTCGAGCAGACGATCAAGACCAACACCAATCTCGAGAACCTGCTGCAGCGCACCTCGCTCAGCGAGGCGAACGCCGTGATCGGCCGCACCGTCACCAGCCAGGACGGCGAGATCACTGGCGTGGTCAAGGAAGTGACGCTATATTCCGACGGAATCGTCGCGACCCTCGAGGACGGCAAGAAGCTCGCCATCGTTCCCGGCGTGACGGTCAAGTAGGCCCGACAGACCACGCAAGGCCCGGTGAGGGCAAGACCGGGACGTTCCCATGAATGAAGCCGACGCCCTCGATATCGTCCAGGCCGCGATCTGGACCGTCGTCGTGGCGTCGGGCCCCGCCGTTCTCGCCGCCATGGTGGTCGGCGTCGTCATCGCGCTCATCCAGGCGCTGACCCAGGTGCAGGAAATGACCCTCACCTTCGTGCCGAAGATCCTCGCCGTGATGATCACGGTCGCCGTCTCCGCGCCCTTCGTCGGCTCGCAGATCTCGATCTTCACCAATCTCGTCTTCTCGCGCATCCAGTCCGGCTTCTGAGACAGGCCGTCTCCCCCGTCGAACGCGTGACGCAGGGAGGGCGAGCCCTGGGCCGGTGCCGCATCCCCCGCGCAAGCTTCGTCCTTTAGGCCTGTGGTCGCATCGGGCGGTCCTGCCGCCTCCCTTCTCATGAAGAGACGGAAGACATCATGGCGCAACAGGCTGCTCTGATCATCCCCAAGGTCGCCCCGAAAGGGCGCGACATCGGTTTCGCCATCGGCATCATCGCGATCCTGGCGATCCTGTTCCTGCCGATCCCGCCGCTGATGATCGACATCGGGCTCGCCTTCTCGATCTCGTTCTCGATCCTCATCCTGATGGTCGCGCTGTGGATCCAGAAGCCGCTCGACTTCTCGTCCTTCCCGACGATCCTGCTGATCTCGACGATGGTGCGCCTGTCGCTCAACATCGCCACGACCCGCGTCATCCTCTCCCACGGCCATCAGGGGCACGATGCGGCGGGCGGCGTCATCGCCGGCTTCGCCAGCCTCGTGATGTCGGGCGACTTCGTCATCGGTCTGATCGTCTTCCTGATCCTGATCACGGTCAACTTCATCGTCATCACCAAGGGCGCCACCCGCATCGCGGAAGTCGGCGCCCGCTTCACCCTCGATGCGATCCCCGGCAAGCAGATGGCGATCGACGCCGATCTCTCCTCGGGCCTCATCGACGAGAAGGAGGCCCAGCGCCGGCGCGCCGAACTGGAGGAGGAAAGCTCCTTCTTCGGCGCGATGGACGGTGCGTCGAAATTCGTACGCGGCGATGCGGTCGCCGGCCTGATCATCACCGCGATCAACGTCTTCGGCGGCATCATCATCGGTTATGTCCGCCACGGCATGCCGATCGGCGAGGCGGCCGACGTCTTCGTCAAGCTCTCCGTCGGCGACGGCATCGTCTCGCAGATCCCCGCCCTCATCGTCTCGCTCGCCGCCGGCCTCATCGTCTCGCGCGGCGGCGCCACCGGCTCGACCGACCAGGCGGTCATCGGCCAGCTCGGCCGCTATCCGAAGGCGCTGATGGTCTCCTCCGGCCTGCTGCTGCTGCTCGCCTTCATGCCCGGCCTTCCGTTCATGCCCTTCGCCATCCTCGGCGGCGGCATGGCCTTCCTCGGCTTCGTCATCCCGCGCCGCATGGAGGCGGAGGCCGAGAAGCGCCGGGCGATCGAGGCGCAGGCCCAGCAGGAGGTCAAGGAGGCGTCCGACAAGGATTCGGTCAAGTCGGTGCTGAAGACGCCGGAGATCGAGCTGCTGCTCGGCAAGCAGGTCTCCACCCGCCTGCTCGGCTCGCATCAGGAACTCGCCTTCCGCGTCGGCAAGATGCGCCGCAAGTTCGCCGCGCAATACGGTCTGGTCGTGCCCGAGATCAAGGTGTCGGACGACATCACCATTCCGGACAAGGCCTACCACATCAAGATCCACGGCACGACGATCGCCTCCAACACGGTGCGCGTCGGCGAGGTGCTGGTCGTCACCGGCGGCGGCCGCCGGCCGAGCGTGCCCGGCGACGAGATCCGCGAGCCCGCCTTCGGCATGCCCGCCGTCTCGATCCTCGAAACGTTCACCGAGGACCTGAAGCGCGAGGGATTCCACCCGATCGACAACGTCTCGGTCGTGCTGACCCATCTGTCGGAGGTGATCCGCAACAACCTGCCGCAGCTTCTCTCCTACAAGGATGTCAAGATCCTGATCGAGCGGCTCGATCCGGAATACCGCAAGCTCGCCGACGAGATCTGCACCTCGCACATGTCCTATTCCGGCCTGCAGGCGGTGCTGAAGCTGCTGCTCGCCGAGCGCGTCTCGATCCGCAACCTGCATCTGATCCTCGAAGCCGTCGCCGAGCTCGCGCCGCATGTGAGGAAGACCGAGCAGATCGTCGAGCATGTGCGGGTGCGCATGTCGCAGCAGCTCTGCGGCGACCTCGCCGACAATGGCGTGCTGCGCGTGCTGCGTCTCGGCAACAAGTGGGACATGGTCTTCCACCAGGCGCTGAAGCGCGACGCCAAGGGCGAGGTCGTCGAGTTCGACATCGACCCGCGGCACCTGGAGGAGTTCAGCGAGCAGGCGACCAAGGTCATCCGCGAGCATCTCGACCGCGGCATGCCGTTTGTTCTGGTAAGTTCGCCCGAATCCCGCTCCTATGTGCGCATGATCATCGAGCGCCTCTTCGCCACCTTGCCGGT
Source organism: Ensifer soli (assembly GCF_041928815.1). Classification (NCBI taxonomy): domain Bacteria; kingdom Pseudomonadati; phylum Pseudomonadota; class Alphaproteobacteria; order Hyphomicrobiales; family Rhizobiaceae; genus Ensifer; species Ensifer soli. The sequence goes on along the minus strand of NZ_JBHFEI010000001.1, from coordinate 218,085 downwards.
TCTCTCCCATGTCGAGCTCGCCAAGGGGCTGGAGATCAAGATCATCGGCTCGATCTCGTGATCACCGATCCGGAAGGCACCATCCTGGCGCTGTTCGCGGCCTTCTGCCGCATCGGCGGCGCCATCATGGTGATGCCCGGATTCTCCACCGCCCGCGTGCCGATGATGCTGCGGCTGATGATCGCCGTCGCCGTCTCGATGGCGATCCTGCCGATCATGTGGGACGACATCTATCCGAAGGTCGGCGGCCAGGACCTCGCCTATGTCCGCCTCGTCGGCATCGAGGTGATCGTCGGCGTCGTCATCGGCCTCGTCGCCCGCTACTACGTGCTCGGCCTGCAGTTCACCGGCACGGTCATCACCATGATGATCGGCTTCAACGCGCCGCCGATGAACGACGTGCTGGAGGACACGGCCGAGAACCAGCTCACCAACATGATCTCCTTCGCCGGGCTTCTCGTGCTCTTCATGCTGGATTTCCACCATGTGATCTTCGAGGCGATCGCGCAATCCTATCGCGTGATGCCGCCGGGGGCAGCCTTCGACGCCCAGGCCGTGCTGGTGACATTGACCGATTCTCTCGGCCAGATCTTCATGATCATGCTGCGGCTGGCGAGCCCCTACATCATCTACGGCCTGCTCTTCAACATGTCGATCGGCCTCGTCAACAAGCTGGCGCCGCAGATTCCGATTTCCTTCATCTCGGCGCCCTACCTTATGATGGGCGGGCTGTTCCTCGTCTATCTCGGCATCGCCGCGATGCTGAAGCTCTTCGCCGACGGCTTCGTCACCGTCATGCAGGGATTGTGATCCATGAAGACCCGTTCGGAAAAGCTGAAACGCCTCGTCGCCGTGCAGCGGCATCTCGAGCAGATGGCCGAAAACGATCTCGCCGAGACGGCGCGCCAGCGGCGCGAACTCGCCGTGACGATCGACGTCGTCGCCGACGCGATGGGGTCCGTCCATCCGCTGCACCGGATGTTTTCCGGCCACTACGCCTCGCAGCTCGGCAGGCTCGCCGGCAAGGACCAGATGCTCGCCGAATTGCAGCAGGTGCACGAGAACCGGGTGCTGCGCGAGCGGGCCAAGGCCGACCGGCTGGAGGAGCACATGCTCGACGCCCGCACCGCCGAGGACCGGGAGGAGGCGGACAACGCCATCTACGACCTCGTCGACCAGCATGTGCTGCGGGCCGCGCCAGCTTCCGGTAAGGTTGAGCCGCGATAGTGCTTCCAAGGGACGCGCCCATGAGGCGGCGCGGCACGATGCTTCAACGCATGGATGGATAGGGTGTCTCCCGGCCAGGGGCGCGAACGCGCATGGCCGTCTGCCGCCAAGGAAGGACGAAGATGGCGATCTCCCCCCCGAGCGACCTCGTGCTCGACGTCGTGCGCGCGGCCGACCCGACGCAGGTGCAGGAAGCGCAGGCGAAGCTCAAGGCCAACAAGGCCGCCTTCGAGGCGACGAGCCTTGCCGACGCCGGCAACGGCTTTGCCAGCGCCGTCTCGCTTCTCGGCGGCAACAAGGGCACGGCGAGCCTCAGCGACATCAGCAATCGCACCGAGGCGCCGAAGATCCCCGAGGTCTACCGCAAGTTCGAGGCGATGGTGCTGCAGAATTTCGTCAAGTCGATGCTGCCCTCCGACAGCGAGGGCATCTACGGCAAGGGCACGGCCGGCGACATGTGGAAGAGCATGATGGCCGACCAGCTCGGCGCGGCGCTCGCCGAAGGCGACGGCATCGGCATCGCCGCCCGGCTTTCCGGCGGCAGCAGCGTCTTTGCCGACAGCGCGACCGACCGGGTGAACGCCGAGACGGGCGGCAACAATGTCAACGTCGCCGCCAGCATGGTCCAGGAGTACGAGCGCAAGGCCGTCTCCAGCCTGACGGACGACGAGGCGGGGCCCGCGGCGGTCTCCGGCGCGGTCTGAGCGAAACGACGACACCAGAGCATTTCCAGCCGAAGCGTGATCGCTTCGGCGTCGGACAATGCGCTAAAAACAAGAGCATAGAGCGTTGAAGGTGATCCCGAGATCACCAGAAATGTTCTAACCGGCGCGCCGGCCGTCCCTCGACCCGAGGGGCCCGGACGCAAGGACGCGATCAAGCGGGAGCGGAAGAATGGACGTTGCAACGCCGAGCCATGTGCGGATCCAGAACGTGCTGGGCCGACTGGAAATGATCATCGACAACGAGAACAACCGGATCGGCGTCGATCCGACCTTCGACCTGAAGGTCTCCAACGCCCACAAGAGCCGCTGCCTCTACGAACTGACCATGTTGCAGCGCAATGGCGGCGAGATCGAGATTCCGGCGACCTTCGTCGCCCAGACCCGGCACATCCGCCGCAAGCTCGAGGCCAATTCCCTCAAGGTCGAAGCCCATATGGATGCGATCCGCTCGGTCGTCGACATCCTGAAGACGGCCGTGAAGGAGGCTGACGCGGACGGCATCTATTCCGAGCAGCAGTTCCGCTACAGCGACGTCTGATGCTGAAGCTCCTGATCACCGGCGTCTGGGTCTGCTCGGTCACGCTCGGCGCCGTCTATTTTTCGGTGCAGCATGCCTCGGCGCCGCCGGTGAGCGAGGCCGATGCGGAGCGCCGCGCCAACGAGGAATACGTCCCCGGCGACCTGATCACCATCCCGGCGATCGGCGATGGCGGCGTGCGCGGCTATTTCCTGACGAAGCTTTCCTTCTCGGCGCGCAAGGACAAGCTGAAGACCCTCGACGTGCCGCTGAAGAACGCGTTGACCGACGCGCTCTATGACACGCTCGTCGGCGAGCGCATCATCGACGTCACCCAGCAGAAGAGCTTCGAGCTGCAGGCCTTCAAGGACATGGTGAAGGACGGCATCAACCGCAACCTGCACGGCGAGGTCATCTGGGAGGTCTATGTCGAGCAGCTCGAATTCCTGACCAAGGACGACGTCACCCGCATCGCCAACAGCACCGACACGCGCGAGAAGCCGGTGCCGCTCGTCGACAGGAACGGGACGGTGGCCAACGACCATCCGCCCGGCAAGGCCGGCGGGTCGACCGGCGGCCACTGACGCCCGCCGGTCGGCACCAAAGCCGTTTCCCTCGGCCGTCCTTCCGGTCTATAGATCGGCGATGGATCAGTTCGCCCATCTTCTCGTGCGCATGGCGCTCTGGCTGCGCCGCCCGCCGTCCCGGCAATGGCTGTGGATCGCCGCGATCGTGGTGATCGCCGCCGCCATCCTTGTCGGCCTGGAATATGCCGGCCTGTGGCCGGAGTCCTGGAAGGTGCAGAGGCTGCCGCGCAATCCGCTTCCGCCAAACCCTTGAGGCACGGGCGCGCCACGGTTGCGACCCTGTCGAGGCCGTTGCGCCCGCACCCTGCCTCAAAATCGCGGCGCCTTCCTGCCCGCCTTGCGGTGGGCGGCGATCACGGTATTGGCCATCAGCATGGCGATGGTCATCGGACCGACGCCGCCGGGGACGGGGGTGATGACGCCGGCGACCTTGGCGCAGTCCTCGAAGGCGACGTCGCCGACGAGCCGCGACTTGCCTTCGCCCTTTTCCGGCGCGTCGATCCGGTTGATGCCGACGTCGATCACCGTTGCACCGGGCTTCACCCAGTCTGCCTTCACCATTTCCGCGCGTCCGACCGCGGCGACGAGGATGTCGGCGTTGCGGCAGACGGCGGCAAGATCCTTGGTGCGCGAATGCGCCGTCGTCACGGTGGCGTTGGCGGCGAGCAGCAGCGCCGACATCGGCTTGCCGAAGAGATTGGACCGGCCGATGACGACGGCGTTGAGGCCGGAGAGGTCGGCGCCGTGGGTGTCGCGGACGAAGACCATCGCGCCGGCCGGCGTGCAGGAGACGAGGCCGCCCTCGAGATCGCCGGTCGCGAGCTTTCCGGCATTGACGACGTGCAGCCCGTCGACGTCCTTATCCGGCAGGATCGACTGGATCACCGGCTCCGCCTTCAGGTGCCTGGGCAGCGGCAGTTGCACGAGGATGCCGTGGATCGCGGGATCGGCGTTGAGGTCGGCGACGAGCGCCTGAAGCTCCTCCTGCGTCGTCGCCTCCGGCAGCGTGTGCTGGACCGAGTGGAAGCCGCACTGCTTGGCCATGCGGCTCTTCGCCGAGACATAGGCATGGCTTGCCGGATCGTTGCCGACGATGACCACAGCCAGCCCTGTGCGGATGCCGGTGTCGGACTGGAGCGCGGCCGAGGCGGCGGTCACCGCCTCGATGACGGAGGCCGCAACCCGGCGGCCATCGATTACAGTCGTCACAGCATCTCTCCCTGGCGTTCTTTCTCGTTGAGGCCAGTCTAGAGCCGCCGACGCGGCGGGATCGCCTCACTGCGCCCTATGCTGTCCAAATCGCCGAATTGCAAGGGCGAGAGCGCCCGTGGCGACAGAAGGCCTCAGATGGGAGGCGTGCGTCCTGATCCGTCAGCCACGCCGCGCCGATTGCTGGCGCGCATAGGTCTCGACGCGGGAACGCAGCGCCCGCAGCGTGTCGCGCACCTCGGCGATCTCCGGCGGCGTCGCCTCCACGGTTGGCCGCGCAGCGCCGCGCGCCGCATTGAGGGCTGCCAGCGAATGGTCGGAGGCGCGAAACGCACGGACGCTTTCCGGTTGCGCGCCCGCGCGACGGTCCTCGCCGCGTGATCGCGCCGGCGCGGCCGGAGCCGCGATCTCCACCGCTTCCTCGTCGAGGTCCTCGTCCGGGAGCGGCTGCGACCGTGGCCGGGGCGTCGCGGCCGGATCGCGCCGCCCGGCGACCGGGTCGGCGAGCGGGCGGGGCATCGCTGCCTGCGGCCGGACGGGGGAGGGTTCCGCGCCGCCGTTGAACAGCGCCCTCAGGCTGCGGATCATGCCGAGCGCGACGCCGACGCCGATCCCGGCGGCGAACCCGGCCAGCATGCCGCCGATCGCGATCAGCTTGCGCGACGGGCCGACCGGCTGCAGCGGCGGTTCAGCCGCCGAGATGACGCGGATGTTCTTCGAGGTGAGCTTTTCTTCCTCGCCCGTCTCGCGCACGCGCTTCAGGAAGTTTTCGTAAATCACCTGCGTCGCCGCGGCCTTGCGCTCCAGCTCGCGCAGTTCGACGAAGCCGTTCGAGGCGTTCACCTGCCTGGACTTCTGTACGTTCAGCTGCTGCATCAGGTCGGCCTCGGCCGCCTGGGCGCGCTGGTATTCGGTCTGCGCCGTCGCGGCGATGCGGCGCAGCTCGTTGCCGATCTCGGAGCGCGATACGTCCAGCGACTGCTCGGCCGCGAGCCGCTGCGGATGGCGCGGGCCGAGGCTGGCATCGAGCGCGCCGAGCCGGGCGCGGGCCTCGGCATATTGCTTGCGCAGTTCGGCGAGCGTCGGCGAGGCAAGTTCCTCGGGGAAGGCGCCGCTGAGCACGTCGTTAAGCTGGATCTTGGCGGCGAGTTCCGCCTTGGCGCGGGCATCGGCCATGCGCGTGCGCGCGCCGCCGACCTGGTCGTTGAGGCTGAGGAGCTGCTTGTCGGAGATCAGCTCGCCGGCGGCGCCGACGATGTCGTTTTCCGCCTTGTAGGTTTCGACCGCCTTTTCCGCGATGTCGAGTTCCTTGCGCAACTGCGCGATACGGCCGTCGAGCGCCTCGGTGGTGCGCTGGAAGAAATCCGCCTGCGCCGCCGATTCGGCGTCGAGGAAGGTCGAGACGAGCTGGTTGACGATCCGCGCCGATTTCGAGGGATCGCGGGATTTGACCGACACGGAGACGATGAAGGTCTTCGGGTCGCGGGCGACGGTCACGGCCTTGGCGAGGTTTTCCATCGTCCTGGCATCGACCTGGTCCGGTGTCGCAGCCTTCGTCTCCGCCTTGCCGAAGACGATCTCCTTCATGACGGCGATGCCGCGGCCGAACCCGCCGGGCGCGGCCGTAACGGCCGTGCCGAATTCCGCGTCGCGCTCGAGCCCGAGCGTGCGCACCACCCGCTCCAGCACGTCGCGCGAACGCAGCACCTCGATCTGGCTGTCGACGAGCGCCAGGATGCCCTCGGTCGCAAGGCTCTGCTTCGACAGGTCGGAATCGGTCAGGCGGACCTCGCGCGGATCGACATAGAGCTTGCTTTCCGCCACATAGCTGCTCGGCGTCATCACCGCGAGCGTCGCCCCGCCGATCGCGCCGGCGACGGTGAGGCCGATGACGAGGTAGCGCACCTGCCAGACGGAACGCAGGATCAGCGCGAGGTCGAAGAGCGGACGCTCCGTCTGGGCGGCCTCGGGCGGACGCGGCACGACGGTTTCCGCAACGCTCGCATGCGGTTCGGCAACCCGGGCCGCGCGCGGCCGCGCGGCCGCCTTCTCGCCATCCGCGGACGAACGGGCGGACGGCCGGCGCCCGACATCGGCCGGGACGTCGAGCAGGGAGCGCGGGCGCTTCGGCCGGTTGTTGTCCTCGGTGTCAAACATCGGTCGTCCAATCAACGCCGAACGAACGGCAGGATGCGGAGAATATGAACGCAGCCTAGCTTTTCATGGCAAACAATTGGTTAATGCGGCCTGGCTGGAAATGCACGTAAAACGAGTATTTCCATCGCTACATCCATCGTTAAGATTTTGATCCTAAGGTCGCCGCAGATGTCCGGAAACGGTCGGGAGCGTTGTTGCCTCTTTCCCGCCGGCCGCTGCCGCGACAGGCTCGGGGGCCGGCTGCGCGATGCGACTGATAAGGGATCTCTACCAACGTCACCGCGACGTCGTGCGCGCCTATGCCTCGATGACGAGCGGGTCCGCCGGCCGCCTCGTCCTGTCGCTCGTCTATTTCATCTCCGTCGCCAACAGCCTGTCCATCGGCGATTTCGGCCTTTTCGCCACCGCCTCCGCCGCCGGCATCATGATCTCCCGGGCGCTCGCCTTCGGCTTCATGTCGCCGCTCTACCGCATCGCGACGGTGAAGCCGCGGCTCGTCGGCACCTACACGGCCGGCTTTCTGGCCGCCGCGCTCCTCTCGCTGCCGCTGATCCTGCTTCTGTGCTTTGCCATCTACGCGACGGTTTTTGCCGGCGACATGGCGGGGCTCGCCTTTGCCGGCTTCATGGCGGCCGAGATCGTCTGCTGGCGCGGCCTCGAAGTGGTGGTCATCGTCCTGAACGGGCTCGGGCGCTTCGGGCGGGCCGCGCTGCTGGTCATCCTCGGCACGGGCATCCGCACGCTCGCCGCCGTCGCCTTCGCGACGTTGACCGCCGCCTCGCTCCCGGTCTGGGCGGGGTTCTATCTCGCGGCCAATGCGGTCGCGCTCGCGCTCGCCGTCCTCGTCTTCTACCCGCGCGTGCGCCTGCGCTGGCGGCTCGGGCTCTATCTGCGCCGGTGGGTGGATTCGATCTCGGTCGCCGGCGCGGAGATCCTGTTCTACGTCCAGTCGGAATTCGACAAGATCGCGGTGCTGGCGATCGGCGGCCCGGAGGTCTCCGGCCTCTACGCCATCATCATGCGGCTTGCCGACCTGACGGCGCTGCCGGTGCGCTCGTTCAACACGCTGCTGGTCCAGCGGATCATGCGCAGCCCGGCGACGATCGCCGCCTGGCGCACGCGGCTTGCCATCGAGGGCGCGGTCGCCGCCGTCTCCCTCGCGGCGATCGCGGCGATGGCGGTCTATCTGCATGTGCTGCCGGGCGGCCTCGGCCACAATGTCGCGGCCGCTTCCCCCTATCTCATGCTGGTGCTGCTGGTGCCGAGCTTCCGCAATCTCGTCGAATATCACTCGGAGCTTCTCTACGCGACCGGCAATACCGTGCGCCGCGTCGTCAACCTTGCGATCGCCGGCGTGACGAAGGTCTCCCTGCTCGCCCTGCTGCTCGTCCTCAGCCTTGCCCCCGGCTTCTGGGCCCCGTGGCTGAACGGCGTCTACGCCGCCGTCTACGCGCTCTCCTTCGCGCTGACCTATCGCGTGCTGGCCCGCGGCGTCACCCAAAGGGTGATCTGAGGCACTTCCGGCCGGAGCGGAGGCGCCTTGATGCCGGACGACGTGGTGAAAAGCGATACGGATGCGCTTGCCGGCGGTTGCGTATCACCAAAGAGGTGTTTTTGGCGGGATGCGGGATACTCGTGCCGGCTCGAATGACCGGCGCTGTCGCCCTCTCAGGCCGCGGCGCTGAGCACCACCTTGCGGATGTCGGCGACATCGTGGCCGATGAAGGACTGGAGGCCGATGCCGATCTGGTAGGGCTGCATCCGGTCGATGAAGCGTCGGAGCCCATCGGCGCCCTGGATTTCGTGATCCTCGAACCAGAGCGTCTGGCAGAGCGGATCGGGCGAGGCGTAGTGCCCCCGTCCCATCTCGACCTCGTCGGCGTAGCGGCCGTAGATCAGGCATTCGGAGAAGGCGGAGGTACGGATGATCGCCCGCACCCAGTGACGCGCATGCAACTCCTCGACATGGTCGAGCAGCGCCCGCGTCGTGTCGGTTCGCCAGGCGATCAGCGTGTTGATGTAGTCATGCGCCGGCAGCCGGTAGGGGCCGATGCCGAGCAGGCGGTCGGAATGGGCGAGCCAGGCAAGGTGGTTCGACAGCGGGTTGTTGCCGATTTCCCGGTCGCGCCGGTAGAAGCGCAGCCGGTCGCCGTGCCAGAGCCGGGCGACGTCGAAATCCTTGAGCAGCACCACGTCGCTGTCGATCGCGAACATCGCCGCCTCGGAGAGCTGCCGGGCGATGCCGAACCGGCGCAGCTGCTGGATGTGCCAGCCGCGCAGCGGCAGGCTGTAGGGACTGATCCACATCTTGCGCCGGCCGCAGGACATCAGGTCCGGGATCGGCCGGAGCCAGACGGGCAGAAGGTCGCGCTCGTCGACCACCTGCCGGCGCGGCCCCTGGAGCGTGCGGAACAGGGCGACGTCATGGGAGGCGACCAGGATGTAATGCATCCAGTCGCCCTTCAGCCGCTCGTCCATGGTTTCGCACAAAAGGCGGCACCGGCTGAAATCCTTGTCGTAGGAAGCGGTGATGACGGCGGTGCGCATGGAGGACGTCCTGTCTCAAACGGGTCTCGAGCCGGCGCGGCCGGCGGCCGGCCGGACCTTTTCGCCCCCCGCCAGCCTGTGCCGCAGGACGTAGTATAGGAACAGAGGATTTCCCAAGATATAACGCCGCCACAGCCGCCCGGGCTCGATCATCAGCCGGAACAGCCATTCGAAGCGCAGCCGGCGCACCAGTCGCGGCGCGCGGGGCACTTCCCCCGCCATGAAGTCGAAGAGCGCGCCGACGCTGATGACGAGGCGCCCATGGCCGGGGCCGACATGGCGGTCGATCCATTTTTCCTGGCGCGGACTGCCCATGGCGATCAGCAGGATGTCCGGATGAAGCTGCCGCACCTCCTCCATCACCGTGTCGGCGCGTCCCTGCTGGAAGAAACCGTCGGCAACCGGAACGAACTCGTGCCAGGGGGCGTGGCGGCGAAAGCCCGCGGCGGCGCGGAAGAGAACCTCCGGGCGCGCGCCGATCATCGCGATCCGCCGCGGCCTGGCGAGATAGGTCATCAGCGCCGGCACGAAGTCGGTGCCGTTGAGGTTGGCCGGAAACATGGTGCCGTGGAAGACGAGGGAGGCGATGTCGACGCCGTGGCCGTCGGGCAGCACCGTCTGGCGCCGGAGAATGTCGCGATAGACCGTGTCGCGCATCATCAGGTTGGCGTTGTTGGCGTTGAGGAAGGCGATCACGGTCTGGCCGCCGTCCGGGCGGGCCAGGGCGTCCTCGGCATAGGCAAGCGCGTCGGCCCAGCCGAAATGGCAGACGTCGACGCCGAGGATGTCGCGCCGCGCCGCCGGGGCGGCCTCGCTCGTCAGTCCGTTCATCGGCCGGCTCCTTCCCCGGAAAGGCGTGCGGCGGCAAGCCGCGGCCTGTCGCCGGCGCGGCGTGCGGCGGCCGGGACGCTGCGCCCGAGCGGCGCGATGCCGGCCTCCAGCGCCGCGAGCAGTTCCGCCTTCTGCGCCGCATGGAAGGCGGCGCCGCTGTCGCGCCGGAAGCCGGTGCCGCGGGCCGTCGCCACGCTCTCGACGAGGGCGGCGGCGAAGCCTTCCGGATCGTCGACGATGCGGCAGTCGGCCGGCACCGCCGCGATGCCGCGCAGCGACGGGCGGGTGGCGACGCAGGGCATGCCCATCTCGAAGGCCTCGATGCTCTTCAACTGCACGCCGGTGCCGCCGCGCGCGACGAGCGGCACGACGGCGCTTTGCGCGATGAAGGCGCGGGCATCGGCGACGCGGCCAACGAAGCGCAGGCCCGGATGGGCGGTCGCGGGCGGCGCGGAGAGGCCGCCGGCGACCGCGATCGTCATGTCGGCGGGAAGGAGCGGCACGACCTTTTCGACGAACCAGTCGAGCCCGATGCGGTTCGGCTCCCAGCTCCAGGTGCCGATCAGTCCGAGGTCACGGGCGGGGGCGGTCGCGGGGTTTTCCGCCGGCGGCGTCCAGCGGGTGACGAGCGGCAGCACCGAGGCGCGGCGCGCCACCGTCTTGCCGAAACCCTGCCGGTCGTCCTCGGCGAAGGTGAAGACATGCCGCGCCTCGCCGGATATCAGCCGTTCGAGACGGTCGAGATGGCGGGCTTCGCGGCGGAAGAGGGCGCGCGTCAGCGGATTTTCGGCCCGCGCCGCGTTTTCGAGGGCGGAGCGCGCCTCGATATTGTGGGCCACATAGACGGAAGGGTAGCGCCGGAACACCTCCTGATAGGCGGCGGGCAGCTGGATCGAGTTGAGGACCAGCCCGTCGAAGGGAGCGAGACTGTCGAGGATCGCCGCAATGCGCGCGGCCGGCAGGTCGATCAGCTTGGCGGAGGACAGCGTCGTGCGACGGGCAAAGGCGCGGGCGAGCCAGGCGAGCTTGGTTGCGGCGCCGACACGGGCATTCGTCACCTCCCGTTCGCCGAGCAGGCGCATGTCGGCGCCGGGCGCCGGGCGCTGGCCGGGCTGGAGATAGCCGACGACGGTGACGCGGTGGCCGAGCGCCGTCAGGCCGTCGAGGACCGCACGGTTGGCGATGTCGAACCCCGAGGCGGGAGTGTCGACCGGGACCAGGGATGAGACCATGACGAGATGCATGCGACCACCGCGCTTCAGCGTTTCTTGAAGGCGACAGTATCAAGGCGGCGTGAAAGCCCGTTTAACCTCTTCATTCAAAAGCGATTTCACCTGTTCAGCATCTGTTTAGGAAGATTTGGTCTAGTGACGGGCGGCAAAAGGGGCGGACAGGGCTTTCGATGACCTCAGGCGGCGAGACCATTTCCGTGGACTTCCAGATCGGCGAGGAGCGCGCCGGCGAGGTGCGGCTCGTGGTGACGCTGCCGACCTTCCGCCGTCCCGACCATCTGGTGAAGACCCTGAAAACGCTGGTGTCCCAGGCGCCGGGCCTGCCCTTTGCCATCCTCGTCATGGAGAATGACGACGAGGCGCGGGAAGGTGCGCGGGCCGCCCGCGCCTTTCTCGCCGAGCACGGCAGGGATGCGTTGGTCATCATCGCCCACAACCGCGGCAACTGCCACGCCTACAATGCCGGCTTCACCGCAGCGCTCGCCACCTATCCCGCCCTGCAGGCGATCGCCGTGATCGACGACGACGAGATCGCGGCGCCGGCCTGGCTCGAAAGTCTCGTTCTGGTACAGGAACGGACCGGCGCGGACATGGTCGGCGGGCCGCAGCTGCCCGTCCTCGACGACCCCTCCCGGGAAAAATGGAAGGCCCATCCCGTGTTCATGCCCCATTACGGCACGACCGGGCCCGTTCCGATCCTCTATTCGTCCGGAAACGTGCTGATCACGCGGCGCGTGCTCGACGCGATGCCGCGGCCGTTTCTCGACGTGGCCTTCAATTTCATCGGCGGCGGCGACAGCGATTTCTACCGCCGGGCGCGGGAGCGCGGCTTCACCTTTGCCTGGGCGGCCGAGGCCTGGGTGGCGGAAACGGTCCCGGCGCGGCGCACCGAGCCGTCCTGGATCCGCGCACGCAGCCTGCGCAACGGTTCGATTTCCGCGATGCTGCAGCACAAGGCCGATCCGAGCGCCGCCGGCCGGCTGAAGACGCTTGGCAAATCGGTCGCGCTGCTGGCGGCCTCGCCGCTGCGCGGACTGGCGCTCTGGCGCAGGACCGGCCTTGCCGCCGCCGCCCCCTATCATTTCTATGTCGCCCTCGGCCGGCTGATGGCGGAGATCGGCCGCGTCAACGAACAGTACCGCAATCCCGAGAAGAACTGAGGGCACCTTCCGCTCAGCCGGGCGCCGGACCGGTCGAGGCGCGCACGATCAGCTCCGCGCGCCACAATTCCTGCTGGCTCAGATCCTCGCCGCGCACGACGCGGCCGATCAGCCGTCCGGCGACGCGCGCGCCGGCCGCCCGTAGTGAGGAGCGCGTCGTCGTCAGCGGCACGGAGAAATTTTCGGGCTTCAGCATCGGCAGCACGTCGTCATGGGCGATCAGGGAGATGTCGCTGCCGAGCCTCAGCCCCGCCTGGTTGATCGCCCGCACGGCGCCGAGCGCCAGCACCGTGCTGGAACAAAGGACGGCGGTCGGCGGATCGGCGCTGGCGAGGAAGCGTTCCATGCTGCGAAAGCCGTGCTCGTCGGTCATGAAGGCATGGTCGACCAGCGTCTCGTCGAGCGTCAGCCCGTGTTCGGCGAGCGCCCGGATCGTTCCCTTTTTCCGCCGCATCGAAAAGGTGAGATAGGCCGGCCCGTTGATGAGGGCGATGCGGCGATGGCCGAGATGCACCAGAAGTCGCGCCGCATCGTAGAAGGCGCCGGTATTGTCGACGTCGACGAAGGGATAGTCGGTCTCGACCCCGATCGCCCGGCCGTGCACGACGAAGGGGATCGACAGCGAGCGGAGCATCTCGATGCGCTGGTCGCGGTCGCGCATATAGGCGAGGAACAGCGCGTCGACATTGCCGCTGGCAACCAGCCGGCGAAACGTCTGCTCCTCGTCCTGGGGCGCGCTCGGATTGATGACGAGATGGAAATCGTGGCGCACGGCCTCCTCGGCGAGCCCGGCGAGGAACTCGCCGAAATGCACGTCGCTCTCGATGCCGGCGGCGATCGGCATGACGAGGCCGATCGACCCGGCCCGCCCCGTGGCCAGCCGCTGCGCCGCCCGGTTCGGCCGGTACCCCGTTTCCCTGACGGCGGTCAGCACGCGCTTGCGCGTTTCCGCATTCACCTCCGGATAGCCGTTCAGCGCCCGGCTGACGGTCGTCTGCGACAGGCCGAGCAGTTCCGAAAGCTGCTTCAGGTTGATCGCCATGGGCATGCTCCTCAAAGCGCTTTGGCTTTTCCGTCAATCCTTTGCCGGTTGCCTCTGGCGCTCCCGTCCCTTTAGCACCGGCACCGTGCCGCATGAAGGAAAAATGCCGGATGTTGCGGTGCAAATTTATCTTGCGCGGCAATAAATTTCAGCTTCGCGCAATTTTTCAGAGGGTGCTTGACTTCTGCCTGCGGCCGGTGATTTCTATCGTTATCTCAAAGCGCTTTGAAAGCTGCGGTGAAGACTTGTCCCGGCGGGTGCCGGAAGCATGGGGAGGATGCACGTGAGAACCAGACTGATGATGGGCGTGGCGCTGCTGGCGCTGTTTGCCGGCGGGGCAGGGGCCGCCGAACTGAAGTTCGCTCCGGGCGAGGATTCGAAGTTCAACTGGGCGAGCTACGACGACTTCAAGAAGGGGCACGACCTCAGCGGCCAGACGCTGACGATCTTCGGCCCCTGGCGCGGCGAGGACCAGACGCTGGTCGAGTCCGTGCTCGACTATTTCCGCGAGGCGACCGGCGCGACGGTGAAGTATTCCTCGTCGGAAAACTACGAGCAGCAGATCGTCATCGACACGCAGGCCGGCAGCCCGCCGGACGTCGCCGTGCTGCCGCAGCCGGGCCTGATCGCCGATCTCGCCTCCAAGGGCTACCTCACCCCGCTCGGCGACGAGACGCAGAAGTGGCTGCTCGACAACTACGCCGCCGGGCAGTCCTGGGTGGACCTCTCCACCTACAAGGGCAAGGACGGCACGGCCGCCCTCTACGCCTTCCCCTACAAGATCGACGTGAAGTCGCTGGTCTGGTACGTGCCCGAGAACTTCGAGGACGCCGGCTACGAGGTCCCGAAGACGATGGAGGAATTGAAGAGCCTGACCGAGAAGATCGTCGCCGACGGCGGCACGCCCTGGTGCATCGGTCTCGGCTCCGGCGGCGCCACCGGCTGGCCGGCGACCGACTGGGTCGAGGACCTGATGCTGCGCACGCAGCCCGCCGACGTCTATGACAAATGGGTGACGAACGAGGTGAAGTTCAACGATCCGGCCGTCATCGGCGCGATCGACGAGTTTGGCTGGTTCGCCAAGAACGACAAGTTCGTCGACGGTGGTGCGGCGGCCGTCGCCTCCACCGACTTCCGCGACAGCCCGAAGGGCCTCTTCTCCTCGCCGCCGAAGTGCTATCTGCACCATCAGGCCTCCTTCGTGCCTTCCTTCTTCCCGGAAGGGACGGTGGTCGGCGAGGATGCGGACTTCTTCTACATGCCGCCCTATGCCGCAAAGCCGGATCTCGGCAATCCGGTGCTCGGCGCCGGCACGCTGGCGATGATCACCCGGGATACGCCCGCCTCGCGCGCCTTCATCGAGTTCCTGAAGACGCCGATCGCGCACGAGGTCTGGATGGCGCAGTCGAGCTTCCTGACGCCGTACAAGGGCGTCAACCAGGATGCCTATGCCAACGGCCCGATGAAGAAGCAGGGCGAGATCCTGCTCAACGCCACCACCTTCCGTTTCGATGGCTCCGACCTGATGCCGGGCAAGATCGGCGCAGGCGCCTTCTGGACGGCGATGGTCGACTATGTCGGTGGCAAGTCTGCGGCGGACGTGACGGCGGGCATCCAGGCCGCCTGGGACGGCCTCAAGTAACGCCGTCGAAAACCAATAAGGGGCGCGCGCGCAAACGATGCTGCGCGCGCGCCGCACGCTCCGGCCGGCGTTCTTTCGATCGCGCCGCGCGGCCGGGGCCGATCTCGCTGCCATAATCAAGAATGCCGTCTCGTGGGGGGAACGCGTCATGCAGCAATTACTGGCTGCCATCGTGACGATGGCTGCGGGCGTTCTCGCCTGCTGTGCCTATTTTTTCGGAACCAACTGGATCCTCGACCGGATCTTTCCGTCGAAGGGCCTGAGCGGCGCCAAGGCCTCGCAGAACCTGCGCACCAGCAATGCCATCCGGCCCTGGCTGTTCCTCGGGCCGGCGCTCTTCGCGCTGACCGTCTACCTGATCTATCCGGTCCTCTCGTCCGTCTGGCTCTCCTTCCACGACAAGTCGGGGACGAATTTCGTCGGCTTCAGCAACTATGTCTGGATGGTCAATGACGGCGAATTCCGCCAGTCGATGTTCAACAATTTCCTCTGGCTGCTCGTCGTGCCGGCGCTTGCCACCTTCTTCGGCCTGATCATCGCCGCGCTCACTGACCGCATCTGGTGGGGCAACATCGCCAAGACGCTGATCTTCATGCCGATGGCGATCTCTTTCGTCGGCGCCGCCGTCATCTGGAAGTTCATCTACGACTACCGCGCCGAGGGGCAGGAGCAGATCGGCCTCCTGAACGCCATCGTCACCGCCTTCGGCGGCTCGCCCGAGGCCTGGATCACGCTGCCCTTCTGGAACAATTTCTTCCTGATGGCGATCCTCGTCTGGATCCAGACCGGCTTTGCCATGGTCATCCTCTCGGCGGCGCTGCGCGGCATTTCCGAGGAGACGATCGAGGCCGCCGTCATCGACGGCGCCAACGGGTTGCAGATCTTCTTCAAGATTATGGTGCCGCAGATCTGGGGCACGATCGCCGTCGTCTGGACGACGATCACCATCCTCGTATTGAAAGTCTTCGACATCGTGCTCGCCATGACCAACGGCCAGTGGCAGAGCCAGGTGCTCGCCAACCTGATGTTCGACTGGATGTTCCGCGGCGGCGGCGATTTCGGCCGGGGTGCCGCGATCGCGGTCGTCATCATGATTCTGGTCGTGCCGATCATGATCTGGAACATCCGCAACGCCGCCCGCGAGATGGAAGGACATTGAGATGATCGCCTCGAAACGTTCGCCGCTCGTCTGGGCCGTCCATCTCTCCGTCATCCTGCTCGTGCTGCTCTGGACGACGCCGACGCTCGGCCTGCTGATCTCGTCTTTGCGCGACAAGGACCAGCTCGCCGTCTCCGGCTGGTGGACCGCGCTCTCCACCTCGACGCAGAACAGCGTCTTCCGTGCGCCGGGCGCCGACCAGCAGGTCGAGCGCGACGGGACATTCGTCATCTCCGGCAATGTCCTGTCGGGCGGGGACGGCGAGGTGCAGGCCTTCGGCTTCAACAGCCGCGAGCCCGCCGCCTACCTGCCCGGCGACAGCGCCGACCTCGGCGACGGCGAAAAGCTGACGGTCCAAGCCGATGGCAGCTTCGAGATCGTTTCCGATGTGAAGATGGAGGGGTCGCGCGGCCAGCGCATCTTCTTCACCGCCGCCTCGCCGCCGCGCTTCACCTTCGACAACTACCGCGAGGTGCTGGCGGCCGAAGGCATCGGCGCCTCCTTCATCAACTCGCTGACGGTGGCGATCCCGGCGACGATCATCCCGATCCTCGTCGCGGCCTTTGCCGCCTATGCGCTGGCCTGGATGAAATTTCCCGGCCGCGCCATCCTCGTCGCCGTCGTCGTCGGCCTGCTCGTCGTACCGCTGCAGATGTCGCTGATCCCGCTTCTGAAGCTCTACAACGGCGTCGGCGCCTTCTTCGGCGTCCCGGCCAAGACCTATCTCGGCATCTGGCTCGCCCATATGGGCTTCGGCCTGCCGCTCGCCATCTACCTGCTGCGCAACTACATGGCCGGCCTGCCGCGCGAGATCATGGAATCGGCCCGTGTCGACGGCGCCAGCGACTTCGACATCTTCGTCAAGATCATCCTGCCGCTCTCGTTTCCGGCGCTCGCCTCCTTCGCCATCTTCCAGTTCCTTTGGACCTGGAACGACCTGCTCGTCGCCATGGTTTTCCTCGGCACCGGCAATGACGAGCTGGTGCTGACGGGGCGGCTCGTCAACCTGCTCGGCTCGCGCGGCGGCAACTGGGAGATCCTGACGGCCTCGGCCTTCATCACCATCATCGTGCCCCTGATCGTGTTCTTCAGCCTGCAGCGCTACCTCGTGCGCGGCCTGCTGGCGGGCTCGGTCAAGGGCGGCTGACACGAAACAAGACCCTGACGTTTCCGGAACCTGAATGACATGAACGAGTCAAGCGTAAGTGCGGCCGACCGCGACTGGTGGCGGGGCGCGGTGATCTACCAGATCTATCCGCGCTCCTTCCAGGACAGCAACGACGACGGCATCGGCGACCTGAAGGGGATCACCGATCGCCTGTCCTACGTCGCCTCCCTCGGCGTGGACGGCATCTGGATCTCGCCCTTCTTCACCTCGCCGATGAAGGATTTCGGCTATGACGTGTCGAACTACACCGATGTCGACCCGATCTTCGGCACGCTTGCCGATTTCGACGCGCTGATCGCCGAGGCGCACCGGCTGAACCTCAAGGTGATGATCGACCTCGTCCTGTCGCACACCTCCGACCAGCATCCCTGGTTCGCCGAAAGCCGGTCGAGCCACGACAATCCGAAGGCGGACTGGTATGTCTGGTCCGATCCGAAGCCGGACGGCACGCCGCCGAACAACTGGCTGTCGATCTTCGGCGGCTCCGCCTGGGCCTGGGACGCCGGACGCCTGCAGTACTACCTGCACAACTTCCTGACCTCGCAGCCGGACCTGAACCTGCACAATCCGGACGTCCAGGACGCGCTTCTCGCCGTCGAGCGCTTCTGGCTCGACCGCGGCGTCGACGGTTTCCGCCTCGATACGATCAACTTCTATTTCCACGACCGGCTGCTGCGCGACAACCCGCCGCTGCCGCCGGCGCGCCGCAACGCCCAGACGGCGCCGGCCGTCAACCCGTACAACTACCAGGAACATCTCTACGACAAGAACCAGCCGGAAAACCTGGAATTCCTCAAGCGTTTCCGCGCGGTCATGGACGTCTATCCGGCGATCGCCGCCGTCGGCGAGGTCGGCGACAGCCAGCGCGGGCTGGAGATCGTCGGCGAGTACACGTCCGGCGGCGACAAGATGCATATGTGCTACGCCTTCGAGTTCCTCGCCCCCGACGTGCCGGACCCGGCCTCCGTCGAGCGCACGCTCGCCGCCTTCGCCGCCGCCGCGCCCGACGGCTGGGTCTGCTGGGCCTTCTCCAATCACGACGTCACGCGCCACATCAGCCGCTGGGGGCAGGCGGTCGCAGACACCGACGCCTATGCCAAGATGATGGCGAGCATCCTGCTGACGCTGCGCGGTTCCGTCTGCCTCTACGAGGGCGAGGAACTGGCGCTGCCGGAGGCCGACATCGCCTTCGCCGACCTTCAGGACCCCTATGGCATCCAGTTCTGGCCCGACTACAAGGGCCGCGACGGCTGCCGCACGCCGATGGTCTGGGACCGCAACATGGTCAATGGCGGCTTCTCCGCCGCGCGGCCCTGGCTGCCGGTGCCGGGCGCCCATCTCGACCGCGCGGTCTCCGTCCAGGCGGCCGACGACAGGTCCGTGCTTGCCCATTACCGCCGCTTCCTGGCCTTTCGCCGCGAGCATCCCGCCTTTGCCAAGGGCGAGATCGTCTTCGAGGAAAGCGGCCTCGCGCCACTGCTGAGCTTTGCCCGCGTCCATGGCAACGAGACGATCGTCTGCCTGTTCAACATGGGCGAGCGGCCGATCACGGCGCCGCGGCCGGAGGGGTCGCTTGAGGTGCTCGAAGGCCATGGCTTCGGCTCGGCGCTGACGGCGACCGGGGTCGAATTGCCGGCATGGAGCGGGTTTTTTGCCCGACAGAACTGACCGAGGGGGAGACAACGATGGCTGGCCTGCAACTGAAGCAAATCCGCAAGTCCTATGGCGCGGTCGACGTCATCCATGGCATCGATCTCGACATCAAGCAGGGCGAGTTCATCGTCTTCGTCGGCCCTTCGGGCTGCGGAAAGTCGACGCTGCTGCGCATGATCGCCGGCCTCGAGGAGATTTCCGGCGGTCAGATGTATATCGACAACGAGCTCGTCAACGAGGTGCCGCCCTCGAAGCGCGGCATCGCCATGGTCTTCCAGTCCTATGCGCTCTACCCGCATATGACCGTCTACGACAACATGGCCTTCGGCATGCGCATCGCCAAGGAATCGAAGGAGGAGATCGACCGGCGGGTGCGCAACGCCGCCGAGATCCTGCAACTGACCAAGTATCTCGACCGGTTGCCGAAGGCGCTGTCGGGCGGCCAGCGCCAGCGCGTGGCGATCGGCCGGGCGATCTGCCGCAATCCCAAGGTGTTCCTCTTCGACGAGCCCCTGTCGAACCTCGACGCGGCGCTGCGCGTCGCCACCCGCATCGAGATCGCCAAGCTCAACGAGGCGATGGCCGACACGACGATGATCTACGTCACCCATGACCAGGTCGAGGCGATGACGCTCGCCGACCGGATCGTCGTGCTGTCGGGGGGCCACATCGAGCAGGTCGGCGCGCCGCTTGCCCTCTACGAGCGCCCCGACAACCTGTTCGTCGCCCGCTTCATCGGCTCGCCGGCGATGAACATCATCCCCGCGACGGTGACGGCGGCGGGGCCGCAGACGACGGTCCGGCTCGCCGGCGGCAAGTCGGTGACGCTTGCGGTCCCCAGCGATGCCGGCGCGGTCGGCAAGGCGGCGAGCTTCGGCGTGCGCCCGGAGGACCTGGTGGTTGCCACCGGCGAGGATTTCCTGTTCGAGGGCACCGTCTCGATCGTCGAGGCGCTGGGCGAGGTCACGCTGCTCTATATCGACGGGCTCGTCGCCGACGAGCCGATCATCGCCAAGCTGCCCGGCATCCTGCCGGTGGCGCGCGGCGAGAGGATCCGCTTCACCGCGGACGCGGCGAAACTGCACCTCTTCGACGAGAACGGCCGCAGCTACCGCACCTGACGGCGCGGGGCACAGGTTCTGCCCCTCTTGCGAGGCGTGCCGGAACGGCACGCCTCGACGTCGTTTCCCGCCACTCGCGTCCGAAACATCGCCGGAAGACGGCGATCACCCGATGATCTGGCCGGTCTTGCTCACGCCCTGTTAAAGATCCTGTGGCAGCATTGCGGCAACGTGGTGGTTTACGGGGTGTGCGAGTGATGAGCACGGGTGCGGCCGGTTCCAGACCGAACTATCTGAGCAAGGAAGAATCCTTCATGTACGACCGGGAAGCGAATTTCCCGATGGAGGATACCCGCAACGACGCCCGCATCGAATACACCGAAAACGGTGTGCAGAACCTGTCCTCCCGTCGATGCGAACTGATCAAGATCTCGCGCAGCAGTGCGGTGCTGGCGATCCCGACACAGTTCAAGCTGCCGCCGAATTTCTATCTCGACGTGCCGAGCGCCCGCATCGGCATGGTCGGCTGCGTCGTCAAGCGCATCCATGCCAACAACATGCTCGAGGCGCGCTTTCTGAGGCTGATGTCGGAGCGCGACATCAACCGCATCTTCGTCTATTCCACCCATCCGAACCATCGCAACCGGACGCTCGACATCTACGGCTGATCCGCCGCGGTCGCGAATAAAAAAGCCCCCGCGCGGCGGCGCGAGGGCCCTCATGTGTTGCGCCCTGTTTGCGCTGCTTACATCTCCGGACCTTCGTTGAGGCCGACCTTGTCGACGAGTTCGGATGCGGTCTTGCGGTTGGCGGCGATGTCGGCGAGGGGCAGGGGGTCGGCCTTCAGCGCGCCGAAGCCCTTGACCACGTCGGAGGGTTCCGCGCCGGGGGCCACCGGATATTCATAGACCTTTTCCGCATAGATCTTCTGCGCGTCCGCCGAACCGAGGAACTGCATCAGCTTCAGGGCATTGTCCCTGTTCGGCGCGTTCTTGGCGAGCGCCATGCCGGAGATGTTGACATGGGTGCCGCGATCCTTGGCGTTCGGGAACAGCACCTTGATCGCCGCCGCCCACTCCTTCTGCTCCGGTTCCTTCTCGTTGGTCATCATCAGGCCGACATAGTAGCTGTTGCCGAGCGCGATGTCGCATTCGCCGGCAAGAATCGCCTTGGCCTGGTCGCGGTCGCCGCCGTCGGGCTTCTTGGCGAGGTTGTTCTTCAGGCCCTTCAGCCATGTCTCGGTATAGTCCGCGCCGTGATGCGCGATCATCGAGGCGAAGAGGCCGATATTGTAGGAATGCTGGCCGTCGCGGATGCAGATCTTGCCCTTCCACTTCGGGTCGGCGAGTTCCTCATAGGTGATGTCGGTGTCGCTGACGCGCTCTTTCGAGGCATAGACGACTCGGCCGCGCGTGGTCAGCCCGAACCAGTTGCCGTCCGGGTCGCGGTACTGGGCGGGAATTTCCTTGTTGACCGTCTCGTCGGTCACGGCCTGGGTCACGCCGCCGTCCTTCGCTTCCGTCAGGCGGCTGATGTCGACGGTCAGGATCACGTCGGCAGGCGAATTCGCGCCCTCGGCGGTGATGCGCTCGACCAGGCCCTTGTCGAGGAACAGGACGTTGGTGGAAATCCCCGTTTCCTTGGTAAATTCGTCGAGCAGCGGGGCGATCAGGTCCGGCTGGCGGTAGGAATAGATGTTGACCTCTCCGTCGGCCCGGGCGGCACCCGCCACAAGGGCGGAAGCCGCGCCCGCGAGCAGGAATGCGCGCAGGGCATGCGTCTTGATGGTCATCGGATGTCTCCCTCTTAAATTCGGATCTCCCGGCTTTGATAAGTTAACCGGAATGGTCATGTTTTGGAGGAGTGGTGCGCGCCGGTCAAGTTTTAGTTCGCGGTGATCGAAGCGGCCGGACGATAACGTTTTCGTTATTTTGGAATTGTTCCAATCTTTGATCCATCCTATATGCTGGGTAGAGGACTGCGGAATCGTGGAGCACCGGAATGCGGCTGACCAAGCAGACAAATTACGCCATTCGCATGCTGATGTACTGCGCCGCCAATGACGGCCATCTCAGCCGCATCCCGGAGATCGCCCGGGCCTATGGCGTCTCCGAACTGTTCCTCTTCAAGATCCTCCAGCCGCTGACCAAGGCCGGCCTGGTGGAGACGGTGCGCGGGCGCAACGGCGGTGTTCGCCTGCCGCGGCCGGCGGCCGAGATCAGCCTGTTCCAGGTGGTGAAGGTGACGGAAGACAGTTTCGCCATGGCCGAGTGCTTCGAGGCCGGCGAGATCGACTGTCCGCTCGTCGACAGCTGCGGACTGAACGCGGCGCTGCGCAAGGCGCTCAATGCCTTCTTCGAAGTGCTGGCGGAGTATTCGATCGACGACCTCGTCAAGGCGCGGCCGCAGATCAACTTCCTGCTCGGCCTCGAAACCGTCGAAAAGCCGGCCGCCTGACGCGTCTCCGGCCGGTCGCCGGTACCTTGAAGCCTGTCTCGCAAAAATGTGCAGCGGTTCTGCGACGAGACATGCCTGAAAGCAAAAGCCTCAAGCCTGCGAGCGAACCCGAAGGATCGCGACACGCTTTGGCTCAGGACAGGTATTCCCGCAGGATGAACTCGATCGCCGTCGGATCGAGCTCGGCCTTGTCGATGCGGAAATCGGCGCCGTATTCCTCGAACGACTGGAAGTAGGGATCGGCGAGCGACGACGAGATGACGCCGATCGGGCCGATGAAGCCCTGCTGGCGCATGGCCGGCACCGTCTCGCGGAAATCGCATTGCGGCTGCAGCCGGTTGTCCATCAGGATCATGTTGATCGGCGCGCCGGACTGCAGGAGCGCCAGCGCCGCCTCGATCGTCTCGGCGTAATGCAGTTCGATCTCCGTGCTGGCCACCTTGCGGATCAGCCGCCGCAGGATCAGGTTTTCCGCCGGATCGTCATCGACGAGCAGGATGTGGATCTTGTCGCGCATGCCGGTCACCATGGGCCGCCTCCGGATCGCGTGTCGTCTTCCGGCAGCCGCGGCGGCGCGCAGGCGGCCTTGAAGCGTGTCTCGCAAAGGCGTGCGGCGGTTTTGCGAAAAGATACGCGTAAAAACAAAGACCGAAAACGTACGAGCGAATCTGAAAGATCGCGACACGCTTCAGGCGATGCCGTCATCCCGCCCGTTGCTCTCCGGACCCGCGGGGACGAGGTGTTCCGCTTCATTGAATAATCTGCTCCCGTATCGCCTTTGCGACCATTTGCGTTCGGTTGACCACGTCGAGCTTCTTCAGGATCGTCGCCGTATGGGAATTGATCGTATGCTCCGAGACCGAGACGATGAGGGCGATTTCGCTCGCCGTCTTGCCGTGGGAAATCCATTTGAGGATTTCCCGTTCCCGCGGCGTCAGGCCCATGCCCACCTTGTTTGACAGGACGAGCCTGTAGAAATAGTCGAAGATGCAGGTTGCGGCATAGCAGAGCTCCATGTGCTCGGGCCTGCCGATATCCTCCTCGTCGCCGAGGAAGAGAACCGCATAGCGCATCCCCGTCGGCGCTTGGGTCGGCACGCAGACCAGGAGGTCGAAGCCGAGCTGGGCGACGAGATTGTCGATCTTCTCGATGCCCGTCTCGTCGCCGCGCCACACCGAGGGGATGGCGGACTGATGCAGGCTGCGGAACAGGGCGGAATCGCCGAAGCGGTGGCGCTTGTCGTATTCCTCCGCGAGACCCGAGGGAAGATCGTGCAGCATCAGCCGGTTCGCCAGCATGCAGGGCACCGTCTCCACGCCGATCTGCAGCACGCCGAAATGGTCGAGGCCGAACTTCAGGGCAAGCGTATGGAACAGACGGAAGAAATCGACACGATTGAGCGCTTTCTCCAGCTCGGGCTGAAGATCGTAGCGCCTGTGGATATCCAAGAGCTTCCCCACCACATGCCTTCGCGAAAGACGTGTCGACCAATGTAGCGCGCGGTGCCGAAGATGCAACCGCCTTCTTGGTCCCGCAAGGGTTGCGCCTGCGGGAAGGTGCGCCGCCGCACGCCTTCCCGCAAGTCCGCAAACATGGCTGGCCGTCGTCATGGTGTCCCCGGAAAGGTCCCCGCCCGGAATTCCGGCATCACGACAGTCCTCCTTGCCCCCGCGGGACCGCCTATCGCACGGGTGCTGCGATCGCGGTATCGGTGCAATTTGGGATTGACATTGCGCGCTCCGGCTGCGTGATTCGTAAGGTGTCTGTGACGCTGCCCGGCCGGCGGGCGCGCGGTTCCCGTGTTGCCATGTTTTTCCAACTGGACAAATTTTTTCGGGGCTCTGTTGCATTGGTACGGCAAATGTCGTTCCATCGCGGCCAGACGGGAGCGAAAGTCTCCCGGTTGAAGATCGGTGAACAAGAACAAAACTGGGAAGATATCAGATGAAGACGTTCAGAACGCTCTGCGCGGCGACGGCGCTCGCCACGGTTCTCCTCGCCGGCTCCGCCTGGTCGAAGACGCTGGTCTACTGTTCGGAAGGCTCGCCGGAGGGCTTCGATTCGGCGCTCTACACCGCCGGCACCACCTTCGATGCGTCCTCGCGCACGGTCTATAACCGCCTCGTCGAGTTCAAGCACGGGTCGACGGAGCTGGAGCCGGGCCTGGCGGAAAGCTGGACCGTGTCGGACGATGGCCTGACCTACACGTTCAAGCTACGTCCGGGCGTCAAGTTCCAGACGACCGAGTTCTTCACGCCGACGCGCGACCTCACCGCCGACGACGTCATCTTCTCCTTCGAGCGCCAGTACAAGGAGGACAATCCCTGGAACAAATACGTCGCCGGGGCGTCCTGGGAATATTTCGCCGGCATGGGTTTCCCCGAGCTGATCACCGCGATCGAGAAGGTCGATGACCTGACGGTCAAGTTCACGCTGAAGAGCCCCGAGGCGCCCTTCCTCGCCAATCTCGGCATGGATTTTGCCTCGATCCTGTC
The DNA here is from genome assembly GCF_041928815.1 of Ensifer soli. Lineage (NCBI taxonomy): Bacteria > Pseudomonadati > Pseudomonadota > Alphaproteobacteria > Hyphomicrobiales > Rhizobiaceae > Ensifer > Ensifer soli. Next base: position 193,216 of record NZ_JBHFEI010000001.1, on the reverse strand, counting down.
GAAGGAATATGCCGACAAGCTTGCCGCCGACGGCAAGATGGAGCTGATGAACCAGCAGCCGCTCGGCACCGGTCCCTTCGCCTTCGTCGCCTACCAGACGGATGCCGCGATCCGCTACAAGGCGCATCCCGACTACTGGGGCGGCAAGCAGCCGATCGACGACCTCGTCTTTGCCATCACGACCGATGCCGCCGTGCGCGCGCAGAAGCTCAAAGCCGGCGAATGCCACATCATGCCCTATCCGAACGCCGCCGACGTCGCCGAACTCAAGACCGATCCGAACCTGACGGTCGTCGAGCAGGAAGGGCTGAACGTCTCCTACCTCGCCTACAACACGCTCGTCGCCCCCTTCGACAAGGCCGAGGTGCGCAAGGCGCTGAACACGGCGATCAACAAGCAGGCGATCGTCGACGCCGTCTTCCAGGGCGCGGCGACGGTCGCGAAGAACCCGATCCCGCCGACCATGTGGTCCTACAACAACGCCGTCGAGGATGACGCCTACGATCCCGAGGCCGCCAAGAAGGCGCTCGCCGATGCCGGCGTCTCGGGCCTCAAGATGAAGATCTGGGCGATGCCGGTGTCGCGCCCCTACATGCTGAACGCGCGCCGCGCCGCCGAGCTGATGCAGGCCGACCTTGCCGCCGTCGGCGTCGAGGCCGAGATCGTCAGCCACGAATGGGCCGAATACCTGAAGCTCTCCTCGGCCAAGGACCGCGACGGCGCCGTCATCCTCGGCTGGACCGGCGACAACGGCGACCCGGACAACTTCCTCGACACGCTGCTCGGCTGCGACGCGGTCGGCGGCAACAACCGCGCGCAATGGTGCAACAAGGAGTTCGACGATCTCGTCACCAAGGCGAAGGCGACGGCCGATGTCGCCGAGCGCACCAAGCTCTATGAAGAGGCGCAGCTCGTCTTCAAGCGGGAGGCGCCCTGGGCGACCCTCGACCATTCGATCGTCTCCATCCCGATGAGCAAGAAGGTGACGAACTTCGTCATGGATCCGCTCGGCTACCACCGCTTCGACGGCGTCGACATCTCCGAGTAACCCCACCCGTCCTGCGGCGGCCCGCACTCCCGGGCCGCCGTCTCAACTGAGGGGTGGACCGGCGTCATGTTGCGCTTCATTCTCGGGCGTCTCGCCATTCTGGTGCCGACCTTCATCGGCGTCTCGATCATCGCCTTCTCCTTCATCCGGCTGCTGCCCGGAGACCCGGTCATGCTGATGTCGGGAGAGCGTGTCATGGCGCCGGAGCGCCACGCCGAGATCATGCACCAGCTCGGCCTCGACCGGCCGATCTACGTGCAGTATCTCGACTATCTCGGCTCGCTGCTCACCGGCGATTTCGGCAGTTCGATCGTCACCAAGCGGCCGGTGCTCGACGATTTCGTCAATCTCTTTCCGGCGACGCTCGAACTGTCGCTCTGCGCGATCCTCGTCGCGGTCTGTCTCGGCATCCCGGCCGGCATGCTCGCGGCCGTCAAGCGCGGCACCTGGCTCGACCAGACGATCATGGGCACGGCGCTCGTCGGCTATTCGATGCCGATCTTCTGGTGGGGCCTGCTGCTGATCATCTTCTTCTCCGGCTACCTGCAATGGACGCCGGTGTCGGGGCGCATCTCGCTGATCTATTTCTTCCCTTCGGTCACCGGCTTCATGCTGGTCGACAGCCTGCTCTCGGGCCAGGCGGGCGCGTTCCGCTCCGCCGTCACCTACCTGATCCTGCCGACGATCGTGCTCGCCACCATCCCGCTCGCCGTCATCGCCCGGCAGACGCGCTCGGCCATGCTCGAGGTGCTCGGCGAGGACTACGTCCGCACCGCGCGTTCCAAGGGCCTCTCCGCCTTCCGCGTCGTCGGCATCCATGCGCTGCGCAACGCCATGATCCCGGTCGTCACCACGATCGGCCTTCAGGTCGGCGTGCTGCTCGCCGGCGCGATCCTGACGGAAACGATCTTCTCCTGGCCGGGCATCGGCAAGTGGATGGTCGATTCGGTGTTCAAGCGCGACTACGCCGTGGTGCAGGGCGGCCTGATGCTGATCGCCGGCGTCATCATGCTCGTCAACCTCGCGGTCGATCTGCTCTACGGGCTGATCAATCCGCGCATCCGCAAGTAGGAGGCCGGGATGGCCGCCGTCGAGACGAGAACCGTGCCGCCCTCGGGGCTCTCGGAATTCTGGTATTACTTCTCGCGCAACAAGGGCGCCGTGCTCGGCCTCGCGGTCTTTGCCGCCATTCTGGTGGTCGCGATCCTCGCGCCGCTGGTCGCGCCGCATGATCCGAGCATCCAGAACCGGCAGATCCTGCTGTTGCCGCCCGCCTGGATGGAGAACGGCATGGCGGGCCATCCGCTCGGCACCGATGCCGTCGGTCGCGACATCCTCTCCCGCCTGATCTTCGGTGCCCGGTTTTCCCTCTTCATCGGCGTCATCGTCGTCAGCATCTCGGTCGTTTCCGGCGTGCTCGTCGGGCTCGTCGCCGGCTATTTCCGCGGCCGGATCGACACGGCGATCATGCGGGTGATGGACATCATCCTCGCCTTCCCGTCGCTGCTGCTCGCGCTGGTGCTGGTCGCCGTGCTCGGGCCGGGACTGATGAACGCGATGATCGCCATCGCGCTGGTCAACCTGCCGCATTTCGTCCGCCTGACGCGCGCTTCGGTCATGACGGAGCGCAACAAGGATTATGTCATCGGATCGCAGGTCGCGGGCGCCGGCACGCTCAGGCTGATGTTCCTGACGATCCTGCCGAACTGTCTGGCGCCGCTGATCGTGCAGGCGACGCTCGCCTTCTCGGCCGCGATCCTCGATGCGGCGGCGCTCGGCTTTCTTGGCATGGGCGCCCAGCCGCCGACGCCGGAATGGGGAACGATGCTGGCCGAGGCGCGCGAATTCATCCAGCGCGCCTGGTGGGTGGTCACCTTCCCCGGCCTCGCCATCCTGATCACCGTGCTCGCGATCAACCTGATGGGCGACGGCCTGCGCGACGCGCTCGATCCGAAGCTGAAGAGGTCGTGATGGCGCCGCTCCTCGACATCGCCAACCTCACCGTCGAATTCCAGACCTCGACCGGTCCGTTCCGCGCCGTCGACGGCGTGTCGCTTGACTGCGACCGGGGCGAGATCCTGTCGATCGTCGGCGAATCCGGCTCGGGCAAGTCGGTCTCCATGCTGGCGCTGATGGGGCTGCTGCCCTGGACGGCGAAGATCACTGCCGACCGGCTGTCCTTCGACGGCAGGGATTTGCGGACCATGTCGTCGCGCGAGCGCCGGAAGATCATCGGCCGCGACATGGCGATGATCTTCCAGGAACCGATGTCGAGCCTCAATCCGTGCTTCACGGTCGGCTTCCAGCTCGGCGAGACGCTGCGCCTCCATATGGGGCTCGACCGGGCGGCGCGGCGCAGGCGCTCGGTCGAACTGTTGAGCCTCGTCGGCATCCCGTCGCCGGAGGACCGCCTGTCGAATTTTCCGCACCAGATGTCGGGCGGCATGAGCCAGCGGGTGATGATCGCCATGGCGCTCGCCTGCAATCCGAAGCTCCTGATCGCCGACGAACCGACGACCGCCCTCGACGTGACGATCCAGGCGCAGATCCTCGACCTGCTGGTGCGGTTGCAAAAGGAGAACGGCATGGCGCTGATCCTCATCACCCATGACATGGGTGTGGTCGCCGAGACGGCCGAGCGCGTTCAGGTGCAATATGCCGGGCAGAAGGTGGAGGAGCGGCCGGTCGCAGCACTCTTCTCCGATCCGCGCCATCCCTACTCCGCCGCGCTGCTCGCCTCGCTGCCCGAACGCGCGCATGTCGGCGGGCGGCTGCCGTCGATCGCCGGCATGGTGCCGGGGGCGTTCGACCGGCCGGAGGGCTGCCTGTTCTCGCCGCGCTGCGATTTCGCCACCGATCTCTGTCGCCGCGGCGTCGCGGCGCGGACGATGCCGGACGGCATGGTCCTGTGCAACTATCCCCTTGCCGGCGGCGTGCCGACCGGGCATCCGGCGGCTGCGGCGGAGGCTGTGCGATGAGCGCGCCGGTGATGCAGGGGACGGATCTGCAGCGCTTTTACTCCGTCTCGCGCGGCCTCTTCAAACCGGACGCCGTCGTCCGGGCGCTGAACGGCGCCTCCTTCGAGCTTCATGCCGGCCGCACGCTGGCGGTCGTCGGCGAAAGCGGCTGCGGCAAGTCGACGCTCGCGCGGCTGGCGACGATGATCGAGGAGCCGACCGGCGGCGCGCTTGCGATCGACGGCAGGCCCGCCCGCGTCGGCGACCGGTCGCTGAGAAGCCTCGTGCAGATCGTTTTCCAGAACCCTTACGGCTCGCTCAATCCGCGCCAGAAGGTCGGCACGCTGCTGGAGGAGCCGCTGAAGATCAACAGCGGGGACGACGCGCCGACGCGGCGGCGCAAGGTCGAGGACATGATGACCCGCGTCGGCCTGAGGCCGGAGCATTACGGGCGCTATCCGCACATGTTCTCCGGCGGCCAGCGCCAGCGCATCGCGATTGCCCGCGCGCTGATGCTGAAACCCAAGGTCCTCGTGCTGGACGAGCCTGTCTCGGCGCTGGACCTGTCGATCCAGGCGCAGGTGCTGAACCTGCTGATGGACCTGCAGAAGGAGATGGGTCTCGCCTATCTCTTCATCTCGCACGGGCTCTCGGTCGTGCGCCACATCGCCGACGAGGTGATGGTGATGTATCTCGGACGGCCGGTCGAAACGGGGGTGGCGCGCACGGTTTTCGCCGCTCCGCAGCATCCCTATACGGCGGCGCTGCTGTCGGCGACGCCGGTCGCCGATCCCGCCCGCGCGCGACAGCGGATCCGGCTCCAGGGCGAACTGCCCTCGCCGCTGAAACCGCCGTCCGGCTGTCATTTCCATCCGCGCTGCTGGCGCGCCACCGATGTCTGCCGCGCCGAGGCACCGGCGCTGACCGGGGCGCCGGACCACCGCTTCGCCTGCCATCATCCGCTCGGCACCGACGCCGCGGCCTGAAAAGCGCTCGCATTTTCCGCCGGGCGGGCTATAACGCTGCCGCACGCCGCCATGCCCTTCGGACCGGGTTCTCCCGGGCGGGAAAGGCTGGCGGCATACCTTCCAAACGCGCCGCGATCCCGCCGTCCGGCATCGCGCCGCCCGCAAGAGTGTCAGGGAAGACCATCATGTCCATCACCCGCTTCGAGACCGGTCCGCGCATGAGCCAGGCCGTCATCCACAACGGCACCGTCTATCTCGCAGGCCAGGTCGGCAAGCCGGGAGAAAGCGTCGCCGATCAGGCTCGCCACGCGCTGTCCGAGGTCGATCGCCTGCTGGCGCTCGCAGGCTCCGACAAGACCAAGATTCTCTCGGCCACGATCTGGCTCGCCGACATCGCCGATTTTTCCAAGATGAACGAAGTCTGGGATGCCTGGGTGCCCGCCGGCCATGCGCCTGCCCGCGCCACCGGCGAATCGAAGCTCGCCTCGCCGGAATACCTCTTCGAGGTCATCGTCGTCGCGGCGCTCTGACTTTCCCGCTTTCCCGCGCATGGCCGTCTTCCGGACGGCCATGCGCGCCCCCTTGGGTGTGCGATCAGTCCGAGATGCGGGCCACGCCCGTCTCGCCATTGTCCCGCACCCACTTCACCCGGTTCGGGCCGGCCGATTGCAGCGTGAAGCACATCTTCGATCCCTTGTACCAGACCTTGAACTGCTGGCAGAGCCGGTCGCCGGCGATCCACCATTTGCCCTTGTCGGTGGGCTGGATGAATTTTCCGAGGCCCAGCGCCGTGCCATTGCCGTCGACCACGCCGGACGGCCGGTAATTCAGCGGAAACTCGCCCCCGAGCGGCGCGGCGAGATAGACCGTGCGTCCGACCACGGCCTCGCGAATGTCCTCGCCCGTCAACCGGCCATTGTCGGCCACCGCCACGTAGGGCAGGGCGCAGGCCGCAAGCACCAGACCCGTTTTCCTGATCGACCGTTCCCGCATCATCCATGATCCTCGCCATATAGCCGGTGGGTAACCCGCGTTCCTACGCTGCGAAAACGTGGGCGGATCGGCTGCGGTTGCAGCGTCCCGCGGTATTTTTTTGCGGGCGGCGGGAACGCACATGCCCGTGAAACATTCCTGCCCCGTGGACCACGCCGCCGCGACACCCGTCGCGGCCGGGCAAGAGGAGAGATGACATGCTGTACTGGCTTCCCCGGATCGCTGCCGCCCTCTTCGGCCTCGTGCTGGCCTCCGGCATCCTGGCGCCGCTGACGATGGCCGGGATGGCCGCGGCATTGATCGTCGTCGTCTGCGGCCTGGCATTGCTGTCCGTCACGCTGAAGATCTTTCCGCCGAGCGAACTCTGATCACCGCTTCGTGAAGCCCAGCCGGCTGCCGGCGGCCGCCGTCCTCGCGAAAGGCCATATCTTCCGGGTTGATTTTTACCCCGACGCGCGGTTGCATGGCGCGCGAACGATGGGTGAAATGTCGACTATGGAGTTCTGGTGGTGGGGCGGCACCAGAGATGTTGATCAGACGCAAATCCGGCAGCCTGCGTGACGGCATCGCGGCGATCCTGCTTGCAGGCTCGCTGCTTTTGCTCGCGCTCGTCCTGGCCGCGCTCGAATTCGCCCGCGATGCGCAGGAAGAAGGACGGCGGGTTCTCGAGGCCTCGCGCATCAGCGGCCGCGTCGTTCGCCTCCTGGCGCTGATCCAGGACGCCGAGACCAGCCAGCGCGGCTATTTCATCACCTCCGACACGCACTACCTCGCACCCTTTGACACGGCCGAACAGTCGATCGTCGCCCATCTCGGCCGGTTGCGGCGCGATCTCGGCACGATCGGCGCCGACCAGCCGACCATCGAGCGGCTGAACGAACTGGTGATGCAGAAGCTCGACGAACTGCGCGAGACGATCGACCTCAAGCGCAGCGGCCGCGAAGCGCAGGCGATCGCCCTCATTCGCGAGGGCAGGGGGCTGCGGCTGATGGACGAACTGCGCCAGATCTTCGATCGGCTCGAAGCCCTGTCGCAGAACACCGCACTGACAGAAATCAGGACGCTGCGCAGCATTTCCTTCAACCTGATCCTCTCGATCGTCGGCGGCGCCGGCCTCCTCATCCTCTTGATCGGCGGCGGCACGGTGCTCGCCGTCATCGTCTTCCGCCAGATCGAACGGGCTCGCCTCGCCCTTGCGGCGCAGAACGACGTGCTTGAGGCGCGCGTGCGCGCCCGCACCGCCTTCCTCGAACGCGCGAACAAGGAGATCCAGAACTTTGCCTATATCGTCAGCCACGACCTGAAGGCGCCGCTGGTCAACATCAGCGGCTTCGCCTCCGAGCTGGAGCGGGCGGCCGAGGTCATCGGCCGCTACATGGACCAGAGGCTGAAGGACGGCGGGCCGCCGGACGATCCGCTTGCCCGCGCCGCCTCCGAGGCCGTGCGCGAGGACGTGCCGGAGGCGCTGCGCTTCATCCGCAGTTCCATCACGCGCATGGACGACCTCATCGCGGCGATCTTGCGCCTGTCGCGGGCCGGCACGCGTCCGCTGCAGCCCGAACAGGTCTCGCTTTCGGACCTCTTTCGGGCCTGCGCCTCCGCGGTGCAGCGGCAGATCGACGAGGCCGGAGCCACGGTCACCATTCCGGCCTCGCTTCCCGCCGTCGTCAGCGACCGGCTGGCGCTGCAGCAGATCTTCGCCAATCTTCTGGACAACTGCCTCAAATACGCCGATCCTCAGCGCGCGCTGTTCGTCAGCGTGTCGGCCGAGAGGCGCGGCCAGACGGTGACCGTCTCGATCGCCGACACCGGCCGTGGCATCGCCGCCCACGACCTCGAGCGTGTTTTCGACCTGTTCCGGCGTTCGGGACCGCAGACGCGGCCGGGAGAAGGCATAGGGCTTGCCCATGTGCGCACCCTGTGCCGCCGCTTGGGCGGCGACGTCGTCGCCGGGTCGACGCAGGGAGAGGGATCGGTCTTCACATGGACGATCGCGGCCGATCTGAGGTCGGTCGCCGAAAGGGGAGAGAGCGATGTCGGGATCGAAGCCGGTCACGATCGTGATGATCGAGGATGACGAGGGACATGCGCGCCTGATCGAGAAGAACATCCGGCGCGCCGGCGTGACCAACGAGATCATGGCGTTTTCCGGCGGCCTGCCGGCGCTCGACTATCTGCTCGGCCCGGACGGCACGGGCGCCGTGCAGAACGGCCGGACGCTGCTCGTGCTTCTCGATCTCAACCTGCCGGACATGTCCGGCATCGACATCCTGAGCCGCATCCGTTCGAGTAAGTGCATCGCGCGGGTGATGGTCATCGTCCTGACGACCACCGACGATCCCCGCGAGGTGCAGCACTGCTTCTCCCTCGGCGCCAATGTCTACGTGCCGAAGCCGATGCAGTACGACCGTTTCGTCGAGGCGATCCGCCAGCTCGGCCTGTTCATGTCGGTCATGGCGCTGCCGGAGGTCGGGTGATGCAGGCGACGGCGCGTCCGCCCGGCGGCCAGACCTCCGTGCTCTACATCGACGACGACGAGGCGCTCTGCTTCCTGCTGCGCAAAAGCCTGGCGCGGCGCGGCATCGGCGTCGTCTGCGCCAGCGACGGGGAGGGCGGGCTCGCGCGTCTTGCAAGCGGACGGTTCGACGTCGTCGTGCTCGACCATTATCTGATCGGGGAGACCGGGCTCGACATCCTGCCGAGGCTGATCGCGGTGCCGCACCATCCGCCGGTCGTCTACGTCACCGGCGCGCCCGATCCCGCCATCGCCGAGGAGGCGAAGCGTCGCGGCGCCGAGGAATTCGTTACAAAGTCGGCGGCGATCGAATTCTTCGACACGCTGGCAGCCGTGATCGGCGAGACGACCGCGCGTTTCCGTTTGCGGCCGGACGGCGGATCGGACGCGCGATAGGATCTCCCCGGTCGGGGCGGAACCGGAGCGCAGCTTGTACGTTAAGCGTGATCGCAGGCGCCTGCGCCGGAGTAGACCGCGCGCCCGCCCTGCCTTTGGGGGCCATCTTGCTGGAAATCAATCTGACACGCTCCCGGGGAGCACGCACGGAACCGCCTGCGACCGATCCGGCGACGCCGGCCACGCCCCGCGTCTACGAGCCGCTGACCCTCGTCTGCGCCGTCAGCATCATCGGACTGTTCATCATCGCCGCCGCGGCGGTGGTGTCGCTGATGGAGCCGATCCTCATGCCGATCACGCTGGCGATCGTCGTCGGCATCGTGCTCGGCGAGGCGGCCGACACGCTCGGCAAGCTCGGCGTGCCGCCGATGCTCGGCGGGCTGATCGTCGCGGCCATTTTCGTCGCCGGCCTGTTCTGGCTCGCCAACACGCTCGCCGAGCCCTTGTCCCAGCTTGCCGCCGCCGCGCCGCGCATGATCGAGGACGTGCTCTCCCGCATCATGCCCTTCCTCGAGCGCTTCGAGTTCCTGCGCGTCTCCGCCGGCAATGGCGACCAGGGCGAGGCGATCCGCGGCATGGTCATGGAAAACAGCGGCGTCGTGCTCGGCATCGTCGCGGCCGGCCTCACCCCCGCCCTGGTCCAGACGGCGGTGTTCATCGCCGCCCTCGGCCTGTTCCTCGTCGGCCGCGCCGAGCTGCGCAAGACGATCATCATGGCGTTCACGATCCGGGAGAGACGGCTGACGGCGATCCGGGTGATGAACGCCATCGAGCACAGCCTCGCCTTCTATTTCTCGATGGCCTCGCTGATCTATCTCTGCCTCGGCGTCGTCACCATGGTGATCGCCTTCGCCGGCGGCCTGTCGATGGCGCCGCTCTGGGGCTTCTTTGCCTTCATCTCGAGTTTCGTGCCGTTTCTCGGCGTGACCCTGATGACGCTGGCCCTGGCCGCCGCCGGGCTTCTGACCCATGACGGGCTGGTGCTGGCGCTCGCCCCGGCGACCGGCTTCTTCCTCCTGCACCTAGTCATGGAGAACCTCGTCACCCCCTCGATCCTTGGGCGCAGGCTCGAGGTCAATCCGTTCCTGATCTTCGTCGCCATCATCTTCTGGACATGGATGTGGGGCGCGGTCGGCGCCATGCTGGCGCTGCCGCTCTCGCTGATCGCCATGACGCTGGTCGACGAATTGCGCACGCACCCGCCGGAGCGCCAGCTGCCGGGATAGGCGATCCCCGCCGGTCGCGCCGCTGCCGGCTTCGCTTCGCCTTGCTTCGACAGGCGCGGCGTCAGTCCCGCGCGTTCTCGTCGAAGAACAGGGCCTGGCTGATCAGCGCCTTGACCATGTCCGGGCTGAACGGCTTGGTCACCAGGAAGGCCGGCTCCGGCTTTTCGCCGGTCAGCAGCCGCTCCGGGAAGGCGGTGATGAAGATCACCGGCAGGGTCGCGTCCTTGAGGATCTCGTTGACCGCGTCGATCCCCGAACTGCCGTCGGCGAGCTGGATGTCGGCGAGCACCATCTTCGGCCGGGTGGCACGGTAAAGCTCGACTGCTTCCGCATGGGTTCGCGCGATGCCGGTGACACAATGGCCGAGGCTTTTGACCATGTCCTCGATGTCCATGGCGATCAGCGGTTCGTCCTCGATGATCATGATGTCGGTCGCGACCTCGCGCGAGATCGTGTTCGACGCCTCGCCGAGCAGCCGGCCGATCACTTCCGCGTCGAGATCGAGGATGCGGGCGGTCTCCGCTGCAGTAAAACCCTCGACGGAGACGAGCAGGAAGGCGCGCCGCGCCATCGGCCGGACGAGGGCGAGGTTGGCGGCGGCGCGCTGTTCCCAGCCGAAAGGCGAGGACGTCTCCGGCAGCCGCACGTCGAGACCGTCGATCAGCCCGCAGAAGAGCTTGAAAAGCGCCACCCGGTCGGATGTCTCCTGTGGAAACAGCGAAAGATCGTCGATCAGCGCCTCGAGAACCGCCGCGACATAGGCATCGCCGGAGGTCTGCGATCCGGTGATCGCCCGGGAGAAGCGCCGGAGATAGGGCAGATGCGCCGCGATTCTCGTGGAAAGTGACATGCGCGCATTCCTTCGCTATGATCGGTCGCCGGCCTGCGTAAGCCGGAATTAAAGTCTTGTCCTTATGCTTTGATCATGTTTTCAGGCGCAATGGAAGTTTTGACGAGGGGAGGGAGCCGGCGATCGATGTGCCGGTTCGGCACGCAGGATGGCTAGGCAACCCGAAGACACAGGCGCGCAGCGCGCGTCCGACGCGCAGGCCGATATCGGCGAGGATGTCGCAAGGCAGCTGAAAGCGCTCTACGATTCCGTCGAGGCGGAGCCGCTGCCGTCCCTGTTTCTCGATCTCCTCGAACGGCTCGACGCCGTGGAAGACGGCCATCGCTTTCCGGGCGCGCCCGAGCAAGGTTAAGTCTTAACGATAAGTTCATCTATGCGCGGAACCGCGCTCCGCCTTCGTCCGTTGTCACCGTATCTCGCAAGGAAACGGGGGATGACGTGTCATGGAACATATTGCCGCCATCATGGTGCTGGTCGGTTGCGTAAACGGCCAGTGCGCGCAGGTCCAGACCCCGGTCGATGCTTTCGAAAGCGCACAGGACTGCCAGGAGATGCTTCGGCCCGCAGTGTCGAAGGCAAGCGACGACTATTCCATCACTTACGGAAAATGCGCCTCCGTCGATCCGGCGCTGGAATTCGCCGACATGTCGGTCCGCTGGCGCATCACCCCCGACGATCAGCTCGACATCACCATTGCCTTCGACCAGCCCTACGCCATCGCCACGATTGATCACGTGACCACCGGCGCCGTCCGACCCTAGCGACCACGTCCCTTGCGACGAATGGGTGTTTGAAAAATCTTGCCGCGCCGGATCGAGACCCACATCGCGCATCACCGACCGCGACGGTCGGCTTTTCTCATCCGGCTTTTGTCTGTGATCTCCCGCGTGATGGCGGATCGCGAGCGCACGCATATCGCCTGTCAGCGCGTTCGGAGCGGCGTATTCGACCATAGCAGCGTTATTCTGTCGACCACTGAGTGAGGCGCCAAATGTCGATCAGCTTCACCCGAGCACCGCCTTTGGTCAACCGTAGTAAGCCGTGGGGGCGGCCCCCCGTGAAACGGACGTTCTACTCCGGCGACACTCCTTACTGCCGGCCCTGCTCGGCCCGATCCAGGCGGTCGAGGAGGAAGGAGAAATCCGTGCTCGTCTCGCCGGCCGCGCCGTCGCGATAGAGGTCGCGCAAGGTCTGGCCGATGTGCAGGTTGTCGCGGGTGTCCTTCTCCCTCGCGCGGAGCATCCGCGCGGCGGAGTTGAAGATGGTCAGCGATTCCCTGGTCATGATCTCAGGCCTTCATGTCTTTCAGCGTCTGCTGCACAACGCCTCTCGCTGATGATGGTTCCTGGGGAATGGCTGCCATGCGGTTTCGCGCAGGCACGGGCGCGCCAAGCGTTACCCGTGTTGCTCTTCCAGCGGAAAGGAATGTGGCGAAAAGCAGGGAACAAAGCACGCGATCCGTCGTTTCTTTGCCAGACGTTCAGTCGAAGGAGAAAACCGATGCTTTACTACGCTCTTGTCTTCCTCGTTGTCGCGATTGTCGCGGGTGTTCTCGGGTTCGGCGGTATTGCCGGCGCCTCTGCAGGTATCGCGCAGATCCTCTTCTTCCTCTTCCTTGCCTTCCTCGTCATTTCGCTGGTTGCGGGCCTCATCCGGAGGGCATAGGCTCCCGCCCGCCGGAGACGCCCTTTAAAGGCGGCATTTGCGGATGCCGCCTTTTTCGCGTGTCGCGCATCCTCCGCGACATCCCTTGCCGAAGGCCTGCGGCTTGGCTATGCATGAGCCATTTCGCATCTGCAAAAGAACGCCCACGGCCCTCCGATGAAATCCCTGGAACTCCTCGTCGAACGCATCATCCTGTCGAGCCGCTGGATCCTCGTGATCTTCTATCTCGGCCTCGTCGCCGCCCTCGCGCTTTACGGTCTTTCCTTCCTCTACAAATTCTACAAGGTCGCGACGATGGTCTTCGTCTTCGACGAGGCCGAGATGATCCTCGCCATGCTCGGCCTGATCGACGCCGCGCTGGTCGCGAGCCTGATCGTCATGGTGATGATCTCCGGCTACGAGAATTTCGTCAGCCGCTTCGACGAGGGCAACGGCGAGGTGTCCTTCCTCGGCAAGCTCGATGCCGGCAGCCTGAAGATCAAGGTCGCCTCCTCGATCGTGGCGATATCGTCGATCCACCTGTTGCAGGTCTTCCTGAACGTGCATCAGTATGACAACGGCAAGCTGATGTGGCTCACCTTCATCCATCTCGCCTTCGTGGTGTCCGCGCTGCTGCTCGGCTTCCTCGAGCAGATCATGAGCCGCATGAAGAAGGGCGCGGGCGAAAAGGGGCTGTGACGTGATCAAGACGGATGTCGTTGTTCTGGGCGCTGGGATCGTCGGCCTGTCGACGGCGATCCATCTGGCACGGCGCGGGCGCTCCGTCGTCCTGCTCGACCGGCGCGGCGCGGGGGAGGAGACTTCCTACGGCAATGCCGGCCTGATCCAGCGCGAGGGCGTCTTTCCCTACGGCTTCCCGCATGATTTCGGCGCGCTGTTCCGCTATGCGCTGAACAACACGATCGACGCGCACTACCACCTGCGCGCACTGCCCGGGCTGGTGCCGTTCCTCGCGCGCTACTGGTGGAATTCCGGCTTCACCCAGCACCAGACGATCGCGAGCCTCTACGCGCCGCTGATCGAGCATTCGGTCAGCGAGCACGAGGACCTGATCCTTGCCTCGGGCGCCGGCAACCTGATCCGCAAGAACGGCTGGATGAAGGTGTTCCGCACCGACAAGGCGCGCGACGAGGCCTATCGCGAGGCCGAGCGCCTGTCGTCCGGCTTCGGCGTCCGCCACCAGAAGCTCTCGTCGAGCGAGCTGAAGACGATCGAGCCGTCGATCCGCATCGAGCTGGCCGGCGGCCTGCGCTGGAGCGATCCCTGGTCGATCTACGATCCGCACAGCCTCGTCACCTCCTATCTCAACTATTTCCAGTCGCTCGGCGGCCGCCTGATGGCCGGCGACGCCGCGACCATCGAGCATGTGCTCGAAGGCGCGGGATGGCGGGTCGCGACCCCGGAAGGCCCGCTCGAGGCCGGCCAGGCCGTCGTCGCCCTCGGCCCCTGGGCGGACACGGTGACGCGCAAGCTCGGTTACCGCTTCCCGCTCGCCGTCAAGCGCGGCTATCACATGCATTACGGCGCGGCCGAGGGCGCAGAGCTCAACAACTGGGTGCTCGATGCCGAGAAGGGCTATTTCCTCGCGCCGATGATGCGCGGCATCCGCCTGACGACGGGCGCCGAATTCGCGCACCGTGACGCGCCGAAGACGCCGGTGCAGCTCGACCGGGCCGAGCGCGTCGCGCGCGATTTCTTCCCGCTCGCCGAACGGCGCGATCCGGAACCGTGGATGGGCGCCCGGCCCTGCACGCCGGACATGATGCCGATCATCGGCAAGGCGCCGCGCCACGAGGGCCTGTGGTTCGCCTTCGGCCACGCCCATCACGGCATGACGCTCGGACCCGTCACCGGCCGTGCGCTGGCCGAGGCGATGACGGGTGAACGCACCGTCATCGACATCAAGCCCTACCGGCCCGGCCGCTTCCTCGCCTGAGGGCGGCGGCCTCGCTTACGGTAACGGCCCGCGTCAGGCGATTGACTTCGCCGTGCGGCCTTCCATCATGGGCGCGCGACGGGGCCGGAGTGCCGGCTGCCGTCGATACTGCAGAGGATATTTCATGACGCAGCCATCCGCGCAGCCCCATGCCTATGCCGCCCTTCTTCCGGGGGATCCGGCGCCCTGGTTCCACCAGCGCTCGACGGCCAATCCGCGCTATGCCTTCGATACCGCCGCCGGACGCTACATCCTGATCGGCTTCTTCGGGTCCGCCGCCGATCCGCGCGGGCGCGCGGCCCTCGACCTCGTCGCCCGCCATCGTGGCATGTTCGACGACGAGACGCTCTGCTTCTTCGGCGTCAGCGTCGACCCCTCAGACGAAACCGAGGGCCGCGTGCGCGAGAGCATTCCCGGCATCCGCCATTTCTGGGATTTCGACGCGACGATCGGCCGCCTCTACGGCGCGGTGCCGAAGGAGGCCGATTCGGGCCAGGTGCCGATGCGCCAGATCTGGGTGCTGCTCGACCCGACGCTCCGGGTCATCGCCGTCATGCCCTTCGGCGAGGAGACGAACGCGGCCCTGTTCTCGCTGATCGGCAACCTGCCGCGGCCGGACCGTTTCGCCGGCTTCGAGATCTTCGCCCCCGTCCTGGTGCTGCCGAACGTCTTCGAGCCGGAACTTTGCGAGGAGATGATCGCGCTCTACGAGGAAAACGGCGGGCGCGAATCGGGCTTCATGCGCGAAGTGGACGGCAAGACGGTGCTCTTGCACGACAATGCCCACAAGCGGCGGCGCGACCACACGATCGACGACCAGAAGCTGATCGGCCGCATCCAGAACCGCATCGTCCGGCGCGTCAACCCGGAGATCGCCAAGGTGCATTCCTTCAAGGCGACGCGGATGGAACGCTACATCGTGTCCTGCTATGCGGCCGAGGACGGCGGGCATTTCCGCGCCCATCGCGACAACACGACGAAAGGCACGGCCCATCGCCGCTTCGCCGTCTCGATCAATCTCAACGGTGATTTCGACGGCGGCGAACTTTCCTTTCCCGAATACGGGCCGCGTCGCTACAAGGCGCCGCCGGGCGGTGCCGTGGTCTTCTCCGGCGCGCTCCTGCATGCCGTCTCACCGGTGACGCGCGGCCGCCGCTACGCCTTCCTGCCCTTCGTCTATGACGAGGAGGCGGCGCGGCTGCGCGAGCAGAACGCGAAATTCCTCGAAGGCGACGCCGCCCGCTACAAGGCGGGCTGAGAAAAGACGGCCCGGCCGGGCCGATCGTCGCTTTACAGACTGGCGCGTGACCTGCGAGAAAGCCCCGGCAGATCTCGGGAGGAACAGCATCATGAACGACCTGTCGGTGTTTTCGCAGGGCGGCACCTTCGTCGGCCGCGTCTGGCGGCCGGACGTCGCCGGCCCGGCGCTCGTCACGCCGCGCGACGGCATGCTCGTCGACATCACCAGCCGCGCCACGCCGACGCTCCGCGACCTCCTGGAGCTCGACGATCCCGTCGCCCATGCGCGCGCGGCCGAAGGCGAACCGCTCGGCACGATCGAGGCGGTCTTTTCCGCATCCCTTGGAGCGTCCGGCGATCCCGAGCGGCTGCATCTCCTCGCGCCGTGCGACCTGCAGGCGGTCAAGGCCTGCGGCGTCACCTTCGCCCGATCGATGATCGAGCGCGTCATCGAGGAGAAGGCCGCCGGCAATCCGGCGCTGGCGGTGGCGATCCGCGAAAAGGTGACGGCGATCATCGGCAACAGCCTCCGCGACCTCAAGGCGGGGTCGCCGGAGGCGGCGAAGGTCAAGGCGGCGCTGATCGAGACCGGCGTCTGGTCGCAATATCTGGAGGTCGGCATCGGGCCGGACGCGGAGGTCTTCACCAAGGCCCCGGTCCTCTCCGCCGTCGGCTGGGGGGCGCCGGCCGGCCTGCACCCGATCTCCAGATGGAACAATCCCGAGCCGGAGATCGTCCTCGCCGTCGACAGCCGCGGCCGCGTCAAGGGCGCGACGCTCGGCAACGACGTCAACCTGCGCGACGTCGAGGGCCGCTCGGCGCTGCTCCTCGGCAAGGCCAAGGACAACAATGCCTCGGCCGCGATCGGCCCCTTCGTGCGGCTTTTCGACGACGGCTACGGCATCGACGACGTCCGCCGCGCCGATCTCGCCCTGACGGTCGAGGGAACGGACGGCTTCCGCCTCGAGGGGCGCAGCACCATGCGCGAGATCAGCCGCGACCCGCTCGATCTGGTCGCCCAGACCATCGGCGCCCATCACCAGTATCCGGACGGCTTCTTCCTGTTCATGGGCACGCTCTTCGCGCCCGTCGAGGACCGGGACGTGGCGGGACAGGGTTTTACCCACAAGCTCGGCGACGTCGTGACGATTTCCAACGCCGAGCTCGGCAGTCTCGTCAACACGATGCGGCTTGCGACCGAATGCCCGCCCTGGACCTTCGGCGTGGCGGCGCTGATGCGCAATCTCGCCGCGCGCGGCCTGATCTGACGTCAGGCGCCGCCCCGCCTCCGCCGGTCAAGACGGCCATGGTCAGCTTCGGGCATTTCGAATCGGATGCAATCCGACTAAGGTCAGTTGTGCCGATTCGAAACATGATGCCTCCATGGGTTGCAGAGACGCGATGGTCTTGACGATGTTCCGTACCCTGGCGATCGCCTCAGCGGTCGCCCTTGCCGGATGTGCCGCCCGTCCCGGCGCGGGCGTGGCGACCCTGTCCTCGACCGTGCCGGCGGAAAGCGCGCTGATCCTGCCCGCGCCGGGGACCCTCGCCATCGTCAGCGTCGTCCAGCGCCAGTACACCAACGGGATCGAGCAGCAGGTGGCGCTGTCGACGTCGGCGGCGACGCCGGGGCAGAATTTCCTCAGCATCCAGGTCCACGGGCCCGCCGAGCCGGTCGCGCGTCCGGGCGGGGCGCTCGCCTACCGGCCGGTGACCCACGCGATGGTCCGGGCGGAAATGCGCAGCGTCCTGCCGGGTGCAGCACTTGCGGTCTCGGACCATTTCGTGCGCAACCATTACGGGCCGTTCGGATACGCCTTCGGGCGCGGCGCCGGCGGCGATGCCTGCCTTTATGGCTGGCAGCAGATCCGCTCGAATTCCAGCGAGCGCAGCGCCGCCAACAGCCAGGGGATGATCCAGGTGCGCCTGCGCGTCTGCAGGGCGGGCGCGAGCGAGGCGGATCTGGTCGAGCTGATGTACGGCTACACGATCGTCGGCGGCTTTTCCGGCGCGACCTGGAACCCTTACGGCACTCCGGCGCCGGTCGACGGGCGCATCGGCGGCGAGGTGCCGCTGCGCGTGCCCTTCGATACCCGCGCCATGGCCCCCGCCGAGGTCCGGCCGGTCATGGCCCGGCCGGCGCCGCGCCGCGTCGCCTCCGCCGCGACGATCGACGAGGCCGGGTCTGCGTCCATGACGCCGGTCGCAGCCGGAGCAGTCGTCGTTCCCTCGCCGACCGGCACCGCCCAGCCGGCCGAGGCAACGCCGGATGTGGTGGTTCCGTCACCCCGATGTGTTGCCGATCCGTTAAGCGATACAATCTGCAGGTGAAATTCCAGAGAGTGACATCTAGGGATTTGTTAAGGTCACGATGTCTATGCTGAACCCCTGGCCGGCCTTTCCCGAAGGCCGGTCGAGGCAGCGGGCAAAAGCCCGTCGCGCGCATGCGGCAGGGGTCGCCGGTTCGGTGCCGGTGCCCTATGTCCGCATTCGGCAAGGGCGAGAGACGATCGATGAAACACCTCAGCGTAATCCTGATCTGGGCCCTCGTGTCGCTGGCGGTCCTGCTTCTCATCACCCTGCCGATCAGCCTGCAGACGCAGCTCGTCGCCAGCATCGCCGTCGTGACGATGATGGCCGTGATCAAGATCCTGCGCATCGAGGGAACCTGGCGGCTGGTGGCGCTCGCCTTCGGCACGGCGATCGTGCTGCGCTACGTCTACTGGCGCACGACCAGCACGCTGCCGCCGCTGAACCAGATCGAGAATTTCATCCCCGCGCTCCTCGTCTATCTGGCGGAAATGTACAGCGTGATGATGCTCGGCCTCAGCCTCTTCGTCGTTTCGATGCCGCTGCCCTCGCGCAGCGCCCGCAAGCCGGACGAGAGTCGCCTGCCGAGCGTCGACGTCTTCGTGCCGAGCTACAACGAGGACACCGCGCTTCTCGCCAACACGCTCGCCGCCGCGCGGGCGATGGACTACCCGGCGGAGAAGATGACCGTCTGGCTGCTCGACGACGGCGGCACCGAGCAGAAGCGCAATTCGACCGGTGTCGTCGCGGCGGAGGGCGCCCGCGCCCGACATCAGGACCTGCAGGCGCTCTGCCGCGACCTCGGCGTCAACTACCTGACGCGCGCCCGCAACGAACATGCCAAGGCCGGCAACCTCAACAACGGCATGGAGCAATCGACCGGCGACCTGATCGCCATCTTCGACGCCGACCATGCGCCGGCGCGCGATTTCCTGCGCGAGACGGTCGGCTATTTCTCCGAGGATCCGAAGCTCTTCCTCGTGCAGACGCCGCATTTCTTCCTCAATCCCGATCCGGTCGAGCGCAATTTGAAGACCTTCGAGAAGATGCCGAGCGAGAACGAGATGTTCTACGGCATCATCCAGCGCGGCCTCGACAAGTGGAACGCATCCTTCTTCTGCGGCTCGGCGGCCGTGCTCCGGCGCGCGGCGCTGAAGGAGGCGGGCGGCTTTTCCGGCCTGTCGATCACGGAGGATTGCGAGACGGCGCTGGCGCTGCATGCCGGCGGCTGGAACAGCGTCTATGTTGACAAGCCCTTGATCGCCGGACTGCAGCCGGCCACCTTCGCCAGTTTCATCGGCCAGCGCAGCCGCTGGGCGCAGGGTATGATGCAGATCCTGAGGTTCCGCTTTCCGCTGTTCAAGCGCGGCCTCTCCCTGCCGCAGCGGCTCTGCTACATGTCCTCGACGCTGTTCTGGCTGTTTCCGTTCCCGCGCACGATCTTCCTGCTTGCGCCCCTCTGCTACCTCTTCTTCGATCTCGAGATCTTCACCGCCTCCGGCGGGGAGTTCCTCGGCTACACGCTCGCCTACATGGCGGTGAACCTGATGATGCAGAACTATCTCTACGGATCGTTCCGCTGGCCATGGATCTCGGAACTCTACGAATATGTGCAGACGGTGCACCTGCTGCCGGCCGTCGTCTCGGTGATGCTCAATCCGCGGCGGCCGGTGTTCAAGGTCACCGCCAAGGACGAATCGATCCGCGTCAGCCGCCTGTCGGAGATCAGCCGGCCCTTCTTCATCATCTTCGGGGTGCTGTTCATCGCCCTTCTGATGACGGTCTACCGGGTCTATTCCGAACCCTACAAGGCGGATGTCACCCTCGTCGTCGGCGCGTGGAACCTGCTCAACCTGATCATCGCCGGCTGCGCCCTCGGCGTCGTCTCCGAACGCGGCGAGAAGGCCTCGTCGCGCCGGGTGCGCGTCTCGCGCCGCTGCAGCTTCTCGATCGGCGACATGACCTATCCGGCGACGGTCGAGGACGTTTCCGCCGGCGGCGCCCGCATCCAGGTGCTCAATCCAGGACCTGAGCCGCAGCCGGCGACGCAGGGCATCCTCCGGATCACGCCGCATGGCGGCGAGCGGGAGGAGGGGCTGCCGGTCGAGATCCGCAGTGTCGAGCAGGCGGGCAACCTCGCCACGCTCGGCTGCCGCTTCATGCCGGCCGAGGCGCGCCACCACACGCTGGTCGCCGACCTGATCTTCGCCAATTCGCGGCAATGGAGCGATTTCCAGGTGTCGCGCCGCTTCAATCCGGGTCTGCTGCGCGGCTCGTTCTGGTTCCTCGGCATCGCCCTGTTCCAGACGGCGCGCGGGCTGGTCTATCTTCTGCGCACCGTCACGGGCACGCGCGGGCGGGAGACGGCATGATGGGACGGCGTCTTCTCCCCGCATGCGCCGCGCTCGTCCTCGCGCTCCTCTCCCCGGCCGCCGCGCAACCGGTCGAGGAGCGGCCCTTCGACATGACGCCCGAGCGCCCGGCCGGCGGGAGCGTCGCGACGCCGCCTGCCGAGGCCGAGCCCGCCCGCCCGGCCACCTTGCCCGAGGCGGCCCCTGCGACCGCCGATCAGGGGCGCCGCTTCATCCTGCCGGCGCCGACGCTGCGGCTCGACGGCGAGGTGGCGAGCCGCACCCTGCCGGTCTTCCTGACGGAACGTCAGGCACAGGCCGTCCGCGCCATCCATGTCGGCTACACCAACGCGGTGGTGATCGCGCCGGAAGCCTCGGCGCTGACGGTCACGGTCAACGGCGTCACGGTCGGGTCGCTGCCGATCCGCTCGGCCGCCGGCGTCGAGGACGTGCGCTTCGACATGCCGAGGGGCCTCCTGCGCGCCGGCGCCAACCAGGTGACGTTCTCGACGAGCCAGCGCCACCGCACCGACTGCACCATTCAGTCGACCTACGATCTCTGGACCGATCTCGATGCCGCCCATGTCTATCTCGACATCGAAGGCGATGCGGGCGACGAGGTGCCGACGCTGGACGATCTCGCCGCGATCGGCGTCGATGCGGCCGGGCTGACGCGCTTCGTCCTCGTCGCGCCCGAACTCGACCAGCGTGCCTCCACCGCCTCCCTCCTGCGTCTTGCCCAGGCCCTGGCGCTGACGGCCAACATGCCGAACCAGTCCTTCGAGGTCGTGCGCGACCTGCCGTCGCAGGTCGCGGCGAACACCTTCGTCGCCGTCCTCGGAACCTCCGCCGATCTTGCCGAGCGGCTGCCGGGCCTGCCGGCCGCGGCCGGCGGCTCCGCCTTCACCGGCTTCGTTCCGCGTGCCGGCGGCGGCCACGTCTTCGTCGTCACCGGGCCGGGCTGGGCGGCGATCGACGAGGCGGTCGAACGGCTGGTGACGCCGCTCGAACGGCCGATCGTGCCCGGCGTCGCCCAGACCACGGTGCGCGGCGGCGTCGTCGACATTCCGCTGCTCCTCGACCAGACGTCGCTGTCCTTCTCCAGCCTCGGCGTCAGCACCGGCGAATTCGGCGGCCGCCGTTTCCGCACCGGCTTCGACATCGGCATTCCCTCCGATTTCTATGCCGATGCCTATGGCGAGGCGACGCTTTTGCTCGACGCGGCCTATTCCGCCGAGGTCCAGCCCGGCAGCCATATCGACGTCTATGTCAACGGCAACATCGCCACCACCGTACCGATCACCACCCGCAAGGGCGGCCTTTTCCGCCAGCTGCCGATCCGCGTGACGATGCGCCATTTCCGCCCCGGGGCCAACCGCATCGACATCGAGGCGGTGCTGATGACGGAAGCCGACGCCGTCTGCGCCCCGGGCGCCCCGGCGCGCAACGATGCACGCTTCGCGCTTTTCGACACGTCGGCGTTCCGCATGCCGCGCTTCGCGCGCATCGGCCAGCTTCCCGATCTCGCCGCGCTCGCGGGGCGCGGCTTCCCCTATGCCCGCCAGCAGGCTCCGGTGGCCCTCTATCTCGACCGGCTCGACCCGGACCGGCTTTCGGCCGGCGCCACCTTCCTCGGCAAGCTCGCCTTCGCCGGGCAGCGGCCCGTGGCGCTGCGCCCGGAGGCCTCCGCGCTCTCGATCGGCGAGGAGCCGGCAATCCTGATCGGGGCCGTCTCGCAGATCCCGGCACCGGTGCTGGAACAGGTGCATGTCGCGGCGGAAAGCGCGACGGGCTGGGGCAGCCCACAGGTGACGACGTCGCCGCAGGCCGGCACCGACAGCGTTCTCGACGAATGGCAGTCGCGCCTGCGCGGCTCATCCTGGCGCGGCCAGGTTTCCGCCTTCGAGCAGTGGCTGAAGGAGACGTTCGACATCTCCCTGTCCTCGCTGCGCCTGCTGCCGCATGCGGAGACGCCGGTCCTTCCCCCGGACAGCGCCCGCCTGCTCGTCGCGCAAGGCGACAGTCCCGGCGCGACGGCACCCTGGACGCTGATCACCGCGCCGGACGGCGCCGCCCTGCATGCCGGCATGGAGGCGCTGTCGAAGGATGCGGCCTGGCGGCAGCTCGACGGTTTTGCCAGCCTTGAGGCGAAAGACGGGACGACGCTCGACGTGCGCCCGGCGACACGGCTGCGCTTCGTCGGCACGCAGCCGCTGTCCTTCGGCAATCTCCGCCTCGTCGCGGCGAACTGGATGTCCTCGAACATCCTCGTCTATGCGGGCATCTTCTGCCTGCTCGCCGGCCTTCTCGGTCTGTCGACGGCGCTGCTGCTGCGGCTCTTCGGACGCAAAGGCTGATTCGGATTTCAAAGTTCACTTTTTGGTTGTATTTTTCGTCGATGTTTACCAGGGGTTAACCTTAATCGGATTTCATCGGGGAAACGACCGCACGATGCGGTCCCTTTGCTGTTCTGCGGCATTCATCGAGGTCACGCCCGCGCCATCCGCGCCGGCGCCGTCCTCGATCATGCGTCGAAGGGAAACGGGATGAAGACGATCCTTCTGGCCTCTGCCGTGTTCGTGACCGGCGCCGTCGGCGTGGTCGGCCTTTCGATGGATCTCGGCCGCGCCTTTCCTGTCGCTTCGCATTTTCCCGAGATCGCGGCGCAGAAGGGCGGGCGTCTCCTGTCGGGCGACCCGGCCGTGGCATCCGGCGAGGCGCCCCTGCTTCTGAAGACCGCCCGCTTCGTCGTGATCGCCCAGGCCCAGGCTCAGGATCAGGATCAGGCGCAAGCCCAGACCCCGTCGCCGTCGCAACCCCGGACCACCGGGGACGGAGCACCGGCCACGGAGCCCGCCGCCGGCAATGCCGTCACGTCACCGCCGGTTGTCGACGAGAGCGCGCTGCGCTACTTCGCCGCGCGCGGCGACACGGCGCGCCTCAATGCCGAGATCGCCCGGCTGAGGGCGCTCTATCCGACCTGGACGCCGCCGGAGGATCCGCTCGCCGTGCCGGAGAACACGGACCGCGCGCTGGAGGAAATGTGGGCGCTCTACAGCCAGTCGCGCTTCGCCGACCTGCGCACGGCGATTGCCGCCCGGAAGGCGCGCGAGCCGGACTGGGTGCCGCCGAAGGATCTGATCGACCGCATGGAGGTTGCCGAGAAACGCGCCGAACTTGTCGCCGCCTCGACCGCCAGGCGCGACGAGGACGTGGTGCGCATCGGCGCGGAAACGCCGAGCCTGCTGACCTGCAGCGATGCCGACGTGCTCTGGCGCGTCGCCGAATCCTTCGGCCGCCTCGGCCGGCTGCAGCGCGCCCGCGACGCCTACGACTACATGCTCGAAAACTGCGGCGACGCGCCGATCCGCGTCGCCACGGTGCAGAAGGCGGCGGAGGTTCTGTCCTATGCCGACATGCAGGAGCTTCTGACCCGCGAGCGCACCTTGAGCGACGGCGGGCGGGAGTTCGATCCGATCCGCCCCGATCTCGCCCGCCGCTTCCTCGCCGAGGCCGGCACCGACCAGACCATCACCGTGGCGCCCGCCTATCTGCGCATCGTCGAGCAGAGCCTCGCCGAGGGCGGGCTTGCGACGGACGCGCTGCTGCTCGGATGGTATCACCTGCGGCGCGACGAGATGGCGGCGGCCGAACCCTTCTTCCGCAAGGCCCGCGCCGCCGCCGACTCGGCCTCCGCCTCCCAGGGCCTGGCCCTCGTTCTCCTGTCGCGGCGCATGCCGGTCGAGGCGGAGGCGGTGATGTATGACTGGCGCGACGCCTCCGACGACGCCCGCGCGACCTATCTCGCGGCGACCGCCACCCTGCTCGGCCTTAATCCGCCGCCGGTGATCGCGCAGCCCGTGCTCGGCCGGATCGCGCGTGCGACGCTCGATGCCCGCGATCCGCGCACGGCCGAGCAGTTCGGCTGGTATGCGCTGGCGATGAACCAGCCGAAGACGGCGTCGGAATGGTTCGAGCAGGCGCTCGTCTGGCGTGCCGACAGCGAGCCGGCCGCCTACGGGCTGGCGGTCGCGCGGCTGCGTCTCGACGACAGGCTGGGCCTTGCGGCGTTGAAGCGCGACTGGGCGGCGCGCTCCACCCGGATCGACGAACTCGGTACCCGGCCTGCCGCCGACGAGGCGCAGACAAAGTCCGCCCGTGATCCCCTGACGGCGCGGGCTGTTGCGGATGAGACGCCCCGGATGCCCTCAGGCCGTGGCGTTCGCCTGGCAGAGGCCGCCGTCGATACGGAGGCCTCTGCCGAGCCGGCGCGTGGCGCGCGCAGGGCGGCAGCCGGGCGCCGCGCCTGCCGCACCACGCAGGATGCTGTCGGGCTTCCTCCGGCTCAGGCCCTGGTTCTCGGCTGGTGCCTAATGGACATCGACCGGCCGCTCGAGGCGGCAAAGGCCTTCGAGGTGGCGCTTGGCGGCGCGGGGAAGACGCGGAGCGACGCGGCCTACGGCCAGAGCCTTGCCTATCTGCGGGCCGGCCTCACCGGAGAGGCGGGCGTCGCGGCGACGCGCGCCCGGATGGACGAGGGCCGACGCGCGGAACTCCAGGCAGCGCTTCTGGCCGACCGGGCGATCAGCAGCTTCCGTGCCGGACGCTACCGGGAAACGATCCTCTTCCTCGACCAGCGGACGCAGTTCCGCCCGGAACCGACCAACCTGATGGTGCTGCGCGCCTTCGCGCTCAAGAATCTCGGCCAGCGTCTGGATGCCCGGCGCATGTTCGAGGCGCTCGGCGAGACCGGCGAGCGCGACGCGATCCGCCAGCTCGCCGACATCCGCAGCGAGGAGCGCCGCTGGTAGCGGTCGCGCTCGCGCGGGTTGTGCAGAAGGCGGCTCAGTCGCGCCGGACCCGGCCGTCCGCATCGCGATCCGAGCAATCGGGAAGCCGGCAGCGTCTGTCGTCGCGCCCCGGGCGACCCGCCTCGTCCCGGCGCGGTCGACGGACCGCGTCGCGCGTCTCGTCCCTCCGGTCCGCACGCTCCACCGCGCGCTCCTCGCGCCGGCGCAGCTCGTAACGCTCCCGGTCGCGCTCGCGCCGGTCGTCGCGCCAATCCGGCCGCGGCCGCCGCTCGTAGCGGTAGGGATCGGTATAGATGACGCGGCGCTCGTAGCGATAGACGTCGTAGGACGGCTCTTCGCGATAGTAGTAGCCACTGCTCGTCTCGGATACGCAGCCGGCGAGCGTCAGTCCGCAAAGGCCAAGCGCGAAAAGGGTCGAAAGGGATCGGTGAATCATCTGTGTCTCCTCAAGGAAACCTAGATATGTCCCGCCACGGGCCGGCGGCAAGCGAAGATCCGGGAGATTTGCGATCAAAAACAGCGAACTGTACCGGCCGGTAAATTCCGACCTGAAATCCTGCTTCCACGTGGATGAAAATAAAACGTCAGCAGATGAAAATGCTTGGCTGGGGAACCTGGATTCGAACCAGGACTAACGGAGTCAGAGTCCGTGGGTCTACCGTTAACCTATTCCCCAATCCGCAAGTGAAAACAATCACTTGGACTGATACGAAAACTCAGGCTGGGCGCCTTCTTTGTCCCGGTTCGACAAGTTCATTTTCGTTTCGAGCCGCCTTCTACCAGATTCGCCGCGCCGATCAAGACCCATTTGCGTCGGCGTGCGAGGAATCATCGTCTGTTCTCTCGGGGTTTCAAGGCCGGACCATTGTTCGGCTTCGATGAGCGCGGGCCGGTTCTTTGCCGAAGGGTGCCAGCCGGGCAGGGATGCCGCCCTCAATGCGGTGGGCGAGGACATCGTGGCGTAAAGCCGTCTCCGTCCGGCGATCGCATCGCGCCCGCCCCGCCCCCTATCGCGATGCGACAAAAAGAATTTGGCGAAGCGGGGCGTGGCTGGTAATGTCCTCCCAACGAACATTCGAAAATGCGCTGAGAGCGGCCTTCATGGCTCGGCCCGGCGCGATTGGACAGACACGTGAACGACCCCGATCACGGCGGAAAGCCGTCTGCATCCGGGGCGCCAGCGGCGGGTCGTGGCGAGGGGCAGGCATTGCCGCGCCAGGGCAAGGGCAAGCGGAGGCGTCGCAAGCCTCCCGCTTCGCGTTCCGCTTCTTCCGCTTCCGCCGGCGTGTCCGGCGAAGCGCGGCGTCCCGACACCGTTGAAGCCTCCGATGCGATGCGCAAGCGCAAACGGCGCCGGCGCGGCAAGGGCGCGAACCGGCCGGAAATGTCCGCTGCCGCCGTGCGCACGGAGGTAGTGCCTGCAGGTGCTGCGGAGGCGGGCGGCCTGGAGGCTGCACCACCACCGTCACGCAAGCCGTCTCTCCATCGGCCCAGCAAGCCGGCGCAGCATGGCCGGGCGCTGCAGGGCCGTCCGCTCGCCTCGGGCAGGCCGGAGCAGGCGAAGGACGGGCGTGCGGCGAGCGATCGCGCGCGCGGCGACCGTGCGTCGGCGCCGGCGCCGAAGCAGGACGCGTCCCATCGCCCGCTGGAAGGCCAGCAGCAGGGCGAGGCGGGCCCGCCCCGCTTTCCCGGCCGGCCTGCGGGGGAGGGACGCAATTTCCGTGTGGCTCCCCAGGACGACCGGCAGCTTTACGCCGCCCTTGATCTCGGCACGAACAATTGCCGCCTGCTGATCGCGCAGCCGGGCCGGCCGGGCAGCTTCCGGGTCGTCGATGCCTTCTCGCGCATCGTCCGCCTCGGCGAGGGGCTTGCGGCGACCGGCGCCCTGTCGCCGGAGGCGATCCAGCGCTCGATCGAGGCGCTTAAGATCTGCGCCGCCAAGCTGAAATCCCACAATATCCGCCGCCACCGGCTGATCGCGACGGAGGCGGCGCGCGCCGCCGTCAACGGCGAGGATTTCCTGCGCCGCGTCTTCTCCGAGACCGGACTGGAACTCGAGATCATCGACCGCGAGACCGAGGCGCGGCTTGCCGTGTCTGGCTGCTCGTCGCTGGTCGGCCGGGAGACGCGCTCGCTCGTCCTCTTCGACATCGGCGGCGGCTCCTCCGAGATTGCCGTGCTCGACATCGGCACGTCGCGCTCGAACCGGCTCGCCAACCATATCACCCACTGGACCTCGCTGCCGGTCGGCGTCGTGACCCTGTCCGAACGCCATGGCGGGCGGGATGTGACGCCGGAAAATTTCGCCGCCATGGTGGCCGAGGTCGAGGGCATGCTCGACCGTTTCGCCTGCCCGCCGGTCGATGCGCTGGCGCGCCACGGCAACGGCTTCTACCTGATCGGCACGTCCGGCACGGTGACCACGCTTGCCGGCGTCCATCTCGACCTGCCGCGCTACGACCGGCGCAAGGTGGACGGCATCTGGCTGTCCGATGCCGAGGTGTCCGCGATGCAAGCGCGGCTGCTGTCGTGGAATTTTGCCGAGCGCGCCGCCAATCCCTGCATCGGGCCGGACCGGGCGGACCTCGTGCTCGCCGGCTGCGCCATCCTCGAGGCGATCCGGCGGCGCTGGCCCTCGGAACGGCTGCGCGTCGCCGATCGCGGCCTGCGCGAGGGGTTGCTCACCGACATGATGGCCGATGACGGCGTCTGGCGGCGCGGACGGCCGCGCCACGACGACGGGCCACGGGGGGAAAGACGATGACGAAGCCTCCTGTCGGCGGCAACCGCACCGGGCGAAAGCTCGGCCAGAAGGTCAAGAAGGGCAAGCTCAAGGCGTCGTCGCGGCGCTGGCTCGAGCGCCACATCAACGACCCTTACGTGCAGCGCGCCCAGCTCGAAGGGTTCCGGGCCCGCGCGGCCTTCAAGCTGCTGGAGATCGACGAGAAACACCAGATCCTGAAAGGCGCGCGGCGGATCATCGATCTCGGCGCGGCGCCTGGAAGCTGGTCGCAGATCGCCGCCAAGGTCACCCATTCGACCACCGACCATCCGCGCGTCGCCGGGATCGATTTCCTCGATGTCGATCCGATCCCGGGCGTCACCCTCCTGAAGCTCGATTTCCTCGATCCGGCAGCGCCCGGCCTGCTGATGGAGGCGCTCGGCGGCGCGCCCGATCTCGTGATGTCGGACATGGCGGCGCCGACGACCGGCCACCGTCAGACCGATCACCTGCGCACCATGCATCTCTGCGAGGTCGCCGCCCATTTCGCCATCGACGTTCTGGCCGAGGGCGGGCATTTCCTCGCCAAAACCTTCCAGGGCGGCACGGAGCGCGACCTTCTCGCCCTGCTCAAGCAGAATTTCCGCCAGGTGATCCATGTGAAGCCCGCCGCATCGCGGGCCGAATCGGTGGAGATGTTCCTGGTGGCCAAGGGCTTCAAGGGACGGCACTGCGGTACCGGCGCGATCCCCGATAAGGGCGAGGCACCGGACGCGGCGGAGCCGGAGGAGGCGTGAGCGATGCTCTTGTACGTGACCGTCGGCACCAACGACATCGCCCGCGCCGGCGCCTTCTATGACACGGTGCTGCCGCTGATCGGCTACCGCCGGCAGAAGGTCGGCGCCGGCGAGATCGGCTATGCCGGCGATGATGACACGCGCTGCCGCTTCTGGGTGGTGACGCCGCATAACGGCCGCGTCGCGACCCATGGCAACGGCGCGACCGTCGCCTTCGACGCGCCGACGCGGCTCTCCGTCGATGCCTTCCACCGCGCGGCGCTCGCGCTCGGCGGCAGCGACGAGGGTGCCCCCGGGCTGCGTCCGTTCCATGCGGATTTCTATGCCGCCTTCGTCCGCGACCCGGACGGCAACAAGCTCGCCGCCGTCTGCGAACGGCCGGAGCCGCCGGTCGCGCCGCTCATCACCTGAAGGCTCACTTGACCGGGACGTCCGGATCGCTGCCCGTGATCCGCCCGTGGCCGGAGATCGCCGCGCCTGCATCCTTCGCCATGGCGAGGAAGGGCGGGATCGCGACCAGCGTGATCCCCGAGATGATCATGAAGGCGGCCTGGAAATCGGCGAGCGTCAGGGCCAGCCCGGTCATCATCGTGCGCAGCTCCAGGATCCCGGCGGCGACGGCGACGCCGATCGCCAGGCTCAGCTGTTGCAGCACGGCGGTCATCGTCGTCGCCCGGCTGGCATCGGCATTGCTGATCTCGGCGAAGGAGAGCGCGTTGACGCTGGTGAAGAAGAAGGAGCGTGCGAAGCCCGCCGCAAGCAGCGCGAGCGCCATCACGGTGTAGGGTGTCGCCGGCGTGAACAGGCCGTTGACGAAGGTGAGGCCGGCGGCGAGGATCGCGGCGAGGATCATCGTGGTGCGGAAGCCGGCCCATGCCAGCACGCGCGGGGCGAAGAATTTCGTCATCAGCGCCCCGGCAGCACCGGTGAAGGTGATGAGGCCCGACTGGAACGGCGTCAGGCCGAAGCCGAGCTGCAGCATCAGCGGCATCAGGAAGGGGACCGCGCCGACGGAGATGCGGAAGATCGTGCCGCCGATCGAGGCGGCGCGGAACACGCCGTTGCGGAAGAGGTTGAGGTCGAGGATCGGCGCCGGATGCCGGCGCGCGTGGACGACATAGGCGAGGAGGGCGACGGCGCCGCTGCCGGCCGCGGCAAGCCCGATCCAGGCGGGCAGCGCCGGCAGGCTCATGACGGAGAAGCCGAACAGCAGGCCGGCGGCGGCGACCGCGCTGAGGACGAAGCCGGCGATATCGAAGCGCGGCGGCGCGTCGCTTTCGATCTCCGGCAGGTAGATGCCAGACAGCACATAGCCGGCGACGCCGACGGGCACGTTGATCAGGAAGATCCAGTGCCACGAGAAATAGGTGGTGATGAAGCCGCCGAGCGGCGGGCCGGCGAGCGGGCCGACAAGGGCGGGAATGGTGAGCAGCGCCATGGCGTTGACGAGCTGGTGGCGCGGTGTGCCGCGCACCAGCACCAGCCGCGCCACCGGCGTCATCATCGCACCGCCCATTCCCTGCAGGAAGCGCGAGACGACGAAGGCGAACAGGCTCGAGGAGACGGCGCAGAGGATCGATCCGGCGATGAAGACGAGGATCGCCAGCCGGAAGATGCGTTTCGCCCCAAACCGGTCGGCCATCCAGCCGCTCGCGGGAATGAAGATCGCCAGCGATACCATATAGGCGGTCAGCGCCAGTTTCAGCGCCAGCGGCCCGACGCCGAGATCGGCGGCGATCGCCGGCAGCGATGTGGAGATCACGGTGGAATCCATCTGCTCCATGAAGAGCGCGACGGCGAGAATGAGGGGAACGATGCGGTTCATCGGGGCGTCCGGCAGGAGGGGCGAGGCACGTATAGGCGGATGACGCCCGGCCTGTCGCGCATGTTCCGTCCTGCGGGCGAGATTTCCCCTCCTGCGGATCATCGCCGCGCCTCTGCCGATCAAATGGCCGTGAACGGTCATCCGGACGGGTGCCGGCGCTCTATCTGCTTCGCCGGGAGCGGGCGGATCCGCTGAAGGTCACCGATTTCGAAAGACCATCCATTTCGAGGAGAGAGACATGACTTCGACCCTGACGATCGGACGCCGCACGCTGTTTGCCGCGGCCGCCGGTGCGGTGGCGGCACCTGCGATCCTGTCGCGCGCCGCCTTTGCCGAGACAGCCGAGAGCGGGAAGGATGCCGCGATGGAACGGACGCTGCAATTCCCGCTCGGCGACGTCACCGTCTCGGTCGTGCGCGACGGCATCCGCGTGTCCGAGAACCCGCAGGAGACCTTCGGCACGAACCAGACGCCGGAGGCGGTGGCCGACCTGCTGCAGGCGAATTTCCTGCCGGCCGACAGGTTCGCCAACGGCTTCACGCCCGTGCTGGTCAAGGCGGGGGACGATCTCGTCCTCTTCGACACCGGTCTCGGCGAGGGGGCCCGTGCCATGGGCGGCGGACGGCTGCGCGCCGGCCTCGCCCAGCTCGGCCACGCGCCGGAAGACGTGACCGTCGTCGTCCTCACCCATATGCATGGCGACCATATCGGCGGGCTGATGGAGGGTGGCAAGCCGGCCTTTCCCAATGCGCGCTACGTCACCGGTGAGGCCGAATTCGATTTCTGGCGCGACCCGGCGCGGGCCGGGACGCCGGCCGAGGGCGGCCACAAGGGGGTTCTGGAAAAGGTCGTGCCGCTCGCCGAGAAGATGACCTTCGTCGGCGACGGCGGCACGGTTGTGCCGGGCATCACCGCGCTCACCGCCTTCGGCCATTCGCCGGGCCACATGATCTACCGGATCGATTCGGCCGGCAAGTCGCTGCTGCTCACCGCCGATACCGCCAACCACTACGTGCTCTCGCTGCAGCGCCCGGACTGGGAGGTGCGCTTCGACATGGACAAGCAGGCAGCGGCGGCGACGCGCAAGAAGGTCTTCGACATGATCGCGACCGACCGGCTGCCCTTCATCGGCTATCACATGCCCTTCCCGTCGGTCGGCTTCGCCGAGAAGGCAGGCGAGGGCTATCGCTTCGTGCCGGCGAGCTACCAGTTCGAGATCTGACCGGCCCGGGCATGCCTCGCAAAGGCGTGCGGCGGTCTCGTCAAAGGACAGGTGGAAAATAGACCGAAGCGCGCGAGCCTCTCCGTGAGATCGCCACGCGCGCGAGGTTCCCTCCGATGCGGAGCGGCTGTGCGCGCCGCATCGGGCCGTCGCCTTCAGGCGGCGCGGTGCATGTCCTCGGCGACGTCGCGCAGGAGCGTCACCATGCGATGGCGCAGCTCGTCGTCGGTGATGTGCAGGCCGGAGGCCGTTAGGTCCTGGCGCAGCCGGTTGAAGGCGCCGTGCGGATCGGCGACGTCGGCGATCGCCAGCTCGCGGGCATAGGCTTCCGCGTCGCCGCGATGCATCAGCGCCGCCGCCCAGAGGCCGGCCAGCGCATTGCTGCGCGAACGCGCGCGAAACGCCGCATCCTGCTCGTGGGCGAAAGCGGCTTCGAGCGCCCGTGCTCTCTTCTTCAGTGCCGTCATGATCGTGATCCCCGTTTCTCGCTCTGTCCTGTTCCGGTCGTCTTCTCGGACCGTGGGGATCTTGTACATTAGCAGCGTTTAACGTTCCGCCAGCGGGAAAGGATAACGTTTCGTCACTTGCGGCCGCCGGCCGTCCCGCGCAGGGCAGCCATCCTGTTTTTGCTATTCCTTTCGCCCGGAAGACGTGGTACCAGCCCTCGCCAACTTCCTCTCGAAACCCTGACAGAACACCGGCACGCTTCCCCTGTTCCGGAAGGGCTTCCGTTCTCGCTCAACAAGGAAAGTGGCCATGGCCCGTATCATCGAAACCGCAACCGGTCTGGAGGCGCTGACCTTCGACGACGTGCTGCTGCAGCCCGGACATTCCGAGGTCATGCCGGCCCAGACGCAGATCGCCACGCGCATCGCCCGGGATTTCGAGCTGAACCTGCCGATCCTGTCGGCCGCGATGGACACGGTCACCGAGGCGCGGCTGGCGATCGCCATGGCCCAGGCCGGCGGCCTCGGCGTCATCCACCGCAACCTCACGCCCGCCGAACAGGCCGAGGAAGTCCGGCAGGTGAAGAAGTTCGAAAGCGGCATGGTGGTCAATCCGGTGACGATCAGCCCGGACGCGACGCTTGCCGACGCGTTGGCGCTGATGAAGACCCATGGCATTTCCGGCATCCCGGTCGTGGAGAATGCCGGCAATGGCGGGACAAAGCCCGGCCGCCTCGTCGGCATTCTGACGAACCGCGACGTCCGCTTCGCCTCCGATCCGTCGCAGCGCATCTACGAGCTGATGACCCGCGAGAACCTCGTCACGGTCAAGGAGACGGTCGACCAGCAGGAGGCCAAGCGCCTCCTGCACAAGCACCGGATCGAGAAGCTGCTCGTCGTCGACGGCGAGGGCCGCTGCGTCGGCCTGATCACCGTCAAGGACATCGAGAAGTCGCAGCTGAACCCGAACGCCTCGAAGGACGCGCAGGGGCGGCTGCGCGCCGCTGCCGCGATCTCCGTCGGCGACGACGGCTTCGAGCGGGCCGAGCGGCTGATCGACGCCGGCGTCGACCTGATCGTCGTCGACACCGCGCACGGCCATTCGCAGCGCGTGCTCGATGCCGTCGGCCGGGTGAAGAAGCTCTCC
Organism: Ensifer soli; assembly: GCF_041928815.1. NCBI lineage: Bacteria > Pseudomonadati > Pseudomonadota > Alphaproteobacteria > Hyphomicrobiales > Rhizobiaceae > Ensifer > Ensifer soli. The sequence continues at coordinate 159,792 of NZ_JBHFEI010000001.1, read as the reverse complement.
AACTCGGTCAGGATCATGGCCGGCAACGTCGCCACGGCCTCCGGCACCAAGGCGCTCATCGATGCCGGGGCGGACGCGGTCAAGGTCGGCATCGGCCCGGGCTCGATCTGCACCACCCGCATCGTCGCCGGCGTCGGCGTGCCGCAGCTCGCGGCGATCATGTCGGCGGTCGAGGCGGCGCAGGCCGAGGACATTCCGGTGATCGCCGACGGCGGCATCAAGTTTTCCGGCGACCTCGCCAAGGCAATCGCCGCCGGCGCCTCCGCCTGCATGGTCGGTTCGCTGCTCGCCGGCACGGACGAGAGCCCCGGCGAGGTCTTCCTCTATCAGGGCCGCTCCTTCAAGGCCTATCGCGGCATGGGCTCCGTCGGCGCCATGGCGCGCGGCTCGGCCGACCGCTACTTCCAGGCGGAGGTGCGCGACACGCTGAAGCTGGTGCCGGAGGGCATCGAGGGGCAGGTGCCCTACAAGGGCGCGGTCTCGGGCGTGCTGCACCAGCTTGCCGGCGGCCTGCGCGCCTCCATGGGCTATGTCGGCGGCACGACGCTCAAGGATTTCCAGGAAAAGGCGACCTTCGTGCGCATCTCCGGCGCGGGCCTGCGCGAAAGCCATGCCCATGACGTGACGATCACCCGCGAAAGCCCCAACTATCCGGGCGGTGCCTGATCCACTTGCCGCACGACACGGATCGGCATCGGGCGGGGATGGTTGCCATGCAGCCATCCCCGCCCTCATTTCGAACGGAGCGTTTCCCGCATGGCATCCGGCACCGCCCTCTTCTGGCCCGTCATCGCCCAGGTGGCGCTGGTCTTCGCCATCTATATCCTGATGGCGAAGCGCCGTTTCGCCGCCGTGCGAACCGGCCGTGTCCCGGCGAAGGCCTATCTGATCCCGACGGTCGAGCCTGAGCCGAGCGCGACGGTCGCCCGCAGCCTGATCAACCAGTTCGAACTGCCGGTCCTCTTCTATGTCGCCGTCGTCGTCGCCCACCTGACCGGCGCGGCGGGAACGCCGATGGTGGCGCTCTGCTGGCTGTTCGTCGCCAGCCGCTATGCCCATGCCTATGTCCACGTCACCTCCAACCGGCTGATGCTGCGCCAGCGGCTGTTCAGCCTCGGCGTCGCCGCGCTGGCGGCGGTCTGGGTGCTGATCGCGTGGACTCTCGCCGGGGTTTGACCCGTCCCCGGCGTACCCGATTCTTGCGGCGGGTAAAGACCCGCTGTGAGGGGCTTTCCCGCCGCGGGACGTGCCCACCGGCGTCTTCGAGGCCTGGAGGCCCGACCCGGGCGTGCACGATGCGCGGATCGCGACAGGCGTGCCACCGTGCCGACGCCTCGCGCTTGATCCGGATCAAACCGTTCCGCCCCTCCGCCTGCTAGGCCTTCTTTCGACCGACAACGAGAGAGGGAGAATGCAATGGCAGCGACGATGAAGGCGGCCGTGGTCCGGGCGTTCGCAAAACCCCTGGTGATCGAGGAACTGCCGGTTCCCGAACCGGGACCGGGACAGATCCTCGTGCGCTATGCCGCGACGGGCGTCTGCCATACGGATCTGCATGCGGCCAATGGCGACTGGCCGGTCCGGCCGAACCCGCCCTTTATCCCGGGCCATGAGGGGGTCGGCCATGTCGCCAAGGTCGGCGCCGGCGTCACGCGGGTCAAGGAGGGCGACCGGGTCGGCACGCCCTGGCTGCACACGGCCTGCGGCTGCTGTTCGCCCTGCCGCACCGGCTGGGAAACGCTCTGCGCCGAGCAGAAGAACACCGGCTATTCGGTCAACGGCACCTTCGCGGAATACGGCCTCGCCGATCCCCATTTCGTCGGCCGCCTGCCGGACGGGCTGGAATTCGGCGCCGCGGCACCGGTGCTCTGCGCCGGCGTCACCGTGTACAAGGGGCTGAAGGAGACCGAGGTCCGACCCGGCGAATGGGTGGTGGTCTCCGGCATCGGCGGCCTCGGCCACATGGCCGTGCAATATGCCAAGGCGATGGGCATGCATGTGGTCGCCGCCGACATCTTCGAGGAGAAGCTCGATCTTGCCCGCGCGCTCGGCGCCGACGTCACCGTCAACGGCCGGGATGGCGATGCGGTGGAACAGGTTCAGAAGGCGACGGGCGGCGTCCATGGCGCGCTCGTCACGGCGGTGTCGCCGAAGGCGATGGAGCAGGCCTATGGCTTCCTTCGCGCCAAGGGCACGATGGCGTTGGTCGGCCTGCCGCCGGGCTTCATCTCGCTTCCGGTCTTCGACACGGTGCTGAAGCGCATCACGGTGCGCGGCTCGATCGTCGGCACGCGGCAGGACCTCGAGGAATCGCTCGCCTTCGCCGGCGAGGGCAAGGTCGCCTCCCATTTCTCTTGGGACAGGCTGGAGAACATCAACGATATCTTCAGGCGGATGGAGGACGGCAAGATCGACGGCCGGATCGTCCTCGATCTTTCCGCCTGAGCTGACGGCCGCCAGGGCCTGTCCGGCGAAGCCTGGGGTCACCGCCGGACGCGCCCTATCCGGCCGACCCTCCGCCATCCTCCGTTGCCGACGCGGTCCCGCCTCGGCCGGACAGGCTCCCTGTCGCCAGTTGCGGCGGCGGGGAGCCGACCAAGGCCTCGATATCCCGCCGGCTGGCGACGATGGCATCGGCTAGGGCCGCCATGTCGTCGCGGCGGGAACTCGAGCGCCGCCAGACGAGGCCGATCTCGCGGGCCGGCTGCGGCTCGGCGAAGGGGACGATGCGCAGCGCGTTGCGGGCCGCCTCCGTCGGCACCGCGATCTCCGGGATCAGCGTCATGCCCATGCCGTGCGACACCATCTGCAGCAGCGTCGCCATCGAGGTGGCGCCGAAATTGACGAGGCTGCGCCGCCCGACCGTCGAGCAGACGGCCAGCGCCTGGTCGCGCAGGCAGTGGCCCTCCTCGAGCAGCAGCAGCCGCTCGACGTCGACCTGGTCCTCGGTCAGCGGCGACATCAGCACCTGCCGGTCATTGTCCGCCATCGCCATGAAGAAGCGGTCGGAGAAGAGGGGTTGCGCCTGCGTCCCCTCGGCCTCGACCGGCAGGGCGACGACGATCGCATCGAGCCTGCCGTCGAGGAGATCGGCGACCAGACGGTCGGTCAGCGTCTCGCGCAGTTCGATGTCGATCTCCGGATAGGCCGATCGCAGCTTCGGCACGAGAGTCGGGACGAGATAGGGTGCGAGGGTTGGGATGATGCCGATCCGCACCGTGCCGGTCAGCGTGCCGCGCTCGCTGCGCGCCGACTGCTCCAGATGGTCGATGCAGGCGAGGATGACCTTGATCTGCGCATGCACGCTTTCGCCCTTCTCGGTCAGAAGCGCGCCGCTCCGGTTGCGTTCGACGAGGCGCGTGCCGAGATGCTCCTCCATTTCCATGATCTGGGTCGACAACGCCGGCTGGCTGACGCTGACAAGGGCGGCCGCCCGGCCGAAATGGCGCGTGGTGGCCAGAGCGTCGAAATAGCGGATCTGGCGAAGGGTCAGCATGATCCGAAAAAATTATCAGAATCCCTGTCGGCGGCAAGACGGAATGATCGACAGGGCCGCCTTGCATTCCAGCCATGGCCGTTCCGCCGAGTGCATTAACCTTAACGAAGATTCATTGCCATCCCGGATGCTGTCCCGAAGCAATTCAACTTGGGCGGGAGGAAAAAAGGCGCTAGGATGGCGACATCCGATAACGAGAGCCTTTTTCATCAGGATTATTCAAGGCAAAGCCGCCTGCGGCGCGCAACACATTGCATGGTGATTTGAGGGGGCGGGTTCCGGTCGGAGCGCGTCCCCTTTTTATCGCCGGCGGCGGTCTTTCCTACCAGCTCGGCAGCATGTGGCTCTGGCGCAGCCGCGGAAAGCGCGAGACGTTCTTCAGGTCGCCGTCGAGGTCGTCGGCCTTGGCGACGGGCGTGATGTTGTCGAGGCAGGCGGTGATGTGGTTGGTGATCGCGGTCGAGAGCGACGGCGACAGGCCCGGACGCTTCATGATGCCGATCTGGATCGGCGCCAGCGCCGGAAAGCCGTCCGCCTGGGTCAGCACCTTCATGCCGGAGCGCAGCGCCGATTCCGGCATGGTCGAGACCGCCATGCCGGCCAGCACCGCCGCCGCGATCACCGTCGATGACCAGCTGGTGAACAGGATCTGATAGTCGCGCCCGATCGCGTCGAGGGCGGCGCAGGCCGCCTGGCGCCACTGGCAGTCGTGGCGGCCGACGGCGAGCGGCACCGGCGCGTTTTCCGGCAGCGGGTGGTTGATCGAGCCGACCCAGCAGAGCGGCTCGGTGCGCACGACGTCGGAGGTGCGCACCCGCGGATTGTGGGTGACGAGCGCGATGTCGAGATCGCCCTTCGCCATCTTCTCGGCGAGGTCGACCGAGGGTTCGCAGACGATGTAAAGCTCGACATTCGGATGGCTTTTCGCGAAACGGTCGATGATTTCCGGCATGTAGCGGTCGGCATAGTCGTCCGGCGTGCCGATCCGCAGCGTCCCCTCCAGCCGGTTGTCGTCGAAGGAGGCGATCGCCTCGTTGTTCAGCCGGATCATCCGCCGGGCGAAATTCAAGAGCTTGTCGCCCTCCGGCGTCAGCCGGTTGCCGCGGCCGTCCTTGGCGAACAGCGCCTTGCCGATCCGCTCCTCCAGGCGCCGCATCTGCATCGACACCGCCGATTGCGTCTTGAACACCCGCTCGGCCGCGCGGGTGAAACTGCCGGTGTCGGCGATGGCGACGAAGGTCTGCAGCTGGTCGATGTCGAGGGGCGCGGACATGGGGTTAACCTATAAGACAACGTGATGGATATTATTAGAAACATTCGTTGGACTGATCAATACGGATTTGCGATTGAGGTCTTGCAAAACGGCATTCCGCTTCGGCTGGCGACCTGAACCGCCATGCCACCGGCCCTCTCGACGGCCGGTGCGGGATGTCGCCCATGCGTTCACATTTTTGGTTCGGCCCGCTCCGGCGCATGACCTCCCGCGTCCGGGAGCCGGCCTTGCTGTGGTCAAAAGGAGATCGACGACCATGCGTACCCCCGGACAGACCCTCGCCACGGGCTTTGGAAACGGCGGAGCGAATGCCGCGTTCCGCCTCACGGGCTGGACCGGGCGCATGAAAACGCTGCTTCGCGCGCTCCTCAACCGACGCGCCATCGGCGGTCTTGGCGACCTGACCGATGCGCAGCTCCTCGACATCGGCCTCAGCCGCGCCGATGTCGACGGCGCGCTGACATCGGCCTTCTTCGAGGATCCCTCCGCCCATCTGACGCGCGCGGCACGGTCGCGGGCGCAGGCCTTCTACCGCAGGTCCGTCTGAGCGATCGGCGGGTCCGAAGGGATCCGTCGCGCGCTCTCTGCTTCCCCGCAGGGTCGCCAAGCCAACTGGCCCTGCCGCTTGCCCGGCGCGAGGTTTCCTCTGCCGGGCATTTTTATTATGCCTTCCTGCCGGAATAGGTCCCGATCAGGCCGTCGATCGCCTTCTGGTATTCCTTCTGCGCCTCGATGCCGCTTTCGAACATGCTCGACATCATGGCGGCGAACTGCGAGGCCGGAGACGTCTCCTCGACCTTCGCCTCTTCCTTGAGGGCGGCCGGTCCGCGCATCATCTCGCCGAAGGCCTTGAAGAAGGGATTGGCGGAGAAAAGATCGGCCGGCGTCGGCGCCTTGGCGGCCGCGTCCTGCGGCTTCATCGCGAACTGCATCGCCTGCAGGAACGGGTTCTCGAAGGGGGGCGCTGCCGGCTTCGACGTGGTGTCGCCGGCGGCGTCCATCCACGGCTTCATCCAGGCGGCCATCGGCGACTGGGAGAACATCGCCGCCGCATCGAAGGGTTTCTGCGCGATTTCGCCGGTCATCTGCTTGAACAGGCCGCCCATGATCGAGCTCGCCATCACCGGCAGCATCTGCTTGTAGATTTCCTGGCCGATGCCGGTCATCTGCGCCGCCTGGGCGGCGATCGCCCGCGACACCTCCTTCGAGCCGAAGAGCTGGCCGAGGATGCCGTTGCCGTCGGCCATGCCCTGCGGCGTGAAGGCCTCGCGCAGGTCCTCGAAGTAGCGGACGTGGTTGCCGCTCGCCATCGCCTGCAGCAGCGCGCCGAAATCGTAAGGGTTCGTCGCATTGCGCTTGAAGGCGGCGGAGAAGGCGGGCATCAGCGCCGCGGTCGCGCTCGCCATCTGCTCCTGCGCCAGGCCGAACTGGCGGGCGAGCACGCCCATCGCCTCGCCGTTCTGCGCCTTCATCATCATCTCGAACAGCGGAAGCATGGCCTTGTCTCTCCTCCTCGGCGGGGCGGTCGAGACGCACTATAGGCGAAAAAAAACAAAGGCAAACCGGTTTTCTCCGCTTTGCCGTCCGACTTTGGCCGGGCTTTACGCCTCAGTACTGGTATTCGGCGAAAACCGGATCGACGCTGCCGTTCCAGCGCCCGTGATAGAGCGACAGCATCTCGTCGGCGAGCGTCGCGCCCCTGGCGACGACCTCGTCGAGGGGGCCGAGGAAATGGCTCTCGTCCACGCCCTCGCCGTTCAGCCGGTTGCGCCGCACGAGGCCGGCGCGCGCGATGGCGAGGATCTCGCGGGCGACGTCGCGTAGGCCCCGGCCGCGGATCGTGGCCGAAAGGCCGGCGGCGGGCACGGCGTCGCGCAGCGCCTGCACGTCGGCAAGGCTCCAGTCGCGGGTGAACGCGTCGGCGGCGGCGAGCGCCTCGCCGTCGTAGAGAAGGCCGACCCAGAAGGCCGGCAGCGCGCAGATGCGCCGCCAGGGCCCCCCGTCGGCGCCGCGCATCTCGAGGAAGCGCTTCAGCCGCACGTCGGGGAAGAGCGTCGAGAGATGGTTAGTCCAGTCGCCGAGCGTCGGCGCCCAGTCGGCAAGCTCACCCTTCAGCGCTCCATTCATGAACTGCCGGAAGGTCACATGGGTACAGTCATGGTAGCGCCCGTCGCGCACGACGAAATACATCGGCACGTCGAGCGCCCATTCGACATAGGCGTCGAAGCCGAAATCCGGGGCGAAGGCGCCGGGAAGCAGGCCGGCGCGGTTGTTGTCGGTGTCGCGCCAGATGTCGCCGCGCCAGGATTTCAGCCCGTTCGGCCGGCCGTCGGTGAAGGGAGAGCTGGCGAAGAGCGCGGTCGCGAGCGACTGCAGCTTCATCGACACCAGCATCTTCCTCCGCATGTCCTCTTCCGAGGAGAAGTCGAGGTTCACCTGGATCGTGCAGGTGCGGTACATCATGTCGAGGCCCTTCGTGCCGACCTTCGGCATGTAGCGGCTCATGATGTCGTAGCGCGATTTCGGCATGCGCGGGGTCTCGGCGAGCGTCCATTTCGGGCTGCCGCCCAGCCCGAGAAAGCGGATGCCGAGCGGCTCGGCGATCTCTCGCAGCACCGCGAGATGCTGGTTCGATTCGCGACAGGTGTCGTGCAGCGTCTCGAGCGGCGCGCCGGAGAGCTCGAACTGGCCGCCGGGCTCGAGCGAGATCGCCCCCATCCCGGAGGGTTCGGCCAGGCCGATGACGTTGCCGGCGTCGACGATCGGCTCCCAGCCGCAGCGTTGCGCCATACCGGCGAGCAGCGCCGAGATGCTCGCCTCGCCGAAATAGGGAACGGGCGTGTCGTCGGCCTTGAAGAAGGCGAATTTCTCGTGCTCGGTGCCGATGCGGAAGGCGCTTTCCGGCTTCGATCCCGAGGCGAGATAGGCCGAAAGCTCGGCTGCCGACGTGACCGGTGTCTCATCTGTGGTGTCGCGGGCCATGGTGTCTTCTTCGTCTTCGGTGGGCTCTGATCGCAGCCGGTCGGCATGGTGCTTGGACCGGATCAGGGGCGCGTGCAAGCAAAATTCTTTCAAAGTCGGTTCAAAAAACCTGTGCCGTCGCGCAGGACGTCGCGGCCCGCTCAGCGCCAGTCGCCGATCGTCGCCTGGATGACGGCAAGGGCCGCGACGGCGGCGGTGTCGGCCCGCAGGATCCGGGGGCCGAGCGGGATGGCGGTGACGAAGTCGAGGCTGCGCAGCAGGCCGCGCTCCTCCTCGGAAAAGCCGCCCTCGGGCCCGACGAGCAGCGCATGCCGGGTTTCCGTGATCGCGGAAAGGCGCGGCAGCGGGTTCTGCCCCGCGTCGCCCTCGTCGCAATAGATGATCCGGCGGCTCCGGTCCCATCCGGACAGCAGATCGGCGAGGCCGACCGGCTCCTCGACGCCGGGGATCGACAGGATACCGCATTGCTCGGCGGCCTCGACGACGTTGGCGCGCAGCCGGTCGAGGCTGCCGAGCCGCCCCTGGACGTGCCGCGTCATCACCGGCTGCAACAGGCCCGCCCCCATCTCCACCGCCTTCTGCACCAGATAGTCGAGCCGGCCGGTCTTCAAGGGCGCGAAGAGATAGTGGAGGTCGCAGGACTGCGGCTGCGGCCGCGTCTGTTCGACCGCGACGAGGGTGAGCTTCTTGCGCGTCGAAAAGCGCAGCTCCGCCCGCCATTCGCCGTCGCGGCCGTTGAAGACGAGGATCGGCGCGCCGTCCTCCATGCGCAGCACGTTGGCGAGATAGTTGAACTGGTCGCGGTCCGCCTCGTGGACGGCGGCGGGAAAGAGCGGCGTTTCGACGAACAGGCGCTGCAGGCGGAAATTGGCGCGCATGGGGAGGACCTTCAGGGCAGGACGAGGCCGAGGGCGAGGAAGATGAGGGCCGACAGCAGGGCCGCGACCGGAAGGGTCACCACCCAGGCGGCCCCGATCGTCAGCAAGTGCGAGCGGCGCACGAGGCGGCGGCGCTGCGCCTCCTCGGTGTTGGTCTCGTCGGCCTCCATGAAATGGACATGGCCGGTCCGGCGGCGGATATAGTCGCGCCGGCGCCGGGAATTGCGCGTGTACCATTCGCGGAACAGGCCGACGCCGAACACGGCGCCGACGGCGGTGTGGGTCGAACTGATCGGGATGCCGAGCATCGAGGCGACGATCACGGTCGCCGCGGTGGAGAGCGCGACGCAGAAGGCGCGCATCGGATTGAGGCGGGTGATCTCCTGGCCGACGATGCGGATCAGCCGCGGCCCGAAGAGCAGGAGGCCGACGGAAATGCCGAAGGCGCCGATCAGCATCACCCAGGCCGGGATCGCGCCGGCGCCGCCGTTGCCGCCGACGGTAACGACGATGGCCGACAGCGGCCCGATCGCGTTCGAGACGTCGTTGGCGCCATGCGCGAAGGAGAGGAGGCCCGCCGCGCCGATCAGCGGCAGGCGGAAGAGCTTGCGCAGGTCCTGGTTGCGATTGGTGAAGCCTTCCGACTGGCGCCGGATATGATCGCGGCTGCCGAGATAGAAGACGAGCGCGGTGGCGGCACCGACGAAGAGCCCTGCGGTCAGCGACAGGTCGAACAGGCCGGGAATGCCGGCCGCGGCGAGGAAGGCGGCGAAACAGCCCGCCATCGCCGCGATCAGCACCGGCATCCAGCGCCGCGCGGCCGCGATCTTGTCGTCGCGGTAGATGATGGTTTCCTTGACGAAGAACAGGATCAGCGCGGCGATGCCGCCGCCGAGAAGCGGCGACACCATCCAGCTCAGCGTGATGCCCGACAGCGTCAGCCAGTTCACCGCCTGCGGCCCGCCGGCGAGCAAGCCGGCGCCGAGGATGCCGCCGACGATCGAATGGGTGGTCGAGACCGGCGCGTTGGCATAGGTGGCGATGTTGATCCAGACGGCCGAGGACAGCAGCGCCGCGAGCATCACGCGCACCATCGCGTCGCCGTCCGGCATCGCCGCCGCGTCGACGATCTCGAAGCCGACGCGTTCGACCACGGCCCCGCCGGCGATCAGCGCGCCAGCGATCTCGCAGACGGCCGCAATGGCAAGCGCCGTGCCGAGCGTCATCGCCTTGGCGCCGACGGCGGCGCCGACATTGTTGGTCACGTCGTTGGCGCCGATGTTCATCGCCATGTAGGCGGCGAGCGCCGCGCCGGCAAGGATGACGGCGAGGCCCGACGTGCCGGTGAAGGCGCTGGCGGCGAAGGCGACGCTGAGGACGAGGAACACGAGCCCGGCGCCGAGGCCGGCGACCGGCCGCATCGTCTGCAGCGTCATCTCCTCGGCAAGGCTCACCTTGTCGAGATCCTTGTCGAGCGTCGGCTTTTCAAGGCGCATGCCGGTTTCGCCCATGCCCGTCTTCGGCATGTCTCGGTCTCTCCCGCCGATTCTGAAGGGAATGCACCGGCGGGCGCCGGCGCGATCGTTTCCGTCCTACAGCATTTTCGCCGCCGACGGAATCGCCTGAAAGAAAAGGGCGAGCCGATCGTGCGATTTGACCGCGCGGGCCGGTTGCGCGCGCCGCAGTGCAACGACCGCGGCATCGCCGGCATGCGCCCGTCAGGCGATGCCGTCGTCCTCGCGCGTGCCGTAGGCGCTCGAGATCCGGGCGGCAAAGCTCAGGATCAGGGTTTTGAGCAGCGGTTCCTCGACGCGCTTCGCCGCCTCGGCGAAGGACATCCATTCGGAGCGGCGCATGTCCTTCTCCGGAAAATTCTTGGCGATGTCCTCGACGACCAGCGGATAGACCTGGACCTTGCAGTTGATCGTGACGCCGAAATCCATGCCCTTGCGATAGGTATAGACGCCGATCGGCTCGCGGCCGATCTCGCCCTTGACGCCGGCCTCCTCGTAGGCCTCGCGCTCGGCCGCCTGGTAGGCGAGCTTGCCGTCCATCGGCCAGCCCTTGGGGATCACCCAGCGGCCGGTGTCGCGGCTGGTGATCAGAAGCGCCTCCGCGCCGCTGCCCTTCTTGCGCACGCGGTAGCACAACGCGCCGTACTGGATCCGTGTCGGGCGGCGGAACATCAACTGCATGTCGTGGGCGATACGGTCGAAAAGAGCCAAATCGGTCGGGAATCCCTCTGAATGTGCCGCCGGCCTGCCGGAAGGGCGGATCGGCAACGATGCATGTCTGCTGCAAGGCTAGGGTGAGTCTGGCGCCCACCACAAGACGCCACGCATCCTCTATCAGGAAAGGATGCGACAAATTGATGACGAATGCGCCGGATCCCGCCGCAGGAGCGTCATGCCGGCCGGGAACGCGCCGGATCCTGGCCGCGCTGGATCATCCGCAGCTGGGCGATGCGGTCCCAGTCGGCGGAGCGCTCCGCCTCGGCGATCGCCGCGATGATGAAATCGATATGGCCGCGCGCTGCCGCGCGCGCGGCCTCGGCATCGCCGGCCATCACCGCCTCGTAGAGCGCCTCGTGCTGGGCGAGCAGCACCTTGCCCGTGGCAGGCGCGGCGAAGATGACGCGGCGGTGGAAGATCACCCCTTCGCGCATCAGCCGGTAGCAGGAGCGCAGCGTGTGCATCAGCATCAGATTGTGGGCGCATTCGCCGATCGCCGTGTGCAGGGCGATGTCGGCATCGAGTTCCTCCTCGAAACGGCCCTCCTCATGGGCCCGCCGCATCGTCGCGATGATGGCAGTCAGCGCCGCGCGGTCGGAGGCGGTGGCGCGCGTGGCGGCGAATGCCGCCGTCACGCCCTCGAGCTCGCGCCGGAATTCGAGATAGTCGGCAGCCGCCTTGCGGTGCCGGCCGATCAGCGCCAGCAGCGGCTTCGACAGCACCTGCCCGGTGATGTCGGCGACGAAGGTGCCGCCGCCGTGCTGGCTGACGAGCAGGCCGCGCGCCTCCAGTTCCTTCAGCGCCTCGCGCAGCACGGGTCGCGACACGTCGAAACGGCGCGACAGGTCGCGCTCCCCCGGCAGGCGGTCGCCGTCGCCGAGGATCCCCTCGAGGATCAGCAGTTCGATCTGGCGGACGACGTCGTCGGCGTTCCGGCTCTGGTCGATGCGGGCATAGAGGTCGATCGGGTCGTCGGTCACGGGGTGTCTCCGGCCGCCAGTCTAGCGGCGCGGCGCAAACTGGTCAATTTCCTTGACCTCTTCGCGAGGCCTCCCGCCGGAGGGATCCGGCGCCCCGGCCCTTGGTCGTCTTGCATTCGCGTGTTCTCTTGTTAAGGACGTAGTGATGGGCAGCGGCGGGGGGCAGGGCATGGCCAAGGGCAGTTTCGCATTTCCGGTGGCGGCGGCGCGGGCTCAGGCGCTCGGCGAGGTGCATGCGCGCCCTTACGCGCTGGTCGCCACGCCGCGCGTGATCTTCCAGCTCGCCTTCCTGACCGAGGGCCAGGCGGCGCTCGACCATGAGATCCTCTCGGACCTGTCGCGGGCGCGCGGCGTCGCGCCGCCGATGCCGGAGGCGAACCATCACGCGGTCTCCTTCGGCCCCGGCACGCTGCGCTGGGAGCGGCACACGGAGTTCTCCACCTATTTCTGGGATGCGCCGGCGCCGGAGCGCTTTGGCGGCGAGGTGCCGCTGCATCCCTTCGGCGACGGTTTTCGTCCGCCGGGGCCGCTGATCTCCGGTATCCGGCTGGAGGTGCGCAAGGACACGGAGGAGACGCGCGCCGCGCTTGCGCATTTCGACCGGGCGAGCCTCTGTCACAGCGAGATCAAGAACGGGCAGGCGGCGATCCTCACGGATTTCCGCCAGGACGGAAACGGGCTTACCACCATTCTCGTCATCGACCGCGGCATGACCGAGGCCGGCACCGGCGCCGTCGTGCAGCGCCTGCTCGACATCGAGACCTATCGCACGCTGGCGATGACCGGCCTGCCGCTGGCGCAGACGCTCTGGCCGGACATCCGCCGCATCGAGGATGGGTTGACGGCGGTGACCCAGCAGATGACGAAGACGGTGCGCGAGACGGCTGACGGCATGCTGACCGAGATCACCCGGCTCGCGGCCGAACTGGAGGCCGGCGCGGCGCAGAGCCTCTACCGCTTCGGCGCGAGCCGCGCCTATTACGGCATCGTGCAGGAGCGCCTGCGCACCCTAGGCGAGGTGCCCGTCGCCGGCTACGAGACGATCGCCACCTTCCTCGAACGCCGTCTCGCGCCGGCGATGCGCACCTGCCAGTCGGTCGAGGAGCGGCAGGCGAACCTGTCGCGAAAACTGTCGCGGGCAACCTCGTTGATCCGAAGCTGGGTCGACGTCGAGCTCGCCCGGCAGAACGCCGACCTGCTGATGTCGATGGACCGGCGGGCAAACCTCCAGCTCCGGCTGCAGCAGACGGTGGAAGGCCTGTCGGTCGCGGCGATCTCCTACTATGTCGTCGGGCTGATCGGCTATCTCGCCAAGGCGCTGGAAAGCGCCGGCCTGCCGCTGAAGTCGGGCGTGCTGACCGGCATTGCCGTGCCCTTCGTGCTGCTCGCCATCTGGCTGGTGGTGCGCGCCATCCGCCGCCGCCACAAGGACGACGCGCCCCATTGACGCCTCTCTGCCGGGCATTGGCCGAAAGGTCCTGCGTCAGGGCGGAGAGGCCCTTCGCATGAGCCGCCCTGAAGGGACGCGACGCGCTTCGTGACGGCCGCGTCTAGAGCATTTCCAGCCGAAGCGTGATCGCTTCGGTGCCGGAGAATGCGACAAAAAGAACGACTGAGAGCATTTCCGGTGATCCCGTGATCACCGGAAATGCTCTACCGTTCCCATTCGGGCACCGGCCCGTAGAGCTCTGCAAGGTGGTCGATGAAGAGCCGCACCTTGGCCGGCAGGAACTGGCGGCTCGGATAGACGGCGGAGACGGCGAGGCTGCGCGAGCCCTCCCAGTCGGTGAGCACCCGCACCAGCCGCCCGTCGCGGATGTCGGCGCCGACGTCCCAGGTCGAGCGCAGCGCAATGCCGGCGCCGGCCAGCGTCACCTCGCGCACCGCCTCGGACGAATTGGTCAGGATGCGCCCCTGCGGCCGGTAGACGAAGGGCCCGTCCGGCCCCTCGAGCTTCCAGGGGTCGCCATTGTGCTGCGGGATGCAGTGATGTGCGTCGAGGTCGGCGATGCCGGACGGCGTGCCGTGGCGGGAAAGGTAGGCGGGTGCGGCGCAGAGCACCCGGCGCACGCCGGCGAGCCGCCGCGCGACGAGGCTCGAATCGCTGAGCTCGCCGATCCGGATCGCCAGGTCGAAGCCCTCCGCGACGATGTCGGTGAAGGCGTCGGAAAGCACGATGTTGACGACGAGGCCGGGATTGGCCTCGAGGAAGGCCGGAAGGGAGGGCGCGATGTGGCGGTGGCCGAAGGAGGCGGGTGCGGAGATGCGCAGCCGTCCCTGGACCTGGCCGGAGCGGCCTGAGGCGAAGGATTCCGCCTCCTCGACTCCGGCAAGGATCGCCAGCACCCGTTCGTGAAACCCCTGTCCCGCCTCGGTCAGCGAGATCTGGCGCGTCGTGCGCTGCAGGAGCCGCGTGCCGAGCCGCTCCTCCAGCCGGCGGATGCGTTTCGAGATGACGGCCGGCGAATAGCCGAGCGCGCGCGCCGCCGCCGACATGCTGCCGGTCGAAACCACGCGGGCGAAGATTTCGAGGTCGCCGAGATTGGTCATCGGGCTCCGGGGATTGTTGCCGGAAAGGAAAGACTGTTTAGCATTTGATCCGCCAGCGCGAAAGTGGTAAACAAAAAAGACCAGTTTCAAGGGAGGCGCGGGTGGACACGATCGAATTCCTCAAGCCCCGCAGGGAGGTTCTGAGCCGGCGCGAGGTGATCGTCTCCGATCTCGCCGACCTTCTCCCCGAAGGCGCGCTCGTCAGCGATCCGCGCGGCCTCGTGCCCTTCGAGACGGACGCCTTCATCGCCTATCGCAACCTGCCGCTCGCCGTCGCCCTGCCGTCGACGACCGAGCAGGTGGCGGCCGTGCTCACCTATTGCAGCCGCTACGGCATCCCCGTCGTGCCGCGCGGCGCCGGCACGTCGCTCTCCGGTGGCGCCATTCCGCAGGAGGACGCGGTGGTGATCGGCCTGTCGAAGATGTCGCGCATCCTCGATGTCGACTTTTCCAACCGCACGGCGACGGTGCAGGCGGGCGTCACCAATCTGTCGGTCTCCGAGGCCGTCTCCGCCGACGGTTTCTTCTACGCCCCCGATCCGAGCTCGCAGCTCGCCTGCACCATCGGTGGCAATATCGGCATGAATTCCGGCGGCGCGCACTGTCTGAAATACGGCGTCACCGCCAACAACCTGCTCGGCGTCAAGATGGTGCTCTATGACGGCACCGTGATCGAGGTCGGCGGCAAGGCGCTGGATGCGGCCGGCTACGATCTGCTCGGCCTCATCTGCGGCTCCGAGGGCCAGCTCGGCATCGTCACCGAGGCGACGGTGCGGCTGATCGCCAAGCCGGAGGGCGCGCGCCCGGTCCTGTTCGGCTTCGCCTCGGCGGAAGAAGCGGGCGCCTGCGTCGCCGACGTCATCGGCGCCGGCATCATCCCCGTGGCGATCGAGTTCATGGACAAGCAGGCGATCGCCATCTGCGAGCCCTTCGCCCAGGCCGGCTATCCGATGGACGCCGAGGCCTTGCTGATCGTCGAGGTCGAGGGCTCCGAGGCCGAGATGGAGGCGATGCTGGCGAGCATCATCGAGATCGCGCGGAAACACGGCGTCACGACGATCAGGGAGAGCCAGTCGGCGCTGGAGGCGGCGCTGATCTGGAAGGGGCGCAAGTCCGCCTTCGGCGCCACGGGCCGCATCGCCGACTATATCTGCATGGACGGCACCGTGCCGCTCGGCCAGCTTTCCTACGTGCTGCAGAAGACCGCCGAGATCGTCGCGCGCTACGGCCTGCGCGTCGCCAACGTCTTCCATGCCGGCGACGGCAACATGCATCCGCTGATCCTCTACAACATCAACGATCCCGAGGACGCCGCCCGCGCGGAGGCCGCCGGCAACGACATCCTCCGGCTCTGCGTCGATGCCGGCGGCTGTCTCACCGGCGAGCACGGCGTCGGCATCGAGAAACGCGACCTGATGCTGCATCAGTATGCGCAGGTCGATCTCGACCAGCAGATGGCGGCCCGCGCCGCCTTCGATCCGGACTGGATCATGAATCCGTCCAAGGTCTTCCCGCTCGAAGGACGCCCCGCCGCATGAGTGCCGATCTCCTGCCCGAAACCGAAGCGGAGGCCGCGGCCGTGATCCGGGAGGCCGCGTCGGGCCGCACGACGCTGGCGATCCTCGGCGGCGGCACGCGGCGCGGCCTCGGCCATCCGGTCGCGGTCAGCCGGTCGCTCTCGACCGCGCGGCTCTCAGGGATCACCACCTACACGCCGGCCGAGATGACGATGAGCGCGCGTGCCGGCACGCCGCTTGCCGCGATCCAGGCGGCGCTCGACGACAACCGGCAGATGCTCGCCTTCGAGCCGATCGACCATCGCGGCCTCTACGGCACGGGCGGTGAACCGACGATCGGCGGGGCGATCGCGGTCAACGCCTCCGGCCCGCGCCGCTACACCGGGGGGGCGGCGCGCGACCATCTGCTCGGCGTGCGCTTCGTCAACGGTGCCGGCGAGACGATCAAGGCCGGCGGCCGGGTGATGAAGAACGTCACCGGCCTCGACCTCGCCAAGTTCCTCTGCGGCTCGCACGGCACGCTGTCGCTGCTGACCGAGGTCACCTTCAAGGTCCTGCCGGTACCGCCCGCCTCGGCGACGGTGGTCGTCTCCGGCCTCGACGACGCGCAGGCGGCGGCCGGCATGGCGCGTGCGATGGCGCTGCCCTGCGATGTCAGCGGTGCGGCGCACCTGCCGGAGCTCGTCAGCGGCAAGGTGCATGGCGGCGCCCTGCCGTCCGGCCCCGCGACGTTGCTGCGTATCGAGGGTCTGCCGGCCTCGGTCGAGATGCGGGCACGGAAGCTCGCCGCCGCCTTTGCCGGCGCGGGCCCGGTCGCGACGCTCGACCGGGAGGCAACGGCCGGCCTCTGGCGCGAGATCCGCGACGTCGCGCCTTACGCCGAGGACGGCAGCGGCCGGCCGCTCTGGCGGGTCTCCGTCGCCCCCGGCGCCGGTCACCTCGTCGTCGCGGCGCTGCGCCTGCATGCCGGCGTCGATGCCTTCTACGACTGGCAGGGCGGCCTCGTCTGGCTGCGCATGGAGGCCGATCCCGAGGCCGGCCTCTTGCGCCGGCTGATCCGGGAACTCGGCGGCGGCCATGCGACGCTGGTACGCGCCGGCGATGCGGTGAAGGCCACCGTGCCGGTGTTCGAGCCGCTCGCGGCCCCCGTCGCGGCGCTGTCGGTCCGGCTCAAGCAGAAATTCGACCCGCAGTGCATCTTCAATCCCGGCCGGATGGGGTGAATACATGAGAAGCGAGTATCGGAATTGGCTATCAGCTCAAGAGTATGCTGAAAACACTCAGGTGGCTCAGATACATAGAGTTCTAAAAGTGGAGCAGTGCTACGGAGATCTTGAGTCTCTTTATTTGGCTGGTTCTTATGATGATTTGATTGCGGAGTTGAATTACTCAACGAATGATGAGCGTATGGGGAAAGCAAATCCTTCAAAAATAAAATTCGAAGGAAATATTCGGAATAATCTGCAATCATATAAAAATGCTATCGTTCGTTATCGCGGGTTTTTGGAGCAATATTGTCGCGCGGGAAGTGCTGGAACGCAAAATATAACTTCGGTATCTCCGATCATTGAGGAGTCAGTCCTGGAGGGACGTAGGCTCTCTCTTGAACGCGATATGCAGGCTGCCTTGCGTAGGAATATTGAACTTTTAGAACCCGGGCTCGTCATTGTTGACGATGGCGCGGAGCGTGCAGTTGCGTCTGGTTTTGTTGATATTTTATGTCGAGACAAATTGGGAATTCTTGTCGTGGTTGAGCTTAAAGCGGGAAAAACGGATGCGCGCGTTGTAGGGCAATTACTCGGTTATATGGGTGACCTTGTCGATGAGGATAAAGCTGAGGCTATTCGTGGTGTTATTGTGGCTCATGAATTTGACAGGCGCACGATCTCAGCATCTAAAGCGATTCCAAATCTCAGCTTGATGCGCTACACGGTGAAATTCAGTTTCGAGCCGGAGACTGGAAACTGATGCAGACCAATTTTACCGCCGCGCAGCTGGCCGATCCCGAGGTCGCGACCTCGGAGAAGATCCTGCGCAAATGCGTCCATTGCGGCTTCTGCACCGCCACCTGTCCGACCTATGTCACGCTCGGCAACGAGCTCGACAGTCCGCGCGGCCGCATCTACCTGATCAAGGACATGCTGGAAAACGGCCGGGCGGCCGACGAGGAGGTGGTCACCCATATCGACCGCTGCCTCTCCTGCCTGTCCTGCGCCACGACCTGTCCCTCCGGCGTCGACTACATGCATCTGGTCGACCATGCGCGCATCCATATCGAGCGCACCTATCGCCGTCCGCTGAAGGACCGGCTGGTGCGCGGCGTGCTGGCGATGGTGCTGCCCTACCCGGCGCGCTTCCGCCTGGCGCTCGCCGGTGCGCGCCTCGGTCGGCCTTTCGCCGCGCTCCTCAAGCGGATCCCGGCGTTCAAGACCTTCGGCGTCATGCTCGATCTCGCGCCTGCGCGGGCCGCACCCGCTTCGCGCGCTTCCGAGCCCGGCACCCATCGCCCGGACGCTGCACGGCGCGGCCGCGTCGCGCTTTTGACCGGCTGCGCCCAGCCGGTGCTCAAACCCGAGATCAACGAGGCGACGATCCGGCTTTTGACGCGGCTCGGCATCGAGGTCGTGGTGCCTGAAGGGGAGGGGTGCTGCGGCGCGCTCGTCCATCACATGGGCCGCGAGGAACAGGCGCTCGTCGCCGCGCGGCGCAATGTCGATGTCTGGATCCGCGAGATCGAGCGCGGCGGGCTCGACGCGATCGTCATCACCGCATCCGGCTGCGGCACGACGATCAAGGACTACGGCCACATGCTGCGGCTCGACCCGGCCTATGCGGACAAGGCGGCCCGCGTCTCGGCGCTCGCCCGTGACATCACCGAATATCTCGCCGGCCTCGATCTGCCGAAACAGGACGCGCGCGGCCTGACGGTCGCCTATCATTCGGCCTGCTCGATGCAGCACGGGCAGAAGATCGTGCTGCAGCCGAAGACGCTTTTGCGCAATGCCGGCTTCGCCGTGCGTGATCCGGCGGAGGGGCACCTTTGCTGCGGGTCGGCCGGCACCTACAACATCCTGCAGCCGGAGATTTCGGCGACGCTCAAGGCCCGCAAGGTGAAAAACATCGAGGCGACGAAGCCCGATCTCATCGCCACCGGCAATATCGGCTGCATCACCCAGATCGCCACCGGCACGGCTTTGCCGATCCTGCACACGGTCGAACTGCTCGACTGGGCCTATGGCGGCCCGAAGCCGGCCGCGCTTGCCCCCTGAAAGACGGGGTCGCGCCGCGTCCTACCAGTGATAGGTGAGGCCGACATTGATGGCATTGGTGAAGATGTCGGTCTTCAGCGTCGCGCCATGGTCGATGTCGACATTCACGAAGGAATAGTTGCCCTTGTATTCGGTGAACACCGACCAGTGTTCGGCGAACTGATAGGCGATGCCGGCCTCGGCCTGCAGCGTCGCGCCGCCGACCTGGTATTCGAAGGTCTTGCCCGACGGACGCGTCACCTCGACATGGGGAATGTTCAGTCCCGCGCCGAGACCGACATAGGGTGTCCAGGCCCGGCCCGGGCTCTCTAAGCGGTAGAGGCCGTTGATGGTCACGAGATTGAGGCCGTCGGTGAATTCGAGAACGCTCCAGCCCGGCGTCTTGGCGAAGGTCTCCTCGTCCGCATAGACCTTGGCATGGCTGAATTCGAGGGAGACGCCCCAGCCGGGAATGTCGAGGTCGTCGAGCCACCAGGTCGCCCGGCCGCCGTAATAGGGCGGGGCCGCGAAGGACTTGCCCTCCCAGCCGGCGGTGAAGTCGGTGCCGTCGGACGTCGTCACCGTACTGTGCGGCGCACCCTGGACGCCGCCATAGATCGAAACGTCCATCCCGGCCGAGGCTTCGGTCGCCGTCAGCGTGAGCATGGTCGAGGCAAGAAGACACCAGACACGAAGGGCCATGGTTGGATCCGTCAGAAACGAGGGGCCGGGACGCGGCAGGAAGCGCGTCCCCGGAAAAACGGCAGGGGACGCCTGTCGCTTTCGCCCGAATCTAGATCCGTTTCGCCGCGTCCCACAAGTGCAGGCCTGCATCACCCGCCGACAAATCGGAAGGCCTGCCGTGCCGAAGCCCGTTCGCTGCGGCACCCGACCCGCTCAGAGCGCGCTGAACAGGTCGCGCAGGAAATTGACGCCCCGGTCGTCGAAGCTGACCTTGCCCTGCCGGTTGCCCGGCCCGACGACGATGACCTTGGTGCCGAGGCCGGCGCGATCGTAGAGGTGCTCCACATCCTGGTTCATCATGCGGATGCACCCCGACGACATGTTCTGGCCGATCGTCCACGGCTGGTTGGTGCCGTGGATGCGGAAGATCGTGTCGCGGTTGCCCTTGTAGAGATAGAGCGCCCGGGCGCCGAGCGGGTTGTCGAGCCCGCCGTCCTGCACGGCCGGCAGGATCCGGCCCTTGGCGCGCTCGCGGGCCCGCATTTCCGCCGGCGGCGTCCAGGACGGCCACTCCGCCTTGCGCCCGACCTTGACCACGCCGGACCAGCCGAAGCCCTCGCGGCCGACGCCGATGCCGTAGCGCGTCGCCCGGTCCCGGCCTTCGACGTAATAGAGGAACTTGTTGTTGGTATCGACGATGATCGTGCCCGGCGCCTCGTTCGTGACGAGCGTCACCTTGCGCCGCTTGAAGGCGGGATCGACGGTCTGGCGCTGCGCGGCGACGGTCAGGACGTCCGGAACCGCGGCCGCTTCGGATGCCGCGGGCGGCCGCCCGGCCGAAGGCGTGAAGGCCCCGGCGGATCCGGCGGCGAAAAGCGCGCAGGCGGTGGCGAACGCCGCCAGGCAGGCCTTGATCGACAGTCTCATCATGTTCCCCCTTGCATGGTGCCGCGACCCGTGCCGGTCCGGACATGCAGGAAGGCTAGGCGATTTTTCGCCCGTTTCAAGGTTTCGCCACAATGACGGCAGGTTTTCGGGGCGCGCGCGCGTGCGCCTCGCAAGGCGGGGCCACGTCCTGACCCAGCGGGCAGGGGGCGGCCACACCGCCGCCCCGATGGCCGCGAATCAGATGACGATCACCTTCGTACCGACATCCACGCGCTCGTAGAGATCGACGACGTCCTCGTTGCGCATGCGGATGCAGCCGGAGGAGACGGCATAGCCGATCGTCCAGGGCGCGTTGGTGCCGTGGATGCGATAGAGGGTCGAGCCGAGATACATCGCGCGGGCGCCGAGCGGATTGGCGGGGCCGCCGGCCATGTGCACGGGAAGGTCATGTCCCTTGGCCCGTTCGCGGGCGCGCATTTCCGCCGGCGGGCGCCAGTCCGGCCATTCCGCCTTGCGCGTCACCTTGTGGGTGCCGGCCCACTCGAAGCCCGGCTTGCCGACGCCGACGCCGTAGCGCCGCGCCTGTCCCTCGCCGGTGACGAGGTAGAGGAAGCGGTTGTTGGTGTCGATGACGATGGTGCCCGGCCGCTCCTTCGTGTCGTAGGCGACGGTCTGCGGCAGGAATTGCGGGTCCATCTGCTGCTTCTGCGGCCGTTCGGCGCGAATGGCGGCGACCTGCTGGCCATCCGGCAGGGCGGAGCCGACGGCGACGCCAGCGCCGGCGCGGGGGACCGAATCGCGTTCGCGCATCGCCTTTCGGGTGGCCGGGGCCGGCGCTGCGCGATAGACGACCGGGCCGGGTGCGCCGCCGAGCTGCAGCAGCCAGGGCGCGGTCAGGTCGGGGCTGACGATCACCGGCGGGCGCGACTGGCCGTAGCGGTCGCTGGCCTGCGCGGTGCCGGTCAGGGCCACCAAGAGGGATGTCATGACAACAAGGGATTTCTTCATCGGACGCACTCGCAACCTTTCGCCGTGAACACTGCTTCGCCACCGGCCGGACGTCGGCCGCAGCGGGATGAAATTCTATCGGGACGTCGATGCCGCCGTGGCACCGCGCGATGGCCAAAGCCTCGCATCGATTGGTAAACGGCCATTCATGAAAAGGCGGCAGCCGGATGAAACCTTACGGTAGGGTTAATGCCCGGTGTCGGCCTATGGTTGGCGAAACGTGAATCGGCGGGCGGGTTCGCCTGAAGCGTCTTTCGCAGGACTGAGCCGCGGTCTTGCGAAAAGACAGGCGTGAAAACGACAGATCGCGCGCTTATGAGCAAAGCTCAAAGATCGCGACACGTTTCAGGAAGGGAAAGGGAACGATGACGAAGACGGGGCTGATCACCGGCGAGGACGGGCTGGAGCGCTGCTTCTGGCACGGCAATCTCGAAGAATACCGTCGCTACCACGACGAGGAATGGGGGCGCCCGGTCGCCGACGACCGCCGTCTCTTCGAGAAGATCTGCCTCGAAGGCTTCCAGTCCGGCCTGTCCTGGCTGACGATCCTGCGTAAGCGCGAGGGGTTTCGCGCCGCCTTTTCCGGTTTCGACATCGACGCCGTCGCCGCCTTCGGCGAGGCCGACGTCGCGCGCTGCCTCGCCGATGCCGGCATCGTGCGCCACCGCGGCAAGATCGTCTCGACGATCAACAATGCCCGCCGCGCGCAGGAGATGCGCGCGGAATTCGGCTCGCTGGCGCGTTACTTCTGGCGGCACGAGCCGGTGGCCGCTGAGCGGCCGGCCGTCCTGACCTATGAAAGCCTCGTCGCCAACCCGACGACCGCCGCCTCGATCCGCGTCTCCAAGGACCTGAAGAGGCGCGGCTGGACCTTCGTCGGGCCGACGACGGTCTATGCCTTCATGCAGGCGATGGGCCTCGTCAACGATCACATCGAGGGCTGCGTCTGCCGCCCGGAGGTCGAACGGCTGCGCGGGCTCTTCGTCCGGCCGTAGAAGCATGTCCAGCCGAAGCGGGATCGCTTCGGCGTTGGACAATGCGGCAAGAACAAAAAGACAGAGCATGGGAAGCACCCCCGGGCGTCCGCCCGGGGGTGCTTCGGTTCAGCCGCCGTTCTTGGCGAGCCAGGCCTTCATTCTCTCGATCTCGCCGGTCTGGGCGGCGATGATCTCCTGCGCCAGCCTGCGGATTTCGGCGTCCTTGCCGTGTTCGAGCTCGATGCGCGCCATGGCGATCGCGCCCTCGTGATGGGCGATCATGCCGCGGACGAAATCGATGTCGGCATTGCCGGTAAAGGCGATGTCCATCGCGGCGTGCATCGCGGCATTGGCGGCGGCGAAGGCGCGGCTCGACGGGCCGGTGTCGCCCTGCGCCGGGGTGTTGCCCGGCATGGCGGCGTGGTCCATCGCGCCGTGGCCGGCCATGCCCTCTTGCGGCATGGCATGGCCCGGCATGGCATCGTCTTCCGCCGATGCCGGCGATGCCGCGCAAAGCGCAAGCGCCGTCATGGTGGCAAGCACCAGGGTCAGTCTCTTCATGGTGATTTTCCTTCTGGATGGGGATGTCGGGCCGCAAGGGTCGCAGCCCTTGCGCGGCACGGCATCCCTCATCGCGGCGGCGGCACCTGCGGTCGCGGCCGCCGGTCGGGGATCGCCGGAACGGTCGCCGGCGCCAGGCGGTCGACGCGGGCATGGCGCGCCGGCGCAACCGGCAGGTCGACCGAGAGCGCGAAGCAGGCGGCGCAAAGAAGCGGATGGACCGGCGCCTTGCCATGAGCGCGGCATGCCGTGCCGTGATCGGCGTCGCAAGGATGCGCCATGGTCCCGTGATGGGCGTCCACCGTCATCCGTCCGCTTTCCGAAAGCCGCGCCAGCGTCACCGTCGGACCGCTGATCACGGCGGAAAAGATCAGGAGGAAAAGGACGATGCGGCGCATGGGTGCCACACTGTCGCGACCCCGCGTCGAAATCAAGGCGTCAGGCCTGGAGGGCGAAAATGCCGCCCAGACGCTCGGTGCCCCCGCTTGCACCCTTGCCTGTGCCGGACGCGCCGATGCAGAAGAGCCGGGTCGCCTGTCCGCCGGCGCTGACGGGCGTGGCGCAGAAGCAGAAGGAGATCGGCGCCGTTGTCGCGTTCTCGAGCACGCTGAGGATCAGCGTGCGGTGCTCGTGGTGATAGGCGCGCAAAAGGTCGAGGATGCCGCAGGAGGCGCCGCTGATGCCATGGGCGAGGGCGGCGGCCGGTCCGATCGAGAAGATGCCGCTCGCAAGGTCGCAGGCCCATTGTTCGATGCGGTGGCCGGAGCCGGAAAGGCTCGCCACCCAATGCTCGTGCGCGCCGTCGATGGCGGGCTGGATGACGCAGAAACCGGGTGCCGCCAAGCGCAGCATGTCCATGGCGCCGCCGTCCTTTCGGTGGAATGGGCCGATTTCGCCCGGAGGCGAGCGCCGGGCCGGAAGCCGCAGCAATGCCCCTGGGGATCGCGTCCCGGAAAGACGTGCGCGCCGCGTGACCGGGCGACAGCAACGGCACGCGGGCGCGACGATAAAATCCTCGCCAGACTAGCGTTTTATGCTTTATACCGAAACGGCCCTGACTGATCATTTGCTCAACCATTGGGCGAATTTTCCCGCATAGGTGACATGTTGAGCCAGCCCTTCGCGCCCTCGCTCCAGCCATCGCTCCAGCCCTGCACGGAACTCGTCCGCCAGCTTCGCGCCTACCGGCTGAAGGTGGGCCTGACGCAGGCCGACATCGCCTGGAAGCTCGGCTTCTCGGTCCCGGCCGTCTCTCGCTGGGAGCGCGGCGCCTGCGCGCCGGACCTGCGCGCGATCGGCGCGATCGTCGATTTCCTGCGCCGCGCTGATGCGCATACGGAAAAGGCGCTGCTCAACGCCGTGCGCACCGCCACGGACGTGCGCAACATCTGGGAGGGGGCGGACATCCGCTATGTCGCGGGTTCGCCGCGCGAATTCGTCGAGACGCCGCAGATGCGCGCCGTCATCGGCCGCAGCATCCGCCCGCTGCTGACCGGCCTCTACCGCGATTTTTCCGAGAACCACGCGTTGATGGCAAGCGCCAAGGCCGGCGAGATCGCCAGCGTCGAGATCTATGGCGGCACGGCGCTGTCGAACACGACGATGCCGGACGGGTTCGTCCAGGTGAAGCGCATGACCTTCCAGTCGGAGATCGCCGGGCATCTGCGCTGCGACACCCATTCCCGGATGATCGCCTACGCCGAGGCTCCGATCAAGCACGGCGCCGTGATCGTCGGCTGGGACGAGCTCGTCCGCGCGCCATAGGCGGAGCGGCCGATCGCGCCCTTGCCGCAGCCCCCCCGATCGGATAGGGAAACGCCCGAAACGCTGGCAATTCCGGACGATTTTTGATGGCCGAGAAACAGAAGAAACCGCAAAAGCTCAAAGCCCGCCTGCCGCGCGGCTTCGTCGACCGTTCCGCCGCCGACATCCGCGCGGTCGCCGAGATGACGGCGAAGATCCGCGAGGTCTATGAGCGCTACGGTTTCGATCCGGTCGAGACGCCGCTCTTCGAATATACCGATGCGCTCGGCAAGTTCCTCCCCGACAGCGACCGGCCGAACGAGGGCGTCTTCTCGGTGCAGGACGACGACGAGCAGTGGATGAGCCTGCGCTACGACCTGACCGCGCCGCTCGCCCGCCATGTGGCGGAGAATTTCAACGACATCCAGCTTCCCCACCGCACCTACCGCGCCGGCTACGTCTTCCGCAACGAGAAGCCGGGCCCGGGCCGCTTCCGCCAGTTCATGCAGTTCGACGCCGACACGGTCGGCGCCGCCGGCGTCCAGGCCGATGCCGAGATGTGCATGATGATGGCCGACACGATGGAGGCGCTGGAGATTGCGCGCGGCGACTATGTGATCCGGGTCAACAACCGAAAGGTGTTCGACGGCGTGCTCGACGCGGTGGGCCTGAGCGGCGCCGAGAATGCCGGCCGCCGGCTGACGGTGCTGCGCGCCATCGACAAGCTCGACAAGTTCGGCCTTGCCGGCGTCGAACTCCTGCTCGGCGCGGGTCGCAAGGACGAGAGCGGCGACTTCACCAAGGGCGCGGGCCTCGATGCCGGGCAGATCGGCGTGATCCTCTCCTATCTGGGCGACCCGGACTTCCGGCCGTCAAGCCCGCTCTACGACCAGGGCATGGACGAACTGCGGCAGATCGAGGCCCTGGTCGTCGCCGGCGGCTACGGCGCCGACCGCATCAAGATCGACCCCTCCGTTATCCGCGGCCTCGAATACTATACCGGCCCCGTCTTCGAGGCCGAACTCACCTTCGCCGTCACCAACGAGAAGGGCGAGAAGGTCGTGTTCGGCTCGGTCGGCGGCGGCGGGCGCTATGACGGGCTCGTCTCGCGCTTCATGGGCCAGCCGGTGCCGGCGACGGGCTTTTCCATCGGCGTCTCGCGGCTGATGACGGCCTTGAAGAACCTCGGCAAGCTCGGCGCCGACGATGTCGCAGCTCCCGTCGTCGTCTGCGTCATGGACCGCGACATCGACAGTCTCGGCCGCTACCAGAAGCTGACGCAGAGCTTGCGCAATGCCGGCATCCGCGCCGAGATGTACCAGGGCAACAAGAAGAATTTCGGCGACCAGCTGAAATATGCCGACCGTCGCGGCTCGCCCGTCGCCATCATCCAGGGCTCGTCCGAGCGCGAGGCCGGCGAGGTGCAGATCAAGGACCTGATCGAAGGCAAGCGGCTTTCTGGCGAGATCACCGACAATGCCGCCTGGCGCGAGGCGCGCGCCGCGCAGGTCTCGGTCGCCGAAGCCGATCTCGTCGCCGAGGTCCGGAAGATCCTCGACGCCCAGGCCGAGGACCGCGCCCGGGCCGGGGCGTGACCGCCGGCGCGCCCGGACGGCGGGGAACGGACAGGGGAAGGAAAGCGCGCCGATGCCGCTGATCGACATGCCGGACTTTTCCGGCGCGCTTCTTGACGATTTCGCCCGCAGGGGCGCGGAGCGCGTCGACACGCCGGTGATCCAGCCGGCCGAACCCTTCCTCGACATGGCCGGCGAGGACCTGCGCCGGCGCATCTTCATGACGGCGAGCGAGACGGGCGAAAGCCTCTGCCTGCGCCCGGAATTCACCATTCCCGTCTGCCTGCGCCATATCGAGACCGCGACCGGCACGCCGAAGCGGTATGCCTATCTCGGCGAGGTCTTTCGCCAGCGCCGCGAGGGGCCGAACGAGTTCTACCAGGCCGGCATCGAGGATCTCGGCGAGACGGACGTCGCCGCTGCCGACGCCCGCGCGCTCGGCGATGCGATCGCGATCCTCGCCGACCTCCTTCCGGGCCGGACGCTTGACGTCACCCTCGGCGACCAGACGGTGTTCGAGGCGGTCGTCGCCGCCTGCGGCCTGCCGGCGGGCTGGCAGAAGCAGCTGATTCATGCCTTCGGCAATGCCGCGCGCCTCGACGCCCTGCTCGCACGCCTGCGCACGCCGCAGCCGGTCACCGGCCTCTCGCCCGAGGTCGAGGCCCTCCTCGCCGACGCGGATGAGGAGGCGCTCGTCCGCTGGATCGACGGGCGGATGGAGGAGACCGGCTATTCCACCAATGCGAGCCGCAGCCCGGCCGACATCGCAAGGCGGCTGCGCGACAAGCTTTCGCTCGCCCGCATCGCGCTCGACGGCCGCACGCTGTCGATCCTGCGCGAATTCCTCTCGATCGACGTGCCGCTTTCCGAGGCGCCGGCCGTGCTGTTCCGTTTCGCGGAAACCTCGGGGCTGAGGCTCGACGGGGCGCTGTCGCTCTTCGACGCGCGCGTCGCAGCACTCGGCCGGGCGGGCGTCGGCACGGCGCCGATCGCCTATCGCGCCGCCTTCGGCCGTCCGCTCGACTATTATACCGGCCTCGTCTTCGAGGTGGTCGCCCATGGCGAAACGGCGGTGCTCGCCGGCGGCGGCCGCTTCGACCGGCTGATGACGCTGCTCGGCGCGAGGACCCGCATTCCGGCGGTCGGCTTCTCGCTCTGGCTCGACCGGATCGACGCATTGAGGGGGCGCGCATGACCGTCACCATCGGCCTGCCGTCCAAGGGGCGCATGAAGGAGGACGCCTCCGCCGTCTTCGAGCGCGCCGGGCTGAAGATCACCGGCATCGGCAACGGCCGGTCCTATCGTGGCCGCGTCGAGGGCGAGGAGGGCGTCGAGATCGCCTATCTCTCGGCCTCGGAGATCGCCCGCGAGATCGGCAACGGCACCGTCGATTTCGGCGTGACCGGCGAGGATCTGGTGCGCGAGGGGCTGGCGGACGCCGAGGCCCGCGTCGAGATCTGCGCAAGGCTCGGCTTCGGCCATGCCGACGTCGTCGTCGCCGTGCCCGACATCTGGCTCGACGTCGAGACGATGGCCGATCTCGGCGACGTCGCCGCCGATTTCCGCGCCCGCCACGGCCGGCGCCTGTCGATCGCGACGAAATACTGGCGGCTGACGCAGGCCTTCTTCTCCGGCAGCCACGGCATCCAGCTCTACCGTATCGTCGAAAGCCTCGGCGCGACGGAAGGCGCACCCGCCTCGGGCTCGGCCGACATCATCGTCGACATCACCTCGACCGGCTCGACGCTCGTCGCCAACCACCTGAAGATCCTCTCGGACGGCGTCATCCTGCGCTCCGAGGCCTGCCTCGTGCGCGCCCGCAAGGCCTCGCACGACGACGACCCTAAAATCGCGGAGATCGTCCGGCGCGTCCGCGCCGTTCTCTGACGAAAAAGGCGCCCGGCGGAACCGGACGCCTCCGTTCACCAGTTACTTCGCCGCGAGGAAATCGGCGACGTCGAGCAGCACGAACTCGTTGTCGTCGGTCTTGTGCAACGCGCGGCCGGCCGAGAAGGGCAGGTTGTTGTCGTTGCCGACGACGATGTGTGTTTCATCGACGCGGTCGACATTCTCGATGGTGACGAAGGGCATGTCGTAAAAACCTTCGCCGCCGCCCTGGCGCTTGCGCTTGTCGGGATCGGCGATCGTCATCAGGTCGATATAGCCGACCTTGCGCACGGCTTTGCCGCCGTTCTCCTCGGTCATCTCGATCTTGTAGACGCGCTTGTGCTTCGCTTCCGCCTGGAAGCAGTCCGGGGCCGGTGCCTTCGGATCGGCGCAGACCGGCGCGCGGCCGGCGCCGTTGTCGCGCTCGATGACGAGGGCGGTGGTCGCGTCGAGCATGTTGAAGTCGCCGATCGCCTCGCCGCCGGCCGAGAGCGGATAGAGCCAGGTGCGGCCGGTCCAGGCCTTGGAAGCGATATCGAATTCGATGACGCGCAGCGCCGTCAGCTCGCCGTCTTTCTCGACGGAGCCGTCTTGCCCGTAGAGCGGGCCTTCGAGCATGCCGTAGAGTTTCGTCCCGTCCATCGACAAGGCGAGGCCTTCATAACCACCGGAGCGCTTCAGGTTGAAGGCGGGAATTTTCGCCGTCGGGTTGGCGGGGACGACGAGGGTCGGATTGTCGGGGGACTTGACCTCGATCTCGCCGGCCTTCGTCGCGATCACGTCGGTCAGCGTGCCGTCACGGGTGAATTTCAACAGGTAAGGGCCAAACTCCTCGCCGATCCAGAAGCCGTCCGCGACCGGCTGGATCGATTCGACGTCGAAATCCGCGCCGGTCAGATAGCGCTTCTCCGCCCCTTCCATGACGATCGGGAAGGGAGCCTTGCGGTCGGGATCGGAGAGGAAGACCGTCTCGACCGCTTCGACCGTGCCGTTCTCCCAGTCGAAACGGATGTGGTGCAGCATCAGCATCGCGTCGCTCGAATTGGCCTTCGAGCCGAAGCCATTGTCGGAAAGCGTCCAGAACGTGCCGTCCGCCATCGCCTTGATGCCGGAAAAGCCCTGCATCGGCTGGCCGTCGAAGGGGAGCGACAGATCGGTCTCGCGCACGCCGTCCTTGCCGACGACGGTGCCGAGGCCCTCGGCGCGCGTGCGGTCCGGTGTGGTGAATTTTCCCGACGTCTTCAGGTGTTCGGCTGCGTCGGCCGGCGCGGCGATGATCGTATTGGCCGGAAGGATCGCGTGCCGCACGAGCTTTGCCGGAAATTCCGTCTCTCCGGCCTGCGCGAAAGCGGGGAGAAGGGTAAGGAGGGCTGCGGACGCCAGCAGGGTCTTCCTCATGGTGCTATCCTTTCGTTGCTGCGGATGGCCACCGGATAGGCGGGCTGCGTGACGTCCGGGTGATGGAAGGTTGACACTTCGGTGACGTCTGGATGAGGGGCCGGGCGGTCGGCCCGCTCCCTTGTTCCGGCTTTCGCCCGCGCCTATATCGGGCCTCCCGCCTCTCCCTCCCAAGGACCGCTCCGATGGCCGATCTCTCCGCATTCCCGATCACCGCCCGCTGGCCGGCAAAGAACCCGGACGTCATCCAGCTCTATTCGCTGCCGACGCCGAACGGCGTGAAGGTGTCGATCGCGCTGGAGGAACTGGAACTGCCCTACGAGGCGCATCTGATCTCGTTCGGCACCAACGACCAGAAATCGCCGGAATTCGTCTCGCTCAATCCGAATGGCCGCATCCCGGCGATCATCGATCCGAGCGGACCGGACGGGGCGCCGATCGGGCTCTTCGAATCCGGCGCGATCCTGGTCTATCTCGCGGAAAAAACGGGGAAACTCCTGCCGAAGAGCGCGTCCGGCCGCTACGAGACGCTCGCTTGGGTGATGTTCCAGATGGGCGGCGTCGGGCCGATGTTCGGCCAGTTCGGGCATTTCTTCAAATTCGCCGCCGACAAGGTCGCCAACAATTCCTATCCGATGGAGCGTTACCGCGACGAGGCGAAGCGTCTTCTTGGCGTGCTGGAGGGGCGCCTCGAAGGCCGGCAATGGCTGATGGGCGACGACTACACGATCGCCGACATCGCCACCTATCCCTGGATCGAGGGTGCGCGCAAATTCTACGGCGGAGCCGACGTGCTGGAATATTCCCGCTTCCCGAACGTCATGGCCTGGGTCGATCGCGGTCTTGCGCGCCCGGCCGCACAACGCGGCATGGAAATCCCGAAGCGGGACTGACGATACGGTTTTGAAAGGGAGATCCCGCTGATGCGCGTGAATGGCCGGTGCCATTGTGGCCGCGTGACCTTTTCGGCCGAGGTCGACCCGGAGGCGGTCGGCGTCTGCCATTGCACCGATTGCCAGTCGCTGACGGGATCGCCCTTCCGGGTGACGGCGCTCGTGCCGCGCGCCGCGCTCCGGTTGACCGGCGGTACGCCGAAGCTCTATCGCAAGGTCGGCGACAACGGCCGCGGCCGCCGCCAGTATTTCTGCGGCGATTGCGGCGCGCCGCTGTTCACCGCCGGCGAGGGAGACGAGGCCGACGACTGTGGGATCCGCTGGGGCGCGATCGAGGAGCGGGCGATGCTGGTGCCGCGCGGGGCAATCTGGTGCCGCTCCGCCGTGCCCTGGCTCGGCACGATCGGCAGTCTGCCCGCAAGCGACGGAGATTGACCGCATTCGCCGCAAATGCGCGGCACGCGATGCGAAATAATCGGCTAAGACAGCAAAAATGGGCCGGCCATGCCGGCCGGGGCCGAAGGAAGGGGCAGGGGCGAATGGACAATCGGCTGGTGATCGTCGGAGGAGGGCAGGCGGGCTTCGCGCTTGCGGCGAAACTGCGCGCGCTGAAGGACATGCGGCCGGTCACGCTTGTCGCCGACGAGGCGAGCCTGCCCTACCAGCGGCCGCCGCTGTCCAAGAAATACCTGACCGGCGAACTTCCGCTCGACCGGCTGACCTACCGGCCGCACGCCTGGTACGACGACAACCGGATCGACCTGCGCCTGTCGACCAGCGTCACGGCGATCGACCGGGATCGCCGGAGCGTGCAGCTGTCGGACGGCGCCTTGCTCGATTACGACGCCCTCGTGCTTGCCACCGGCGCCGCGCCGCGCCGTCTGCCGGCCGCCGTCGGCGGTGACCTCGAGGGGGTCTTCACGCTTCGCGACTATCGCGACGCCGACCGGCTCGGCGCGGCGATGCAACCCGGGCGGACGGCGCTCATCGTCGGCGGCGGCTATATCGGGCTCGAGGCGGCGGCCGTCGCCCGCCAGCGCGGGCTGGAGGTGACGCTGATCGAGATGGCCGACCGCATCCTGCAGCGTGTCGCCGCCTCCGCGACCTCCGACATCGTCCGCGACATCCACCGCGCCCGCGGCGTCACCCTGCTCGAAGGCACCGGGCTCAGGGCCCTCGAAGGCCGCGACGGCCGGGTGGTTGCCGCGGACCTGTCGGACGGCCGCCGGATCGCGGTCGATCTCGTCATCGTCGGCATCGGCGTCGCCGCCAATGACGGCCTAGCCCGGCGCGCCGGGCTCGACACCGGCAACGGCATCGTCGTCGATGCCTTCGGCCGGACGTCCGATCCGGCGATCTATGCCGCCGGCGACTGCGCCGTGCTGCCCTTCGGCGACATGCTCATCCGCCTCGAATCGGTGCAGAACGCCGTCGACCAGGCCGAGGCGGTCGCCGCGATCCTTGCCGGTGCCGCGGCGCCCTATGTGCCGAAACCGTGGTTCTGGTCGGATCAGTACGACGTCAAGCTGCAGATCGCCGGTTTCGGCCTCGGCCATGACGAGACGGTGGTGCGGCCGGGCGCGCGCGACGGCAGCGTCTCGGTCTGGTATTATCGCGAAGGCGCGCTGATCGCGGTCGATGCGATCAACGACGCGAAGGCCTATGTCGTCGGCAAGAAGATGATCGAGGCCGGCATGACGCCGCCACGCGCGGCGATCGCCGATCCGGCGACGGACCTGAAGGCGCTTCTCGGCTGAGGCGGCCTATTGCCGGTGCAGCGCGGGGCCGACGGGCCAGGTCTGGAAGTTCGGAAAGAAGAAGACGCCGTCGATCTGGCCGCAATAGCGCCGCTCCAGCCCCGTCGACTGTCCGACGCAAAAGAGCGGCTGGCGTCCGCCATGCGGCTGCACCACGCTGGTGGAGAAGCAGAAGGACGAGGAACAGGCGGCGGCCTGCTCGAAAAGCTCGAGCACGCGCAGGCGATCCTCGGCGTCATAGGCCCGCACCAGGCTGAGCAGTCCGCAATGGCCGGGCGAAATGCCATGCACCTGCGCCGAGGTCTCGCCGATCCGCATCAGTCCCGTCGACAGGTCGCCCTGCCAGGCCTCCGAGGTGCAGAACGTCGACAGCATGTCCGCCGACAGGCTGTCGGCCGGTCTGCCATCCGCAAGGAGAGGCTGCGACAAGCGCGCCTGGACTATCTTGAACACCGTCTACCTCGGGGCATCGAGAGTATTCCTGCCTGCGGTCTCTGCGTCGGCTTGAAGGGAGACATGATTACGAAAGCGGCGGGTCCGTGGATCACATCCCCGGTTCCTCCGCGCGGCCTGCCCGTCTTCCGCCTTGACCGCAACGCCCCTCACCGCGGCGATCGCCGGACGCAAAGTCTCACGCCTCTCCGTCATCGCGCTTTCGCAGGGTTTCGTCAAATCCATGCTTAAAACACGGTTAACGTGACGACGGCGCGTCGGCCGGCGCTTTCGCTTTCAGCAGGCTCGGCGCGGCGATGCAATGCGTCGAATGCCGTATGGACACCGTGGTTCGCCCTTCCGCCATGAAAAAGGGGCGAGCCTTGCGGCCCGCCCCTTCACAATTGCATGCGTTCGGATCGGGTGATCCGGACGGCTGATTACATCATGCCGTCCATGCCGCCCATGCCGCCCATGCCGCCCGGCATGCCGCCGGCCGCTTCCTTCTTCGGAAGCTCGGCGATCATGGCCTCGGTGGTGATCAGCAGCGAGGCGACCGACGCGGCGTTCTGCAGC
The DNA here is from genome assembly GCF_041928815.1 of Ensifer soli. Taxonomy (NCBI): domain Bacteria; kingdom Pseudomonadati; phylum Pseudomonadota; class Alphaproteobacteria; order Hyphomicrobiales; family Rhizobiaceae; genus Ensifer; species Ensifer soli. The sequence continues at coordinate 126,259 of NZ_JBHFEI010000001.1, read as the reverse complement.
GCGGTGCGGACGACCTTGACCGGGTCGACGATGCCGAGCGCGATCAGGTCACCATATTCGCCGGTCTGGGCGTTGTAGCCGTAGTTGTCCTCGTTCTTGTCGAGGATCTTGCCGACGACGATGGAGGCCTCATCGCCCGCATTGTCGGCGATCTGGCGAACCAGCGACTGCAGGGCCTTGCGGACGATGTTGATGCCGGCGTCCTGGTCGTCGTTCTCGCCCTTGGAGGCGATCTTCGAGGAGGAACGCAGCAGGGCGACGCCGCCGCCCGGTACGATGCCTTCCTGAACGGCAGCGCGCGTCGCGTTCAGCGCGTCGTCGATGCGGTCCTTCTTTTCCTTGACTTCGACTTCCGTCGAGCCGCCGACGCGGATGACGGCAACGCCGCCGGCGAGCTTGGCCAGGCGCTCCTGGAGCTTCTCGCGGTCGTAGTCGGAGGTGGTTTCCTCGATCTGCGCCTTGATCTGGGCCACGCGGCCTTCGATCTCGTTCTTGGCGCCGGCGCCGTCGACGATCGTGGTGTTTTCCTTGGTGATCGAGATCTTCTTCGCACGGCCGAGCATGTCGAGCGTGACGTTTTCGAGCTTGATGCCGAGGTCCTCGGAGATCACGGTGCCGCCGGTCAGGATGGCGATGTCTTCGAGCATGGCCTTGCGGCGGTCGCCGAAGCCCGGAGCCTTGACGGCAGCGATCTTGAGGCCGCCACGCAGCTTGTTGACGACGAGGGTCGCCAGGGCTTCGCCTTCGACGTCTTCAGCGACGATGACCAGCGGCTTGCCGGTCTGGACGACGGCTTCGAGAACCGGGAGCATCGCCTGCAGGTTCGACAGCTTCTTCTCGTGCAGGAGAACGAAGGCGTCTTCGAGGTCGGCGACCATCTTTTCCGGGTTGGTGACGAAGTAGGGCGAGAGATAGCCGCGGTCGAACTGCATGCCTTCGACAACTTCGAGCTCGGTCTCGGCGGTCTTAGCCTCTTCGACCGTGATCACGCCTTCATTACCGACCTTCTGCATCGCCTCGGCGATGTCGAGGCCGATCTGCTTCTCGCCGTTGGCCGAGATCGTGCCGACCTGGGCGACTTCTTCCGGCGTGGTGATCTTCTTGGCCTTGGCCTGGAGGTCCTTAACGACTTCGGCGACGGCGAGGTCGATGCCGCGCTTCAGGTCCATCGGGTTCATGCCGGCGGCAACCGCCTTGGCGCCTTCCTTGACGATGGCCTGGGCCAGGACCGTCGCGGTCGTCGTGCCGTCACCGGCGATGTCGTTGGTCTTCGAAGCGACTTCGCGGACCATCTGGGCGCCCATGTTCTCGAACTTGTCGTCGAGCTCGATTTCCTTGGCGACCGAGACGCCGTCCTTGGTGATGCGCGGCGCGCCGAAGGACTTGTCGATGATGACGTTGCGGCCCTTGGGGCCGAGCGTGACCTTCACCGCATCCGCGAGGATGTCGACGCCGCGCAGCATCTTTTCGCGGGCATTGCGGCCAAACTTGATATCTTTAGCAGCCATGTGAGAAAACTCCCAATGTCTCTTGTTGTCTTGAAGGGGAAGGCGAACCGGTGAGGATCAGCCGATGATGCCCATGATGTCGGCTTCCTTCATGATCAGAAGGTCTTCGCCGTTGAGCTTGACTTCGGTGCCCGACCACTTGCCGAAGAGCACCCGGTCGCCGGCCTTGACGTCCAGCGGCACGACCTTGCCGGACTCGTCACGCGCACCGGAGCCGACGGCGACGATCTCGCCTTCCTGCGGCTTTTCCTTGGCGGTGTCGGGGATGATGATGCCGCCCTTGGTCTTGGCTTCGGACTCGACACGGCGTACGACGACGCGGTCATGCAGCGGACGGAAGTTCGTGGTTGTCATTGTCTAATCCCTCGATCAAATGACGTCGCGGACCAGGATCCCTGATCCTAGGATGGCGATTAGCACTCTGTTTGGATGAGTGCCAGCGACGGTCGATGTAAGGACTGCCCGGACGAGAGTCAAGGATCGCGCGCCCGCCAATGACGACGACGGCACAAAATTTTTTCAACGAGAGGGAACCTGCGCGCGATCGGATGGCGCGATGACGGCGTCGACCTGCCGGCTGTCGCCGGCGATCCGCTCCGGCGGATGAGCTTGCCACCCCTGAAAACACCATGATTTTCCGGAGAAATGGCTTGTATTCTCGCCGCTTCCTTGCGATGTCAGCCGGTGTCCTTACTCACGCGGAAACCTTCATGGGCGCTCGGATCTCAAGCCTTCGCGACATTGCCGGCCGCTACGACGTCATCCTGTGCGACGTCTGGGGCGTCATGCACAACGGCGTGAAGGCGTTCGGCGCAGCCTGCGAGGCGCTGGTCGAGGCGCGTCAGAACGGCGCGGCGGTGGTGATGCTGACCAACGCGCCGCGCCCCGCCGCCAATGTCGCCGTGCAGATGCGCGGCCTCGGCGTTCCGGACGCCGCCTATGACCGCATCGTCACCTCCGGCGACGTCACCCGCGCGCTGATCGCCGATGCCGCCCGGAAGGTCTATTTCATCGGCGCGGAGCGCGACCTGCCGCTGATCGAGGGTCTTGACGTCGAGCTTTCGGCTTCCGACGATGCAAAGACCATCGTCTGCGCCGGGCTTTTCGACGACACGACGGAGACGCCGGAGGACTATCGCTACACGCTGATGGGGCTCGCCAAGCGCAAGGTGCCGTTCATCTGCGCCAATCCGGATCTCGTCGTCGAGCGCGGCGACAAGCTCATCCCGTGCGCCGGCGCGGTCGCGAAGCTCTACGAGGAGCTCGGCGGCGAGACGCTGATCGCCGGCAAGCCCTATCCAGCGATCTACCGCGCCGCGCTCTCCGTCGCCAAGGCCCTGAAGCCGGGCTTCCAGCAGGCCCGGGTGCTCGCGGTCGGCGACGGCATGCCGACCGACGTCAGGGGCGCGCAGGATTTCGGCCTCGATCTTCTCTATATCAGCGGCGGCATCCACAGCAGGGCCTATATGACGGGCGAGCGGACCGACGAGGCGAAGCTTGCCGCCTTCCTCAAGGCCGAAGGGGCGACGCCCGCCTGGTGGATGCCCCATCTCGCCTGACAGCCATTCATGATTGCGACGCCCATGACAGTCTTCCACCGCAACGAGACACGCGAGCCGCTCCCCGACCATCTGCGCGGCGGAGTGATCGCCATCGGCAATTTCGACGGCGTGCATCGCGGCCACCGCACCGTGCTCGACCGGGCGCTGGCCGTCGCCGCCGAGCGCGGGCGTCCGGCGCTGGTTTTGACCTTCGAGCCGCATCCGCGCAGCGTGTTCCGTCCCGACGAGCCGGTCTTCCGCCTGACGCCGGCGCCGGTGAAAGCGCTGATTCTCGAGGGCATGGGCTTCAGCGCCGTCATCGAATATCCCTTCGACCGCACCTTCTCGCAGATGTCGGCGTCCGATTTCATCCGCACGGTGCTGATCGACTGGCTGCATGCGGCCCATGTCGTCACCGGCTTCGACTTCCATTTCGGCAAGGGGCGCGAGGGCGGTCCGGCCTTCCTGATGGCGGCCGGAGCGGAGGAAGGCTTCGGCGTGACCCTGGTCGATGCTTTCCGCGACGAGAGCGCCTCGGTCGTGTCCTCGAGCCGCATCCGCCACGCGCTCGCCGAGGGCGGGATCGTCGAGGCGGCGGGCCTGCTCGGCTACCGCTTCACGGTTGCCGCCGAGGTGATCTCCGGGCAGCAGCTCGGCCGCACCCTCGGCTATCCGACGGCGAACATGCGTCTTCCCGGCGAAGTCACGTTGAGGAACGGCATCTATGCGGTGCGCTTCCGCCGGGCGGACGGCACGCTTTACGACGGGGTGGCGAGCTACGGCCGCCGGCCGACCGTCGACAGCAATGGCGAGCCCCTGCTCGAAACCTTCGTCTTCGGCTTTTCCGGCAATCTCTACGGCGAGGTCTGTTCGGTCTCCTTCTTCGGCTTCCTGCGCGACGAACTGAAATTCGACGGGCTGGAGCCGCTGGTCGCCCAGATCCGGAAGGACGAGGAGGAGGCGCGCGCGCTTCTGTCCGGCGTGGCGCCGCTGACCGACCTCGACGCGACGCTGTGCTTCTGAGGCGCGGCCGGCGCGGCGTACCCCTTTTCTTTCCGCCCCATCTGGCATAAACAACCGCCCATCATGACGCTGTCCCGCCCGACGATCGCTGCGCGAATTACGGGCCCGGCCTTCCGCGCTGCCTGAAACGGCCGGGAGGTCCGGGATGTCGGCGTTTGCGGACGCCTTGCCCTTGCGGCAGCCCCCTTTTTATTCCCTGGCCTGCGCTGAGCCGCGCCGAAAGACGATGAAGATCCGATGACCGAGACCGCCGACACGATCGACTATTCGAAGACCCTGTTCCTGCCCGAGACCGATTTCCCGATGCGCGCGGGCCTGCCGCAGAAGGAGCCGGAAACGGTCGCCCGCTGGCAGCGGATGGACCTCTACAAAAAGCTGCGCGCCTCGGCCGCCGGTCGCGAAAAATTCGTGCTGCATGACGGCCCGCCCTATGCCAACGGCAACATCCATATCGGCCACGCGCTGAACAAGATCCTCAAGGACGTCATCACCCGCTCCTTCCAGATGCGCGGCTACGACTCGAACTACGTGCCCGGCTGGGACTGCCATGGCCTGCCGATCGAATGGAAGATCGAGGAGGAGAACTATCGCGCCAAGGGCAAGGCGAAGCCGGACCTTAAGTCACCGGACGCGATGATCGAGTTCCGCCGCGAATGCCGGGCCTATGCGGAAAAATGGATCAAGGTGCAGGGCGACGAGTTCAAGCGCCTCGGCATCGTCGGCGATTTCGACAATCCGTACCTGACGATGAATTTTCACGCGGAAAGCCGCATCGCCGGCGAACTCCTGAAGATCGCCATGAGCGGCCAGCTCTATCGCGGCTCCAAGCCGATCATGTGGTCGGTGGTCGAGCGCACCGCGCTGGCGGAAGCGGAGGTCGAGTATCACGACTACGAGAGCGACACGATCTTCGTTGGTTTTCCGATCCAGACCTATTTCCCATCTTCGCCTGTTGATGGTTGGAACAAGCCGGCATCTTCCTTCACGGAGGAGGATGCACGTGCTGAGCGTGACGCTGCTGGACTTTTGAACACGTGGCTCACCGGCGCCAAAGTGGTGATCTGGACGACCACGCCATGGACGATCCCGGGCAACCGTGCTGTTGCTTACTCGCCCAAGGTTTCCTACGGAGTCTATCAGGTCGAGGATGCGCCAGAAGGCAACTGGCTGGGGTATGAAGAGACTATCGTTCTGGCCGACGCTCTGGCGCCATCCTTCTTCGCTTCCGCTAAGGTCACGCGATTCAATCGTCTTGCCGATGTACCTGCATCGGTTATGGGGCGTTTGAAGCTATCTCATCCGCTCGCCGATATGGGATATGATTTTGCCGTCCCCCTCCTCGCCGGTGACCACGTCACCGACGATGCCGGTACCGGTTTCGTCCACACGGCACCCTCCCACGGCCGCGAGGACTTCGAGGCGTGGATGGACAATGCCCGCGCATTGGAAGCGCGTGGCATCGACACAAAAATCCCGTTCCCGGTCGACGATGCCGGCGCCTATACTGCCGATGCCCCCGGCTTCGAGGGTGCGCGCGTCATGGACGACAACGGCAAGAAGGGCGATGCCAACGATCGCGTCATCAAGGCGCTGATCGAACGCAACGCGCTGTTCGCCCGCGGCCGGCTGAAACACCAGTATCCGCATTCCTGGCGCTCGAAGAAGCCGATCATCTTCCGCAACACGCCGCAATGGTTCGTCTACATGGACAAGACGCTCGCCGACGGCACGACGCTGCGCGAACGGGCTCTGAAGGCGATCGACGACACGCGTTTCGTGCCCGCCGCCGGCCAGAACCGGCTGCGCGCCATGATCGAGCAACGCCCGGACTGGGTGCTCTCCCGGCAGAGGGCCTGGGGCGTGCCGATCTGCGTCTTCGTCGACGAGGCCGGCGAGGTGTTGAAGGACGAGGCGGTCAATGCCCGCATCCTTGAGGCCTTCGATGCCGAGGGTGCCGATGCCTGGTTCGCTGCGGGCGCGAAGGAGCGCTTCCTCGGTGATGCGCATGACCATGCGACGTGGACGCAGGTCATGGACATCCTCGACGTCTGGTTCGACTCGGGCTCGACCCACAGCTTCACGCTGGAGGATCGGCCCGATCTGAAATGGCCGGCCGACGTCTATCTCGAAGGCTCCGACCAGCATCGCGGCTGGTTCCATTCCTCGCTGCTCGAAAGTGCGGCGACGCGCGGCCGCGCGCCCTACGACACCGTCGTCACCCATGGCTTCACCATGGACGAGAAGGGCGAGAAGATGTCGAAGTCGAAGGGCAATGTCGTCGCTCCCCAGGACGTGATGAAGGATGCCGGCGCCGACATCCTCCGCCTCTGGGTGATGACCACCGACTACTGGGAGGACCAGCGCCTCGGCAAGGCGATCATCCAGACCAATGTCGACGCCTATCGCAAGCTGAGGAACACGATCCGCTGGATGCTCGGCACGCTGAAGCACGACACCGGCGAGGAGATCGCGGTTGCCGACATGCCGGAACTGGAGCGGCTGATGCTGCACCGGCTGGTGGAACTCGACCGGGTCGTGCGCGACGGCTACGACGCCTTCGAGTTCAAGAAGATCGCCCGCGCGCTGATCGACTTCTCCAATGTCGAGCTCTCCGCCTTCTATTTCGACGTGCGCAAGGATGCGCTTTATTGCGACGCGCCGTCGAGCCTGCGCCGCCGGGCGAGCCTTGCGGTCATCCGCAAGATCTTCGACTGCCTCGTCACGTGGCTTGCGCCGATGCTGCCCTTCACCACCGAGGAGGCGTGGCTGTCGCGCGATCCGTCCGCCGTCTCGATCCATCTGGAACAGTTCCCCGATGTGCCGGCCGGGTGGAAGGACGAGGCGCTGGCGGCGACATGGGCCAAGATCCGCGCGGTGCGCTCGGCGGTCACCGGCGCGCTGGAGGTCGAGCGGCGCGAGAAGCGCATCGGCGCTTCGCTGGAGGCGGCCCCTGTCGTCTACGTCACCGACGAGGCGCTCTACCAGGCGCTGACCGGGCAGGATTTCTCCGAAATCTGCATCACTTCGGGCATCACGATCGAAAGGACGGAAGGCCCGGCGGAGGCGTTCCGCCTGCCGGAACTGCCCGCGATCTCCGTCGTGCCGTCAAAGGCCGAGGGGACGAAATGCGCGCGCTCCTGGCGCATCACCGCCGATGTCGGCTCCGATCCCGCCTTCCCGGACGTGTCCGCCCGCGACGCGGCTGCGCTGCGCGAGCTCGGTTACGCGGATTAACCCTTTGTTGACCGGATGAATTGCGTTTTTGCCGTTCATCCGGTACAAGGCGCCTGAAATTCGGCGGATTTTGCGGGCATGGCCCGATTGGGGCGATCCCGTGGTTGTCGCCTGCCCGTGAACGGATGGCGGTCTCCTGTGCCTGTCGTCGGAGCTTGATGGAGTATGGAGCGGATGCTCAGACTATCGGTAAGCCTGATCGGCGTCCTCGCCGCGTCGCTTTCGCTTTCGGGCTGCGTCGGGGGCCCGACCTACGGCACGGACAAGACGGCGGGCGAGCACCTGATGGACGACCTCGGCAGCGTCGTGGCGCTGCAGCCGGCCGGCAAGAAGAACGTCAAGTACCAGCCCCGCCCCGGCCTTGTGCTGCCGCCGCAGCAGGAACTGGCGCTGGTCGAGCCGCAGAAGTCGCTTGCCGACCGCGAGAGCAATCCGAACTGGGTGGAATCGCCCGAGGAAACGCGCCAGCGCCTGCGCGAGGAAGCCGACGAGAATGCCGGGCGTCCGGGCTACGTCTCGCCGCTGGCGAAGGCCAGCGCCAACGGCCGCACCCTCTCGGCCAAGGAGCAGCAGCAGGCCTATCGCCAGGCGCGCGCCATCGAGATGGGCGCCTATTCCGACAGGCGCCGCTATCTGAGCGACCCGCCGCTCGACTATCGCCGCCTTCCCGAGGAGGCGAAGAGCGATCTGGGCGAGGACGAGCAGATCAAGGAGCGCCGCCGCAAGAAGGAAGCCGAGGTCGCCAACAGCGGCTCTAAGTGGTACTGGCCCTTCTGATCTCACCGCCGTTGTGAGAAGAAATCCTTGAGCAGTGTCGCCGCGTCTATCGCGGCGAAGCCGGAATAGACCTCGGGCGCGTGATGGCAGGTCGAGGCCTGAAAGAAGCGCACGCCGTTGTCGACCGCGCCGCCCTTCTCGTCCTCCGCGCCGTAATAGAGGCGGCGGATGCGGGCAAAGGAGATGGCGGCGGCGCAGAGCGTGCAGGGTTCCAGCGTCACATAGAGATCGGCGTTCGGCAGCCGGTCGCTGCCGATGAGGGCGGCGGCGGCGCGGATCGCCTCGATCTCCGCATGGGCCGTCGGATCGTTCGCCGCGCGCGTGGCGTTGCCGGCCGCCGCGATCACCGCGCCGTCAAGAACGACCACCGCGCCGACCGGCACTTCGCCGCGCATGCCCGCGCGCCTCGCCTCCTCAAGGGCGCGGTCCATGAAGCCTTGCGGTGCAGCCATGATAGAAAAACCGTGATATGAGACTTAACCCCTCGGGCATCTGCTGGTACGAGAGCCGCAAAAGGCAGGCGACATCATGACATTCAAGGATAAGTCCGGCAAAGGCAAGCCGGCAGGACAAGACGGCGGCAAGGGCCGCGGCACCGGCCGGCCGGGCGAGGGGAGAAAGCCCTATCGCACCGCCGCCAAGGCCGCGTCCGAAGGCCGCCCCGCCCGTTCGGGCCCGGCGCGCTCGGCGGAGGCCAAATCCGCATCCGGCGAGGGGAGGCCGCGCGCGGCCGACGGAAAGGCGCGTTTCGGCAAGACGGCCGCGGCCGTCGCCACCTCGCGGCCGCCGCGCAAGGAGGCGGGCGGCAGCCCGCGTCCCCAGGCAAGGCAAGAGGCGGGCAGCCGTCCGCGCCCGGCGGCGAAGCGCGATCGCGCGGCTGCGCCGGTCCAGGCGGCCGCCGAGCCGCCGCAGCGCATCTCCAAGATCCTCGCGCGCGCCGGCGTCGCCTCGCGCCGCGATGTCGAGCGGATGATCATGGAAGGCCGCGTCAGCCTCAACGGCACGGTGCTCGACACGCCCGTCGTCAATGCGACGCTCGCCGACCGCATCGAGGTCGACGGCGCGCCGATCCGCGGCATCGAACGCACCCGGCTCTGGCTCTACCACAAGCCCGCCGGCCTCGTGACCACCAATTCCGACCCGGAAGGCCGGCCGACCGTCTTCGACAGCCTGCCGGAGGATCTGCCGCGCGTGCTCTCCGTCGGCCGGCTCGACATCAACACCGAGGGCCTGCTGCTGCTCACGAATGACGGCGGCCTCGCCCGGGTGCTGGAACTGCCGGCGACGGGCTGGCTGCGCCGCTACCGCGTGCGCGCCCACGGATCGGTCGACCAGGCGGCGCTCGACCGGCTGAAGGACGGCATCGCCGTCGACGGCGTGCTCTACGGCGCGATCGAGGCGACGCTCGACAAGGTGCAGGGCTCGAATGTCTGGATCACCATGGGCCTGCGCGAGGGTAAGAACCGCGAGATCAAGAACGTGCTCGGTGCGCTCGGCCTCGACGTGAACCGGCTGATCCGCATCTCCTACGGCCCGTTCCAGTTGGGCGAGATCGCCGAGGGCGACGTGCAGGAGATCCGCGGCCGGACGTTGCGAGACCAGCTCGGGCCCCGGCTGATCGCCGATGCCAAGGCCAATTTCGACGCGCCGCTCCATCAGGGCGAGGCGGAGGAGACGCCCGCGAAGACGGAGAGGACGGCAAAGGCGGCCGGCGGCGGCGAGAAGCGTCCCGCCTTCCGCGAAAAGCCCGCCGACCGGCGCGAGCGGGCGCTCTCGCGCCTCGACACGCGCCGCGACGACCGACCGTCGCGCGGCGGATTCCGCGACGAGGGCGCCGACCGGCCGAAGCGCGATCCGGCCCAGCGCGCCCGCAAGGCGAATGTCTGGATGGCGCCCGGCGCCCGTCCACAGGCGGAAAAGAAGGATGCGTCCGACGCGGCCGCGGAAGCCCCGATTCGGCGCGAGCGGCCCGAAGGCGCGCCGAAGACCAAGCGCTACGGCCGCAATGCCGAGGGCAAGGCGATCCGGTCGACGAAGCGTTTCGATCCGGACCGCAAGACGACCGCGCGCGCTGCCACAGGCAGCGAGGCGCCGCGCGTCGCCGTGACGCGCACCACCGATGACGAGGGCGAATGGATCCGCGCCAGCGAACCGCAGGCCCGCGACGAGCGCGGCGGCCGCAAGGGCGGCTTCGGGGAACGCGGCGAAGGCCGCGCCTTCGCCGACAAGCCCCGCGGGCGCGGTTTCGGCGAGACGAAAGGCGGCTCGGAGAAGACCTTCGGCGACACGCCGCGCGGCAAGGGTTTTGGCGCGAAGACTGCGGCAGGAGGAAGGCCGGGCGCCGGCAAGTCCTTCTCGGGCAAGCCGGGCGGCAAGTCCTTCTCCGGAAAGTCCTTCTCCGGCAAATCCTCTTCCGGAAAGCCGGGCGGACGGCCGTCCCCGGGCGGCAAGCCGCGCGGGCGGGGAAACTGATCCGGCATGCGCATCGTCGGCGGTGAATTCCGGGGGCGGACGCTGGCGGCGCCCGCGTCGAACGACATCCGTCCAACGACGGACCGCACGCGCGAGAGCCTGTTCAACATCCTGAGCCATGCCTATCCGGAGGCGCTCGACGGCACCCGCGTCCTCGATCTCTTCGCCGGCACCGGCGCGGTCGGGCTCGAGGCGCTGTCGCGCGGCTGTCGGCAGGCGCTTTTCGTCGAGCAGGGCGTCGAGGGGCGCGGGCTCCTGCGCGTCAACATCGAGGCGCTCGGCCTGCAGGGGCGGGCGAAGATCTTTCGCCGCGACGCTACCGACCTCGGGCCTGCGGGAACGATGGAGCCGTTCCATCTGCTCTTCGCCGACCCGCCCTATGGGCGCGGCCTCGGCGAGCGTGCGCTCGATGCGGCCGCGCGGGGGAACTGGCTCGTCGACGGCGCGCTGGTCCTGCTTGAGGAAAGCGCCGAGGCCAGTCCCGTTCCCGGGCCGTCCTTCGAGCGCCTCGACGAGCGTCCGTTCGGCGACACCCGCATCCACTTCTTCCGCTACCGGGTCGGCGCATGACGCGCGTCGCGCTGGCGCTCGGCGGCGGCGGCGCGCGCGGCCTCGCCCATATCCACGTCATCGAGGCGCTCGACGAGCTCGGCATCCGCCCGGCGGCGATCGCCGGCGCCTCGATCGGCGCGATCATGGGGGCGGCGATGGCGGCGGGGATGTCCGGTGCCGAGATCCGTGCCCACACGCTGGAGGCGGTCGGCGCGCGCCGGGCGGTGATGAACCGGCTGTGGAAGCTGCGTCCCGCATCGCTGTCGGAGGTCTTCGCCGCGACGCTCGGCCAGTTCGACATCGAGCGGATCCTCGCCCATTTCCTGCCCGCCGCGATCCCCGACGACTTCTCCGGCCTTTCCCTGCCGTTGAAGGTGATCGTCACCGACTATTACGGCCAGTGCGAGCGCGCGCTCGATGCCGGCAGTCTGCGACCCGCGCTCGCCGCCTCGGCCGCACTGCCGGCGATCTTTCGGCCGGTGCGCAGGGACGGGCGCATCCTGATCGACGGCGGCCTGTTCAATCCGGTGCCCTTCGATCATCTGGAGGGCCTTGCCGACATCGTCATCGGCGTCGACGTCGTCGGCGGACCGCAAGGCGAGGGCGACGCGATGCCGGCCCGCATCGATGCCTTGTTCGGCGCGAGCCAGCTGATGATGCAGGCGATCATCGCCGCGAAGCTGAAGCTTCGCCCGCCGGACATCCTGCTGCGGCCCGGCGTCAGCCGCTTCCGGGTGCTCGATTTCCTGCGCGCCCAGGAGATCCTGGCGGCGACGGCGCCGTGCAAGGACGAATTGAAACGCGCCCTCGATGCCGCAGTCTCGGCGCGGGCCGCCGTCGCCGGCTGAGCCGCGACGGGGAAACGTCAGGCCGTCATCGTCCCCCCGGCCTCCTGCCGCGGCGGCCCCTCCGGAGCCTCCGCCCGCGCCTCGCGGCGCGGCTTGACCAGCGGCTCGGGCCGCACCGGCTCGGAATGGAGATAGTGCCGTCCCGCCGCCAGCCCGCCGCTCTGCTGCAATTGCAGGCGTGCCTCGTCGCGCCGGCGGATGTCGTCGGTCACGGCCATCGCCTCGTCGTCGCCGAGCCCGAGCTCCCCGATGATCCTGCGGCCGAAGACGAGGCCGGATTCGAGCGTCTCGCGCAGCTCGTAGTCGACGCCCTTCTCGCGCAGTTCGAGCGTGTGGATGCGGTCATAGGCGCGCACGAACAGGCGGGCATTGGGGAATTCGGCCTGGACCAGATCGACGATCGCATTGGTGACGTGCTTCTTCTGGGTGCAGACGCAGACGATCTTCGCCTTCTCTATCCCCGCCGCGCGCAGCACGTCGAGCCGCGTGCCGTCGCCGAAATAGATGCGGAAACCGAAGGTCGCCGCCTGGCGCACGCGCGCGGCCGAATGGTCGATGACGGTGACGTTGCGCCCGCTTGCGAGCAGGATCTGCGCCGCGATCTGGCCGAAGCGGGAAAAGCCGATCATCAGCACATCGGCGCCGGCGCCCTCGTAATCCTCGTCCATCGCCTCCTCGATCTCGTCCTGCTCCTTGAGGAAGAGCTGGGCGAGGGCGGCGGCGGCCGGCGTCAGCGCCATGCTCAAGGTGACGATGACGATCAGCAGCGAGGCATGGGCGGGGGAGAAGATGCCGGCCGCCGCGGCCGCGGTGAAGAGCACGAAGCCGAACTCGCCGCCCTGCGGCAGGAGCAGCGCGATGCGCACCGCATCGTTGTGCGGCGAGCGCGCCGCCCGGCAGAGCACGTAGAGGATGAGGGCCTTCACCAGCATCAGCAGCGGCACGAGCAGGGCGATGATCCAGGCGTAGAGCAGGATGACGTCGACATCGAGCGACAGCCCGACCGCCATGAAGAACAGGGCTTGGAGGATGCCGCGAAACGGCTCGATGTCGGCTTCGAGCTCGTGGCGGTAGGAGGATTCGGCGAGCATCACGCCGGCAAGGAAGGCGCCCATCGCCATGGAGAGGCCGGCGAGCTGCATCAGCGTCGCCGCGCCGATGACGACGAAGAGGGCGGCGGCGATCATCGCCTCGCGCGCGCCGGTCCGCGCGATCACCCGCAGCAGCGGGTTGAGCAGGTAGCGCCCGGCGACGACGAGCGCGGCGATCGCCCCGAGCGCCACGGCGAAATCGACGATCGGGCTGGCCTCGACCTCGGGCGGGCGCTGCGCCAGAAGCGGGATGATGGCGAGAAGCGGCACGATCGCCATGTCCTGCAGCAGCAAAACCGAGAAGGAGCGCTGGCCGTAGCGCGTGTTGGTGTCGTTGCGTTCGTCGAGGATCTGCATGGCGAAGGCGGTGGAGGACAGCGCCAGGCCGAAGCCGCCGACGATCGCGCCGCGCCAGCCGGAAAGCCCGGTCTCGTAGGCGATCAGCGCGAGCGCCAGCCCGGTCGAAAGAACCTGGGCCGTGCCGAGCCCGAAAATGTCGCGCCGCATCTGCCAGAGACGCGAAGGCTTCAGTTCGAGCCCGATGATGAAGAGAAGGAAGACGACGCCGAGCTCGGCAACCTGCAGGATCTCCTCGCCTTCGGTGATCTGCATCAGGATCGGACCGATCAGCACGCCGGCGGCGAGATAGCCGAGAATGGTGCCGAGGCCGAGCTTCTTGAACACCGGCGCCGCCACGACCGCGCCGCCGAGGAGCAGGAGAGGCTGGGAATAGAGGGCGCTGGCGGTGGTGGTCATGCGGTCGGTCTTTCGGTCGAGGCGGAGCGGGGCGATGACCGTGTCCGCCGGCAAAGGGACGGCGCCGGCGGCAGAAGAATCGGGCCTTGCCCTTGATGCTCTCGCCACTGCACAATAAATGGGGCGGGAATGAAAGGCGAAATCATGTCCGACGGTATCGATTCCGAACTCCTGCAGAAACGTGCGGCCGAACTGGTCGATCTGGCGCTGAAGGCGGGGGCGGAGGCGGCGGACGCCGCCGTGACCCGCGGCCGGTCGCGCTCCGTCTCCGTGCGCCTCGGCAAGGTCGAGAACACGGAATCCTCCGAGAGCGACGACGTCTCGCTGCGCGTCTTCGTCGGCCGCCGCGTCGCGAGCGTCTCGGCGACGCCGGGCTTCGACCTGAAGGCGCTCGCCGAGCGCGCCGTCGCCATGGCCAAGGCCTCGCCCGAGGATCCCTATGCCGGCCTCGCCGACCGGGACCGGCTGGCGACGACGTTCGCCGATCTCGACCTCTTCGATCCGACGGAGGTCACGACGGCGGAGCTGACCGCCATGGCGCTCGAGGCGGAAGCGGCGGCGCTCGATGTCGCGGGCGTCACCAATTCCAGCGGCGCCGGCGCATCGGCCGGCATGGGCGGCCTCGTCCTCGTCACCTCGCACGGCTTCTCGGGCGCCTATATGGGCACGCGCTTCGGCTGCTCGGTCAGCGCGATCGCCGGCGAGGGCACCGGCATGGAGCGCGACTACGACTATGACGGCGCGATCTTCGCCGCCGATCTGAGGGCGGCCGCCGGGATCGGCCGGAGCGCCGGCGAGCGCGCGGCGCGGCGCCTCAATCCGCGCCAGGTGGCAACGGCGAGCGACGTGACCGTCGTCTTCGATCCGCGCATCGCGCGCGGCTTCGTCGGCCATATCGCCGGCGCGATCAACGGCGCGTCGATCGCCCGAAAGACCAGCTTCCTGAAGGACAGGATGGGCGAGCGCATCCTCGCGCCCGGCGTGAGCGTCACCGACGACCCGCAGATCCGCAGGGGATCGGCCTCGCGCCCCTTCGACGGCGAAGGCGTTCGCGGCGAGCGGCTCGTCATGATCGAGGACGGTGTGCTGAAGGAGTGGTTCCTGTCCTCCTCGGCCGCGCGGGAACTCGGACTGCAGACGAACGGCCGCGGCGTGCGCTCCGGCACCTCGGTCACGCCCTCGTCGACCAATCTCGCGCTCGAGCCCGGCGACATCGGCCCCGAGGACCTGATCCGCAGCGTCGGCACGGGCTTCTACGTCACCGAACTGATCGGCCACGGCGCCAACCTGATCACCGGCGAATACAGCCGCGGCGCCTCCGGCTTCTGGATCGAGAACGGCGAGATCACCTATCCCGTCTCCGAGGTGACGATCGCCTCCAATCTGTCGCGGATGTTCCTCGACCTTACGCTCGCCGACGACATCGACCGCAGCTACAGCGTCGCCGCGCCGACGATCGCCATCGGAGGCATGACGCTTGCCGGCAAGTGAGTCCCCGATCCGCCCGCCGTCCTGGCGCGACGACCTCGATCTCATCGCGGACGCCGCCCGGGCGGCCGGCGAACGGGCGCTCGCCTTCTTCCGCAAGGATCCGGACGTGCGCTGGAAGAATGGCGGCCATTCGCCGGTGAGTGCCGCCGACTATGCGGCGAACGACGTGCTGAAGGACATGCTCCTGAAGGCCCGGCCGAACTATGGCTGGCTGTCGGAGGAGACCGACGACGATCCGGCGCGGCTCTCCTGCGAGACCGTCTTCGTCGTCGATCCGATCGATGGCACCCGCGCCTTCATCGCCGGCCGCGACGTCTGGTGCGTCAGCGTCGCCGTGGTGCATCGCGGCCGCCCGGTCGCGGGCGTGCTGGTCGCTCCGGCGCTCAAGGAAACCTTCCTCGCCCGGATCGACGGGCCCGCGGTCAAGAACGGCGCGACGATGGCGCTGGCGCAGGGACCGACGCGTTCGCCCCTGCGCGTGGCCGCGTCCGAGCGGATGATCGGCGGGCTGGATCGCGGCTTCCGCGCCGGCGTCGAGCGCGTCGGCCATGTGCCCTCGCTCGCCTATCGGCTGGCGATGATCGCCGACGGCACGATCGACGCGACGCTCGTCATGTCCTCGTCGCACGACTGGGACCTCGCGGCGGCCGACCTGATCCTCGCGCGCGCCGGCGGCGGGCTGAAGAACCTCGACGGCAGCGCGCTGACATACAATCGCCCGACCGTCGCGCATAGCGTTCTGTGCGCCGCGACGGCGCCGGTGCTCGACGGCCTCGTCGCCGCCGCCCAGGCCCTCGAAGGCCATTGACCTTTGAGACGGAATATCCGAACACCAATCGCGTCAACGCGAGGCACAGCGAGGCTCCCATGTCTGAACAGACCGGCAAGAAACAGTTGCTTCATCTCGTTTTCGGCGGCGAACTCACCAGTGTGACGGACGTCCAGTTCCGCGATCTCGAAGGGCTCGACATCGTCGGTATCTTCCCGGACTACCAGAGCGCGCTCGTCGCCTGGAAGGCCAAGGCGCAGCAGACCGTCGACAACGCCCATATGCGCTATTTCATCGTCCACATGCATCGTCTCCTCGATCCGGCGACGGCGTGATCGCCCGGATGGTGGCCGTTTCCGGCGTGGATCGTCAGCAAAATGCCCTCGCGGGAGCCGCGTCATGAGCCGGCTGCGCGCGCGTCTCGCGCTTGGCGGCTATCGCTGGCTCGGCACGGCGCTCTATCCGGTCATCTGGTCCTATCTCGGCGTGCGCACCGCGCGCGGCAAGGAGGATCCGGCGCGCCGGCGCGAGCGCTACGGGCATGCGAGCCTGCCGCGTCCGCCGGGCCCGCTCGTCTGGATCCATGCCGCGAGCGTCGGCGAGACCTCGGCCGTCATCCCGCTGATCCGCGAGATCCGGCGCCGCGACATTTCCGTGCTCCTGACCACCGGCACGCGCACCTCGGCCAAGGTCGCCGAAGAGCGCCTCGGCGCCTCCGTCATCCACCAATACGTTCCGATCGACCTCAAGCCGGCGATCAGCCGCTTCCTCGACTACTGGGAGCCCGACCTCGCCATCATCGCCGAGTCGGAGATCTGGCCGATGACGATCATGGAGCTCGGCCGGCGCCACATCCCGCAGGTCCTCGTCAACGGCCGCCTGTCGGACCGCACCTTCGCGCGCTGGAAGAAGCGCCCCGTCATCGCCGACGCGCTCTTCGAGAACCTCGCCCTTGTCATCGCCCGCTCGGAGGAGGACGCGGAGCGGTTCCGCACGCTTGGCGCGCTGCCGGTGATGGTTTCGGGCAACCTGAAGGTCGACACCGACATGCCGGCGCCTGACGGCGAGGCGCTGCGGCGCTACCGCCAGCAGATCGGCGCGCGCAAGACCTGGGCGGCGATCTCGACCTTCGATGGCGAGGAAAACGCGGCCGGCGTCGTGCACAAGGCGCTGAAGGAGCGGGTTCCCGGACTGCTCACCCTCGTCGTGCCGCGCCATCCCGAGCGCGCCGACGAGATCGAGGCGGCGCTCCATGCCAAGGGCCTGGTGGTCGCGCGTCGCACGCGCAACGACCCGCTGACAGCCGACACGGACATCTTCCTCGGCGACACGATCGGCGAGATGGGGCTCTACCTGCGGCTGACGGAGATCGCCTTCGTCGGCAAGTCTCTGACCGGCGAGGGCGGGCAGAACCCGCTCGAGCCGGCGATGGTCGGCTGTGCCATCCTTTCGGGCAGCAACGTGCAGAATTTCCGCGACGCCTTCCAGATCCTCGCCAAGAACGGCAGCGCCAAGATCGTCCGCGACGTCGAGATGCTGGCCAAGGGCGTGCACTATCTTCTCGTCAACGACGACATGCGCAAGCAGATGATCGAAGCGGGGCTGGAAACGATCCACGAGATGCGCGGCGCCCTGTCGGCGACCGTGCGCGGGCTCGAGCCCTATATCAATCCTCTGACGGTCAAGGCGCGGCTGCATCCGAAGGGCGGGGGCTGACATGACGACGGGCACGACCGAAACGACGATCCGGGGGCTGCTGTTCGACAAGGACGGCACGCTGATCCACTACGATGCGAGCTGGCTGCCGGTGAACCGGGCGCTGGCGGAGATGGCGGCGCAAGGCGATCAGGCGCTCGAGCGCCATCTGCTCATCGCCTGCGGCATGGACCCGGACAGCGGCCATGTCGCGGCCGACAGCCTGTTTGCCGCCGGCACGGCGGCCGAGATCGCCGCCGGCATGGTCGCCGCCGGATCGAGGGTGCCGCTCGACCATCTGACGGCGGAATTCGACGCGCTCTTCACGCGGTCGGCCGATTTCTCCGTGCCGGTCACCGATCTCGCCGCCTTCTTCGCCGGCCTGAAAGGGCTTGGGCTGAAGCTCGGCGTCGCCTCCAGCGACAATGAGGCCTCGATCCTCCGGCTGGCGACGCGTTTCGGCTTCGTCGAGCATCTCGATTTCGTCTGCGGCTATGACAGCGGCTTCGGCGTGAAGCCCGAACCGGGCATGGTGCTCGGCTTCTGCCGCGCGACCGGCCTCGAGCCGGATATGGTCGCGGTCGTCGGCGACAACAATCACGACATGCATATGGGCCGGGCCGCGCGCGCCGGCCTGACGGTCGCGGTCCTGACCGGCACCGGCTCGCGCGAGAGCCTGTCGGCCGCCGCAGACCACTGCCTCGACGACATCACCGGCCTGCCGGCGCTCATCGGCTACCGCTGAATGGCAGCCGTGTCGGCGTATGCGGCATGATTCCCGAGACGCCGCCCTTCTGGTGGCGCGAGGCTGACTGGCGGGCGCGGCTGCTCTCGCCGGTCGCATGGGTCTACGGCGCCGTTGCGGCGGGGCGGATGGACCGGGCCCCGCGCGTGCCGGTCGGTGTCCCCGTGGTCTGCATCGGCAATGTCACGGTCGGCGGCGCCGGCAAGACGCCGACGGCGATCGCCCTCGGCCGGGCGGCCCTGGCGGAGGGACTGACCCCCGGCTTCCTCAGCCGCGGCTATGGCGGCGCCGTCCGGGCGGCGACACTCGTCGATCCGCTGCGGCATCAGGCGCGTGATGTCGGCGACGAGCCGCTGCTGCTGTCCGCCGTCGCGATGACCGCCGTCAGCCGCAACCGCATCGACGGGGCGCGGCTTCTGATCGACCATGGCGCGGACTTCATCCTCATGGACGACGGCTTCCAGAGCGCGCGGATCCGGATCGACCATGCGCTGGTCGTCGTCGATGCCTCGCGCGGTGTCGGCAACGGGCAGACCCTTCCGGCCGGCCCGCTGCGCGCGCCGCTCGCCCGGCAGTTCCGCCATGTGGACGCGATCCTGAAGATCGGCGAGGGCCATGCGGCCGAGGGGCTGGTGCGCATGGCGGCGCGGGCGGGAAAGCCCGTGCATCTGGCGCGCCTGGAAGCCGCCGATGCGCGCCGCTTCGCCGGCCGGCGCGTCCTCGCCTTCTCCGGCATCGCCGATCCGGAAAAATTCTACCGTACCCTTCGCGGAACGGGCGCCGACCTCGTCGCCACGCGCTCCTTCCCCGATCACCACCCGTTTTCCGAAGCCGAGATGGCCGCTCTCCTGTCGGAGGCGGAGCGGCTCGCCGCGGTGCCGGTGACGACATCGAAGGACCGGGTCCGGATCGATCCCGCCGGCATGGCGGGGCGGCGGCTTCTCGCCGGTGCGGATGTCCTGGAGGTCGGCCTTGCCTTCGACGATCCGGCTGCGCCGGCCCGCATCGTCCGCGCCGCGCGCGCGGCGGCGCGCCTGCGTCTCCTTGCGCCGGAGGGCGCGGGTGGATGAGGCGGAACGGTCAGCCGCGCTGGTCGGGCAGGGCGGCGGCGGCGCGTTCGGCCTCCAGCGACGCGGCCGCGTCGGCATAGGGCTCCTGCCGGGCGACGCTCCAGTAGCGCAGCTCGTCGATCGGGATCTGCCGTCCCGTCACCGCGCAGACGACATGCGATCCGGGCAGGACGATCTGGTAGTCGCCGTCGAGATAACGGATTTTCGCCTCGCGCATGCCGCTGCCTTCGTGCCGGTTCATCATCGTCGTTCCGTCTTTCCGTCTCTTGGAGCACTTCCGGTGGAAGCCTTGTCCCCCGCAATATGCCGCTGTTCCGTCTTGACCCCGAGGCAGGCGCGCTCCGGCCCGACGGGCGTCCCTCCCGTGCGGCTGCGAACCCGTGCGGGACGACGCTGCGTGGCCCGTCGCGGCCTGACCGTATCCTGACCATGCCGCAGATCCGGAAAGGCGCGACCGTCATCCTGCCATAGCCCCGATCCTCGCCGTTTGGAGCATGCGGGATCGCGTGCCAAGCTCTAGCGCGGCGGCGCGCAAAAGGCCAGCCTCGCCGCCCTTCTCAGCTTCGCCCGAACAGACGCTCGATGTCGGAAAGCTTCAATTCGATATAGGTCGGCCGTCCATGGTTGCACTGGCCGGAGCCGGGCGTCGCCTCCATCTGCCGCAGGAGGGCGTTCATTTCCTCCGGCTTCAGCCGCCGGCCGGCGCGCACCGAGCCGTGGCAGGCCATCGTCGCCGCGATGTGGTCGAGCCTGCCCGTCAGCCCGTCGGCCGTGTCCCACGCCGCGAGTTCGTCGGCGAGCTGGCGCACCAGGCCGGCGGCATCGACTTCGCCAAGCATCGCCGGCGTCTCGCGCACCGCGATCGCGCCGGGGCCGAAGCGCTCGATGCCGAGGCCGAGGCGGGAAAACGCCGCCGCATGGGCGGCGAGCCGGTCGCAGTCCTCTTCCGGCAGGTCGACGACCTCGGGGATCAGCAGGCCCTGGGCGGGAAGCGGCCGGGAATTCAACGCCGCACGCATCGCTTCGAAGACGAGACGCTCATGGGCGGCATGCTGGTCGACGATGACCAGCCCGTCGTCGGTCTGGGCGACGATGTAGTTTTCGTGGATCTGCGCCCGGGCGGCGCCGAGCGGATGGGCAATCGCCGGGTCGTTCTGCGTCTCCGCCGATGCCGGCGCCGCCCGGGCGGAGGGCGGGATGCCGGAAAATCCGGCCTGGGGTGTTTCGCCGAAGCCCGGGCCGGCAGAGGCGGGCCGTGGCGAAAACGCCTCCGCGCCCAGGCCGAGCGGCCGCGACGGCGAGGCCGCCGCCGTCCAGGGCGCGGTGCGCGCGGTTTCCGGCCGGAAGGCGCGCATCAGCCCGCCCGTGCCCGTCGTCGCCGCGCGGCTGCCGTCGCGCGCCAGCGCCTCACGGATCGCGCCGACGAACAGGCCACGCACCAGGCCCGGATCGCGGAAGCGGACGTCGGATTTCGCCGGATGGACGTTGACGTCGACGAGATGGGGATCGAGCGTCAGCGACAGCACGGCGACGGGATGGCGTCCCTGCGGCATGGTCTCGGCATAGGCGGCGCGGATCGCCGACAGGATCTGCCGGTCCTGCACCGGGCGGCCGTTGACGAAGGCATACTGGTGCAGCGAATTGCCGCGATGGAAGGTCGGCAGGCCGGCAAAGCCGGTGAGCAGGACGCCCTCGCGCTCCGCGTCGATCTCGATCGCATTGTCGCGGAAGTCGCGGCCGAGCACCTGCGCCATGCGGGCGAGCCTGTCCTCGCCGGTCGCGGCAAACTCCGTCGTCGTCCGGTCCGCGCCGCTCAGCACGAAGCGGACGGCGGGAAAGGCAATCGCCATGCGCCGCACGACCTCGGTGATCGCCGCCGCCTCCGCCCGCTCGCTCTTCATGAATTTCAGCCGGGCGGGCGTGGCGAAGAACAGATCGCGCACCTCGACCACCGTGCCCGGATTGGCGGGGGCGGGGCGCAGGCCACCCGGCCGGCCGCCGGTCACCGTCACCTGCGCGCCTTCGCCGGCGCCCGCCGGGCGCGAGGTGATCGCGAGCCGCGCGACCGAGCCGATCGACGGCAGCGCCTCGCCGCGGAAGCCGAGCGTGCGGATGTCGTCGAGCGAGCGGTCGATCTTCGAGGTGCAGTGGCGGCGCACGGAAAGCTCGAGATCGGCGGCGTCCATGCCCGAGCCGTTGTCGGTCACCCGGATCAGCGCCTTGCCGCCGCCGGCGGTGGCGATCTCGATGCGGGTCGCGCCGGCGTCGAGCGCGTTTTCCACGAGTTCCTTGACGGCGCTCGCCGGGCGCTCGATCACCTCGCCGGCCGCGATCTGGTTGATGAGCGTTTCGGAGAGGTGCTTGATCGACATGGCCCATTATCGGGGATTCGCCCGGCCGGCGGAAGCCGGTCCGCATCACTATCCCCGATCGCCCGGATGTATCAGGAAGAACAAGAGACTACAACATATGCGGGAGTCGCAAAGGGATGCCGAAGGGGCGTTAATCGGCCGTTAATCGATCCGTGCGAATTGTGAAGGCGGCTCGGGGTCGGCCATTGACGGCCGGCATTGCCGCCGGTGTCGGGCGGCGGCACGGCTGCGGATCGTGGGGACGTGCGTGATGAATGATGTAGCGTCAGCGGGCGCGAACATCCAGAAGGTGCTTCTCGAGGTGCTGGGCGAGGCCCTTGGTGCTGTTCTCGTCGTCTGCGACCGCCACGACGAGATCATCTTCATCAGTCGCCAGATCCTTCAGTTCTTTCCGGTGCCGGTCCACGTGCTCCAGCCGGGCACGCGGCTCAAGGATTTCCTCGGCGCCGTCTATGATTGCGGCCTGCGCGCCGGCACGGTACCCGAGGCGAGCCGGCGGCGATCGAACCGGGACGAATGGATTTCGGATCATCTCTCGCTGCACTGGCGCGAGCGCCACGAAACCGTCGAGCGGCTGGCGCGGCAGCGCTGGATCGCCATCACCAAGCGCCGCCTCTCCAGCGGCTACGGCCTGATGGCGATCAGGGATGTCACCGAATCGAAGAAGCGCGAGGAACTGTTCCAGGCCGATCTCGAACGCGTGGCGCTGACCGAGAGCATCCTCGACAACCTGCCCAATCCGGTCTGCGTCAAGGACCGCAACCTCAGCTACGTCGCGGTCAACCGCGCCTTCTGCGCCCTGCACGGCCTTTCGCCGGAGGCCTTCATCGGTCGCTCGGTCTGGGACGTGGTCGAGCCGGAACTGGCGGAGAAGTTCGAGCGCTCGGACCGGGTCGTGCTCGAGACCGGTGCTCCGTTCAGCCTGCCGGAACAGATCGTCAGGGCCGACGGCGAGGATCTCTGGGTGGTCACGCGCAAGTTCCGCATCGGCGTGCCGGGGAAGTACTTCATCGTCACCTGCATGAACGACGTCTCCGACATCGCCTCCGCCGGCGAGGTGCCCGCCGCAGACGACACTCCGGCCGACGGGCTCCGGATCGTCCATTACGACGCCTTCGAACCGGGGCAGAACTGCTACGATCCCTTTCGCGGCACGGAGGTGCAGGCGATCGCCGGTGCGGCATCGATGCTCGCACCCTCGCCCTCGCGCGGCCGCGTCCTCGTGCACACCGCCGACGCGGCGACCGAGGCCTTTATCCTGCCGCTCCTTTCCGGCTGGGGGTTCGAGGCCTGCGCGGTGCGCAGCCTTGCCGAGCAGCGCGACTTCTTCGCGCTCGCAGCCGAGGTCGGCATCGGCATCGACCTGCTTCTGGTCGACCGGACCGCGCCGGAAAGCCTGCGCGCCGTCGGCCTGCATCGCGACGTCACCGCGGTCGCCTTCGATCCGGCCTGCGATCCGGCGCGGCTCGAGGACGACATGCACCGGGCGCTCGTTGCCGGGGCGGAGCCGGCGGAGGCGGTGCTGCCGGACTGGCATGGGCTGCCGGCGGACGAGATCCCCCAGGCCGAGCGGATCGACGTGCTCGTGGCGGAGGACAACCAGATCAACCAGTTCGTCTTCTCCCAGATCCTCGAGGGCCTCGGACTCTCCTTCCGCATCGCCGCCAACGGCGCCGAGGCGGTCGAGCTCTGGCAGGCGCACCGCCCGGAACTGGTGCTGATGGACGTGGCCATGCCGGTGCTGAGCGGCCCCGATGCCGCGCTCGTCATCCGCCGGGCGGAGGCGGGGCACGGGCCCCGCACGCCGATCGTCGCCGTGCTCGCCCAGGCGCTCGACCTCGACGAGGAACGCTACCGCGCCGCTGGCATGGACGGCCATATCATGAAGCCGATCAGCCCCGACATGATCGAGGACGTCTACCATCGCTTCGTCCCCGGCAAGGCCGCCCGCCGGCAGCAGCACTGAGAGCGCCTGCCCATCCTTTGCCGGAGACGGATGATCCCGCGATTTTCCTCCTCCCGCGGTAAGGCGCGTCGCAGGCCCGAAGCGGCACCCCGCCGCAAGATTGTGGGGGTGGGTGGTTAAGGCATTCTTCATATTCCGCGCGCATCGTCCGCGGGTGGAGGCGCGGCCTTTACACGTCGCGAAAGCTGATCTGGAGACCGGGAATGCCGCAAGGCCAGAACGAGAGACAGGGGTCGCCGACCGTCTTGACCGTTCCGCCGGCCACGCGCGCTGCGGCGAGGAAGGCATCATGAGCGCCGTGCCGGCCACCGATCCGCGCCGCCCGGCCGAGGAGGCGCCGGCGCCCTCCTCGATCGACCGGCTGACCGGGCTCGGCAACGAGGAACGCCTGCGCGAGGCAGTACAGACGATCGTCACCGAGCGCGCCGCCGATCCCGCGCCCTTCGCCGTCGGCCTTGCCAATATCGACGGGTTCAAGCCGATCAACGACCTGTTCGGCCCGGCTGCGGGCGACGAGATCATCTGCCAGGTGGCGCAGAGGCTCGCGACCTGCGTTCCGGACGGCGCCGCCGTGATGCGCATCGGCGGCGACGAATTCGCCTTTCTCCTGCCGCTCGTCTTCGAGCGCAAGGGGGCCGAGCGCGTCGGCCAGCGGCTGAAGGACGTGCTCGCCGCGCCCTTCGATCTCGGCGAGCGCAGCGTGCGCCTCTCCGCCTCCTTCGGCTTCGCCATCCATCCTTTCGCGGGCGCGGCCTTCGCCGACCTGATGAAGAGCGCCGATACGGCGCTCTACCGATCGAAGCGGCGCGGCCGGGGCCAGATCACCGTCTATTCCTCGGAAATCGCCCAGGAGATGAAGCGCGCGACGCAGCTCGAACAGGCCTTGCGCAATGCGATCATGGCGGGCGGGGTCGACGTGCATTTCCAGCCGATCGTCGACCTGCGCAGCGACGTCGTCGTCGGCTTCGAGGCGCTGGCGCGCTGGTGCGACGCCGATCTCGGCTATGTCTCCCCCGACGTCTTCGTGCCGATCGCAGAGGAGCGCGGCTTTATCGACAAGCTCTCCGACATGCTGCTGCGCAAGGCGGCCGAGGCGGCGATGGACTGGCCGCGGGAGCTTTTCCTCTCCTTCAACCTTTCCTCCGCCCAGCTCACCGATCCATCGACGGCCGGCAACATCCTGTCGATCATCCGGTCGGTCGGCCTGTCGCCCGCCCGCCTCGAACTGGAGATCACCGAGACCGCCGTGATGACCGACACCGAGGTGGCGCATACGATCGTCGCCGAGCTTCGCTCGGAGGGCGTGCGCATTGCCCTCGATGATTTCGGCACCGGCCAGTCGAGCCTCGGCCGCCTCAGGGATTTCTCCTTCGACAAGGTGAAGATCGATCGGGCCTTCGTATCGCGCATTTCCAGCGACCGCGTCTCGGAGCACATCATCAAGGCGATCATCGCCATGTGCGAGGGGCTTGGGCTGGAGGTCGTGGCGGAAGGGATCGAGGATTTCGCCCAGGCACTCAAGCTGAAGGCGCTCGGCTGCGGTCTGGGTCAGGGCTATTTCTACGGCAAGCCGATCGACCAGCGGGCGACGCTGCGGGCGATCACCGAGCGCTACCAGGATCTCGCCCCCGTGGCCGCCTCCGCCTGAGGCGTCATTTCATCTGCGCGTTGAGTACTGAACACGGAAACGGCGGTGCTCGCGCACCGCCGCTCTCCGTCCCTGCGAGGATGGACGGGCCATCCTCGCGCTGGAAGGGGTGTAAGCCTTATTCAGCCGGTGCGGGCTGCGCGCCCATGCCCGTCGCCGGCTGTTCGGCCGGGGCCGTGGTCGAGGCGGTCGGCGCCGTGTCGACCGAAGTGGCGTCCTGCTGCGCCAGGACCTGGGCCCGGGTCATGAAGGTCGGGGCCGCCTTCAGGCCTTCGGCGGTCTCGGCCGAGGTCAGCTTGAGAGAGCCGTTGTCCGGGTTCTCGGACACGGTGATGCTGTCGAACGGCACGGCGACGTTCTTCTCGCCGATGCCGAGGAAGCCGCCGACACCGACGATCGCCGCAGCGATCTGACCATCCTTCGCCAGCACGAGGTCGTTGATCTGGCCAATGCTTTCGTCAGCCGCATTGTAGACGGACTGGCCGATATAGTTCGAGGCGACGACCTGCTCGGCCGACTGTTCGGTCAGGAAGCCCGTGCCTTCGGCCGGCTGCGTCGCCTGGGCCGTCGTCTCGGCGTTCGGCGCGACGACCGTACCGTCGGCGGCGCTGTCCATGCCGGTGGCGGGAGCGGTCTCCATGCCGGTCGCCGGCGCGGTTTCCATGGTCTGGGGCTGGGTCGTCTGCGGCTGGGTGGCGTCCTGGGCGAAGCTCAGCGGCGCGAATGCGGCAACACCGGCAAGAAGAGCGCCTGCCGCGATGGAAGCAACGGTTTTCTGGGTCATAGCGTACCTACCTTTCGTTTCCTCTTGGATCATGGCGCAGGCAGCGATCGGGTTCTCTGCTGCACCGGTGATGTCCCGAAAACGTGAAGGAGCGGATCTGGTTCCAGAAAAAAATCCGGTTGTCGGCGCGGAACAAACGGCGGCGGAAAAGATTCGCTTTCCCGCCTTTTGCCCTCATTGAGGAAATTATGCTGTTCCAACCGCTATCTCCGATCCCGGCCTTCCGAGGCCGGGATCCCAGGCGCAGCATAGCCGCCGACCCGCGTCAGTGGCTTTCGCGGTGGACCTCGCTGCCGCTCGCTCCGACGAGGAAATCGAGATCAGCCCCCTTGTCCGCCTGCAGCACGGTGTCGTGGTAGAGCTTGTAGTAGCCGCGCGTCCATTTGCGCTCCGGTGCCTGCCAGGCGGCAAGGCGCGACTGCAATTCTTCCTCGCTGATCAGAAGGTCGAGCTTCCCCGCCATGGCGTCGAGGCGGATGCGGTCGCCGGTCTTCACCACGGCGAGCGGCCCGCCGGCATTGGCCTCGGGGCTGACATGCAGCACCACCGTGCCGAAGGCGGTGCCGGACATGCGGGCATCGGAAATGCGCACCATGTCGCGCACGCCCTTTTCGACGAGGCGGCGCGGAATCGGCATGTTGCCGACCTCGGCCATGCCGGGATAGCCCTTCGGACCGCATCCCTTCAGCACGAGGATCGTGTCCTCCGTCACCGGCAAATCGGGATCGTCGATCTTCGCCTTCATGTCCTCGATCGTCTCGAAGACATAGGCCGGCCCCTCGTGCGACAGCAGGTGCTCGCTCGCCGCCGACGGCTTGATGACGGCGCCGTTCGGCGAGAGATTGCCGCGCAGCACGCGGATGCCGGCACGTTCGCGCAAGGGATTGTCGAGCGGACGGATGACGTCGTCGTTATAGACCTCCGCATCCGTGTAGTAATCCGATATCGGACAGCCATAGACGGTCGGCGCATCGCCATGCAGCAAATGCTGGACGCGGTTCATCACCGCCGGCAGGCCGCCGGCATAGGCGAGGTCCTCGATCAGGTATTTGCCGGACGGCATGCAGTTGACGATGCAGGGCACCTCGCCGCCGACCCGGTCGAAATCGTCGAGCGTCAGGTCGACCCCGGCACGCCCCGCGATCGCCAGAAGATGAACGACGGCATTGGTCGAGCCGCCGACGGCGGCGTTGGCGATGATGCCGTTCTCGAAATTCTTCTTCGTCAGGATCTTCGACAGGCGCAGGTCCTCGTGCACCATCTCGACGATGCGCTTGCCGGTCATGTGGGAGAGCGCCATGCGGCGCGCGTCGACGGCGGGCAGCGCCGCATTCATCGGCAGCGACAGGCCCATCGCCTCGACGACCGAGGCCATCGTCGTCGCCGTGCCCATGGTCATGCAGACGCCGGGCGAGCGCGACATGCCGCTTTCGGCCGCCATGAATTCCTGAAGGCTCATCTTGCCGGCGCGCACGTCCTCGGAAAACTTCCACACATCCGTGCCGGAACCGATGTCCTTGCCCTTCCACTTGCCGTTCAGCATCGGCCCGGAGGAGACGACGATGGTCGGCAGGTCGACCGATGCCGCGCCCATCAGCTGGCCGGGCGTGGTCTTGTCGCAGCCGCCGAGCAGCACGACGCCGTCGATGCCATAGGCGCGGATCGCCTCCTCGACATCCATCGCGAGAAGATTGCGGAACAGCATCGCCGTCGGGCGCATCTGCGTCTCGCCGAGCGAAGAGACGGGGAACTCGACCGGGAAGCCGCCGGCCTCCCAGACGCCGCGCTTGACGCCTTCCGCGAGGATGCGCAGGTGGCTGTTGCAGGGGGCGAGTTCCGACCAGGTGTTGCAGATGCCGATGATCGGCCGGCCGTCGAAGGCATGGTCGGGAAAGCCCTGGTTCTTCATCCAGGAACGGTGGATGAAGCCATCCTTGTCCGTGCCGCCGTACCAGTGCCGGCTGCGCAGTTCCTTCTTCTTTTCATCTCCCATCGGAGCACTCCCGTCGTCTCGAGAATTCGGCCGGCGCAATTGTATGACTTTTTCGCGCGCTCTTCGCCAGACCCAATCTTTCACTCAGAGCTTATAGACGGGCTCGAATCGCCCCCTGACCGCGATGCCGAGGTCGAAGGTGCGGCCGGCATTGACGTCCTTTGCGCGGGTCGCGTCGTCCATGTCCTGCCAGGCCGAGGTGACGAGCAGGCGCGCGGCGTCCGGGCCGATGAAGGCCGGGCAACTCGGCTGGCCGGTCGGAATGGCATGGCGTGCGACCTTGCTGCCGTCCGGCTTGTAGACGTCGACGCTCCAGCCGCCCCAGCGGGCGTTCCAGATCAGTCCGTCGGCATCGCAGACCGAACCGTCGAGCACGCCGTCACTGCCGGTCTCGTCGCTCAAGACCGTCGCATCGCCGGTCGGAAGGCCCGTCGCCGGGTCGAGGTCAACGCGCATCAGGTGGTTGACGTCGCTGTCGGCGAAATAGGCGGTCGCTCCGTCGGGCGAGAAGCAGATGGCGTTCGGCACGGTGATGTTGCCGTAAAGCTTCGTCACACGCCCCTGAGCGATGTGGTAGATCGCACCGGCGCCGCTCTCGGCGCCCTTGCCCATCGTGCCGAGCCAGAGGCTGCCGGAGGGATGCACCCGTCCGTCATTCGACCGGTTGGCCGGAGCGTCTTCGACCTTCGACAGGAAGGAGAGGTCGCCGGTCTCCGTCTGCCGGAGATAGAGGCCGGCGTCGGTCGCGAGCAACTGCCGCTCGGGATCGATGCGCGCGATCACGCTTGCCATGAACGGCAGGGCGTGCACCGACTTGCGGCCGCTTTTAAGGTGCAGTTCGTGCAACTCTCGGCCCTTGATGTTCACCCACCAGACGATGCCGGTGGTCTCGTCGTAGGTCGGGCCTTCGCCGAGGATGGAATTGGCCTCGCAGAGGAGGGTTCCGGAAAAGGGCTGGATGTCGGTCATGGCGTCACTCCATAGGCGGCGTCGTAGGCGGTGAGCGTGGCGCGGGCGCGCCGGCCGATCTCGGCGGCGTCCATGCCCGGTTTGTAGAGGCTCGAGCCGAGGCCGAAGGCGCGGATGCCGGCGCTGGCATAGTCGGCGAAATTCTTCTCCGACACGCCGCCGACCGCAGCGATCTCGAGGTCCTTCGGCAGCACGGCGCGGATCGCGGTGATCCCCGCGGGCCCGAGCACGCTCGCGGGGAAGAATTTGAGGCCCGTCGCGCCCGCGGCCGCCGCCGCCAGCGCCTCCGTCGGCGTGAAGACGCCGGGCATGGTCACCATGCCCTTCGCCGCCGCGCGGGCAATCACGGCCGGCTCCACATTGGGGCTGACCATCAGCCGGCCGCCGGCGCGCTCCAGCGCGTCGACCTGCGTCTCCGTCAGCACGGTGCCGGCGCCGATCAGCACGCCGTCCGGGGCGGTGCGCGCCGCGATCTCGATGGAGCGGAACGGATCGGGCGAGTTCAGCGGGATCTCGATCGCCGTCAGCCCGGCCTCGACGAGCGTCGCGATGATCGCCTCGGTCTCGTCGTGTCGGATGCCGCGCAGGATGGCGATCAGCGGGCGTGTCATCGGCGGAAAGGGAATGCGGGTCACGGCGTCGGTCCTTGAGGCCAGAGCAGGTCGGCCGCCATCGCCAGTCCATGGCGGACGGCGTCGTCGGCGTCGATATCCACGGGGGTCACCGAGAAGACGGCGAGCGCGGCCCGGTAGAGGGCGGCGAGCGGACCGGAGGCGACGAGGCAGACCGCGTCGCCGTCATCCCGGAGTGCTGCGGCGATCTCGAGGCCGATCAGCGTGCCTGACAGCCTCGCCCGGCCGGCGAGCGGTTCCGTCCCGTGCAGCAATTGCCCGGCCCGGATCGAAAAGAGATGGTTCGTTGCCTCGGCGGGGGCCGTGCGCACCTGTTCGACCGCATCGAGGAAGGCCGGATGGTCCGCCGCGACGCGTCCGCCGTCGCCGACCGAATGGGCCAGGATCGTCTGCCGGGACAGGACGTCGAAGAGCTCGCCGGTCATGAAGGTCGAAAATCCGCTGGCGATGTCGCCGTCAAGCCGCACCCATTTCGAATGGGTCCCCGGCATGCAGACACGGTGCCGTCCCGGCCCGAGGCGGACGAGCGCACCCATCAGCTGCGTCTCCTCGCCGCGCATCACGTCGGGGCGGTCGCGGTCGCGCTGGGCGAGGCCGGGCAGGACGCGGATGTCGCGCGCCGTGCCGGGGACGCGGACGGCCGCCGTCGCGATCGCGCCGAGCGGCGCCGGCGTGTCGAGATAGCCGGCCTCGACCCAGCCCTGCCGCGCGCCGACCATGCCGCAGGCGAGGACGGGAACGGCATCGGCGACGCCGAGCGCCGACAGATGGCCGTCAAGTACGGCGGCGAAGCCGGCCTTCGCCGCCTGCGTCATGCCTTCGCCGCTGCGCCGCTCGGCGAGCACCGCGCCATCGCGTCCGACAAGCCAGAGGCGGAAGCTCGACGTGCCCCAGTCGAGGGCGACATAGCGGGGGTCACCCATCAGCGGTTGCCCCCGTCAACGATCATCGTCTGCGCCGTCATGCCGGCGGAAAGATCCGAGGCGAGGTAGAGGCAGGGGCCGAGCATGTCCTTAGGCCCGAGCGCCCGCTTCAGGCATTGCCGCTCGATCATCGCGGCGATCGTCTCGTCGGTGATCCACAGCCGCTTCTGCCGCTCCGTCACCACCATGCCCGGCAAGAGGGCGTTCACGCGGATATTGTCCGGGCCGTAGCGGCCGGCGAGCGATTTCGTCAGGCCGATGATGCCGGCCTTGGCGGTCGCGTAGGCCGGAAGCTCGCCCATGTTGAGGAGGAAGGCGATCGAGGAGAAATTGACGATCGCGCCGCCGCCTGACGCGCGCATGCCGGGCACGACCGCCTGCGCCGTCAGGAAGACCTGGCGGAGATTGACCGCCAGGCTTTCGTCCCAGACCTCCGGCGTCACCTCGTCGGCATCCTGCCGGTCGTCGCGCGCGGCATTGTTGATCAGGACGCGGACGGGGCCGTGGGCCTCCTCCGCCGAGCGGACCGCGGCGCGGATCTGGTCCGGCTCGGCAAGGTCGGCCTTCAGGAACAGCGGCGCATGCCGGACCTCGCACCGAAGCGCCTCGACGAGATCCGTGCCCTCCGTGTCGGCGATGTCGATGAAGGCGACGCGGGCGCCTTCGCGCGCGAACCCTTCGACGAGGGCCGCGCCGATGCCGCTCGCGCCGCCGGTGATCAGCACGCCGCGATCCGCCAGCTCCGGAAACCGGCCCGCCGCCGTCGTCATGGGATGTCGCTCCTCGCCCTGCGGATCGAAATTTGTTCCATATGATGGAACAGACTTTTATTATGTGGAATATGCGCGCCTCCGCTGCTAAAAGTCAAGCGGCAGCGCGAGAGAGACGGCAGTGACGAAAGACAAGGCCCGCGACGAGAGTGCGACCGACCCCCGTCCCGTCGAGACGGGCACGATCGGCAGGGTGCTCGGTCTGCTCGAGCTGGTGGCGTGCGCCGAGACGCCGCTGCGCTTCACCGACATTCTCGCCCGCGCCGGCCTGCCGCGCGGCACGCTGCACCGGCACCTCAGCCATCTCGTTGCCGAAGGCATGCTGGAGCTTCGCGACGACCTGCATTACGAGCCCGGCCTGCGGCTGATGCGGTTTGCCCATCGCGCCTGGTCGCGCAACGACCTGCGCCGGGTCGCCACGCCGTATCTGCGCGAACTCGCCGACCGAACGGGGGAAACGGTGCATCTCGGCGTGATGCAGGACGACGTCATCGTCTATATCGACAAGGTCGACGGCCGGCAGAGCGTGCGCATGACCTCCGAGATCGGCAAGGCCTCGCCCCTTTATTGCACGGGGATCGGCAAGGCGGCGCTGTCGCTTTTGCCCGACGCGACGGTCGCCGCGATCGCGCGCGGACTGGACTATCGGCGCTTCACGCCGAACACCTGCCCGGACGCGGCGGCGCTGATGGCAGAGGTCGCCGCCGCCCGCCGCGACGGTCTCGCCCATGACCGGCAGGAGCACGAAGCGGGCATCCTCTGCCTCGCCGCGCCGGTGCGCACCGCGACACATTGTGCCGCGATCTCGGTGACGGCGCCGGCCTACCGCGTCTCCGCCGGCGATCTCGATCTCTGGGGACCGCTGGTCCGCGAGGTTGCCGCGCGCATCGGCGCCGCCGCCGCCGTCCTCCTGTCGCCGGTTCGGTCCGGATGACGTCTCTCCGCTGGACGCAGGCGGAGGGGGACGCTAGTGTGGACAGTGATCGATGGGCAGACAAGGGCGACGATGGTCGCAGGCGCCGCCAGGCGCTGGGGCAAGCGGGAACGGTTGATGGGACGATGACGGATCTTTCTTCTCCGACGATCTCGGCCGACGAGGCGCTGGGCGGCGGGCTTGCGGTCGCGGAGATCGAGGACGAGCGGGACATCCACAGGCGTTTCGAGGATCTCTGCCGCAGCTACGGTTTTCGCGGCTTCATGGTGATGATGATGCCCGAGGAGGGCTGCCTCAGGCTCGCCGACGTCTCGCTGATGACCAACTGGCCCGCGGAGGCGGTGCGGCGCTTCGACGAGGCCGGCCTCCTGTCCGGCAGCCCGGTGGTCGAGCGGCTGCGCAGCAGTACCATTCCCTTCGTGCAGGAAACCCGGCCGGACCGGCGCGGTTCGGCGCTGACGGAGCTTTTCGGCGGTCTGAGGCTGCAACGCTGCCTCTATGTTCCGGTGCATGACACGCACGGGCAGCGCGGTGCCGTCGCCTTCGGCGGCGACCGCCCGGTTGTGAGCGCAACGGAAATGTGGGAACTTAACCTCGTCTCGGGCGTTCTCTTCAATCGTCTTCGCGAAATGCTGGTTCAGCGCGGACGGAGACGGACCGGCCTGTCGCGCCGGGAGCTCGAATGCCTCCAATGGGCGGCGGCCGGGAAAACGACGGCGGAAATGGCGAGAATCATGGCTTTGTCGGAATATACGGTCAACCACTACCTCAATCGAGCGACGCGCAAGCTTGATTCGGTTAACCGGGTGCAGACCGTGGCAAAGGCGATTCGCGCCGGCCTGATCGTCTAGTCGAACCGGACCTGAAAACGAAAGCGGAGGCTGGGACCTATTGCATGTTTCCGATCTCATGAAGCCGGGCACAGCCAAGATGTCCGAACCCCGTGGTGGCGACTTCGAGACGGAAATCGCGTCCCTCGAGACGCAGTTCGATATCCTGCGCTACATGCGCAAGGTCACCGAACTCTTCGGATTCCGCTCCTTCCTCATCTGTGCCGTCCCGGCACCCGAAGCGGTGCGGCTGGCGCCGAGCTCGATCCTATCCAGCCTGCCCGCCGACATCATGGCCCGCTACGACAGCCTGTCGCTGGTGGAGTTCAGCAGCGGCATACGGCGCCTGCGCGAGACGACGACGCCCTTTGCCCTGACGCTGGAGACCTGGGAGCGGGAAAGCGCGCGCGCGGAGGGTTTTGCCGACTATATCGCGCTGCTCAAGGAAAACGGCGTGTTCCAGGCGAGCTATTTCCCGGTGCACGGCCCGGATGGCAGCCGCGCGGCGGTGATCTGGTTCGGTCCGGCCGCGCTCGTGCCGATGCTCGCCACCATGGAACTCCAGATGATCTCCATCCATGTCTACAATCGCCTGTCGGCGATCCAGGCGGTGTGGAAGACGGGTTCGGCCGCGCTTTCAGAGCGCGAGGTGCAGTGCCTGAGCTGGACCGCCGCCGGCAAGACCAGCGCGGAAATCGCCAGCATCCTCGGACTGTCGGAGCATACGGTCAATCATTACCTCAATCACGTCGCGAAGAAGCTCGACGCCGTGAACCGGACCCAAGCCGTCGTCAAAGCGCTGAAGCGCGGCCTGATTTCCTGAGAGCGGGACGGCGCCTGCCTTTTTTGGGTGCCATCCTTTCAATCCTGCCTGTTTTATGGGCTGACGTCGGCCCTCGGAATCGTCGCACGACGTGTACGGACGGCCTCTCCCGGCGGATGCTCGTGGATTTCCGGTCTGGCACGCTTCCTGCATCGTTGTTGTCAGGTCCAGAGGGGACCGACAACGAACGGCGCCCCAGAAGGTCGCGAGAAAAGGCTGTCGCAGGACGACCATGATCCCGGATGTACGGACATGGTCGCCGGCGGCAGCCTTTTTACATGCGTCACGATCGCCGCCGCCGATGTCGCTTTCGACATTGGACTCCGCCGCCGCCTCGACTATCTAGAAGGCCGGGCTGGAAGCCGGGCGCAGGGTTGCCCGGACAGCGAATGAGGGCATCATGGCGGACATCACCCGGGAACAGGTTCTGGAGCGGCTGAGGACGGTTCGCGGGCCGGATCTCGACGGAAACATCGTTGATCTCGGCCTCGTCTCCGATGTCTTCATCGCCGACGGCAAGGCCTATTTCTCGATCACGGTTCCGGCCGAACGCGCCGGCGACCTCGATCCGCTGCGCGCCGCCGCCGAGCGCGTGGTGCGCGATATCCCCGGCATCCGCGGCGTGATGGCCGCGCTGACGGCCGAGCGCAAGGCCGGCGCCGCCGCCCCGCCGCCGCCCCGCGCCGCGGCACCGGCCCCGAGAACGCCGACGGCGGCGCAGAAGGCCGGCATTCCGGGCGTCGGCGCCATCATCGCCGTCGCCTCCGGCAAGGGCGGGGTCGGCAAGTCGACCACCTCGGTCAACCTGGCGCTCGCCCTTGCGGCCAACGGA
Organism: Ensifer soli; assembly: GCF_041928815.1. Lineage (NCBI taxonomy): Bacteria > Pseudomonadati > Pseudomonadota > Alphaproteobacteria > Hyphomicrobiales > Rhizobiaceae > Ensifer > Ensifer soli. The sequence continues at coordinate 91,211 of NZ_JBHFEI010000001.1, read as the reverse complement.
CTGAAGGTCGGCATCCTCGACGCCGATATCTACGGGCCGTCCATGCCGAGGCTGCTCGGCCTGTCCGGCCGGCCCGAGCAGATCGGCGGCAAGCTGATCCGGCCGATGGAGCGCTACGGCATCAAGGCGATGTCGATGGGTTTCCTCGTCGATCCGGAAACCGCGATGATCTGGCGCGGACCGATGATCCAGTCGGCGCTCCTGCAGATGCTGCGCGAGGTCGCCTGGGGCGATCTCGACCTGCTGGTGGTCGACATGCCGCCTGGCACCGGCGACGCGCAGCTCACCATGGCCCAGCAGGTGCCGCTCGCCGGCGCCGTCATCGTCTCGACGCCCCAGGACCTGGCGCTGATCGATGCGCGCAAGGGGCTGGCGATGTTCCGCAAGGTCGAGGTGCCGGTGCTCGGCATCGTCGAGAACATGAGCTATTTCATCGCGCCCGACACGGGCCGGCGCTACGACATCTTCGGCCATGGCGGCGCGCGCGCGGAGGCCTTGCGCATCGGCGTGCCCTTCCTCGGCGAGGTGCCGCTGGAAATGGCCATCCGCGAGACCTCGGATGCCGGCACGCCGGTCGTCGTCTCCGATCCGGACGGCGCCTCGGCGCGGATTTACCGGCAGATCGCTGCGGCGGTCTCGGCGCAGGTGTCCGTCTCCGGGCGCCGGGCGCCCGCGATCGTCTTCGAGTAGCGGCCGGCGCGGCCCCCGAGCCGCCCGTCCGTGAATTGGTGATTGATTTTCGCCGGCCTCTGCCCCATATGCCTGCGCGCGTCCGCGCGGCGGGCGCAGGCCGGGCTTTTGCCTTCCCCGGATGCGGCACGGAACATGCGGCGTCACGCGTATGCCGACGGAAACCTTCGAATGAACGTTCAGATTGGATGCCCCGCAGGGGTGGCCGATGGCGCATGCGTCCGGCCGGCAGGCCCCTCGGCATGATGCGCTTCTACTGTGCGGACGGGCGCTGCCTTTCGCTGGACATCGGCGCGGCCGCCGACGCGCTCACCGACGCCGTCGTCTGGATCGACATGGTCGAGCCGACCCATGACGAGGACCGGATGATGGAGCGCCTTCTCGGGATCTCGATCCCGACGCGCGACGAGCTCAAGGACATCGAACCGTCGAGCCGCCTCTATGTGGAGGAGGGTGCGACGTTCATGACCGCGTCGCTGGTGGCGAAGGCCGACAGCGAGGTGCCGCACCTGACCGATGTCGGCTTCATCCTCGCCGGCGGGCGGCTGGTCACCGTGCGCTATGCGGCGCCGAAGGCCTTCTCGCTCTTCATCGGCGCCATGCACCGCATTCCCGGCGGCTGCCCGTCCGGCCTCGTGCTCTTGACCCGGCTGATGGAGACCATCGTCGACCGGACGGCCGAAATCCTCGAGCAGCTCGTCGGCCGGGTCGACGCGCTGTCGCTGCAGGTTTTCGGCGAGGGCGCCGCCGGCAAGCGCCGGCCGCCGCGCTATCTCGAATCGCGGCTCCTGACGGTCGCAGGCCATCACCGGCTCGTGGCGATGACGCGCGACAGCCTTGCCTCCCTGTCGCGGCTGATGACCTTTCTCTATGCCCTGCCGCCCGCAAGGGACGACAGGGAGACCCGCGAGCTCTGCCGCTCGATCTCGCGCGACATCCAGTCGCTCTCCGAGCATGCCTCGTTCATCTCCGGCAACATCACCTTCCTGCTCGACGCCTCGCTCGGCCTGATCAACATCGAACAGAACACGATCATCAAGATTTTCTCGATCGCCTCCGTCGTCTTCCTGCCGCCGACGCTGGTCGCCTCCGCCTACGGCATGAACTTCGCCCACATGCCGGAATTGCAGTGGACCTACGGCTATCCGCTGGCGATCGCTGCGATGGTCGTCTCCGCCGCCATCCCTTACGTGTTTTTCCGCTGGAAAGGCTGGCTCTAGCAAAGCCTGTTGTCGCCCATGATGACCCCGCCGGTCGATGAAATCCCCTCCGAAACGAGGAACACGCGGCGCCTGCTGGCGCTGGCGCTCGGTTCCGTCGGCGTCGTCTATGGCGATATCGGCACGAGCCCGCTCTATGCCTTCCGCGAGGCGCTGCGTCCGATCGCGCGCGACGGGCTGCTGCCCGAGGAGGTGATCGGGCTGATCTCGCTGATGATCTGGACGCTGACGATCATCGTCACCTTCAAGTATGTGCTCTTTCTTCTGCGCGCCGACAATCACGGCGAGGGCGGCACGCTGTCCCTCCTGGCGCTGCTGATGAAGTCGGCTGGCGGGCGGCACATGTCGGTGCTGTTCTTCCTCGGCGTCATCGGCGCCTCGCTGTTCATCGGCGACGCGATGATCACCCCGGCGCTCTCCGTGCTCTCGGCGGTCGAGGGCCTCAAGCTGGTGACGCCGGCGCTGAACGACTACGTCGTGCCGATCGCCGTGGTGCTGCTGCTGCTGATCTTCGCCGTGCAGTCGAAGGGCACCGGCGCCGTCTCCTATCTTTTCGGGCCGGTCACCGCGCTCTGGTTCCTCGTCATCGGCGCCGCCGGCCTGATGCATATCGGCGACGACCTGACGATCCTTCAGGCGCTGAACCCGCTGAACGCGGTGCACTTCATGCTGGGCGAGGGGCTGCTCGGCCTCATCGTGCTCGGCGCGGTGTTCCTGACGGTCACCGGCGCCGAGGCGCTCTACGCCGATCTCGGCCATTTCGGCCGCAAGCCGATCCAGCTCGCCTGGTTCTCGCTGGTCTTCCCGTCGCTGGCGCTCAACTATCTCGGCCAGGGCGCACTGGTGCTGAAGCATCCAGAGGCGGTCTCCGATCCGTTCTTCCTGATGTTCCCGGAATGGGCGCTGCTGCCGGCCGTGCTGCTCGCCACCTGCGCCACCGTGATCGCCAGCCAGGCGGTGATCACCGGCGCCTTCTCGCTGACGAGCCAGGCGATCCATCTCGGCTTCCTGCCGCGCATGGCGATCTTCCACACCTCCGAGACGCAGACCGGGCAGATCTACCTGCCGAACGTCAACACCATGCTGATGTTCGGCGTCATGGTGCTCGTCTTCGTCTTCGGCTCGTCCGAATCGCTCGCGACGGCCTACGGCATCTCGGTCACCGGCGCGATGGTGGTGACCACCATCCTCGCCTTCACCTTCCTGCGCCGGCGCTGGGGCCTGTCGACGCCGCTCGCCGCGGCGGTGCTGGCGCCGCTCTTCCTGCTCGAACTGTTCTTCCTGGCGGCCAACCTGTTCAAGATCCACGACGGCGGCTACGTGCCCGTGCTGATCGCCGCCGCCATCGTCGTCGTCATGTGGACCTGGCGGCGCGGCACGGCGATCCTGCACGAGAAGACCCGCCACACCGACATCCCGCTCGCCTCCTTCGTCAAGTCGATCGAGCGGAAGAGCGAACATGCGCCGGTCTCCGTGCCCGGCACCGCGATCTTCCTGACGGCCGACCCGAAATCGACGCCGGCGGCCCTCCTGCACAACATCAAGCACAATCACGTCCTGCACGCGCAGAACTTCATCCTGACGATCCGCACCGTCAACATGCCGCGCGTGCCGAAGGAGAACCGCGTCTCGATGAAGCCGCTGTCGGAGCGCTTCGGCCTGCTCGAGATCAAGTTCGGCTTCATGGAGACGCAGAACGTGTCGCAGGCGCTCGGGCTGTTCCGCAAGTCCGGGGTGAAGTTCGACATCATGTCGACCTCCTTCTATCTCGGCCGGCGCAAGCTGGTGCCGGACGCGCAGTCCGGCATGCCGCACTGGCAGGACCGGCTGTTCATCGCGCTCGCCAACGCGGCGACCGATCCGTCCGACTATTTCCGCCTGCCGACCAACCGCGTCGTCGAGCTCGGCTCGCATGTGATCATCTAAGGGGCGCCGGATCGCGAGGATCCGCGATTCCGGCTTAACCAATCATCAAGGTTAACGCATCATTCTTCTAGCCGTCAGGGGCGCTGCGTTCGCCGTCCGCCCGAAAGTCCGGTTGCGTGGAGTTTTGTCGATGCGTTCAGGAAAGCAGGTCCGCCGCAGGTCGCGTTTCCGTCTCTTGGGCCTGCTTCCGCCGCTGCTCGCCGCCGCAGGCCTCTATCTCGGCCTTCCCTCGGTCTCGGCCCATGCCGATCTCGCCACCTATCTTTCGGGGATCAACCGCGGCGGCGAGCGCTGGCGCATGTACATGACGACCTCGCCGGCCGGATCGATCCACGACGTCGACATGGTGTTCACCGATCCGATGGTGACCGGCGGCTTCGGTGACGGCGCCGGCCTCAACCTGCCCGACGGCGCGCGCGTGTCGCTGACGGCCGAGCAGAAGACCGCCGATCCTCTGCCGGACGAGGACCGCGTCAACCGCGCGGCGAAGAAGCGGCGGATCGTCGCGGTCAGCCCGATGACGCCGCCGAAGGATTTCACCGCCGGGTCGATCCTTCAGCGCACCGGCTTTCTCGAGGAGCCCGTTCTCGACAATGGCGAGAAGATGGTCTTCACCAGGCCGACGCTGAAGGGCAAGGAGATCGAGATCGCCACCGCCTTCTATAAGAAGAAGCCGAAGGTCGCCCGCGACGTCTCGCCGATGCTGGCAGGCCTCGTCACCAACCCGACCCCCGACAGCCTGGCGCTCGCCTATGCCAAGCCGGAGCCGGACTATGCGCGCGAATCGCCCTTCGATTCGATCCTGCGCGAGGACAAGGCGGGCGGCCGCTTCATTCCCGACATCGCGCCCGAGGACCACGACTGGGCCGCGACCGCGCTGCCGCCGGAGGTGTTCAGCGCCGCCGAGCAGAAGTGCCTCACCGACGGCATCTATTTCGAGGCGCGCGGCGAATCGCTGAAAGGCCAGGCCGCGGTGGCGCAGGTCATCCTCAACCGCGTGCGCAACCCGACCTACCCGAAGACGATCTGCGGCGTCGTCTACCAGAACAAGGGCTGGTTCAACCGCTGCCAGTTCTCGTTCGCCTGCGACTTCATCCCCGACATCGTCTATTCCCCCGCCCGCTGGCGCGTGGCGCAGGACATCGCGATGGAGGTGACCTCGGGGCGCATCTGGCTGCCGGAAGTCGGCTCCGCCACCCATTACCACGCGACCTATGTCCGTCCGGCCTGGGCGAAGACGATGAAGCGCGTCGCCAAGGTCGGCCTCCACGTCTTCTACCGCACCTATGGCGGCGGCTGGAGCTGAGGATGGGCGCCGGGATTTGGCGGCAATTCCCGTAAGTCTATGATTTTATTTGAAAAAGAGAACAGTTAACAGAGGTGCCCTTCGCCTTGACTAAGGCGGCACCTAAAACTATGGTGCGCCCGACTTCAAAGGGTCCGTGGCGCACAGCCTCTGGCAGCTTGTACCAATCGAACTATGTCAATTTCATGGTTCGTGGCAGGGCGGAGGTGGGTGCGATGACGGGGAAGCCGGAAGACAGTCTGGACGAACGGCGCAAGGCCCTCGGCGACAAATTGTCGTCGCTGAAGGCGGACGAGGCCGGTCGCGAGGCCGCTGACCAGAGGGCGACCGAGAACCGCAAGGGCTATGCGGTGGCCGTCAAACTCTCGAGCGAATTTATCGCAGCGGTCATCGTGGGCGCGATTCTGGGCTATCTTTTGGATCATTTTGCGGGTACAGGCCCGTGGGGGATGATCGTTCTTCTCCTCCTCGGTTTTTGTGCCGGCGTGCTCAATGTCCTGCGGTCCGCAGGCATGGTGGCATCGCCCCATCCGGTCGACAGGCTGGGTCGGGGCAGGGATCATCGCGACGTCTGAGGCGTCGCCGACAGTGGGACTTCCGCCGGTGGGCGGAGACAAGGTGAGAGAGAAAAGCCGTGGCAGGCGACAAGGTAGATCCGGTACACCAGTTCGTGGTCAACAAGATCGTTCCGATCAATATTGGCGGGCTGGACTTGTCCTTCACCAATGCCTCGCTGTTCATGGTCGTGACCGTGCTCGTCGCGACCGGTTTCCTCTACCTGACCACGTCGAGCCGGGCGATCGTGCCCGGCCGGATGCAGTCCGTGTCCGAGCTTTCCTACGAATTCATCGCCTCGATGCTGCGCGAGGGCGCCGGCAGCGGCGGCATGAAGTTCTTCCCGATGGTCTTCTCGCTGTTTCTCTTCATCCTGACGGCGAACCTTCTGGGCATGTTCCCTTATTTCTTCACCATCACCAGCCAGATCATCGTCACCTTTGCCTTGGCGCTCTTCGTCATCGGCACGGTCGTGGTCTACGGCTTCATGAAGCACGGCACCCATTTCCTCGGCATCTTCGTGCCGAGCGGCGTTCCCGGCGCGCTTCTGCCGCTCGTCGTCGCGATCGAGGTCATCTCGTTCCTCTCGCGCCCGATCAGCCTCTCGGTGCGTCTCTTCGCCAACATGCTGGCGGGTCACATCACGCTCAAGGTCTTCGCCGGCTTCGTCGCCTCGATGAGCACGCTCGGTGCTGTGGGCGTCGTCGGCGCGATCCTTCCCCTCATCATGACCGTCGCCCTGACGGGTCTCGAATTCCTCGTTGCCTTCCTGCAGGCTTACGTCTTCGCGGTACTGACATGCATGTACCTGAACGACGCCGTGCATGGCGGCCACTGAGGAGTGGAACGTCGGCCCCCGCTTCCCGGGGGCCAGTTTTCAGCCGCACTACCATTTCAAAGGAGTAAACACGATGGAAGCGGAAGCAGCAAAATACATCGGCGCGGGTCTGGCTTGCTTTGGCATGGCTGGTACGGCTCTCGGCCTCGGCAACATCTTCGGCAACTACCTGTCGGGCGCCCTGCGCAACCCGTCGGCTGCCGACGGCCAGTTCGGCCGCCTGGTTTTCGGCTTCGCCGTGACGGAAGCTCTGGGCATCTTCTCGCTGCTCGTCGCTCTCCTCCTGCTGTTCGCGGTCTGATCTAAGCCGCGACGCCGATCAAGCGGCCGCGATCTCCCGGACATCGGGAGGACGCGGCCGAAGACTTTGACGAGTGCACCTGGAGGTGAGCATGTTTGTGACACCGGCTTTTGCCCAGGAAGGGCAAACCGAAGGCGCCGAGACGCACGACGCAACGGGCGCTGCCGGTCATGATGCCGCAGGCGCCGGTGAAGTCCACACCGAAACGGGTGTGGCGCACGAAGGCGGACACGGCTCGGGCGTCTTTCCGCCCTTCGATTCCTCGACCTTCTCGTCCCAGCTCGTCTGGCTGGCGATCACGTTCGGTCTCTTCTATTATCTGGTCCAGAAGGTGATCCTGCCGCGCATCGGCGCGATCCTGGAACACCGCCAGGACCGCATCGCCCAGGATCTCGACGAGGCCGCCCGCTTCAAGGCGGAAGCCGACGCCGCGGTCGCGACCTACGAGCAGGAGCTCGCTGCCGCGAGGGCCAAGGGCAATGCCATCGCCAACGGCGCGCGCGACGCCGCCAAGGCCAAGGCCGACGCCGAGCGCACCGCCATCGAGACCGATCTTTCCGCCCGCATCGCCGCCGCCGAGTCGAACATCGCCGAGATCAAGGCGAAGGCGCTCGCCGATGTCGGCGCGATCGCCACCGAGACCGCCTCCGCCGTCGTCTCCCATCTCATCGGCCAGCCGGTGCCGGAGGGCGAGATCGCCGCGGCCGTCTCCGCCGAATCGCAGCGCTAACGGGAGGAAACCATGGATCTGACTTCTCAGGCCACCGTCTGGGCCACCGTCGGCCTCGTTCTCTTCCTCGTCCTCATTGCCTACCTCAAGGTTCCGGGCATGCTGGCGAAGTCGCTCGACGAGCGCGCCGACAAGATCAAGAACCAGCTGGTCGAGGCCAAGCGCCTGCGCGACGAGGCCCAGGCCCTGCTCGCCGAATACCAGAAGAAGCGCAAGGAAGCCGAGGCCGAGGCGCAGGCGATCATCGCCGCCGCCGAGCGCGAGGCCCAGGCCCTGACCGCCGAGGCCAAGCAGAAGACGGAGGAATTCGTCGCCCGCCGTACCGCGCTTTCGGAGCAGAAGATCAAGCAGGCCGAAGTCGACGCGATCAATGCGGTGCGCTCCACCGCCGTCGATCTGGCGATCGCCGCCGCCGAGAAGGTCATCACCGCCCATGCCGGCGCCGAGACGCAGAACGCGCTCTTCGCCAAGTCGCTGAGCGACGTCAAGGCGCGGCTGAACTGAGGCATCGTCTGTCAAGTCTCCCCGAAAAGCCCGGCCTCGTCCGGGCTTTTTTCATGGGCGCATGCCGTCGGCCATCGTCACGAAGACGTCGAAATTGCGGCTTTCCGCCGCCCCTTTCAGGGGAAAGCGTCGGCGGCGGTTGAATTCCGCCCTCATCTGGGGCATCAACCAGCGGACGGGCGGGCCGCGTTTTACACCGGCCGCGTCCTTGCGCCGGCCTTTCGCGGTCGAGATACGGACAGGAGTGTCGTGAGCGTGGGTGTCGTCATAGCGATGGAAGAGGGCAAGACCCCCCAGGGGCTGATCAAGCCGATCGTCGATCTGACCAGGGCGGACATGCAGCGGGTCAACCAGCTGATCCTCTCCAAGGCGGGATCGGATGTCGAGATGATCCCCGAGGTCGCCAACCATCTGATCTCGTCCGGCGGCAAGCGGCTGCGGCCGATGCTGACGCTCGCCTCCGCTGCCCTTTTCGGCGCCATCGGCGACGGCCACATCAAGCTTGCGACGAGCGTCGAGTTCATGCACACGGCGACGCTGCTCCACGACGACGTGGTCGACGAGAGCGACCTCAGGCGCGGCAAATCCACCGCACGGATCATCTGGGGCAACCAGGCAAGCGTGCTCGTCGGCGATTTCCTGCTCGGCCAGGCCTTCCGGCTGATGGTCGATGTCGGCTCGCTCGACGCGCTCGACGTGCTCTCGGCCGCCGCCTGCGTCATCGCCGAGGGCGAGGTGCTGCAGCTCTCCGTCGCCAAGAACATGGAGACGACCGAGGACGACTATCTCTCCGTCATCCGCGCGAAGACGGCCTCCCTCTTTGCCGCCGCCGCCGAGGTCGGGCCGATCGTCGCCGGTGCCGGCAAGGCGAACCGGGCAGCGATGAAGTCCTACGGCATGAATCTCGGCCTTGCCTTCCAGCTCGTCGACGACGCGCTCGACTATGGCGGCAAGGCCGCCGACCTCGGCAAGAATGTCGGCGACGATTTCCGCGAGGGCAAGATCACCCTGCCGGTGATCCTCGCCTACCGGCGCGGCACCGAGGACGAGCGGGCCTTCTGGCGCGAGTCGATCGAGGGCGGCGCCAGCGACGACCAGCGGCTCGAGCGCGCGCTCGGTCTCATCCACCGCTACGGCGCGCTGACCGACACGATCGCGCGGGCGGTGCATTACGGGACAATCGCGCGCGACGCGCTGGCGCCGCTGCCGGCCTCGCCGCTGAAATCGGCGCTTCTCGACGTGATCGACTTCTGCATCGGCCGGGTCAACTGATCGCCCGGCGCGGCCCTCGGGCCAGGACGAATATCTTGCCGGCTTGCGCCAAAAAAGCCATTCTGTTCGTCAATGACTCGAAACCCCGGCCCGGCGGCGATTCCCCGGGCGGCGTAGGTTTGCCCGCAGGGCGGGCGCCGGTGATGAAAGGCGTGACCATGCGGCAATACCATCCTATCCGCCTCCTGAGCGGGGCGGCGCTCTCCGTGCTCGTGGCGCTGTCGGCGGTCCCGGGCGCGCGGGCGGAAGAGGCGAAGGCGGATGCGGCGGCCGAGGTCACCTTCGATCCGGCCACCGTCAACACGTTTTCCGGCGCCTTCCTCGCCGGCCGGACGGCGGATGTCGACCGGGATTTCGACCGTGCCACCGAGCTTTATCGCATCGCTCTCGGCTTCGAGCCGGACAATGTCGACGTCAAGCAGCGGCTGATGATCACCCTTCTGATGAACGGCGCCTTCGCCGAGGGCGTCGCCATCGCCGAGACGCTGAAGGACGATGCCTCCGTCGAGCGGATCACGACGATTGCGCGTGCCGTCGAGGCGATCCGCGCCGGCCGGCCGTCGGCGGCGACGAAGATCCTCACCTATGACGGGCCGAACGACCTCGACCGCCTGATGAACGGCCTGCTGCTCGCCTGGGCCGAGCACGGACGCGGCAAGACCAAGGACGCGATCCGCATGATCGACGCGATGGATGGGCCGGAATGGTTCGCCATCTTCAAGAACTATCATGCGGGCGCGATCGCGATCGCCAAGGGCGACGTCGCCTCCGCCCGTTCCCATCTCAGCGCCGCGGTGCTCGACCGCAATGGCGGCGCCACCGCGCCCGACACCTTCATGCGCGCCGTCACAGCGCTTGCCGCCCTGGAGGCCAGGCAGGGCAACCGGCAGAAGGCGCTCGACACGCTCGCCGCCGGCGAGACGCTCCTCAACAACTACTCGCCGCTCGCGGCCCTGCGTGCCTCGATCGAGGCGGGCAAGGTGCCGGCCCAGCAGGTCACCAATGCGACCGAGGGGGCGGCGGCCGTGCTGTTCTCGATCGGCGCGGCGCTCAACCGCGACGGGGCCGAGGATATCGTCTCCCTCTACCTGCAGACCGCCCGCAACCTCGATCCGAAGAGCGCCGACATTCTCGTCATGCTCGGCGGCATTTCGGAAAGCCTGAAGAAGACCGACAAGGCGATCGAATATTACCGCAGCGTGCCTGCCGATTCGCCGATGCGCCGCCTGTCGGAACTCCAGCTCGGCCTCGGCCTCGCCGGCATCGGCAAGGTGGAGGAGGCGAAGAGCCACCTGAAATCGCTGATCGACCTCGACCCGAAGGACATGCGCAGCTACCTCGCCTATGGCAGCGTGCTGTCGGACGCCAAGGACTACAAGGAGATGGGCGCGGTCTATGACCGCGCGGTCGGCGAGATCGGCCCGAAGCCGGCCCGGACGCACTGGACGATCTTCTTCCAGCGCGGCATCGCCTATGAGCGGCAGAAGATCTGGGACAAGGCCGAGCCCAATTTCCGCAAGGCGCTGGAGCTCAATCCGGACCAGCCGCAGGTGCTGAACTATCTCGGCTATTCCTGGGTCGACATGAACATGAACCTCGACGAGGGCCTGGACATGATCCGCCGCGCCGTCGAGCTGAAGCCGGACGACGGCTATATCGTCGATTCGCTCGGCTGGGCCTATTACCGCCTGTCGCGCTTCGACGAGGCGGTGCAGGAACTGGAGCGCGCCGCGGAGCTGCAGGCCGGAGATCCGACGATCAACGATCATCTCGGCGATGCCTACTGGCGCACCGGCCGCAGGCTCGAGGCCGTCTACCAGTGGAACCAGGCGCTCGAACTGAAGCCGGAGGAGGCCGAGATCCCCAAGATCAAGGCGAAGATCGAGAAGGGCCTGCCGCCGCTCGACAACACCGTTCCGGCGGCCGACGCGCGCGAGCCGAAGGCGAAGGGCGGCACCGCCGCCGTGCTGCCCGACAAGAAGTCCTGATCCGGCGGCCCATCGCATGACGGCATCGTCCGCCGCCTTCGTGCGGCATCACGCGCCGGCGAAGGTCAATCTCGCCCTGCACGTCGTCGGCCAGCGGGCCGACGGCCACCACCTGCTCGAAAGCATCGTCGCCTTCGCCGATATCGGCGACACGATTGATGTCGCCCCGGCGCCGCAGGACGGGTTTTCCGTCGACGGTCCCTTCGCGGCGGGCCTGCCGCTGACGGCCGATGCCCCCGGCGGCAATCTCGTGCTGCGGGCGCGCGACCTTCTGCGCGGCGCCTTCGAGCGCCGGGGGTGGCCGGCGCCGCCGGTGGCGATTAGCCTGCACAAGGCGCTTCCGGTCGCCTCGGGCATCGGCGGCGGCTCGGCCGATGCGGCTGCGACGCTGCGCGCCCTGACGGCGCTCTGGGGCGGCATGCCCGATGTCGCGAGCCTCGACGCGATCGCCCTGTCGCTCGGCGCGGATGTGCCGATGTGCCTGCAAGGCAGGCCGCTCCTCGCCCGTGGCATTGGCGAGCGGATCGAGCTGCTCGATGCGTTCCCGACTTTGCCGCTCGTCCTCGTCAATCCGCTCGTCGGCGTCGCGACGCCCGCCGTCTTCCGGGCGCTGCGGCGCAAGGAGAACCCGCCGCTCCCGTTGAGCCCGGCGGACGGAACGGCGATTGCCTGGCGAAGCGCGCTCGGGCCGCTGCGCAACGACCTGCAACCGCCCGCGATCGACACCGAGCCCCGGATCGGCGCCGTGCTTGCGGCGCTCGATGCGACGGGAGCGGAGATCGTGCGCATGTCGGGTTCCGGCGCCACCTGCTTCGGCCTCTATGCCGATGAAACGGCGGCGGCGCGGGCGGCCGACAGCTTGTCGCAGCGCCATCCCGGCTGGTATGTGCGGGCCTGCCGCACGCTGGCCACGGCGGCGGGCGGCGACACTCCGGCGTCGCCCGATGTCGGGCAGGCGCTGGCCGTCTGACGCAGCGTCAGGACGCGACGGCAGCGGACCGGCGCACGGTCCGGATCAGTGTGGAAGCGCCGGACGGGCGCGAAGGGAGCGGGCGGAGATGGCCGGACAGGACGACACACGCAGTTTCATGGCGCTCGGCATCGCGGTGCTGACGGTCTCCGATACCCGCACGCCGTCCGACGACCGTTCCGGCGATACGCTGGTCGAGCGGATTGCCGCGGCCGGCCATCGGCTGGCGGACCGGGCCATCGTGCCGGACGAGCGCGGGGCGATCGCCGGGCGCGTCCGTGCCTGGGCCGACGATCCCGCGGTCGATGTCGTCATCACCACCGGCGGCACCGGCTTCACCGGCCGTGACGTCACGCCTGAGGCGATCGAGCCGCTGTTCGACAAGCGGATGGACGGATTTTCGATCGTCTTTCATCGCCTGTCCTACGACAAGATCGGCACGTCGACGATCCAGTCGCGCGCGACCGCCGGCCTTGTCGGCACGACCTTCGTCTTCGTCCTGCCGGGCTCGCCCGGGGCCTGCCGCGACGCCTGGGACGGAATTCTCGCGCAGCAACTCGACTACCGCCATCGCCCCTGCAATTTCGTCGAGATCCTGCCGCGGCTCGACGAGCATCTGCGGCGCGGCGCGGCGCCTTCGAGCACAATCCGGCCGGAGTGACACGAGGCTCGGCCGCACGATTCTCCAGGACGAAGTGTTTGGAGCGCCGTTCTGATACGATCCGATGGAACCGCGCTGCAAGCGACGTCAGCGGGCGCCGATCGAACGTGTCGTCACCCAGGCGGGCACGAGCTCGGTGGAAAGCCGGGCGGTCCTGACGCTTGCCGCCATGTCCTTCAGCGACAGGCCGCTCCGCGCGATCGTCAGCGCCTGGCGCTTCGAGATCAGGCAGCCCTGCTCCAGCGCATCCACGCGCCGCGCCATCCGCTCGAAGAACGGGCGGCGATGCTGACGGGACGGGGAGAACCGGGCCGGCGAGGCCCCGGTGATGACGAATTCGGCGATCTCGCCGATCCAGCCCGCGCCGGGACGGGCGCCGGGCTCCAGAAGCAGGAGCCAGTCGCCCCGCGCCGAGCGCACCACGTCGCGCATGTCCCAGTGGGTGAGAAAACGGCAGCCGGCAGCATCGGCGACCCGGGCCGAACCGTCGCGGGATCCGTGATCAAGAATGATCACGTCGCAGATCAGTCCTTCGATCGCGCCCGCCACGAGAACGGACAGCGTCTGCGCCATTTCGCCTTCGCTATCGCGGGTTTCTAGGATCACCGTCAGCATGCCGTCGTGAATATCGCATCGGAGCGGGAATTGCCACATGCAGGGACGATTCCCGTCGATGATCGAGCATGATCCGGCGGCCATCGGCGGGAGGCCAGCATATGGGATTTTGTTCTTGCAATGTTCTTGTTTCTCGGTTAGGAATTTAGTCATCACATCAGATAAGCCGTGTCGCGCGGTTCCGGAGAATCAGGATGACCGATCTGTCGCAGATGGGGCAGGGCGCCTTTGCGCCCGCCAACACGGCCGATGTCGCCGAGGCGCTGGTCGCCGGTTCAGGCATGCGGATGGACACCCAGCGCCGCCGGGGGCGGGGGGCCGCGTTGAACATGAGCGGCCGTTTCGAGCCCGTGAGCCGCGAGGGTTTCGACGACGGCTGGGCGCTTGACGAGGAACTGCCGCCCCTGCGCACCGAGGTGCAGGTCGAGAAGCCGCGCAGCATCATCAGCCGCAACGATTCCCCCGACCTTCCGTTCGACCGCTCGGTCAATCCCTATCGCGGCTGCGAGCATGGCTGCGTCTATTGCTTCGCCCGGCCGACCCACGCCTTCATGGGACTGTCTCCGGGGCTCGACTTCGAAAGCAAGCTTTTCGCCAAGCCGGACGCGCCGCGGCTGCTCGAGCGCGAACTGTCGCGGCCGGGCTACGTTCCCCGCCCGATCGCCATCGGCACCAACACCGATCCCTACCAGCCGATCGAGAAGGAGTGGCGGCTGATGCGCCAGATCCTCGAAGTGCTGAAGGCGGCGGACCATCCGGTGATGATCGTCACCAAGTCGGCGATGGTCACCCGCGATCTCGACCTTCTTGCGCCGATGGCGGAGAAGGGGCTGGCCCGCGTCGGCCTCTCCGTCACCACGCTCGACCGCAAGCTCGCCCGGGCGATGGAGCCGCGGGCCTCGACGCCGGCGCGGCGGCTGGAGGCGATCCGCGCCCTGGCGGATGCCGGCATTCCCGCCGCCGTTCTGGTCTCCCCGGTCATTCCGGCGCTCAACGACCATGAGATCGAGCGCATTCTTGATTCGGCGCGGGCCGCCGGAGCCGGCGAGGCAAGCTATGTCCTTCTCCGGCTGCCGCTCGAGATCAGCCCGCTGTTTCGCGACTGGCTGCTGCGCCATTATCCGCATCGCTATCGTCACGTGATGGAACTGCTGCGCTCCATGCGCGGCGGCAAGGATTACGACGCCGAATTCGGCAAACGGATGAAAGGGAGCGGTCCCTATGCCTGGCAGATCGGCCGCCGGTTCCAGATGGCTGCTCGGCGGCTCGGCTTCAATGCGGAGCGCACGTCCCTGCGCACCGATCTCTTCGTGCCGCCCGGCGGCTTCGGTGTCCAGCTCTCGCTGCTTTAAAGCGTGCCTCGCAAGGGCGTGTAACGGTTTTGCGAAAAGACACGCGTAAAAACACAGACCTAAGCGTATGAGCGAATCTGAAAGATCGTGACACGCTTTAGGAAGGGTTCGAGCCGGGTTCACGGTGGCGGCGGGCGTCCATCCCGGCCGACCGGTTCTGTTTCGCCTGCCGATTGTCGGTCTTGCGTCGGCGGCGGGCGTCGCCGGAAGCGTCGTTCCGGGAGGATGTCCAGCCGAAGGCGTCCGGTCCGGTCCCGGGCGATGCGGCGGAGTGAAAAAGGAGAGTTGGTAAAGGGTGCATGTCCGGTCGTCCCCCGGCATCTGGCATCCGGCGGCCGCAACCGATGCGCAGTGCGAAATGACGATATCCCGGATCGCTCCTGCCCCTGGGGCGGTCCGGGCGGGTCCTCCGGTCGCCGCCCCTGCCGGAGGGTCTTGCAGGGAATCGGACAGGTATGCGACGTTCGCCGCATGTCCCGTCGTGTCCGGTCCGATTCCCCCCGTTTCTGTGATGGCGCGCCCGCGACGCCGCCGCGCAGCGGCCCGGATTTCTCGATCGAGGCGATGGCGATCGCGGCCGGTGCCATGCGCGTCGCCGGCACGGACGAAGCCGGTCGCGGACCGCTTGCCGGGCCTGTCGTGGCGGCCGCCGTCGTGCTGACGCCGGAGCGCATTCCCGCCGGCCTCGACGACAGCAAGCTGCTGACGGCTTCGCGGCGGGAGCAGCTCTTCGCCGAGATCCTCGCCGTCGCCGACGTCTCGGTCGCCAGTTCCCCTGCGGCGCTGATCGACCGGATCGACATTCGCAAGGCGAGCCTCGACGCGATGCGCCGCGCGGTTCTCGGACTGTTCGGGCCGGCCCCGGATCTGGTGCTCGTCGACGGACGTGACGTCCCGGAAGGGTTGCCGTGTCCCGGCGAGGCGCTGGTTAAGGGCGACAGCCGCTCCGTATCAGTCGCCGCCGCCTCGATCGTCGCCAAGGTCCTGCGCGACCGGATGATGGCCCGCGCCGACAGGGATTTCCCCGAATACGGTTTCGCCCGTCATGCGGGTTACGGAACGGTTGAACACCGGTCGGCGATCGCGCGGTTCGGTCCCTGCGCGCTCCACCGGATGAGTTTCAGGCCGTTGCGCACCGCCGAGCAGAAGGGAGCAGCGCCGCTGGGAAGCGCGGAACCGCGATCTGCACGCGGGACGGACGAGGACCGGTGACCGAGCCGTGCCGGTAGGGAGGGCAAGCAATGTCCGGCCTCTCGCGGGATGGCAATGGCAGGTCATCGGAAAGAGCGATGGCGATAGGAGACGCGGGCATGACCGGCGCGCCGGTCCGGCGCCTGATCGTCGAAGGTGCCTGATACGTGGACAGGCATCCGGCTGACACGGCGCGTTTTCGGTCCGATCATGGCGGATCTCTGTGCCTTGGCGACGCCGGCCAGGCACTCGGTGCATCGGATGCAAGCGGGTATCTCCAACGCCGGGCGGGAACAAGGGCGCCTGACAAACCCTCGCAGGCTCGACCGTCCGATGCTGTTCGCCGCCGACGTCGTTGCCAGTCCTCGTCGATGCTTTTCAGCATCCGCTGCGGTTGGCGCCTTCGAGTTAACAAAACCCTCCGGCCACCCTCAGCCCGGAGGTCGTGTCAGGCGCGCCAGGGCGTCGTCGCGCGATACAGGGGGTGAGACCGCGCCTGTCGATGGCACGAGTGTGAAGGCCGGCCGCAGCCGCAAGAGAGGATGGCTTGCGTCCGCCAGCAAATCCCGCCATTGAACCGGAAAGGAATGGACGCGACGCCATCCGCGTCCGCCGGCCCCGGAGGCCGCGAAACGAGGATTGCCCGTGGAAGAACTCATTCGCACCAATGATGTCGTGCTGCTCTCCTTCGCCCAGAGCCTCTTGAAGGATTCGGGGATCGTGCCGATCGTTGCCGATGAGGGGATGAGCGTGCTCGAGGGATCGCTCGGCCTTCTGCCGCGCCGCCTCCTCGTCACGACCGGCGATGCGGAGGAGGCGCGCGCCCTGCTCGCCGCCGCCGGTCTCGGCGGCGAATTGCGGGAATGACGCCGGTGGAGCCGGGCGAGACGGTCGATGCCTTCCATCGCGGCCGCTTCCATGTGCTGCAGCCGAAGGGGGGCGGCCATCGCTCCGGCATGGATGCGATGCTGCTTGCCGCTCTCGTCTCGTCCGACCGGCCCTGCCGCGTCGCCGATCTGGGCGCGGGCGCGGGTGCCGCCGGCATGGCCGTCGCCGCGCGCCTGGCGGATGCCGAGGTGCTGCTCGTCGAGCGTTCCGCGGCCATGGCCGGGTTCGCCCGCCGCAGTCTGGCTTTGCCCGAGAATGCCCCCTTCTCCGGCCGCGTCGGCGTGCTTGAGGCGGACGTGACCCTTGCCGGCCGCGCCCGCGTCGCCGCCGGCCTTGCCGACGACCGTTTCGACCATGTGATCATGAATCCGCCCTTCAACGAAGGCGTCGACCAGCGCACGCCCGACACGCTGAAGGCGGAAGCCCATGCCATGTCGGACGGCCTGCTTTCCGTCTGGATCCGCACGGCGGGCGCGATCCTGAAGCCGAAGGGACAGGTCTCGCTCATCGCGCGGCCCCATTCCCTGGGCGAGATCCTCAATGCCTGCGGCAGCCGCTTCGGCGGCATCGAGGTGACGCCGGTGCATCCGCGCGCCGGCGAGGATGCCGTGCGCATCCTCGTCACCGCGATCAAGCAGAGCCGGGCACGGCTCGTTCTGCGCGCGGGCCTCGTCCTGCATCATGGTCCCGGTCATGCGATCGCGCCGATGGTCGATGATTTCAACAATGGCCGCGCCGCCTATCGCCGGCAGGGAAAACCGCGTTCCCCCATTGCGTTTCGGCACGAAGACCATACATGCGGTGCGAGACATGAGGATCAGGTAACGGAGAGATCATGACGGGCTGGGTGAAGCGGCTGCTGCCGAAGCGATTTCGCAAGGATGGCGTGACGATCCCCGTCGTGCGCATGAACGGCACGATCATGTCCGGCGGCAGCGCCTTCCGGCCGATGCTGAACCTCGCCTCGGTCGCCGCCGCGCTCGACAAGGCCTTCGCCGTCAAGACCGCGCCGGCGGTCGCGATCTCGATCAATTCGCCGGGCGGCTCCCCGGTGCAGTCGCGGCTGATCTACCGGCGCATCCGCGATCTCGCGGCGGAGAAGAACAAGCGGGTGCTGGTCTTCGTCGAGGACGTCGCCGCGTCCGGCGGCTATATGATCGCGCTTGCCGGCGACGAGATCATCGCTGATCCGACCTCGATCGTCGGCTCGATCGGCGTGGTCTCGGGCGGCTTCGGCTTTCCGGAACTGCTGAAGAAGATCGGGGTCGAGCGCCGCGTCTATACCGCCGGCGAGAACAAGGTGATCCTCGATCCGTTCCAGCCGGAAAAGGAGCGCGACGTCGAATTCCTCAAAGGATTGCAGCTCGACATTCACGACGTGTTCATCGCCATGGTGAAGGAGCGCCGCGGGCCTCGGCTGGCGCAGGATGCGGACCTCTTCTCCGGTATGTTCTGGACCGGCCGGCGCGGGCTCGACCTCGGCCTCGTCGACGGCCTCGGCGACATGCGCGGCGAATTGCGCAGGCGCTATGGCGACGCGGTCAGGCTGGAACTCGTCTCGCCGCCGCGCGGCTTTCTCGGCCGCCGCCAGCCGGGGGCGGGCCTGATGGCCGGCGCCATGCCCGCGGCGATCTCGGCCCTTGCCGAAGCGGCCGAGGAACGGGCATTGTGGAGCCGTTACGGTCTATGACGGGATGCCGCGCGCGTCGGCAGGGGAGACGACCATGCCGCAGTTGATTGCGCTTCTTCTGTTCCTGGCGATCGCCTGGATCGGCTATCGCAAGTTCATCGCCGATGCCGAGCGGCTGCGGCGCCATCATGACGAACTGCGCCGGCGCGAGGCGAACAACACCCAAGGGACGCTGGTGCAGGACCCCGAGACCGGGGAATACCGGCTGAAGCAGGACTGAGGCCGTCCAGGGCCGCGCGGCGATCGAGCGGCCGGACGCCCCTTGACCGGACAAGCGCCTTCATGGCAGGTCGGGCGCAGTTTTCGACTGCGGCGCGAGACCTGCGATGACCGAGACCCTGCCTGACCACATGAACCCGAAGCGCTCCTTCCAGGCGCTGATCCTGACGCTTCATGCCTATTGGGCCGACAAGGGCTGCGCCGTGCTGCAGCCTTACGACATGGAGGTCGGCGCCGGCACGTTCCATCCGGCGACGACGCTCCGCGCGCTCGGGCCGAAACCGTGGCGGGCGGCCTATGTGCAGCCGTCGCGCCGCCCCTCCGACGGGCGCTATGGCGAGAATCCCAACCGGTTGCAGCATTACTACCAGTATCAGGTGATCCTGAAGCCGAACCCGTCCAACCTGCAGGAGCTCTATCTCGGCTCGCTTTCGGCGATCGGGCTCGATCCGCTGCTGCACGACATCCGTTTCGTCGAGGACGACTGGGAGAGCCCGACGCTCGGCGCCTGGGGACTCGGCTGGGAGTGCTGGTGCGACGGCATGGAAGTGTCGCAGTTCACGTATTTTCAGCAGGTCTGCGGGCTCGAATGCGCGCCGGTCTCGGGCGAGCTCACCTACGGGCTCGAGCGCCTCGCCATGTATGTGCAGGGCGTCGACAATGTCTACGACCTGAATTTCAACGGCCGCGAGGGCGCGGAGAAGATCAGCTATGGCGACGTCTTCCTGCAGGCCGAGCAGGAATATTCGCGGCACAATTTCGAATATGCCGACACGGCGATGCTGCACCGCCATTTCATCGACGCGGAGCGGGAATGTGAGGCGCTGCTTGCCGCCGGCGCTCCGGGCGACGCGAATGCGCTGCACCGCTGCGTGCTGCCGGCCTATGACCAGTGCATCAAGGCGAGCCACGTCTTCAACCTGCTCGATGCGCGCGGCGTGATCTCGGTGACGGAGCGGCAGAGTTATATCCTGCGCGTGCGCACGCTGGCGAAGGCCTGCGGCGAGGCCTTCCTGCTGACCGAGGCCGGCGGCGCGACTTACCCGGCCGCCGCCTGAGCCCTCTGCCTCAGAGCGTGTCGCTCGTCTCGACGCCGATCTGCCAGAGAGGCTTCAGCGTCGGATAGGCGCCGGTCGGAAGCTGGCCGGCATAGGTCTGCAGCGCGCGGCGGATGCCGCAGGGCTTTTCCGCCGGCACCGCGCCTGTCTGCACAACCAGGAGCGCCGAGAAGGCGACGGCGTTGAGGAGAAGGGCGGCGGTGTTCATGGCGGTCGGGTCCGGGCTGGCGTTGTCGATGCCCGACTGTCGCCCGGATCGGCGCCTGCCGCGGTTCCCTGCGGAACATGTCCCGCCCTCCGCCATTTCCGGCCCGCCGGCCGGGTGACTTTTCCATCGCAAGGCTCTAAAAGCCGCGCGAGCCCAGACCTTCAACGGACCCCTGACCCCATGCCCGATCTTCTTATCGAACTTCGCTCAGAGGAAATCCCGGCGCGCATGCAGCGCAAGGCGGCCGGCGACCTGCGCAAGCTGGTCACCGACGCGCTGGTCGGGGCGGGCCTGACCTATGAGGGCGCGCGCGAATACTGGACGCCGCGCCGGCTGACCCTCGACATTCGCGGCCTTGGCGCCCGCTCGGCCGACCTCAGCGAGGAGCGCAAAGGCCCGCGCACCGACGCCAACGACAAGGCGATCGAAGGGTTCTTGCGCGGCGCCGGGCTTGCATCCATCGCGGACGCCCATGTCCATCGCGATCCGAAAAAGGGTGATTTCTATGTCGCCCACATCGTCAGGCCGGGCCGGCCGACGCCTGAGATCGTCGCCGAGGTGATGCCGGGCATCATCCGCACTTTCCCCTGGGGCAAGCCGATGCGCTCAGGCCCGGCATCGGCGAAGCCGGGGGCGCTGCGCTGGGTGCGGCCGCTGCAGTCGATCGTCTGCACCTTCGGCTCGGAAACCGAGGAGACGGTGGTGATCCCCTTCGAGATCGACGGCATCGTCGCCTCGAACGTCACCTATGGCCACCGCTTCCATGCGCCCGACGCGATCACCGTGCGCCGTTTCGACGATTACGTCGAGAAGCTGGAGAAGGCGAAGGTGGTGCTCGACGGCGACCGCCGCAAACAGATCATCGCCTCCGACGCGGCCAACATCGCCTTCGCCGCCGGCCTCGAACTGGTCGAGGACGAGGCGCTGCTCGAGGAGGTCTCCGGCCTCGTCGAGTGGCCGCAGGTGCTGATGGGGACGTTCGAGGACGCCTATCTGGAGATCCCGGCGGAAATCATCCGCCTGACGATCAAGACCAACCAGAAGTGCTTCGTCACGCGGCCAGTCGGCGAGACGGAGATGCTGTCGAACCGCTTCATCCTCGTCTCCAACATCGAGGCGAAGGACGGCGGCGCCGAAATCATCCACGGCAACGGCAAGGTCGTGCGCGCGCGCCTCTCCGACGCGCGCCACTTCTGGATCCGCGACCAGGGCGACCTGCCGGACCTCGACACGCTGAAACCCTCGGCGGAAAAATTTGGCCTCGATCTCGCCAAGCCGCTCGACCAGCGCATGGCGAAGCTCGACGCGCTGAACGTCACCTTCCATGCCAAGCTCGGCACGCAAGGCGAGCGCGTCGCCCGTATCCGGGCGCTGGCGAAGGAACTGGCGCCGCTCACTGGCGCCGATGCCGCCGCCGTCGACCGCGCCGTCGTGCTCGCCAAGGCCGACCTGCGCACGGAGGCCGTCGGCGAGTTTCCGGAGCTCCAGGGCATCATGGGGCATAAATACGCCCTGCTCCAGGGCGAGAGCGCCGAGGTCGCCGCAGCGATCGAGGACCACTGGAAGCCGAACGGCCCCTCCGACCGCCTGCCGGCGAACCGGATCGGCCTCACCGTGGCGCTCGCCGACAAGCTCGATACGCTGACCGGCTTCTGGGCGATCGACGAGAAGCCGACGGGGTCCAAGGATCCTTACGCGCTGCGCCGCGCGGCGCTGGGCGTGATCCGGATTCTGCTGGAGCGGGGTGTGCGGCTGCCGCTGTCGCGTGTTGTCACCGATGGCGACCTGCTCTCCTTCTTCCACGACCGTCTCAAAGTCTATTTGCGCGATCTCGGCGCCCGGCATGACCTGATCGATGCCGTGCTGACGCCGGAGGCCGACGACCTGCTGATGGTCGCCCGCCGCGTCGAGGCGCTGACGGCGTTCATCACGTCGCAGGAGGGGCTGGACCTGCTCGCCGGCACCAAGCGCGCGACGCAGCTTCTTTCGGCAGAGGAGAAGAAGGGCACGGTCGTCGCCGATGCCGTCGACCCCGCGCTGTTCACCCTGGAAGCCGAGAGCGCGCTGCACGCCGCGATCGAGATCGCCGCGACGGAAGCCGGGGCCGCGATCGGCGACGAGGATTACCGCTCGGCCATGGCGGCGCTGTCGCGGCTGCGCGAGCCGGTCGACCGCTTCTTCGCCGACGTGCTCGTCAACGACGAGGATCCGGCGGTGCGCGCCAACCGCCTGGCGCTGCTCGGCCGCATCCGCGCGGCCACGGGCACGGTCGCCGATTTCTCGAAGATCGCCGGCTGAGCCGGGCGCGCCGATGGGCTCCAACATCCTGGTCAGCGCCTGCCTGATGGGCCTGCCTGTGCGCTACGACGCGAAGGCGAAGCCGCTTGCGAGCGCGCATCTTCAGCGATGGCGGGCCGAGGGTCGGCTCGTTTCGGTCTGTCCCGAGCTTTCCGGCGGCTTCGCCATCCCGCGCGCGCCGGCGGAGATCGCCGACGGGCTCACTGGCGACGATGTGCTCGACGGCCGCGCGCGCGTGATCGAGAGGGGCGGGCGCGACGTCACCGCGGCTTTCCTCGCCGGCGCCGAGGCTGCCCTGGCGCTTGCGCGCGAAACCGGCTGCCGGCACGCTTTGCTGATCGACGGCAGCCCGTCCTGCGGTTCCTCGGCGATCCATGACGGCCGGTTTTCCGGGCGGAGGCATGCGGGCAACGGCGTCACGGCGGCGCTGCTGCGCCGCCATGGCATCACGCTCTATTCGGGGCAGGAGATCGAGGCGCTGGCGCTGGCCGTCGACGGCGACGCGGCGGAAGGCCCATAGGAAAGAAGGCGCATAAGAAAACAGCGCCCCTGCTTCTCTTCAGGGGCGCTGAATGCCGCCCGAGGGCGGATACCCGTTCAGCCGAGGCTACGCGGCTGGCCAGGGCAGGGAACTTACAAGGGTCACTCTAGCCGAAGTTTGAAGCCGGCGCCATCAATTTCCTGTGAGTTTACGGCGGAAACACCGGCTGCGACCGGTTCGGCCACCTTGACCTCGGCCACCGCCGCGGTTTTCGCCGTCGAATCAACGACGGGCGCGCTCTGGGCGAGGGCGGTTGCCGGCTTCGCCGGAGCCTCCATCGCGGTGATCATCTCCGGGGTCGCCTTGACGATGATGGTCACCGGCGAGCCGCCGAGCCAGGATTCGACCCGGACCAGCTTCTTCTGGCCGTTGATCTCCCGGATCTCCGAGCGCTCCGTGCCCGGCGCGAGTTCGGGAACCGCATAGAGGTTCTTCTTCTTTTCGATCAGCGGCGGGCAGTGGTCGCAACGGATCACCGCGACGCTGCCATTGCCGGCGCCGAAGGAGGGAACGGCGTCGACCGAGCCGGCGAAAGCGGGCGATCCGGCGAAGGCGGGCGCCGCGGCCAGGGCGACGACCGCGCGGGTCAGGCTCATGCGCATCGATACGGTACTCCTCTGGCGGGCAGGGCCGGCGATGGCGCCGTCCCCGTCTTCATGGGCGCACCCTAGCAAAGCCCCGTTACGGCCCCGTCAGGAGAATTGGTAAAAATTGAGCGACCGGCGGCTTTCGGCGCTCACGCCTCGCGCGCGACCGCGCGCCAGCCGATGTCGCGGCGGCAGAAGCCGCCCGGCCAGTCGACGGCGTCGACCGCGGCATAGGCGCGCGCGCGCGCCTCGGAGACGCTGGCCCCGGTCGCCGTGACGTTGAGGACGCGCCCGCCGGTCGCGACCAGGGTTCCTTCCTTCGTCGCCGTCCCGGCATGGAACACCTTCGTGCCGGGGCCACTTTCGGGCAGAGGGCCGATCGGCGTGCCCTTGGCATAGGCGCCGGGATAGCCCTTCGAGGCCATCACCACGGTCAGCGCCGTCTCGTCGCGCCAGCCGGCGGTGGCGTCGCCGAGCCCGCCGGTCGCCGCCGCATGCAGCAGCGACAGAAGGTCGGCGTTAAGCCGCATCATCAGGACTTGGCATTCGGGATCGCCGAAGCGGACATTGTATTCGATGAGTTCCGGCCCCTTCGCCGTGATCATCAGCCCCGCGAACAGCACGCCGGAGAAGGGATGGCCGGCCGCCGCCATCCCCCTGACGGTCGGGCGGATGATCTCCTCCATGGTGCGCGCCACCATCGCCTCGCTCATCACCGGCGCCGGCGAATAGGCGCCCATGCCGCCGGTGTTCGGCCCCTCGTCGCCGTCATAGGCGCGCTTGTGGTCCTGGGCGGAGGCGAGCGGCAGCACGTCGGTCCCGTCGCAGAGGCAGAAGAAGCTCGCCTCCTCGCCGTCGAGATAGGCCTCGACGACCACCTCCGCGCCGGCCGCGCCGAAGGCGCCGTCGAAACAGTCGCCGATCGCGGCGATCGCCGCGTCGAGCGTCATCGCCACGGTGACGCCCTTGCCGGCGGCGAGCCCGTCGGCCTTGATCACGATCGGCGCGCCCTGTTCGCGGACATAGGCGACGGCGTCCCCGGCATCGGAAAAGCGGCGATAGGCGCCGGTCGGGATGTTGTTTGCGGCGCAGAGGTCCTTGGTGAAGCCCTTCGAGCCCTCGAGCTGGGCCGCGGCGGCCGAGGGTCCGAAGACGGTGATGCCGCCCTCCCTCAGCCGGTCGGCGAGGCCCGCGACCAGCGGCGCCTCCGGGCCGACGACGACGAGGTCGATCGCCTTCTCGAGGCAGAAGGCCCGGACGGCCGCATGGTCGTCGATGTCGAGCGCGACGAGCTCGGCCTCTTCGGCGATGCCCGGATTGCCCGGCGCCGCGTAAAGCGCCGTCAGGCGCGGCGACTGCCGGAGCTTCCATGCCAGCGCATGTTCGCGCCCGCCCGAGCCAATCAGCAATACCTTCATCGCGCTCTCCGTCCGTCATGGGGCCTGCGCAGGCGGTTACGGCGCGGGGAAGGGGAGGTCAAGCGGATTCCGCCGGCCCTGCGGCAGGCGAGGCCTCAGAGGCTGGCGATCCGGCGCGTGCCCTTCAGGAAGGCGGCGGTGATCTTCTCGAAGGCCTGCGCCGGGGAGGCCTGCACCGGTACGGCATCCCGTCGCGCCTCGGCCCAGGCGGCGAGATCGGTCAGCGGCAGCGGCCTGCTGATCAGATAGCCCTGGAAGAGATCGCAGCCGGCCTCGGTGAGGATGGCGAGCTTTTCCTTCGTGTCGACGCCCTCGCCGATCACGGCCATCTTCTGGGCGTGGCAGAGCGCGATCACCGCCTCGAGGGCAGGGCGCAGCTGTTCCTGAGTCAGGTTCTGCACGAGTTGCCGGTCGAGCTTGATCGTGTCGGCCGTATAGTCGATGAGCTGTTTCACCGAGGTGTAGCCGGCGCCGAAATCGTCGATCGAGATGCGCAGGCCCATCTCGCGCAGCCGCGCGATGTTGGCGGCGAGCTGGTCCCCGACCTTGACCGCGAACGTCTCGGTCAGTTCGATCTCGATCGCTTTGGGGTCGATGTCGTAGAGTGCCAGCGAGGCGGCGAGATAGTCGCAGATCGCCGCCGAATGCAGTTCCGCCGAGGAAACGTTGATCGCCAGCACCGTATCCCTGCCGAAAACCATCTGGATCTGCGCAAGGTCCGACATCGCCCGGTTGATCACCCACCAGTCGATCTTGCTGAAAAGCCCCGTGCTTTCGGCGATCGGGACGAATTCGTCCGGGGTCACTGCGCCCAGCACGGGAGAATCCCAGCGCAGCAGCGCCTCGCAGCCCGTCACCCGACCGCGCGGATCGACGATCGGCATGTAGACGAGGCGGAACTGCTCGTCCGGGTTCATCAGCCGCAGTTCCTCCTGCACCTGGCGCTGGCGGTCGCGCTTGTCGGCGAGCGCGCGCGAGAAACGGGCGGAACCGTTCTTGCCGTTCGACTTCGCCTGGTACATCGCCGCGTCGGCATTGGAGACGAGTTCGGTGATGTTGGTCGCGTCGTCCGGGCAGATCGCGACGCCGATGCTGGCGGTCACCGGATAGCGCTTGCCCGCCACCTCGAACCCGCCGAAGAACTGGTCGAGAATGGCGCAGGAGAGCGCGCGCAACGTCCCGTCGCCGGCCTTCGACCGGACGAGGACGGCGAACTCGTCGCCGGAGAGCCGCGCCAGCAGCGGCGGCGGCAGCTTGCGCTCCGCCATGATCCGCTCGACCGTCTCGCCGAGCCGCGCCGCGAGCGTCTTCAGCAGGAGATCGCCGATCGCGTGGCCATGCCGGTCGTTGACGAACTTGAAATTGTCGATGTCGATGAAGAGCAGGCTGCAGCGCCCGCCCGACGCGACCGCCGCCTCGACGATCGCCGCGGCGGCCGTATTGAAATGCGCGCGGTTGCCGATGCCGGTCAGCGCGTCGGTATGCGAGGATTTCTTCAGGAGGCCGAACGCCTCGACCGACTGGTCGTGCAGTTTCTTGATATTGGCGGTCAGGCGTCCGATCTCGCCTCCGGCCGGGCTTTCGGCGATGCCGGTCTGGCTCCCGTCCATCACGCCGGTCACCTGCAGGTCGAGCGCGGCCACGGGATTGGTCACATAGCGTCGGATCAGCGTGATGATGAGAGCGATCGAGAGGACGCTCATGATCAGTGCGCCAAGGCCGAGCACCGCCTTCTCGTGCCAGCGGGCCGCGGCGAAATAACCCTCTCGCGGGGTCAGCGTCGCAAACAGCCCCGGCGCCAGCTCGACCGTGGTCGTCAGGCCGCTGCCGGCCGTCGCCGGGCGCGGACCGATCTGCACCGCGCCGCCATATTCGGTTTCGAGCGCCTGCAGGCGCTTGAGGAACCGGTCCGGCTGCACCGCCACCTGGATCAGCGCCGCGCTCTTCTTCGCGCTGAGAACGGGCCGGCCGAAGGTGGTCCGGTCGAGGAATTCGGAATAGGCGATGACGGGTCGCGCATCCGGATCGTTCGCGGCCGACGGCTGGATGTAGGTCCAGTCGATCATCTCCGGACTGTCGTAGAGGCGCTTGGCCAGCGCGCGCTGCTCCGGGCTGATCTCAGCGAAGGGGTCCTCGCTGTTCTCGAAATAGTAGTCGATGTCGTCCGGCGCGCCGAAGATGGCGAAGGCGACGAACTTGCGCGGATCTTCGGCGAGCGCCTTGATGTTTTCCTGCAGCCGGACGCCGAGCGCGTTGCTGCGGTAGCTTTCGTTCGATTCGGCGACGAACAGGCGGATCGAATTGCTTTCGAGCAGCGAGAAGAGAAGGATCCGGCTTTCGGTGATCTCGGTCTGGAAGACGGCGGCGAGATGGTCGAGCTGCTTGATCAGGCGCGCCCGCTCCAGCGCGAAGACCGACTGGCCCTGCGCGTAGTAGACCGTCAGCGCCGCGACCAGATAGCCGGCGAGCACGACGGGGAAGATCAGGAAAAAGGCGCGCTTTCCGAGGGTCACTTGAAATTCGCCAGCGAGGAGATGATGCGCCGCCGCGCCTGGACGGAGGAGACGCTGAGTTCGGTCTGGTACTGGCTCTTCGCGAGGATGGCCTGCGGAACGTAGATCTCGGGATTGTCGCGCATTTCCGCCGGGATCCGCTCCAGCGCGGCGCGGCTCGCCGTCGGCATGTTCAGCGCGCGCGCGTTGATCGCGGCGTTTTCGGCCGAACCGATGAAATCGGCGAGCGCCAGCGCCTGCGCCTTGCGCGGCGAGGCGGCGGTGACCGACAGGCAGTCGAGCCAGGAAAGCGTCCCTTCCGCCGGAACGGCGTAGCGCCAGCGGCCCGGCTTGCCGACCTTGCCGTCGAGCACATGCTGGTCGCCGCTGTAGCCGATCGCCATGTAGATCTCGTCGCCGATGCCCGGCGTCTGGATCGAGGTCACGACGTAATCATAGGTCAGCACGAAGGGCGCCTGCGCCTTCATCAGCGCATAGGCCTCCTTCAGCGTCTCCGCGTCGTTGGCGTTCACGGAGCGGCCGAGCAGGATCAGCGGCGCGACAAAGCCCTCATTGTGGTCGTCGAACATCGCGATATGGCCCTTGAGCTCGGGGCCCGGCTGCATCAGGTCCTTCCACGAGGTCGGCGTGGTCGCCACCTTGTCGGAGCGATAGAGGATGCCCATCGTGCCCCAGAGATAGGGGATGCCATGGTCGGCGCAGCGCTTGCGCCACTCAGGGGCGTAGTCGGCGAGCGAGGGCACGGTCGCCTCGGTAAGCTTTTCCAGAACGCCGCGCTGGCCGAAGAGCAGCGCCCCGTTCTCGCCCGTGACGACGAGATCGATATTGCTGTCGGGGTCCGACAGGATCTCGTCGCGGGCATCGCCGCTGTCGTAATAGATCTGCTTGACGGCGATGCCGGTCTTCTCGGTGAAGCGTTCGAGGATGCCGGCGTCGATATAGGATTCCCATATCAGCAGGTTCAGCGTCTCGGCCCGTGCCGGCGTGCTGAGCAGCGCGGCCGAGATGGCCGCAATCGCGAGGAGCTTCAAGTCCATGGCGTCACCCGATCAACCCTTGCGGGAGACTAGGCGCCAAAGTTTGATAAAATGCTTACGCGGTCCGGTAGCCGGGCAGTTTCGGCAGGAAAACCGTGAGAATTCCGAGCAGCGGCAGGAAGGAGCAGACCGTGTAGACCGTGTCGATCCCGTAGCCGTCGGCGAGCACGCCGAGGAGTGCCGCGCCGAGCCCGCCGAAACCGAAGGCGAAGCCGAAGAACATGCCGGCGATCAGCCCCACCCGTCCGGGCACCAGTTCCTGCGCGAAGACGACGATCGCCGAGAACGCCGAGGACAGGATGAAGCCGATGATCACCGCCAGCACGCAGGTCCAGAAGAGGTCGGCATAGGGCAGCAGCAGCGCGAAGGGGATGACGCCGAGGATCGAGAACCAGATGACGAAGCGCGCGCCGTAGCGGTCGCCGATCGGCCCGCCGAGAAAGGTTCCGGCCGCAGCCGCGCCGAGGAAGAGGAACAGGATGACCTGCGCGCTCTGCACGCCGACGGCGAACTTGTCGATGACGTAGAAGGTGAAGTAGCTCGACATCGACGCCATGTAGACGTTCTTCGTCGCCGTCAGCAGGATCAGCACTGCGAGGGTGAGCAGCACCTTGTTGCGCGAGAAGGGCAGCGTGCGGCTTGCCGGCGCGCGATGCAGCGTGGCG
The DNA here is from genome assembly GCF_041928815.1 of Ensifer soli. NCBI lineage: Bacteria > Pseudomonadati > Pseudomonadota > Alphaproteobacteria > Hyphomicrobiales > Rhizobiaceae > Ensifer > Ensifer soli. Next base: position 61,970 of record NZ_JBHFEI010000001.1, on the reverse strand, counting down.
CGGCGCTGGGCGGCATACCAGCGGCTGACGAAGGTGAGGATGGCGAAGCCGGTCAGCGCGATGACGGAGAACCAGGCGAGCGAACCCTGTCCCCACGGAATGACGATGAAGGCGGCCAGCAGCGGGCCGATCGCGGTGCCGAAATTGCCGCCGACCTGGAACAGCGACTGGGCGAGCCCGTGCCGCCCGCCGGAAGCGAGGCGCGCGACGCGGGAGGATTCCGGATGGAAGATCGCCGAGCCGACGCCGATCAGGCTCGCCGCGACGAGCAAGAGCGGGAAGGAATGCGCGGAGGCGAGCAGGATCAGGCCGGCACAGGTGCTGAGCATCGCCACCGGCAGCGAGAACGGCATCGGCCAGCGGTCGGTGACCACGCCGACGACCGGCTGCAGCAGCGAGGCCGTTACCTGGAAGGTGAAGGTCAGCAGGCCGATCTGGACGAAGTCGAGGGCGTAGTTTTCCTTCAGCAGCGGATAGAGCGAGGTCAGCAGCGACTGCATGATGTCGTTCAGCAGGTGGCAGAGGCTGACGGCAAGAATGATGCCGAAGGTCGTCTTCTCGATGCGCGCGCCGTCCTGAACGCCTGCCGGCGCCGCCGTTCCTGTCACTGCCATGTCCCGTCTCCGCCCGACTCGCGCGCCTTTTCGTTGAGCCGCCTGTCTATCGCGCTTGCCGATGGCCTGCTTTCGTGCTGAGGTCTTTTTCTTTTGCGAGTGGGCCAAATGCTGGAAATGCTTGCGCAGACGCCGTTCGCGGCACCGGAGGAGCCGAGCCCCGACTGGATCGACACGGTGCGGCTGCGCGTCCTGGGCCTTGGCCGCGACTATGAGGCCGGCGTTCACGTCGATGCCCACAGCCATCGCCGCACGCAGCTCTGGACGGCGCGGCGCGGCGTCGTGCTGGTGCGCACCCCGCGCGGGCGCTGGATGATCCCGCCGGGCCACGGTCTCGTCATTCCGGCGGGGCTCGACCATTCGGCGGAGATGGTCAGCGCGGTGACGATGCATTCGATCTATTTCGATACCGCGCTGCCGTCGGCGGCGATGCGGCCGCGCGTCGTCGAGGTGACGCCGCTCGCGCGCTGCCTGATCGACGAACTCGTCGCCGGCGAGGCCGGGCTGCTTGCGTCAGCCGACGTGCCGCCGCGCGCGTGGATGGTGATGGAGCTTCTGCTCGACGAGGTCGCGCGGCTGCCGGAACGCCCGCTCGGCCTGCCGTTCCCGCAGGACGAGCGCCTCTCGGCGCTCTGCCGCCGCTTCCTGAAAGTGCCGTCCGCCACGGCGGGCATCGACGACTGGGCGGATGCGCTGAAGGTCAGCCGCCGCTCCTTCACCCGCCTGTTCCGGACCGAGACGGGGGTGAGCTTCGTCACCTGGCGGCAGCAGGCCTGCATCTTCGCCTCGCTGCCCCGGCTTGCCGACGGCGAGCCGGTGACGACGGTGGCGCTCGAGGCCGGCTACGAGAACGTCGCGGCCTTCACCACCATGTTCCGCCGCATGCTGGGCCGCGCCCCGAGCGCCTGGGCCCGCCAGCGCGAGGTCTAGCGCACGCCCGGCCGAAGCGGGATCGCATCGGCGTTGGACAATGCTGCAAAACCAGAGGAGAGAGCAGGTTCGGTGACCTGATGTTTACGGAACCTGCTCTCCCGCATCCTCCGACCGCGTGAAACGATGATGCTTCGAAAGCACGCGTTGAGAGCGCCGTACCGACTGAACGGATCGGACTGCGCGCCGGGGCGTGCTGCAAAGGGCGTCCCGTCGACATGCCGCGCGGGTCCCGCTCCGTCGCAGGTCCTCGCGGCGGTTTTCCCCTCGATCGCTCTTGCCCGGGGAGGCGACGCGGATCCCGGGGAAGGACCGTTCCGGCTCCATGCTGGGGAAGCGGCATCGGCGCTGCGCCTGATGTTGCCATGGAGGAAAGCGGGCGGTCCTCGACGACGGATGCGGTTTTCAACGCGTCCTCCGCGGTGCCCCCATGCCTAACCGGGGGTAAAGCCGTGCGGTTAACGGCTTGGTAGCAGGCGTCCGGTTATGGCAAGGGGGATCCGCTGTTTCGTGTTCCGGAGATTCGCCATGCGTGCCCATGCCCTTGCCTTCTGCCTCGCGCTTGCCGTCGCGCCGGCTCCGGCCGTCGCCGGCGAGGCCTTCTGGTCCGGCGACTGGTATCTGAAGCTTGGCGGCACCGGCTTTGTCGGGCCGCGCTATGAGGGGTCCTCCAAGCGCCTGTTCCAGGCCGCGCCGCTGATCTCGCTTGGCCGGGCGGGCAGCACCGTGCGGTTTTCCTCGCGTAACGACAATCCGTCCTTCGCCTTCGTCGACAGCGGCGCGTTTCGCGCCGGCGTCACCGGCAAGCTGATCTTCACCCGCGACGCCGACACCTCGTCCGACCTCAAGGGCCTGTCGGCGGTGAAGTTCGGCGGCGAACTCGGCGGCTTCGCCGAGGTCTACCCGACCGACTGGGTGCGCCTGCGCGCCGAGGTGCGCCACGGCATCCGCAGCCATGACGGCGTCGTCGCCGATCTCGCGGCCGACGCCTTCGTCGACGTCACCGACACGGTGCGCGTCTCCGGCGGCCCGCGGCTGACGGCGGCGACCAGCGGCTATTTCGACGCCTATTACGGCGTCGATGCACGCGAGTCGGCCCGGTCCGGCCTGTCGCAATACGATCCCGGCGGCGGCATCCATTCCGCCGGCCTCGGCACGGCGATCACGTGGACGGCGACGGAGAAGCTGGAGACCAGCGCCTATGCCGAATACAAGCGGCTGACGGGGCCGGCCGCCGATTCGAGCCTGGTGCGCGAGCGTGGCAGCCGCAACCAGTTTCTCGTCGGCCTTTCGGCCACCTATCGCTTCGATTTTTCGCTGGACTGAGGCGCCCGGCGGCGGCAAACAGGCCGCATGACCGCGCTCTCTCCCGATTCAGGCCGCGTCCAGGACGCGCCGTCCTCCTCCTTCGTCTATCGCCGGCTGCCGCGCCCGCTCTGGCCCTATGCCCAGCTCGCCCGCTGGGATCGGCCGATCGGCTGGCAGCTGTTGCTCTGGCCTTGCTGGTGGTCGGTCGCGCTGGCGGCGGTTGCGGCGAAGACGGCCGATCCCGGCCGCGTTCTCTGGCATCTCGTGCTCTTCTTCGTCGGCTCCGTGGCGATGCGCGGCGCCGGCTGCACCTATAACGACCTCGTCGACCAGGAGATCGACATGGCGGTGGCGCGCACCCGCTCGCGGCCCCTGCCGTCAGGCCGGGTGTCGCGGTCCTCCGCGAAGATCTTCCTCGTGCTGCAGGCGCTGGTCGGCCTCGCCGTGCTTCTGCAGTTCAACGGCTTCTCGATCGTCCTCTGCCTTGCCTCGCTCGCCGTCGTCGCGGTCTATCCCTTCGCCAAGCGGGTGACCGACTGGCCGCAGCTCGTGCTCGGCCTCGCCTTTTCCTGGGGGGCGCTGATGGGCTGGAGCGCCGCCTTCGGCGCGCTCGCCGTCGCACCGGTGCTGCTCTATCTCGCCGCCGTCGTCTGGACCATCGGCTACGACACGATCTATGCCTATCAGGACCGGGAGGACGATGCGCTCGTCGGCGTGCGGTCGACGGCGCGGCGCTTCGGCGACCGGCCGGGGCCGTGGCTCGTCGGTCTGTACGGCCTGGCGGGGCTGCTTCTCGCCGCTGCCCTTGTCGCCGCCGGCGCCGGCCTTTCGGCCTATCTCGGTCTCGCAGTGGCCTCCGTGCTGCTCGCCTACCAGATCCTCGTGCTCGACATCCACGATCCCCGCGCCTGCCTGGCCCTGTTCCGAATGAACAACACCGTCGGCCTCGTCATCTTCCTCGGCCTCATCGCCGATCTGCTGGTCTAGCTCAAAAAAAAGCCCCTCCGGGGGGAGGGGCAATTCGGTCGGTACCGTCGAAACGGCGTCAGGCCCAGCTCAGTTCCTTCTCGCGGCGGACGGGGGCTGGCCGAAACCGCCTCTTGAGGTGAAGGCGGAACGCGGCACGGAGGGTTTTGAGGATCTGGCGCATGGTATCTCTCCCTGTTCGTGACCGTGAGGCTAGAAAGCGGTTGGGGCACGAAGAAGGCCGAGTCCGGGTTTCCTGCAATCCATTGAGGAAGAAAGACAAAAGGCTCCGCCAGCCTCTGGCGGAGCCTGTCCGGGAGGACGATTGTGGCCAATTTCAGCTGCGGGCGATGATTTCGCGGCCGGCGATCTTCATCTGGCAGCCGAGCGTGCCGGTGGTGCGCCGCACGAGGAAGCGCGGCCGCCGCTCGGCGAAATAGGCATGGCGCCGGCGCGGCTTGACCCGCTCGACCCTCACCTCGCCGATATGATCCTCGAGCGGGCGTGCGACGCCGTCCGCCTCGACCATCAGCATCGGGATGCGGAAGGCGTCGGACCAGGCGCGCCAGTCGGCGGCGATGTCGGAGAGGTCGTGGGCGACGAGGAGGGGAACGCAGAGCTCCGGATCCTCGTGGTGCAGTTCGAGCGTCACGGTCACCGCGCCGTCGCCATGGTCGATGGCACGTGCGGCGATGCCGAGGAAGGCCCGGCAGGGAAGCGCGATCGACAGCGGCAGGCCGCTCGACGGCAGGATCTTGCGCATCACGCAGCCGCGCTCGTCGAGACTGATCGTCACGTCGGCCCCTTCCGGCAGGCGGTAGGTCGCCTGCTGGGGAAACCGCTTCGGATCGAGCCGCAACGTGTCGCCGGCCCAGGCCGGCTGGAGAAGAGTATTGCGCATTGGTATCGCCCTTGTTTTCCTTGAGAGCCGGTCGCCCGTCTTCTCGTCGGGACTTTTCGTCCTCTGTGGCTGCACCCTAAGCGGCGGCCCTTTCCGGAGCGCTTAACAATCTGAGTTAAGAAAACTTTGCGGTTCCCGATGGTTAGCAAAGGCCGATCCCGCAGGGTTTCCGGCCGGTGAACGCCCGACGGCCAGTTTTTCCCCCTGTCCCGCCAGCCTGACGCAAGCCGTCCGGCCTAGGGTCTGCCCGCGCGAAGGCGTGCGGCGGCCTGACCATCGGGTCGCAAAGAGGATGGATCGGACGCAGGGCCGGCTGGCGGACGGGGTCCGGCGGCGGGTGACGCGGCCGGCGAGGCGGGCGAAACCATGGTCTCCACCTATATCGATTTCAGCTTCATCACCCGCGACATGAATGCGAGCCTCAACCGCGTCGCCACCCAGAAGCTCGTCGCGCGCGAGGCGGACTACTACAAGGAAAACATCGGCAAGGTCACCACGCTCGACGAGTTCCTCGGCGACTACCGGCTCTATTCCTACGCGATGAAGGCCTATGGCCTCGAGGAGATGACCTATGCCAAGGCCTTCATGCGCAAGGTTCTCGAAAGCGACCTCAACGACGACCAGAGCTATGCCAACCGGCTGACCGACGACCGCTACTTGAAATTCGCCCAGGCCTTCAATTTCTCGAGCGGCACGGTGGTGGCGCAGACCGGCTCGCAGATGGACGAGCTGATCGGTCTCTACACCGCCAACGTCAACGGCATCTCCGACAAGCTCAACGACGAGAGCTACTACTACAACGCCGTCATCGACACGGTCACCTCCGCCGACCAGCTGCTCAGCAACGAGCGGCTGCGCAACTATGCGACGAAGGCCTTCGGCATCGATCCGAAATATGCCTCCTATTCGCATTTGAAACAGATCCTGACGAGCGATCTCGACGATCCGGCGAGCTATGTCTACACGCTCAACAGCCAGAGCGCGCTCACCTTCGCGCTCGCGTTCAATTTCGGCACCGACGGCACGCTCGCAAGCGGCGTCCTGCCCCAGAACGATGCACAGAAGACGATCACCAACGAGAACTACGTGCTGAACGGCAGTTCCCGGGTGACGACGGCGGCGGCGCTTCTGAACCAGACATATTACGAGCAGACGATCGGCAGCATCACCAGCATCGCCGACCTGAAGTCGAACACGCGCCTCTTCAACTATGTCGTCACCGCCTTCGGCCTGCCGTCGAGCACCCTGACCTCGACCGTCGAGAACATCCTGACGAGCGATCCCGACGATCCGGCGAGCTATGTCAACACGCAAGGAGGCGCCAGAAACAGCGCCTACAAGGCGTTGCGCGCCGCCTTCAATTTCCAGGCGGACGGCACGCTCGCCTCCGGCGACGCGGTCCAGACGGCGGCGCAGATGGCGACGACCAGCCAGGGCTACATGGTTCACTACAACGACAAGGACGACGCGGCCGACGAGACGCTGATCAACAGCTACAAGACGCTGATCGGCACGATGATCAATGTCGACGACTTCCTGAAGACGACGAACGTCCTCAAGCTGGCGCTGACCGCCTTCGACCTGCAGAACGAGGGCGACACGGTCCGCAAGCTGAAGAAGGTGCTGACGAGCGACCTTAACGACCCGAAGAGCTACGTCTACACCCTGCGCGACACGCGCTACCTCGACTTCGCCAAGGCCTTCAACTTCAACACCGACGGCTCGATCGGCGCGCCGATGCTCGCCCAGTCGGAGTCCGAAATCCTCAACACCTCGAAGAATTACGTGCTGGAGAAGAGCCGCTTCGGCACCGACGAGGAGAAGACCAAGGCGAAGGAGGAGGCGAGCTACTACAGCGGCGAGATCGAGAAGATCGACACGCTCGACGACCTCCTGTCGAACCGCCGCCTCGTCGATTTCTTTCTCATCGCCGCCGGCATTGATCCGAAGGAGGTGACGACGCAGACGGTGCGCGACATGTTCACCTCCGATCCCGACGACAGGCGCAGCGCGCTCAACACCACATCGGACCGCCGCTGGAAGCAGATCGTTTCCTCCTTCAACTTCACGCAGAAGGGCGACGTCGAGCGCCTGACGACGATCAACATCCAGACGAAGCGCGGCGTGCTGGAGGCAAACGAGCTCTACCTGCAGCAGACGCTGGAGGAACAGAGCGGCGAGGACAATCCCGGCGTCCGTCTCGCGCTCTATTTCGAACGCATGGCGCCGACGGTCGGATCGGCCTACGATCTTCTCGGCGATCCTGCCCTTCTGCAGGTGATGCAGACGACCTTCGACATCCCGACCGAGATGTCGAGCGCCGACGTCGACATCCAGTATGCCTATCTGAACCGCGTGCTCGACGTCAAAGACCTGCACGATCCGGAAAAGCTGAAGAAGCTGCTCGAGCGCTTCACCTCGCTCTACGACCTCGCCAACAATGTCGACGTCTCGCCGGCGGCGCTCATCCTCGGCGGCTCCGGCGGGGCGATCAGCGCCGATACGCTCTTCACCCTGTCGCAGCTCCGCCTCGGCGGCGGCTGATCAGCGCCGCGCCGAAAGCACCTTGTCCGGGTTCATGATGCCGGCCGGGTCGAAGGCCGCCTTGATCCGCCGCATCAGGTCGATCTCGATCGGCTCGCGGATCTCCGCCAGTTCGTCGCGCTTCAGCTGGCCGATGCCGTGCTCGGCCGAGATCGAGCCGTTATGGGCGATGACGATGCCGTGGACGATGGCGTTCATCTCGCGCCAACGGTCGAGGAAAGCCTCCTTTTCGGCGCCGACCGGCTGGGAGATGTTGTAATGGATGTTGCCGTCGCCGAGATGGCCGAAGGCGCAGATGCGCGCGCCCGGCATCGCCGCCGCCACCGCCGCGTCGGCCTCGGCCATGAAGGCCGGGATGCTGGCGACCGGCACCGAAACGTCGTGCTTGATCGAGCCGCCCTCCGGCTTCTGCGCCGGCGACATGCTTTCGCGCATGTGCCAGAGCGCCTTGCGCTGTGCCTCGCTCGCCGCCAGCACGGCATCCTCGACGAGCCCCCCGGCGATGCCCTGTTCGAGGATCCGCTCCATCATCCGTCCCGCCGTCTCGGCCGCGTCCGAGGTCGAGACGTCGATCAGCGCATACCAGGCATGGGGCGAGGAGAGCGGGTCGCGCACGCCGGCGATATGTTTTTGTGTGAACTCGACGCCGAGGCGCGGCATGATCTCGAAGCCGGTGAGCGCCGGGCCGCAGAGGCCGGCGGCGATGGCGTAGAGGTCGAGCGCCGCGGCGACGCTCGGCACGCCGGCAAACGCCACCTCGTGCCCGAGCGGCCGCGGAAAGAGCTTCAGCACCGCCGCCGTGATCACGCCGAGCGTGCCTTCCGCGCCGATGAAGAGATCGCGCAGATCATAGCCGGTATTGTCCTTCTTCAGCCGTCGAAGCCCGTTCCAGACCTCGCCGGTCGGCAGCACGACCTCGAGGCCCAAACAGAGGTTGCGCATGTTGCCATAGGCGAGCACCGCCGTGCCGCCGGCATTCGTCGACAGGTTGCCGCCGATCCGGCAGGAGCCCTCCGAGCCGAGCGAGAGCGGGAACAGCCGGTCGACGTCCTCCGCCGCCTTCTGCACCTCGGCAAGCACGGCGCCGGCCTCGGCGACCAGCACATTGCCGACGGGATCGACCTCGCGGATCCGGTTCAGCCGCTCGAGCGAAAGCACGAGGTCGCCCATCCCCTCGCGCGGGATCTGGCCGGCGACATGGCCGGTATTGCCGCCCTGCGGCACGATCGCCGTCCCGGTCTCGCTCGCGAGCCTCAGGATGGCCGAGACCTCGGCGACCGAACCGGGCCTGAGCACCATCGGGCTGGTGCCGCGATAGAGCCCGCGCGATTCGATGAGATAGCGCGCCTGGTCTTGGGGGTCGGTGATTGCGTTGGCGTCGCCGACGAGGGCGGCGAAGCGGTCGAGGAGGGCGGGGGAGATCATGGGCGGGGAACTCGGGTTGGGGAACCGAAATGGTGAGCGCATGGGGGATATCGCGCGAAAGCGGCATATCTGCAATCGGCCTTCAGCGGCCATCCCGCTTGTCAGACCGTTGTGTCCGTCGGCGGCAGGTCTGCCAGCGTGATCGGTCGGAACTTGAGGATCGGCTTTTTGCCGTCGTAGAGATCGATGTCCTCGACCGCCTCGTGTCACTGGACAATCCGAGAAAAATGGAGTTCTGCCGGCTGAGGCGTTCTGGTGATCAGCGCATCCGGATCCGGCAGGACGACCTCACAGGTGGCAAAGCCTTCCACTCCGAGCGCCAGAGGTCGGAGAGGGTTGCGGTAATCCCAAGGCGTCCTTTCTATACGAAACACGCTGCCCAGAATCTTCATGGCGACAAGATGCATCGATTTTGGTCCGTTCGCTGTGCTCCGTTGCACTCGAAATACGTGTCGTCGGGAATAACGGCAAGTGTCACACAGTTCAGGATGCCCTCGCCATCCGATGACGGTTAAAGGACGCCGCAACGACGTTGCCACCCAAAAGCCGGTCTGCTCCCAGGTGTTCAGTTGATGTTGGGCATCGGGACGATGTCCGGTAGAGTGCGAACTGGTGTCAGAACAGGAAAGTCGGTCATGAGCGTCGCCTTCATGAAGGAAGAGAGTGCGGAAACGGCTGCAGAAACACTGCTGCCGGATCGTCCGGTCTCTCCCCATCCCAACCTCGTTACCGCCACAGGGCTGGAGGCGCTGAAGCGGCAGCTGGAGGAGTCCCGTGAGGCCCATCAGGCGTCAAACGGGATCGAAGACGTCAATGAGCGGAGACGACAGGCGGCAGGGCCCCTGCGTGACCTGCGTTATTTCACCGAACGGCTCAGCACGGCCAAGGTCGTTCCCGACCCTGTCGGCACGGAGGTCGTTGCGTTCGGATGCACCGTGACCTTCACGCGGGAGGACGGGAGGGTTCAGACCTACCGGATCGTCGGCGAAGATGAAGCCGATCCCAAGGCAGGGACCATTTCCTATGTGTCGCCCGTCGCACGACAGCTTGCCGGCAAGCGGGTGGGAGACGTCGTATCGGTCGGAGGTCAGGAGCTGGAACTCGTTTCAATCTCCTGTGAAATGCCCGTCTAAAGCGTGTCGCGATCTTCAGATTCGCTCGTACGCTTTAGGTCTCTGTTTTTACGCGTGTCGTTTCGCAAAGCCGCTGCACACTTTTGCGAGACACGCTTTAGCCATAACCGCCAATGGCGCGCTGCGGAACCGGTTGGTCGCTTCCGGTGCGATCCGGACAGGAATTTCCACGCCTCTGACGACACGGATGCCGCGACAAATCCCGTTTGGGCACGATACCGATCCGGCGTGCCGCCAGGCGACCGACCATGCCGGCGGTCGCCCTGGCTTCCTCTCCGCGAACCCTTCTCAGTGAAAGAACACGCTCGCGCCATTGTCGGCCGTTCCCGTCGCGGCGCGGAACGGCGCGAAGAGTTCCCGGCCCATGCCGAATTCGTTGCCGGAAAGGTCGGCGGTCGCGGCCGCCCGGTGTGCCATCTCTTTCGCCTCGATGAGCACGTCGACCGTGCCGGCGACGGCGTCGAGGCGCAGCATGTCGCCCTCGCGGATCTTGGCGATCGGGCCGCCGTCGACAGCTTCCGGCGTCATGTGGATCGCCGACGGAACCTTGCCCGACGCGCCGGACATGCGCCCGTCGGTGATCAGCGCCACGCGCTGGCCGCGGTCCTGCAGGATGCCGAGCACGGTGGTCAGCTTGTGCAGTTCCGGCATGCCGTTCGCCTTCGGGCCCTGGAAGCGGACGACGGCGATGAAGTCGCCGGTGAGCTTGCCGGCCTTGAAGGCGTCGTTCAGCCCCGCCTGGTCGTGGAAGATCTTCGCCGGCGCCTCGATGACATGGCGCTCCGGTTTGACGGCCGAGATCTTGATGACGGCCTTGCCGAGATTGCCGGTCAGCATGCGCAGGCCCCCGCTCGCCTGGAACGGGTCCTCGACGGTCGCCAGCACCTTCGGATCGTGGCTGACGTCGCCCGCGCGGCTGCGCGCCACCGTGCCGTCGGCATTGAGCCCGATGTCGATCGCATAGGCGTCGAGCCCCTGGCCGAAGACCGTGCGCACGTCGTCATGCAGCAGCCCCTTCTTCAGGAGCTGGCCGATCAGGAAGCCCATGCCGCCGGCGGCATGGAAATGGTTCACGTCGGCAAGCCCGTTCGGATAGACGCGGGCAAGCAGCGGGATCACGTCCGACAGGTCGGAAATATCCTGCCAGGTCAGCACGATGCCGGCCGACCGCGCCATGGCGAGGAGATGCAGCGTGTGGTTGGTCGAGCCGCCGGTCGCATGCAGGCCGACGACGCCGTTGACGATCGAGCGCTCGTCGATCATCTCGCCGGCCGGGGTGAAGTCGTTGCCGAGCGCGGTGATGGCGAGCGCCCGCTTCGTCGCCTCCTTCGTCAGCGCGTCGCGCAGCGGCGTGCCCGGATTGATGAAGGAGGCGCCGGGCAGGTGGAAGCCCATGATCTCCATCAGCATCTGGTTGGAGTTGGCGGTGCCGTAGAAGGTGCAGGTGCCGGGGCCGTGATAGGATTTCGATTCCGCGTCGAGCAGCTCGGCGCGGCCGACCTTGCCCTCGGCGAAGAGTTGGCGCACCCGCGCCTTCTCGTCGTTCGGAAGGCCCGAGGTCATCGGCCCGGCGGGGATGAAGACGGCCGGCAGGTGGCCGAAGGTCATCGCCGCGATCATCAGGCCGGGGACGATCTTGTCGCAGACGCCGAGATAGACGGTACTGTCGAACATATTGTGCGACAGGCCGATGCCGGCTGCCATGGCGATCAGGTCGCGGGAAAACAGCGACAGTTCCATGCCGGGCTGGCCTTGCGTGACGCCGTCGCACATGGCGGGCACGCCGCCCGCCACCTGCGCGACCCCGCCCGCTTCGTGCGCCGCGGCGCGGATCAGCGCCGGATAGGTCTCGAAGGGCTGATGCGCCGAGAGCATGTCGTTGTAGGAGGTGATGATGCCGAGATTGGGGACGGTCTCGCCGGAAAGCGCCTCCTTCTCGGCGGGGGAACAGACGGCGAAGCCGTGGGCGAGATTGCCGCAGCCGAGCACGGCGCGTTTCACGCCCTTCGACGCGGCGTTGCGCACGCGCTCCAGATAGGCCTCCCGGTGAGGCTTCGAGCGCTCGACGATGCGGGACGTGATGGCGGCGATGCGGGGATCTGCAGACATGACCTCTCCTGTTCCGGAGTATCGCTACTCCTGTCCTGTGGTCTTCAAGAATGGCGCGGCGTTCGGGGCCGCGTTATGGCGCCCAGTAGACGGCAAGCGGGGTCGCGGCGCGGTTGAGCACGGCGCGGATCGGCATCTCCGCCTCCTCGCTGCCCTTTTGCGCCTTGGAAAGCACCGCCTTCTTTCCCTCGCCCTCGATGTGCAGCACCAGAAGGCGGGCATCGTGAAGCGCGGAAAAGGTGAAGGTTAGGCGCGGCTCGCCGGCCCCTTCGGCCTCCATGGTGATCACGCCGCGCGGCGTTTCAAGGTCGAGCGCCTCGGCGAGCCGCGACCCCCCGGGGAAGAACGAGGCGGTGTGCCCGTCATTGCCCATGCCGAGGATCGCCACGTCGAAGGGCGAACAGAGGTTCGCGGTTTCCCTCGTCGCGATCGCCGCCGCGTCCTGCGCCGTCGCGACATCGTGGAAGAGGGGCACGAAGGCTGCGTGCGCCGCCGCGTTGGCGATCAGGTTTTCCGCCACCAGCCGGTGGTTCGACCGCTCGCTTTGCGGACCGACGAAACGCTCGTCGACCAGCGTCACCGTGACCTTCGACCAGTCGAGCGCCTTCGACGACAGCGCCCTGAAGAAGGCCTTCGGCGTCGAGCCGCCGGAGACGGCGAGCGTGGCGGCGCCGCGCGCAGCGATCGCGGCCTCAAGGGCAGCGGCGACGGTGCCGGCGAGCCCCTCGGCGAGCGCCTCGCCCGTGTCGAACTCATGCATGGCTGCGGTCATGTCCGGCGTCCTCAGATCACTTCATGCCAGGTGCGGCCGTCGCGCTCGATCAGCGCGATCGACTGGCTCGGGCCCCAGGTGCCGGCGGTGTAGCCCTGCGCCTGCTGGCCGGTCGTCTCCCAGGCCTTCAGGATCGGATCGACCCATTTCCACGCGGCCTCGACCTCGTCGCGGCGCATGAACAGCGTCTGGTTCGAACGGATGACGTCGAGCAGCAGGCGCTCATAGGCGTCGGCATTGCGCGCCTTGAACGCCTCGGCGAAGCTCATGTCGAGCGAGACGTTGCGCAGGCGCATGCCGCCCGGGCCGGGGTCCTTGATCATCAGCGACTGCTTGACGCCCTCGTCGGGCTGCAGGCGGATGATGAGCTGGTTCGACTGGATGCGGCCGGCGGCGGCATCGAAGATCGAATGCGGGATCTGCTTGAAGGTGATGACGATCTCCGACATGCGCCCCGCCATGCGCTTGCCGGTGCGGATGTAGAAGGGCACGCCGGCCCAGCGCCAGTTGCCGATCTCGGCCTTGATGGCGACGAAGGTCTCGGTGTTGGAAACGCCGCCCTCGAGCTCGTCGAGATAGCCCTTGACCGGACCGCCGGAGGAGGCGCCGGCGCGGTACTGGCCGCGCACCGTCAGCTGCTCGACATTCGAGGCGTCGATGCGCTTCAGCGCGCGCAGCACCTTCAGCTTCTCGTCGCGCACCGATTCCGATTCCATCGACGGCGGCACTTCCATCGCCACCAGGCAGAGGAGCTGGAGGATGTGGTTCTGCACCATGTCGCGCAGCGCGCCGGCCTTGTCGTAGTAACCGGCGCGGCTCTCGAGGCCGACGGATTCGGCGACCGTGATCTGCACATGGTCGATATGGGCCGAGTTCCACAAGGGCTCGTAGAGCGCGTTGGCGAAGCGCAGCGCCATCAGGTTCTGCACCGTCTCCTTGCCGAGATAGTGATCGATGCGGAAGACCTGCTCCTCGCGGAACACCTTGCCGATCATGTCGTTGAGCTCGAGCGCGGAGGCGAGGTCGCGGCCGATCGGCTTCTCGACGACGATGCGGGTGTTCTTGGTGATCAGCTTGTGGTCGCGGATCTTTTCCGAGATGTCGCCGAAGATCGCCGGCGCCACGGCGAGGTAGAAGGCGCGGATGCGGTCCTTGCCCTCGTCGAGCAGCGCCTTCAGCTTGTCCCAGCCCTTTTCCGACTTGGCATCGACCGAGGCGTAGAACAGCCGGTCGGTGAAGATCTTGATCTGGCCGTCCTCGTATTCGCCCGGCTTCAGGTGCTCCTTCAGGGCGGCCTGAGCGAAGGCGCGGTATTCCTCATGGCTCATATCGGCGCGCGAGGCGCCGATGATCCGCGTCGGATCGGAGAGCTGCCCGTCGAGCTGGCGGTGGTAGAGCGCGGGAAGCAGCTTGCGCTCGGCAAGGTCGCCGGTGCCGCCGAAGACGACATAGTCGAAGGGGTCAACGGGAATGATCTGGCTGCTCATCGTTGGGTCTCGATCTCGTTCAGTTCGGGAGGTGTTATAATCTAATCGATTTAAAAACGCTAGGGTGCGGCGCGTCAAAATCGCACGCAGCTGCGAGGTCAGAACCTGTCGCGCAACGCATACCAGTTGAGCGCGAGGAACAAAAGGGCGGAGCGGAAGCGCATGCCCCCCGGAAAGGCGGGCACGTCGAAGGCCCGGAAAAGCTCCAGATCGGTCGATCTGCCGAGCGCCAGATCGGCGTAAAGCCGGCCGCAATAGTTGGACAGCATGACGCCGTGGCCGGAATAGCCGCCGATCGCGGTGACGTTCGGCATGACCTCGCGGACGAAGGGCTGGCGCGGCAGGGTGATGCCGACATAGCCGCCCCAGGCATGGGTCAGGCGGATGTTCTTCAACTCCGGGTAGATCTCGGCGATCTGCTTGCGGATGTGGACATGGATGTCGGCGGCATCGTCCGGCGCATAGGTCTCGCGCCCGCCGAAGAGCAGGCGGTTGTCGAGGGTCTTGCGGAAATAGCGCACGACGAAGCGGGAATCGGCGACCGCCTCGCCGCCGGGAAGGATCCGCGGAAAGGCGTCGAGCGGTTCCGTCGCGCCGATAAAGGAGCCGATCGGCATGATATGGGCAGCCGTCACCGGCTCCAGCCCGCCGACATAGGCATTGCAGGCGATCAGCGCCCTGGCGGCGGTGATCGTGCCGCGCGGCGTCTCGATCGTCACCCGGCCGCCGGCGCCCTCAATCCGCGTCGCCTTCGTCTGTTCATAGAGGTGCGCGCCCGAAGCTGCTGCGACGCGCGCGAGCCCGACGACGAGCTTCATCGGATGGAGATGGCCGGTGCCGGTGTCGCGGATGCCGGCGAGGTAGCGCGTCGAGCCGAGCCTCTCGGCCGTCTCCTTTCCGTCCATGAAGGTCTGGTGCGGATAGCCGTAGCGCGTCGCGGCGATCTCGGCGCTCTTGCGGTAGTCGTCGATGTAGCGCCGCTTGTGGACGACGTTCATCTGCCCCGGCCTGTAGTCGATGTCGATGCCCTCGCGCGCGGCGAAATCGAGGAGATGGCGCTTGGCGGCCTCGGCCATGTCGAACAGCGCCTTCGACCGCTCGTAGCCGTAGTCGGCCTCGATCTCCTCGGGGGCGGAGCGCTGGCCTGTGCCCATCTGGCCGCCATTGCGGCCCGAGCCGCCGTCGCCGAACCGATGCGCCTCGATCAGCGTCACGCGCGCGCCGCCGCGGGCAAGGTTCAGCGCCGCCTGCAGGCCGGTGAAGCCGCCGCCGACGATCGCGACGTCGACCGTCTCCGATCCGTCCATCGCCGGATAGGCGGGGCGCTCCGGCACGCTCGCCTCGTACCACGAGATCCCCGGCGACACCGGGCTTTGCCAGATCGTCTCAGACATTGAGCAGCAGGAATTCGCGTTCCCACGGGCTGATGACCTGCATGAAGGTCTCGAACTCGCCGCGCTTGACGCCGGCATAGATCGCCAGGAACTCGCGGGAGAACACATCGACGAAGCTCGGGCAGGTCTCGAACAGCGACACGGCCTCGAGCAGCCCGCGCGGCAGCTCGATCTCGCCGCCATTGGCCGTGTCCTCGGTCGGCGCGCTCGGCTCCAGTCCCTCGACGATGCCGAGATAGCCGCAGCCTAGCGAGGCGGCGAGCGCCAGGTAGGGATTGGCGTCCGAGCCCGGCAGCCGGTTCTCGACCCGCCGCGCCACGGGGTCGGAGACCGGCACGCGGAACGCCGTGGTGCGGTTGTCATAGCCCCAGGCATTGTTGAGCGGCGCCGACATGTCGGGCGTCAGCCGGCGGTAGGAATTGACGTAAGGCGCGAACATCGCCATCGCCCGCGGTACATAGGTCTGCATGCCGGCGATGAAGGCGAAGAACTCCTTCGAGGCCGTGCCGTCCGCGTTGGAGAACAGGTTGCGGCCGGTGTTCACCTCGATCACCGACTGGTGGATGTGCATCGCCGAGCCTGCCTGGCCCTGCATCGGCTTTGCCATGAAGGTGGCGTAGATGCCGTGCTTCAGCGCCGCCTCGCGGATCGTGCGCTTGAACATGAACACCTGGTCGGCAAGCTCGATCGGGTCGCCGTGGCGCAGGTTGATCTCGAGCTGGGCCGGGCCCTCCTCGTGGATCAGCGTGTCGATCTCCAGGCCCTGCTTCTCTGAAAAATGGTAGATGTCGTCGATGAGTTCGTCGAATTCGTTGACGCCGGCGATCGAATAGGCCTGGCCGCCCTGGATGGAGCGGCCCGAGCGCCCCTTCGGCGGATGCAGCGGATAGTCGGGATCCTCGTTCTGCGCGACGAGGTAGAATTCGATCTCGGGCGCCACGACCGGCTTCCAGCCGCGCTTGCGGTAGAGGTCGACGACATTCTTCAGCACGTTGCGCGGCGTGTAGGGCACGTCGCCGCCGGTGGAGGAGGCGATATCGCAGATCACCTGCGCCGTCGGGTCGGTCTCCCAGGGCACGATCGACAGCGTCGACAGGTCGGGCACGAGCTTGATGTCGCTGTCGCGCGAATCGTAGCGGAAGTCGCCGGTCTCGTCCGGATATTCGCCGGAAATCGTGTGGCGATAGATCGCCGACGGCAGCGCGAGCGAGGTGTTGGAGGTGAATTTCGACGAGGGCATCATCTTGCCACGCGCGACGCCGGCAAGGTCCGGCGTGATGCATTCGATGTCCTCGATGCCGCGGATGCGCAGCCAGTCCGCCGCGTCCTTCCAGGACTTCACCCCGCGCGGCGCCTGAAGTTCGGGCGGGATCTTCACGGGCTTGGCGGGCTTGTCGGTTCGTTCGGCAAGTCGTCTCTTGGCTGGCATGCATCACCGTTCTGGGTTCATTGCCCGATCATAGTCCGGCCCCGTGACGATTGGCTAGGGGCCGGGATTGACTTTGGCCCGGGCCCGGCGAAAGGAAGGCGGCATCGAAAGGGAAGCGGGACAGTGGACGAAAAGCGCGACGTCGTGATCCTCGGGGCAGGGGCGGCCGGCATGATGGCGGCGATCGCGGCGGGACGGCGCGGCCGCGACGTGCTCGTGCTCGACCATGCCGCCGCCCCCGGCGAGAAGATCCGCATCTCCGGCGGCGGTCGCTGCAACTTCACCAATCTCGGCACGGGCCCGCAGAATTTCCTCTCCGCCAACCCGCATTTCGCCAAGTCGGCGCTTGCCCGCTACACGCCGCGCGACTTCCTCGCGCTCATCGAGCGCCACGGCATCGCCTGGCACGAAAAGACGCTCGGCCAGCTCTTCTGCGACGGGACGAGCCGCGACGTCGTCTCGATGCTGACGCGCGAGATGGCCGATGCCGGAGCGACGCTGCGGCTGTCGACGCCGGTCGAGGCGGTGGAAGGGTCCGCGACCGGGTTTCGCCTGCGCACCGGCAGTGGCGCGATCGATACCGCAGCCCTGATCGTCGCCACCGGCGGCAAGTCGATCCCGAAGATGGGGGCGACGGGCTTTGCCTACCAGCTTGCCGCCCGGTTCGGCCTGCCGGTGGTAGAGACGCGTCCGGGCCTCGTGCCGCTGACGCTCGATCCCCTCGACAAGGCGCGCCTTGCCGATCTCTCCGGCGTCTCCGTCGAGGCGGAGGCGCGGCTCGGCAAGGCGGCGTTCCGCGAGGCGCTGCTCGTCACCCATCGCGGTTTCAGCGGCCCGGCGATCCTGCAGATCTCGTCCTACTGGCGCGAGGGGCAATCGATCACGCTGGCGCTGCGCCCCGACCTCGACATCGCCGCCCTCCTGCGCGACGCCCGGAGGGAAACGCCGCGCCTGGCGCCCCAGACCGTGCTCGCCCGGCACCTGCCGAAACGGCTGGCCCAGCTCTTCGCGGAAGAGGCCGGGCTTGCCGGCCGCATGCTCGCCGACCTCTCCGACCGGGCGATCGCGGATCTTGCCGGCCGGATCGCCGGCTGGACGATCACGCCGGCGGGCTCGGAAGGGTATCGGACGGCCGAGGTGACGCTCGGCGGCGTCGACACGACGGCGCTCGACAGCCGGACGCTTGCGGCCAAGGCCGTGCCCGGCCTTTACTTCGTGGGGGAATGCGTCGACGTCACAGGCTGGCTCGGCGGCTACAATTTCCAGTGGGCCTGGGCGTCGGGCCATGCGGCGGGGCAGGCCGCATGAGGCGGCGCGAATCTGCCGTCCCGATTTCAGACATTTTTAATCGCTATGGCGGAACCTGTCGGACCGAAAGGCTCTTGACGGGAGCGGCGGCGGCCCAAATCCGGGCGATCGGAGGCCTTTTGTCGCCGCCAGCCTGAGACAGGCTTGACAGCACATTGTTTTTTGGCCCGGATTGTCCGGACCGACATTGCGACACCGGAGTGAGAGGACAGTCTTCATGACACGATATCACCGCCGACCGGCACCCCGCGCCATCGCGATCGCGAAAACGCAAGACGCGGAGGCCCGGACCGCTCTCCTCGTCAAGTGGACGGCCCTGTCGGCGCTGGCGCTCGTGGCGCTGATCGCGCTGCTTTAAAGCGCTGCCGCGCCCCTTAAAGGGGCGAAGCGCCGAACCCTTTTGACCGGACGCAGCCGGATGCCGGCGCGTCCATTGCTTGCCGACGCTCCATAGCGCCTCACGCCGTCTCGCCCGCCTCCACGCCGCGACGCTCTCCTTTCACGAAAACAGCAAGGCATGAAGCCGCCCCATGGCTGTCGGCGGAGCATGGCCGCGAACTGCGAAAGTGGCGACAATTTGTCACAATCTAGGGTAAAATTTTAAGAAAAGCCCTCAATAGTGGTCGGAATTTTGGTCCCGCCAGTGCCGCGTCCCGCCTTGCCGCAGGACACGCGGTACCCCCATGATGGCTTGGCGGGTTCGCGGTCGACACTCCGCATAACGCATGGTCCCGTTCCCGCAACATGGCAGTCCCGGCGCATGTCTTGACGCCGTGCGGGACTGCGCCAGACAAGGTTCGCGCATGTTCATCGACAAGATCCTTGCCCGCTACAAGATCCAGACGAAGGTGATCGTCTTCATCGTTCCCTTCGTGCTCAGCATCTGCGCCGTCGGCTTCACCGGGCTTTATGCTTCTGGTCTGGTCCAGGGACGCATGGAGATCTCCAACAGCGTCCTCCAGTCGCTGAGCGGCTTCAAGGACGTCTATTCCAACATGAACCGCTTCCTGCAGGAGACCAGCGAGGAGACGCGCGACGCCGTCTATGCCCGCCTGTCGACGCAGAAGGATCTTCTGGACGCGACGATGGCGGGCCTCGACGCCGGAGCCGACCATGCCAAGCTCGAACAGGCCCAGACCGAGACGGCGGACATCGAGACCCGCATCGACGGGCTGTGGAAGCTCTATGTCGGCGAGATCGAGCTGCGCAACGCCATGGAGAAGAGCCTGAAGCAGCTCACCTCCCAGCAGGTGAAGATTCTCGACGAGGCGACCAAGCTGCAGCGCTCCGTCCGCCAGGACGAGAACACCGCGAAGAACATGCTGCGCCAGGCCGACAACCTGACCAATGGCAGCCGCTTCTTCAACGAGCTTGTCGCCAATTACGGCCGCGCGGCGACGCCGGCGGAAAAGCTCGCCTTCGTCAAGGAACAGTTTCCCTTCATCATGAAGACGCAGCGCGCCGTCGGCAGCGTCCTGCCCAAGGCGCAGAAGGGCATCGCCGATTCGGTCGCCAAGACGGTCGGCGAGATCGGCGAGGTGCTGAACGCGTCCGGGGAGCCGGATGTCGTCGTGCCCGAGCTGACCCGGCTCGTCTCGCGCTTCCGCCAGGTCGGCGTCCAGCTGCAGACCGCCGCCGGCGAGCGCATGCGCGAGGCGACCCGCGTCTTCAGCGAGCTGGACGGGCCGCTGATCCAGTCGGAGGCCGTGCTGGCCGCGACCCGCAACCTCGTCGGCTCCATCTACTCGATCCAGATCTCGTCCGCCGCCTTCCTCGGCAACACCAGCGAGGAGAGCCGCAAGAAGCTGCTGCGCGAACTGGTCATGGTCAAGAGCGGGCTCGACGCGCTGCGCGGCGTGACGAGCGGGCTTGCCTTCTTCGACGAGTTCAACACCGCGCTGATGCCCGTCCTGAAGACGATGGGCGACGACAGCACCGCGCTCGTCAAGATCAGCACCGACCGCGCCGAGGAATTCAAGGCCGCCGCCACCTCGATCGACCGGATCTGGGGGCTGCTCAGCGAATTCGCCGAGGAGCAGAAGACCAGCGCCGGCGCGGAGAAGGAGCGCGCCAACCAGGTGTCGATGGCCGCGACCGTCAGCGGCATTCTGATCGCCATGCTCGCCGGCGGCGCGCTGGTGCTGACGCTGAAAGGGCCGATCGGCCAGATCACGTCGGCGATGCGGCGGCTCGCCGACGGCGCGCTTGACACGGCGATCGACGGCGGCAAGCGCCGCGACGAGATCGGCGACATGGCCCGCGCGCTCGGTATCTTCAAGGAAAACGCGCTCTCCAAGGTGCGCATGGAGGCGGAAAGCGAGGAGCAGCGCGCCGCCGTCGAGGCCGAACGCGCCCGCAACGACGCGGAAAAGCGCGCGCTCGACCGGCAGATCGACACCGCCGTCGCCGCCCTTGCCGCCGGCCTCGGCCGGCTGGCGCAGGGCGACCTGTCGCAGCCGATCGACACGCCTTTCTCCGGCCGCCTCGAACAGCTGCGCACCGACTTCAACGGCTCGCTGATCCGCCTGCAGGACACGCTGACGCAGATCCGCGGCAATGCCATGGCGATCCAGCGCAGCGGCAGCGACATGAACGCCTCCGCCGACGCGCTGTCGCGGCGCACCGAGGCGCAGGCCGCCTCGCTGGAGGAGACCGCGGCGGCGGTCGACCAGATCACCGTCACCGTGCGCTCCTCGGCCGAGCGGGCGCACGAGGCGAACCAGGCCGTCGCCTCGACCAAGCGCAGCGCCGACAGTTCGGCACTCGTCGTCGCCAATGCGATCGCCGCGATGGGGCGGATCGAGGATGCCTCGCGCCAGATCGAGCAGATCATCGAGGTGATCGACGACATCGCCTTCCAGACCAATCTGCTGGCGCTCAATGCCGGCATCGAGGCGGCGCGCGCGGGCGAGGCGGGCAAGGGCTTCGCGGTCGTGGCGCAGGAGGTGCGCGAACTCGCCCAGCGCTCGGCGAGTGCCGCCCGCGAGATCAAGCTCCTCATCAACAAGTCGACCGAGGAGGTCGGCTCGGGCGCCAGGCTCGTGCAGGAGACCGGCGCGGTGCTCGCCTCGATCAGCCGGCAGATCGTCACCGTCAGCCAGCATGTCGACATGATCGCGACCGCCTCGCGCGACCAGGCGGCGGCGCTCGGCGAGGTCAACGGCTCGGTCAACCAGATGGACCAGATGACCCAGCAGAACGCCTCGATGGTCGAGGAGGCGACCGCCGCGAGCCGCAATCTCGCCAACCAGGCCGACACGCTGATGATGCTGGTCGAGCAGTTCCGGCTGGACAGCGACGACGCCCGCATGGACCGCGCCGCGTGACACTGCCGTCGCGCCGCCCGACGCCCACGACCGACAGACGGAGTGTATCATGATCCGCCAGTTCACAGCCTCGATCGTCACCCGCTGCCTGATGGCGATGGTGGCGCTCATCCTCGCAAGCGTCGGCGCCGTCTCCGGCCTCGTCTACTATAAGGTTAGCGAGCGCGTGATGCGCGACGCGATGACCGATGCCGGCGAGGCCGCGCGGGCCTTCGCGGTGCTCTACAGCTATGGCGCGGGCGACGCCACGGTCGAGATCCGCGATGGCGCCCTCGTCTCGGTGCGCGAGGAGGCGATCCGGCCGGGCGCCGACCATGCGCTCGTCGACGCGGTGGCGACGACGATCGGCGGCGTGGCGACCGTGTTCGAGACGCAGGGGCGCGACTTCGTCCGCGTTTCGACAAACGTGAAGAAGGAGGACGGCAGCCGCGCCGTCGGCACCAAGCTTGCGCCCGACCATCCCGCCCAGGCGCATCTCGCCGCCGGCAGGGCCTATTTCGGCCCCGCGGCGCTTTTCGGGCGCGACTTCATGACCGGCTACTTCCCGGTCAAGACCGCCGCCGGGGCGACCGTCGGCGTGCTCTTCATCGGCATCCCCATGGAGGTCTATCAGGCGAAGCTCGCCGAACTGCGCGCGATGATCCTCGGCGCCGGCGCGCTGGTCCTCTGTCTCTCGGGCCTTGCCGTCTTCGCCTTCATGCGGACGTCGTTCCGGCCGCTCGGCCGGCTGACCGCCTCCGTCGAGCGGATCTCCGCCGGCGATCTCGACACGGACATTCCCTACCATGCCCGCCGCGACGAATTCGGCAGGGTCGCGCGGGCGCTCTCGGTGTTCCGCGACAACGCGCTCGACAAGGCGAGGATCGAGGCGGAGGCCGAGCGGCAGCGGGCCGGGACAGATGCCGAGCGCGCCGGCCGGGAGGCCGAGAAGCAGGCGCTCGACCGCGACATCGACCATGCGGTCACGGCGCTTGCCGGCGGCCTGGAGCGGCTGGCGAGCGGCGACGTCTCGCGCATCATCGACACGCCCTTCTCCGGCCGCCTCGAACCGCTCCGCGTCCATTTCAACGCCTCGCTCGAACGCCTGCAGGATACGCTCGTGGAGATCCGCGACAGCGTCGGCGCCATCCAGCGCACCGGCGCCGAGATGCGCCAGTCGGCCGACGCGCTGTCGCGCCGCACCGAGGCGCAGGCCTCCTCGCTCGAGGAGACCGCCGCCGCCGTCGAGGAGATCACGGTGACGGTCAAGTCCTCCTCCGAGAGGGCGCAGGAGACCAACCGCGCGGTCGCCGCGACCAAGGCGAGCGCCGACAGTTCCGGCGCCGTCGTCGCCAGCGCCACCGCGGCGATGGGGCGGATCGAGGATGCCTCGCGCCAGATCGAGCAGATCATCGAGGTGATCGACGACATCGCCTTCCAGACCAACCTGCTGGCGCTCAATGCCGGCATCGAGGCGGCGCGTGCCGGCGAGGCGGGCAAGGGCTTCGCGGTCGTGGCGCAGGAGGTGCGTGAACTCGCCCAGCGCTCGGCGGCGGCTGCCCGCGAGATCAAGGACCTGATCAACAAGTCGACCGGCGAGGTCGGCGCCGGCGCGCGGCTGGTGCAGGAGACCGGCGCGGTCCTTGCCGCGATCAGCGGCCAGATCGTCGACATCAGCCGCCATGTCGAGGTGATCGCGACGGCCTCGCGCGACCAGGCGGCGGCGCTCGGCGAGGTCAACGGCTCGGTCAACCAGATGGACCAGATGACCCAGCAGAACGCGGCCATGGTCGAGGAGACGAGCCATGTCAGCCAGCAGCTCGCCGCCGATGCCGACCGGCTGATGGCGCTCGTCGGCCGGTTCCAGCTGAAGCCCGGCACCACCGGCCGGATGCGCCGCGCCGCCTGACGCTTCCGGCACCGACACCGTCTTCGGCCGGCCCACCCGCGGGGTCGGCCTTTTCGTGTGCGCCCTGTTCCCTGCGGAACAGCCGCCATGCCGGTCTTCCTTCAGAAAGGACGCATCAGCCCGAAGGAGATCCAGATGCGTTTCAGCTTCCACAACTTCATCATCGACAGCATCTGGAACGACACGCTGGAGGGAACCTCGGACAAGGACATGATCGAGCTCAGCTTCGGCAACGACACAGCCTATGGCCGCGCCGGCGACGACGTCATCTGGGACAAGGACGGCGCGCGCAACGAGGGCGTCTGGGGCGGCAGCGACGACCGCATCGACGGCGGCTCCGGCAATGACCTGATCTTCGGCGGCTGGGGCGCCGACACCATCATCGGCGGCAGCGGCTACGACACGCTCGACTATCGCTACAGCCGCTCGGCCGTCGTGGTCGACCTGCGCCAGGGCAAGGGCCTCGGCGACAGCGACTCCGCCTCGCGCGGCGACACGATCTCCGGCATCGAGGAAATCTGGGCCACGGATTTTGACGACGTCCTGATCGCGCGGACGAACGAGACGATTTATGCCGGCGGCGGCAACGATATCCTGCAAGGCGGGACCAGCAACTCCATGCTCGATGGCGGTTCCGGCAACAACACCTTTATCGTCGGTGCCGCGGCAAACAGGATCTATGCCGGCTCGGGGTTCGACACGGTTGACTATTCCGGCCTCGGATATGGCGTGGCCTTCGGCTACTCCGCCGGCAGCCAAGCGGCCACTGCCATCGGCGCCCGTCTGGCAAATACGCCCACTGGCGCCGACAAGATCATCGCCACGCGTTTCAGCGACTATATCGACCTCGGCGTCTTCTCCGAGGACAGCTACCTCATCGAGGCCGGGCGCGGCAACGACACGATCATCACCCGTGGCGGCAACGACACGCTTCGAGGCGGCGACGGCAATGACACGCTCGACGGCGGCGCGGGCAATGACACGCTTTATGGCGATGCCGGCAACGACACGCTGACGGCCACGAATGGCTACAATCGTCTCTATGGCGGAACGGGCAACGACACGCTGACCGACGGGACCGACGACGACCGGCTCGACGGCGGCGCCGGCAACGACATCCTGCGCTCGAGCTTCGGCTACGACACGATGACCGGCGGCTCGGGCGCCGATACCTTCCTCTTCGACCGCTATTCGCAATATTGCGCACGGCCGGTGATCGTCGACTTCAACCGCGCCGACGATATCATCGACCTGTCGCGCATCGACGCGGTCACCGGCCTCAGCGGCAACCAGGCGTTCATCTTCGATCCGAAGGGCTCGGGCGATATCGGCACGGTCCGGGCGGAATTCGTCGGCAACACCACCATCGTCACCACCGTCGCCGGCAAACAGGGCTCCTATGTCGACGACATGCAGATCATCCTCAACGGCCGCCACACCCTGACGGCGGAGGATTTCATTCTCTGACACGTGGGCCGATCCGCTCCCCGTCCGGGGATTCGGCGTGCGGGCGCGACGTGTGTCGCGAAAGCCGGGGCCGGGCTCTCCGCCACGCGAGCGACAGCAAGCGGAGCCACGGACGGCCGTGGCGGCGATAGAAGCGATCCTCCTCGTCGGGACGGCGTTTTCGCGACCTGTCCAGAAGGTCATGCAGCAGGGCGGCGGAAAAGGGATCCATCATCGTGACGCTCCATGTCGGGGACGTCATCGGTCTTAGGCATCTAAAATCGCTTTATACATGCAGGAATTCGGGCTACGTTTTTCAGAAATGAAAAACATCGACTGGGATCTCTATCAGCTGTTCCTGTCCGTCGCCGATCTCGGCGGCCTGACGGGGGCGGCCGGGCGGACCGGCCTCAGCCCCGCCACGATCGGCCGGCGGATGCTGGCGCTGGAAGAGGACATCGGCCGTCCGCTCTTCCTGCGCAGCCAGAGCGGCTATGCGCTGACGCAAGAGGGCGCCGCCCTGGCGGAACGGCTGAGGGAGATGGCGGCGGCGGCGCGTGCCGTTGAAGCCTGGCGGCGGGAAGGGCAGGGCCTGACGGTCGTGCGGATCATGGCGGGGACGTGGCTGTCGCTGCTGATCGCCGAGAATTTTCCGGCGCTCGCGACGGCGCGCGATCCGTTCCGCATCGACCTCACCGTCGGCGAGCAGCGCGCGAGCCTGTCCTATCGGGAGCACGACATCGGCATCCGCGCCTTCCGGCCCGAGGAGGGCAATCTGGCGGCCCAGGCCTTCGGCGACTGTGCCTATGCGCCCTATACCCTGCGCAACGGCGACCGGTCGCCCTCGGCCCGTTTCGTCGCCGTCGCCGAGCCGGACGCCGTCTCCGCCTATCTCAACTGGCCGCACCGCAACGCGGCGGACCGGATCGCGGTGACCGTCAGCCGTCCGCGATCGCTGCTCGATCTCGCCCGGGCCGGGGCCGGGGTCGCGGTGCTGCCCTGCTTCGTCGGCGATCTCGATCCGGCGCTTGTCCGGGCGGGGCCTGAGATCGGCGAACTGCGCCACGGCCAGTGGATCGTCACCCATGACGACGACCGGCATCGCGGCGACATCCGGCTGGTGCGCACGCGACTGGCGCGGCTCCTGAAGAGCCACGCCGATCTCTTCGCCGGGAAGCGGCCGAGCCGGGCGCCGTGACGCGGAACGCCGGGATCAGCCCTGGCCCTGCGTGACGACGACCGGGATCATCAGGTCGCCCCAGTTGCCGGCACCGCCATGGTGGCGGGCGGAGCGGATCAGTTCGACGGAGACGCCGGCGTCGACCGCCTTCATGATGGCGTGGTTCAGGCGATGCAGGTCGTTGGCGACCATGCGGATCGCCGCCTGCTGGTCGGCGCTCATCGCCGAGGCCTGTTCTTCGGCGCGTTCCTTGACGCGGGTCTGGACGGTCATGGCATTTCTCCTCTTGTCTCAGGGGTTGTTGAAGGTCACGTCTTGCGGGCGCACCCCTTCCGATCGGAAAGGGTGCGAAGGCGGGTTACTCGGCGGCCGGGCGGAACTGCTCGTGCTCGGTCGAGTCGTGCATGGCGGTCGTGGACGACGTGCCGCCGGTGATCGCCACCGATACGGCGTCGAAATAGCCGGTGCCGACCTCGCGCTGGTGCTTGGTCGCGGTGTAGCCGTTGACCTCGGCGGCGAATTCCGCCTCCTGCAGCTCCGAATAGGCGGCCATCTGCCGGTCCTTGTAGCCGCGGGCGAGCTCGAACATGCCGTAGTTCAGCTGGTGGAAGCCGGCGAGCGTGATGAACTGGAACTTGTAGCCCATCGCGCCGAGCTCGCGCTGGAACTTGGCGATCGTCGCGTCGTCGAGGTTCTTCTTCCAGTTGAACGAGGGCGAGCAGTTGTAGGCGAGCTTCTTGCCCGGATGGACCTTGTGCACGGCCTCGGCGAAGCGGCGCGCCTGTTCGAGGTCCGGCTTGCCGGTTTCCATCCAGATCAGGTCGCAATGCGGCGCATAGGCGATCGCCCGGGCGATGCAGGGCTCGATGCCGTTCTTCACCGGGTAGAAGCCCTCGACGGTGCGGCCGGCATCCGCGTCGACGAAGGGCCTGTCGCGCTCGTCGATGTCGGAGGTGAGCAGTTTCGCGGCCTCCGCGTCGGTGCGGGCGACGATCAGCGTCGGCACGCCCATGATGTCGGCGGCGAGCCGCGCGGCGTTGAGGTTGCGGATATGGGCGGCGGTCGGGATCAGCACCTTGCCGCCGAGATGGCCGCACTTCTTCTCCGAGGCAAGCTGGTCCTCGAAATGGACGCCCGCCGCGCCCGCCTCGATGAAGGCCTTCATGATCTCGAAGGCGTTGAGCGGCCCGCCGAAGCCGGCTTCCGCATCGGCGACGATCGGCGCGAACCAGGTGTCGACCGAAAGCCCCTTGTCCTCCTGCGTCTCGATCTGGTCGGCGCGCTGCAGCGTGCGGTTGATGCGCTTCGCCAGTTCCGGCGCCGCATTGGCCGGATAGAGCGACTGGTCGGGATACATCGCCGAGGCCGTGTTGGCGTCGGCGGCGACCTGCCAGCCGGAAAGGTAGATCGCCTTCAGCCCGGCCCGGACCATCTGCATGGCCTGGTTGCCGGAGAGCGCGCCGAGCGCGTTGACGAAGTCCTCCTCGTGGATCAGCTGCCACAGCCGGTTGGCGCCCCGTTCGGCAAGCGTATACTTGATCTCGACGGAGCCGCGCAGCCGCGCGACGTCGGCGGGGGTATACGGCCGCTCCAGCCCGTCGAAACGTCCCTTCGGTGCGCCGGGGACCAGTGTGTAAAAATCTGTCATGACTCTCTCTCTGAAGGCTGTCGGAAAGCGATGGCTCTGCTTTTCGCTTCCGACGGGACGAAATCTGATGTGACAGGATTTACTATTTTGAATTCCCCGACGCCATGGAAATCCGGAATATGACGGTCTATAAAGGGTTAGGATGTCTGGTGTTTGACAGGCTCACAGTGTAAAAATGTCAAAATTGTAAAGCCGTCATCTGCGACGAAAGTTGTAAAGGTCGTGACAAATGGTGGAGCGGAAGATTTTCGCCGGCCCGCGCCTGCGCCGCATGCGCATGGGGCTGGAACTGACCCAGACGGCGATGGCCGAGGCGCTCGGCATCTCGCCCTCCTATCTGAACCTCATCGAGCGCAACCAGCGGCCCTTGACGGTGCAGCTTCTCCTGAAGCTTTCCTCCGTCTACCGGATCGACCTCGACGAGTTGCAGGAGGAGGCCTCCGCGACGCTCGCCCCCTTGCGCGACGTCTTCGCCGATCCGCTGCTTTCCGGCGAGCTTCCGGGCGATCAGGAGCTGATCGGGCTTTCCGATGTCGCCCCCAATGCCGTGCGCGGCGTCGTCAAGCTGCACCGGGCCTATCGCGAGCAGGGGGCGCGGCTGAAGGACCTCGCCCGGCTGATCGGCGAGGAGGGACAGGCGACGGCGCTGTCCGAGGCCCGCCTTCCGATCGACGAGGTGCGCGAGGCGCTGGAGGGCCGCTCCGCCTATTTCCCCGCGATCGACGCGGCGGCGGAGGCGTTCCTCGCCGACCTGCCGCCGGGGGAGGAGACCGGCCAGCGGCTGCGCGACTGGCTGCGCCGCACCCAGGGGCTCGCGGTGCGCACCCTGCCGGTGCATGTGATGCCGACGCTGCGCCGCCGCTTCGACCGGCATTCGATGCGCCTCTTCCTCTCCGGGCGCCTCTCGGCCTTCGACCAGCTCCGCGAGGTGGCGATGGAGGCGGCGCTGATCGCCTTTCCCGATGCGATCGCCGCCGATCTCGACGGGCTCGACCTGAAGACGGCGGAGGCGTTGCGCATCGCCCGCTTCGAGCTTGCCCGCCATGCCGCCCATGCGCTGATGATGCCCTATGCCGCCTTCCATACGGCGCTCGCCCGCGCCCGCTACGATCTCGATCCGGTCGCGGCCCAGTTCGGCGTCTCCTTCGAGCAGGCGGCGAGCCGTCTCGTCACCCTGCAGCGGCCGGGGCTTGCCGCCGTGCCCTTCTTCCTGATGGAGATCGACCAGGCGGGCAACAGCCTGCGCCGCGCCGGCGCGGGCGGCTTTCCGGAAGCCCGCTTCGGCGGGCGCTGTCCGAAGCTCGGCCTCTATGCCGCCTTCGCCCATCCGGCCGAGATCCTCGTCGACCGGGTGGAGATGCCGGACGGCGCCGCCTTCCTCACCGTCGCGCGCACGGTCGAGGGGCCGGTCGCGGGCTTCGGCGAGCGGGTGCGGCGCACGGCGCTGATGCTCGGCGCCGATGCGGGCCTTGCCGGCGAGACGGTCTATGCCGCCGGGCGCCTGCCGGCCGTCGAGGGCGGAACCGCCTGCCGGCTCTGCGAGCGGCAGGGCTGCCTCGCCCGTGCCGAGCCGCCGGTCATGCGCCCCCTCGGCCTCGACGACATGGTGCGCGGCCTTTCCTCTTTCGACTTCCAGTGAAGGGGTGCGGCACTGCCATTTTAAGTGTTCCTTATAAACGGCGGGACGGCTTGTGGTTGGCTGGAAACCTGCCTAACCTTGCGCTGCAACGAAAGGGAACGAAGCTGGACCCGACAGAGCCGGGGCAGGCGGCGCCATCGATCGTCGGCGTGTCGCGCCCGGTCGGGCGATGCCGCCGCCGCGCGCCAGGGGGCCATCGCAACAAGGGGAATGGTATGTCCAGGAACATCGTGCCGGCCATCGCCGTGGCGCTTCTCGCGCTGCCGGCAACGCTCGCGAACGCGCAGGAGCGGGTGGTCAACGTCTTCAACTGGTCCGACTACATCGATTCGAGCATTCTTGAGGATTTCACCAAGGAGACCGGCATCAAGGTCGTCTACGACGTCTTCGATTCCAACGAGATCCTGGAGACCAAGCTTCTGGCCGGCGGGACGGGCTACGACGTCGTCGTGCCGACTGCGACCTTCCTGCAGCGCCAGATCGCAGCCGGCGTCTTCCAGAAGCTCGACAAGAGCAAGCTGCCGAACCTTTCCAACATGTGGGACGAGATCTCGACCCGCGTCGCCACCTACGATCCCGGCAACGAATACGCCATCGACTACATGTGGGGCACGACCGGCATCGGCTACAATGTCGACAAGGTGAAGCAGATCCTCGGCACCGACGAGAAGCCGACCTGGGACGTGCTGTTCAAGCCCGAGATCGCGGCGAAGTTCAAGGATTGCGGCATCCACATCCTTGACAGCGCCACCGACGTCGTGCCGAGCGTGCTCGCCTATCTCGGCCTCAATCCCGACAGCCACGATGCGGACGACCTCGCCAAGGCGGAAGAATTGCTGTCCTCCGTCCGGCCGTATGTTCGCAAGTTCCACTCGTCTGAATATATCAACGCGCTCGCCAATGGCGACATCTGCCTCGCCCTCGGCTATTCGGGCGACGTGTTCCAGGCGCGCGACCGTGCCTCCGAGGCCGGCGCCGGCGTCACCGTCGACTATTCCATCCCGCCGGGCGGCGCGCAGATGTGGTTCGACGTGATGGCGATCCCGGCGGATGCGCCCCATGTCGCGGAAGCCCATGAATTCCTCAACTACCTGATGAAGCCGGAGGTCATCGCCAAGGCCAGCGACTACGTCTACTACGCCAACGGCAACAAGGCCTCGCAGCAGTTCATCAGCAAGGACGTGATCGAGGACACGGCGATCTATCCGCCGGAAGACGTGATGAAGCAATTGTTCACCACCACGCCCTTCGACGCGCGGTCGCAGCGCGTGCTGACGCGCATGTGGACAAAGGTGGTGACCGGCCAGTAAGGCGACCTTCCAGACGATGCCCGGACCGCAATGTCCGGGCATCGCCGCTTTGGGATATCGCGCGCGTGCCGTTCGGGGGGACGGCCGTGGCGCGCAGTCACATGATCAATCGGGGTGAACCATGAAGTCACTGGGCAGCATCCGCCGTTCCTTTTCTCCCTGGACGGATCCTGAGGCGAAGCCGTTCATCGCCTTCAAGAACGTCACCAAGCGGTTCGGTGATTTCACCGCCGTCGACAACCTCTCGCTCGACATCTACACGCGCGAGTTCTTCGCCCTGCTCGGCGCGTCCGGCTGCGGCAAGTCGACCTTGCTGCGCATGCTTGCCGGCTTCGAGCAGCCGACCTCCGGCGACATCGTCCTCGACGGGCAGAGCCTGAAGGGCATTCCGCCCTATCGCCGGCCGGTCAACATGATGTTCCAGTCCTATGCGCTGTTTCCCCACATGTCGGTCGAGGCGAACATCGCCTTCGGCCTGAAACAGGACGGCATGCCGAAGCCCGAGATCGCCGAGCGCGTCGCGCAGATGCTGAAGCTGGTCAAGCTCGAGAAATTCGCCGCGCGCAGGCCGCACCAGCTCTCCGGCGGCCAGCGCCAGCGCGTCGCGCTCGCCCGCTCGCTCGCCAAGCGACCGAAGGTGCTGCTCCTCGACGAACCGCTCGGCGCGCTCGACAAGAAGCTGCGCGAGGAGACCCAGTTCGAGCTGATGGACCTGCAGCAGGATCTCGGCCTCACCTTCATCATCGTCACCCACGACCAGGAAGAGGCGATGACCATGGCCGACCGCATCGCGGTCATGTCGCATGGCAAGGTGGTGCAGGTGGCGACCCCGGCGGAGATCTACGAGGCGCCGAATTCCCGTTTCGTCGCCGACTTCATCGGCGACGTCAACATCTTCGAGGGCGAGTCCACCGACATCGCCGGCGGCCGCCTGACCGTGAAGACACCGGCGGGCATGGTGATCGAGGTGCCGTCGAGCCGCCCGCCGGCCGTCGGCCAGCCCGGCGTCATCGCGGTCCGGCCGGAAAAGATCCGCGTGACGCGCGAGGCGCCGGCCGGCGCGCCGGTCAATGCGGCGAAGGGCGAGATCTGGGACATCGGCTATCTCGGCGACATGACCGTCTTCCACGTCCGCCTCGCCGACGGCAGGACGGTGAAGGCGTCCTCGCTCAACGCCGTGCGCGCGGTCGAGGATCCGCTCGGCTACGACCAGGAGGTCTGGATCTCCTTCGACGCCGATGCCGGCGTCATCCTGAGGGATTGAAGGCGATGCAGAAGCTCGGTTCCGCCATCTTCAGCCGCCTCGTCATCATCATTCCCTATGCCTGGCTGCTCGTCTTCTTCCTCATCCCCTTCGTCATCGTCTTCCGCATCTCGCTGTCGGAGACGGCGGTGGCGATGCCGCCCTATTTGCCGGTCTTCAACCTTTCGGACGGGATTTCCGGGCTCATCGACGGCATCCGCCAGTTCTCCTTCGCCAATTATGTCTGGCTGACCGAGGACGCGCTCTATTTCAACGCCTATGTGTCGAGCGTCGTCATCGCCGCCGTCTCGACCGTGCTGACGCTGCTGATCGCCTATCCGGTCGCCTATGGCATGGCGCAGGCGCCGCGCAGCCTGCGCCCGACGCTCTTGATGCTGGTGATCCTGCCGTTCTGGACGAGCTTCCTCATCCGCGTCTATGCCTGGATCGCCATCCTCAAGCCCGAGGGCCTGCTCAACCAGTTCCTGCTGGCGACCGGCATCGTCAGCGAGCCGCTGATCATCCTCAACACCCATCTCGCGATCTATATCGGCATCGTCTATTCCTATCTGCCCTTCATGGTGCTGCCGATCTATTCGTCGCTGGAAAAGATGGACCACACGCTGACGGAAGCAGCGCTCGACCTCGGCTGCACGCCGGTCACCGCCTTCTGGCGCATCACCTTCCCGCTGTCGCTGCCGGGCGTCGTCGCCGGCTGCATGCTGGTCTTCATCCCGGCGGTCGGCGAGTTCGTCATTCCGGACCTGCTCGGCGGATCGGAGACGCTGATGATCGGCAAGACGCTGTGGAGCGAGTTCAATTCGAACCGCGACTGGCCGGTCTCCGCCGCCGTCGCCACCATCCTTCTCCTGATCCTGGTCGTGCCGATCGTGTTCTTCCAGAATGCGCAGGCGAAGGCCGACGAGCGCGGGAGATAGGTCGATGGCACGCTGGTCCCGCTTCAACATCGCCTCGATCGTCCTCGGCTTTGGCTTCCTCTACCTGCCGATCGTGCTCCTCGTCATCTTCTCCTTCAACGAGTCGCGGCTCGTCACCGTCTGGGCCGGATTTTCGACCAAATGGTATGGCGAGCTTTTCCGCAACCAGGCGCTGATGGACGCCGCCTGGGTGACGATCCGCGTCGGCGTGCTCTCGGCAACGGTGGCGACGGTGCTCGGCACCTTCGCCGCGCTGTCGCTCGTGCGCTATCGCCGCTTCCGCGGACGCCTGCTCTTCTCCGGCATGGTCTATGCGCCGCTTGTCATGCCGGAGGTGATCACCGGCCTGTCGCTGCTGCTGCTCTTCGTCGCGCTCGGCTTCGACCGCGGTTTCTGGACCGTGACGTTGGCGCACATCACCTTCAGCATGTGCTTCGTCGCGGTGGTGGTGCAGTCGCGGCTCGTCTCCTTCGACCAGTCGATCGAGGAGGCGGCGATGGACCTCGGCGCGACGCCGGTCAACACCTTCCTCCAGGTGACGCTGCCGGTGATCGCGCCGGCGGTGCTGTCGGGCTGGATGCTCGCCTTCACGCTCTCCCTCGACGATCTGGTCATCGCGAGCTTCACCTCGGGCCCGGGCGCCACGACGCTGCCGATGAAGATCTACAGCCAGGTCCGGCTCGGCGTGACGCCGGAGATCAACGCCGCCTGCACGCTGCTGATCGGCATCGTCGCGCTCGGCGTCGTCGTCGCCTCCGTCATCAGCCGCCGGCGCGACATCCAGCGGCAGAAGGACGAGCAGGCGGCCTTTGCCAACTGAGGAGCAAGGACGGATGGCACTTCCCTATTTCCTGGCGGCGCTGCGCAACGGCCAGCAGGAGACGCAGTGGTACAGGCCCTATGCCAATGCGGCGGACGGGGAGCGGGTCACGCTCACCTATTCCTTCATGACGTCGGTGCCTGAGGGAACGGCGACCAGCTACGGCGATCCGAACACGAGCTTCGAGACCTACTCGGCGAGCGAGAAGGCCCTGGTGGAGAAGGCGCTGTCGATCTTCACCGCGTCGATCGGCGTCACCTTCAGGCTGGTCACCGGCGCCGCCAACATCGAATTCGGCCAGTTCGATCTCGCCCGCTTTTCCGGCTATGCCTACTACCTCTATTACGACAAGACCGAGGGTACGCCGTATACGGACACGCCCTATGGCGACGTCTGGCTCGACGTTGACAGGGAGGCCGGCGACCGGTCGCTCATCCTGCACGAAGTCGGCCACGCCCTCGGCCTGAAGCATCCGTTCGAAGGCAAGGCGACGCTGCCGGAGGCGCAGGACAAGACGTCGAACACGGTGATGTCCTATACCTGGGACACGGAGATGAAGACGCTCGGCGTCTTTGACGTCATCGCGCTACAGAGCGTCTACGGGCCGGCCCGCGCGCGGCTTGGCAATGACACCTATGTCTTCGGCCGCGACACGCTGATCTGGGACGGAGGCGGCCGCGACACGATCACGGCCGCCGCCGCGAAAAAGGCGGTCACCATCGACCTCAACGACGGAAGCTGGAATTTCGCCGGCCGCAAGACCGCTTCGCTGCTCTCGGACGGGCAGGTCTATCTCGGCAACTTCTCGATGATCGAGAATGTCACGGGCGGCAGGTTCAACGACACTCTCACGGGCAACGAACTCTCCAACAGGATCGTCGGCGGGGCCGGCGACGACAGGATCACCGGGGGCGCCGGCGCCGACACGCTTTTCGGCGGACCGGGTGCCGACACCTTCGTCTATCGCGCCGCGGACGATCTCGGCAGCCTCGCCCGCTTCGACCGGATCCGCGATTTCGATGCCGGCGACCGCATCGACCTCCGCAAGATCGATGCCGACGAGACGCGCGGCGGCAACCAGGCCTTCACCTTCCTCGGCAGCGACAGCGACGGGATTGCCTTCACCAAGGGCAGGGGCGGGCAGCTCTGGTATGACGAGCGCCGCGACATCCTGTTCATAGAGACGGACGGCGACGGCATCGCCGACCACAGGCTCGGCATCGCCGGCCTGTCGACGCTGACCGCCGACCATTTCCTGCTTTAGAGTCTGTCAGGCATACGCGGAATCCGGTTCTCCCGAAAAGACGAACGACAACGAAGGAGGCGAGAGGCTGTCTGGTTCGGAATGAACCTGACAGACTTTCGGGCATTTTTGACGGTCACTGGTCCACCGGGAATGCTCTGTCTCCCTGCTTCAACGGAGTGTCCGGACGTCAAATCCGAGCCGGATTCGACGGGAAATGCTCGCTTCTTTTGTTTTTGCCGCATTCTCCGACGCCGAGCGATGCCGCTTCGGCTGGAAAGCGCCCGGGCGAAGACCCGTCACGGAGCCTCGGAGAGGACGGAAAGCGGGGTGATCGTCAGGTCCGGCCAGGCGCCGCCGGCGAAGAAGCGGACGGACCCGCCGGTAAGCGGACCGACGGCGGGATTGAGCCGGCCGGCAAGGGCGACGCTGCCGTTCGCCGGCCTGAGCACGCCCGACAGCGTGAGCACGCCCTCCGTTCCCTCCGCCCGGGCACCCTCGAGCGTGATCGTCCCGCCGTCGACCGAAGCGTCCATGTCGAGCGTCGTGAAGGCGAAGGCACCGGCGCTGGCGGCCGAAAGCGGGAAGAAGCCGCCGCCCGTGGCGCGGTCGACGAAGGCCGGCACGTCGACATGCTCGATCCGGCCGTTCAGTCCGGAAAGCCTCAGCCGTCCCGACACGCCCTGCGGCGCGCCGCCGGAGAGCAATGTGGCGATCGACAGCTCGGCCTGAAGGTCGCCCCGCCCGGCAAGCCTCGGGCCGTCGAGGGCGGCAAGGCCAGGAAGCTCGGCGAGGTCGGCGTCCTTCAGCAGGGCGGTGAGGCGACCGGGCTCCGCCCCGTCGCGCGGGCGCAGCAGCCGGCCGGTGAGCGTCCCCTCGGCGAGCGTCGCGTCGCCGATGTCGACGACGGTGCCGCGCGCGTCGACCATGACGCCGGCGGCGACATCCGTCAGCGCCAGCGCGCCGGCGACGAGGCGGTTCGCGGACACGCGCAGGTCG
Organism: Ensifer soli; assembly: GCF_041928815.1. Lineage (NCBI taxonomy): Bacteria > Pseudomonadati > Pseudomonadota > Alphaproteobacteria > Hyphomicrobiales > Rhizobiaceae > Ensifer > Ensifer soli. The sequence goes on along the minus strand of NZ_JBHFEI010000001.1, from coordinate 25,970 downwards.
AGGCCGACATGGCCAAGGACAGGCGGGATCCGCACCGGCGCCCCGGACGGCACCAGCGCCTGCAGGTCGACCGTGTCGAAGGCCAGCGTGCCGATCAGGCGCGGCATGGCACCGGTGATGTCCTGCAGGTCGAGCACGCCGGTCGCCACCGCCGTGCCGAGCGTCATCTGCAGCGTGTCGAGGCGCATGGTGCCGCCGGTCATCGTCACCGTGGCATCGGCGGTCAGCGGCCGTCCCTCGCTCTCGGGCGTCTCCGGCAGCTCTCCCGCCAGCCAGCCGGCGAGCTTGCGCAGCGACGGCGAGGAGAACTGCAGGTGCCCCTCGCCAAAGCCGTTCGCGCCGAAGCCGGCCGTGCCCTCGAAGGCGAGCGCCATGAGCGGCGCCGTCAGGTCGATGTCGAGCGAACTGCCGCTGCCGGAAAAAAGCCGCGCCGGTGCATCGCTCGCAAGCCTCAGGTCGACGGTCTGGCCGTTGAGCGTGGCGCGGGCGCGCAGGCTGAGCCGCGCATCGGGTCTCGGCCAGCGCAGCACGCCCTCGATCGCGGACATCCGTGTCGGTCCCTCGCCGAAGCCCTCAAGCGACACCGCGCCGTTTTCGACGGTAATCTTGCCGATCGGTGGCTGCTCCCCGTCCGCCCGTCCGTCGGCGGCATCGGCGAAAGCCCTGGCGAGCGGCGTGCCGCCCGGCCAGTTGAGGCGGCCGTCGGCGGACCGCGCGAGGGTGACGACCGGATCCGTCAGGACAAATGCGTCGAATTCGGGCAGGCCGAGAAACGCGCTGCCGAGGTCGAATTCTGCCTCCACCCGGCCGATGGTGGCGATCGGCTCGGCTTCTCCGGGCGGGCGCAGCGTCACGCCCGAAAGCGTCAGCGTCGGGTGCGGCCAGAGTGCCAGCGACGGCGGACCGGCAAGGTCGACCTCGGCGCCGGTCCAGTCGGCGAGCGTCCGCTCCAGCGCGCCCTGGAGATCGATGCGGGCGAGCATGGCCGGCAGCGCCACGAGGTAGAAGAGCACGAGCGCGGCCGCGCCTGCCGCCAAGCCGACGAGGAGCCGCGGATCTTTGAGGAAGGCGAAAAGGGGCATCAGCCGTCTTCTGGGCATGTCCTTCCGTTCACGTTCGGCGATCCACCGTTGCGGTTCGTGACTGGATAGGCGTTCGGACAGCGGAAAGCAAATCCCGCCGGCATGCGGCGTGCCGGCGGGGCGCGCGAGACTTGTCAAGGCTCGCGACTTCGTGAACATTGCAGTGCGACAGGGAGGCCGCGTTGCAGCGCAAGCCATCCCGCGCATGGTTTGAGGAGCGACGATGACCGACGACAGACCCCTCTGGACCCCCTCCGCCGAAACGCTCCTTTTCAGCCCGATGGCGCGGCTGATGGCCGAGTGCGGCGCGCGCGCCGGCACCGTCTTCGCCGATGCCGATGCCTTTCACGCCTGGTCCGTCGGCGACCGCGCCGCCTTCTGGTCGGCGGTCTGGGACAGTGCGGGCGTGATCGGCGAGAAGGGCGGCGTGGTGCTCGCCGACGAGGGCGAGATGATCGCCGCGCGCTTCTTCCCCGAGGCGCGCCTCAATTTCGCGGAGAACCTGCTTCGGCGCTCGGGCCCCGCCGACGCGATCGTCTTTCGCGGCGAGGACAAGGCGGAAAGCCGCCTCTCCTTCGATGCGCTCCGCGCGCTGGTCTCGCGCGCCCAGCAGGCCATGCGGGCGCTCGGCATCGCGCCGGGCGACCGGGTCGCCGCCATGATGCCGAACCTTCCCGAAACGGTGGCGCTGATGCTCGCCGCCACCTCGCTCGGCGCGATCTGGTCGTCCTGCTCCCCCGATTTCGGTGAAAAGGGCGTGCTCGACCGCTTCGGCCAGATCGAGCCGAAGCTGTTCATCGCCTGCGACGGCTACTGGTACAACGGCAAGCGGCAGGACGTGGCGGCGAAGGTCAGGGCCGTGGCGTCGACGCTCGGCGTGCCGGCGCTCATCGTGCCCTATGCCGGCGATGCGGCCGCCCTGGCGGGCGAGATCGGCGGCGGCGTCACGATCGACGACTTCGTCGCCCCTTACGCGGCGGGCGAGATCGCCTATACGCGCCTGCCCTTCTCGCATCCGGTCTACATCCTCTTTTCCTCGGGCACGACCGGCATCCCGAAATGCATCGTCCATTCCGCCGGCGGCACGCTGCTGCAGCACCTGAAGGAACTGCGCTTCCATTGCGGCCTCGTCGAGGACGAGCGGCTGTTCTATTTCACCACCTGCGGCTGGATGATGTGGAATTGGCTGGTCTCGGGCCTTGCCTGCGGCGCCACCCTCTGCCTCTATGACGGGTCTCCCTTCCATCCCGACGGCAACGTCCTCTTCGACTATGCCGCGGCCGAAGGCTTCGCCGTCTTCGGCACCTCGGCGAAATATATCGACGCCGTGCGCAAGGCCGGGCTGGCGCCGCGCGAGACCCACGACCTTTCGCGCCTGCGGCTGATGACCTCGACCGGCTCGCCGCTCTCGCCGGAGGGTTTCTCCTTCGTCTACGAAGGCATCAAGCCGGACGTGCAGCTCGCCTCGATCTCCGGCGGCACCGACATCGTCTCCTGTTTCGTGCTCGGCAATCCGCTGAAGCCGGTCTGGCGCGGCGAGATCCAGGGGCCGGGGCTTGGCCTGGCGGTCGATGTCTGGAACGACGAGGGCGTGCCGGTCCGGGGCGAGAAGGGCGAGCTCGTCTGCACCAGGGCCTTCCCCTCGATGCCGGTGATGTTCTGGAACGACCCGGACGGCGCCAAGTATCGCGCCGCCTATTTCGAGCGTTTCCCGAACGTCTGGTGCCATGGCGATTTCGCCGAATGGACGCCCCATGGCGGCCTCGTCATCCATGGCCGCTCGGATGCGACGCTCAATCCCGGCGGGGTGCGCATCGGCACCGCCGAGATCTACAACCAGGTCGAGCAGATGGACGAGGTGGCCGAGGCGCTCTGCATCGGCCAGGATGTCGAGGACGACGTGCGCGTCGTGCTGTTCGTGCGGCTGAAGCCGGGCGTGGCGCTGACGCCGGAGCTCGAAAAGGCGATCCGGACCCGCATCCGCACCGGCGCCTCGCCCCGCCATGTGCCGGCGAAGATCGTCGCGGTCACCGACATTCCGCGCACCAAGTCCGGCAAGATCGTCGAGCTCGCCGTGCGCGAGGTCGTGCACGGCCGGCCGGTCAAGAACCGCGAGGCGCTCGCCAATCCCGAGGCGCTGGAGCTTTTCGCCGGCCTCGAGGCGCTGAAGCTTTGAGGGCGGGCTGACCGTTCGCGGGGCAGTGTGCCCCGTTAAGGGACGGCGGCCGCCCGTGTTAACCAGATCTTGAGACATGAGTGTTGCAGGCCAGATCAGGGGATGGGCCTGGAAAGGTTCTGTTTACGATTGGACAGGCATGGTGGTCTGGACGACGGACCGTTGGAGCCGTCGGACCGTTCAGGTCCCATGGGACGTGCTCCAGGACGCCGGTTCCTGATTTCCTGTTGATCGCATTGACTGGAGGTGGCCTCGGGCCACCTCTTTTTTTGCCCGCGACCGGGGCCTCTCGTTCAGGCCTTCCGGTCGAGCGCGCGCGAGACGAGGAAGACCGGGATCATGCCGGCGAGGATGATGATCATCGCCGGCACCGAGGCGTCTTCCACCTTGGCGCGGGACGCGTCCTCGTAGACGAGCGTCGCCAGCGTGTTGAAGTTGAACGGCCGCAGCATGATCGTCGCCGACAGTTCCTTCATCGTCTCGATGAAGACGAGGAGGCCGGCGGAAAGGGCGGCAGGCCGCATCATCGGCAGGAGGACGGAAAAGAGCGCCTGGCCGGCGCTCCGGCCGAGCGTGCGCGCCGCAAGGTCGAGATGGGGGGAGAGCTTCTGGAAGCCCGCCTCGATCGTGCCTTCCGCCATGGTGAGGAAGCGCACCGTCGAGGCGAAGATGATGGCGAACCCCGTGCCGGAGAGCAGCAGCCCGGTGGAGATGCCGGCATGCTGGCGCAGGAACGCGTCGAGCGCGTTGTCGAAGGCGGCGAAGGGAAAGAGCACCCCGATCGCGAGCACCGATCCCGGCACGCCGTAGCCGAGCGTCGCCAGGCGCCCGGCGACCGCGACCAGCCGCGAGCGGCCGCCGCGCGCCGCATAGGCGAGGACGAAGCCGATGACGACGGTCAGCGTCGCGGCGACGCCGGCGACGGCCAGGCTGTTGACGAGCGCGTCGATCAGGCGCTTGCCGGCGAAGAGTTCGAGCCGCCGGAGCGCGAAGCCGCCGAGGATGATGACGGGAACGAGGAAGCCGAACAGGATCGGCAGGAAGCAGGCGAGCATGGCGCCCGCGGCCTTCATCCCGCTCAGGCGGATGCGGATCGCGTCATGGACCGCGGCGGTGGTCCGGTTGCTGGAAAAGCGCTGGCGGCGGCGCGCCGAGCGCTCGACCGCGATCAGCAGCGCGACGAAGACGAGCATGATGCAGGCGATCTGCGCCGCGCCGCCGAGGCTGCCCCGGTTCAGCCAGGTGTCGTAGATCGAGAAGGTCAGCGTCTGGACGCCGAGGAATTCGACCGCGCCGATGTCGTTCAGCGTCTCCATCGTCACCAGCGTCAGGCCGATGACGATCGCGGGGCGCGCCATCGGGATCTGCACGGCGAGGAAGACCTTGAGCCGCCCCGCGCCGAGTGTCCGGGCGACATCGGCTGCCGCCCGTCCCTGCATCAGGAACATCGAGCGGCAGGAGAGGTAGATATAGGGATAGAGCACCGAGGTCAGGACGATGACCGCGCCGCCGAGCGAGCGGATGTCGGGGAACCAGTAGTCCCGGCTCGTCTTGAAGCCGAAGACGGCGCGTAGCGCCGATTGCAGCGGCCCGGTGAAGGTGAACATCTCGCCGAAGGCATAGGCCGCGAGATAGGCGGGGATCGCGAGCGGCAGCACCAGGGCGGCGGAAAACAGCCGGCGTCCGGGAAAATCGCAGCTTGCCACCAGCCAGGCGGTGGAGACGCCGACGACCACGGTGGCCGCCCCCGTCAGGGCGGAGAGCGTCAGCGTGCGCAGCGTCGCCCGGGGGATGACGTTCTCGACGAGATGCGGCCAGCCCTCCGTGCCCCCCGTCGCCGCCAGCCAGACGATCGCGAGGATCGGCAGCATCACGGCAAGGCTCGTGGCGACCGCCGTCGCATGCAGAAGGGGATGGCCGTTCGCGGCGGCGGCGAAGCGGCGGCGCAGCGGCCGGGGCGCAGTCGACTGCAGCATCACTCTGCCGGATGTCCGTCACGCGGCGCGTGCAGTTGCATGTCCGATCTCCCCGCGGGCGGCACGGCGCATGTGGCCGCAGACGCTCGTCAACCCGATGGAACGGCGCTCCCTTCGCACCGGCACGGCGGGAGAGGCCGCTGCCGCTTTGAAACATGTGCGCCAAACTCCGCTTTTCCTTAAGGGCAATGCGGGCAAATGAAAAGCCCGCCGCCGGAAGCAGGCGCCGCGACATGGCGGCGCGGGGTGGGATGTTAGCTCGTCAGGACGCGCTGGGAGGGAAAGGCGATCTCCACCAGCGTGCCCTCGTTCGGGGCGGACTGGATCGAGAAATGGGCGCGGTTTGCTTCCGCCATCGCCTTGGTCAGCGGCAGGCCGAGGCCGGTGCCGTCGCCGCGCTTGCGCGTTCCCGTCGTCACCTGGCGGAACGGCTTCATCGCCTGTTCCAGCTCGATCCGCGTCATGCCGATGCCGGTGTCGCGGATGCGCAGCACGACGCTGCCCGAGGCCTCGTAGGCCGTCGAGACGACGATCTGGCCGCCCGACGGCGTGAAGCGGATCGCGTTCGACAGGATATTGAGGGCGATCTGCTTGATCGAGCGCGTGTCGGCCACCACCGGCGGCACCATGCCGGACAGCGAAGTGCGGATGATCACCCGCTGGCCGTTCGCCTGCGGCTGCACCAGCGACACGGCCTCCGCGATCGTCTCGTTCAGCTCGACGGCGGTGAATTCGAGATCCATCTCGCCCGCCTCGATCTTGGAAATGTCGAGGAGGTCGTTGACGATATCGAGGACATGGCGGCCGGAGCGGCCGATGTCGTGGGCGTATTCGACATAGCGCGGATTGCCGATCGGGCCGAAATGCTCGCTCGCCATCATGTCGGAAAAGCCGATGATGGCGTTGAGCGGTGTGCGGATCTCGTGGCTGACGCGGGCGAGGAATTCGCTCTTGTGGGCATTGGCGGTCTCCGCCGCGCGCTTGGCGCTGCGCAACTCGTCCTCGGTCCGCTTCCACTGCGTGATGTCGCGGATGACGGCGCAGTAGCCGTTCGACGCCGGCAGGCGGCCGATGGTCATGAACAGCGGGATGAAACCGCCGCCCGCCTCGCGGCCGATCACCTCGCGCCCGTCGTTGAGCACGCTGGCGACGCCCTGGCCGGCGAGCCCGGCGACGTAATCGAGCACGGCCTTCTGGCTCTCATGGGCGAAGAGCACGGCGAAGGGCTTTCCGCGCGTCTCCGCGTCCTCGTAGTTGAACAGCGCGCTGGCGGAGCGGTTCAGCGAGCGGATTTCGCCGTCCGGGCCGAGCACGACGATGCCGTCCGTCGCCGTTTCGAGGATGGAATGGAGCTCGTCGATCTCCATGCGCAGCGCCGCCGCCTCGTCCGCGGTTTCTGACGCCACGGGCGTCTCCTCGGCATCGACGGTGGAGAGCGCCATCAGGAGCGCGCTCTTGTCCTCGAAGCGCACGGATTGCAGCCGCGCGGTCACCGGAACCAGCCGGCCGGAATTGGTGATCATCATCAGCGCGCCGCCCGGAAGGCCGGAGAGCCCGTCCTCCTCGCCGGCAAAGAGCGCGTCGAGCCCGCCGTCCTGGCGCAGCGCCTCCAGCGAGGCATAACCCGTGAGCTTCAGGAACTCCGGATTGGCGTGGTAGAGATGGTCGCCGGCATGGACGAGAAGCGCCACCGGCAGCGCGTCGATGAAGGCGGCGCCGAGACTGTCGAGCCGGCCTGCCGGCAGCGCCGGCGGCTCCGGCTCGGAGGCAGGCGGCGCGTCCGGCTCGCGCTCCGTGGTGGCCCCGGCGAGGCCTGACGGCGGTGTCTCGCGGGTCTCCTTGGGCGGAGCCTCGTCCGGCCGGGCGGGCGGGTCGGCAGCCTCGCCGGCGGCGACCTTCTCGGCGATCTGCCGGGCGATCTCGCGGAAGGTGGCTTCCTCTGAGCGCGTCAGCGTGTCGCGCGCGGCCGGGCGGTGGCTCTGAAGATCGACCACCTTGTCGGACGAGCGCCGGCCGAAGGGCGTGACCACCCGCAGCGCCGGCCGTTCGCCGCGAAACGGATCGTCATGGCCGTCGTCGTCGGGCGCGGCCCCGCGCTCCACCGGCGCATCGTCGCTCCCGGCGGACGCGGCCGCCATGGTGTCGTCCGCGGCCGGCGATGTCTCGGCCTGCGTGCCTTCGGGCGTCACTTCGGCAGCGGCGATGTCGCCCGTGCCGGGGTCCCCCGCGACGCCGTTGTCCTCGGCCCCCGTTTCGTCCGGGAGGACAGGTGCGGCGGTCGGGTCGCTCCCAAGGTCCGGGGTCGCGTCCCCGGCAGGGGAAATCCCGTCGGGATCCTCCGCCGCAACGGCCTCGGCCTCAGGCTCGGCCGGCGGCGGGAGGAGCGACAGGTCCTCGATCGCATCGGCGACGCGGACGATGCCGAAGCCGCGAAAGCCGTCGAAGACGCGGTCGCGCGTATAGGTCGGCAGTGCGGCGAGGTCGACGGGGACGCGAAACGGCGCGCCCTCCACCGGCCAGAGGATCGTCTTGCCCGACCAGGTGTCGCGCCGCCGCAGGAGATCGCCGATCCGCCCCTCGGGATCGAGCCCGTGGCGCGCGGCAAGCGCGTCGAAACTCTGGTCGACGATAGCGGCGGCGTCCGGCCCGACCGTGTCGGCGAATTCGCGCGAGACATCGCGGAAGCGTCCCTCGGCGTCGGTCTTCCAGACGAAACGGACGGAGCGACCGGAACGGTCGAAGATGAAGGGAGCGGCAGCATCCGCCGGGGCGCTGTCCCGGTCCAGACCCTCGTCGGCGGCGTCGACGGTGTCATGGAGGTCGGCGTGGGCGGCCGGTGCCGCAGCACGCTCTCCGGCCTCCGCCCCGCTTTCGGCCGCGACAGGCGCGATCTCGTCGTCAGGTCCGGCGTGTGCCGTCTCCATCGCCTCCGCAGCGATCGGGCCTTCCACCTTCTCGCCCCGCGGAGCCGCCGCGGACTGGCCGACGCCGGCGTCATGCGCACCTCCCCCGGTCGACCGGGGTTCCGCCGACGTTTCGACGAGAGGAACGGCCGGATCGGTCGAGGCCTGTATCCTGTCCGGGGCGCCGGCAGCCGCGTCCGCCCCGGCAGACGTCTCCGCCGCCGTTGCAGGCGTGTCGTCCGCCTCTTGCGGCGTTGCGGGTTCCGGCGTCCCCGCATCGTGCGGCGCCGCTCCGGTGACGGGCAAGGCCATCTCGCCCTCCGGGATCGCCGGTTCGGCGCCGGTTGCCGTGATCACATCGCTTCCCGCCGCCCCGTCCGCATCCGCGGAGGTCGCGATATCAGCCGGCGAAGCGGCAGCGTCCTCCGCCTCTTCCGGCGTTGCGGGCTCCGGCGTCCCCGCATCGTGCGGCGCCGCTCCGGTGACGGGCGAGGCCATCTCGGCTTCCGGGATCGCCGGTTCGGCGCCGGTTGCCGTGATGACATCGCTGCCGGCCGGCCCGTCCACATCAGCGGAGGTCGAGGTTTCAGTCCGCGAAGCGGCAGCGTCCTCCGCCGCTTCAGGCGTTGCGGGTTCCGGCGTCCCCGCATCGTGCGGCGCCGATCCTGAGACGGGCGAGACTGCCTCGGCTTCCGGGATCGCCGGTTCGGCGCCAATTGCCGTGATGACATCGGTTCCCGCCGCCCCGTCCGCATCAGCGGAGGTCGAGGTTTCAGCCGGCGAAGCGGCAGCGTCTTCTGCCTCTTCCGGCGTTGCGGGTTCCGGCATCCCGTAATCGGGTTGAACTGCTGCGATGACGGGCGAGACTGCCTCGGCTTCCGGGATCGCCGGTTCGGCGCCGATTGCCGTGATGACATCGCTTTCCGCCGGCCCGTCCGCATCAGCGGAGGTCGAGGTGTCAGTCAGCAAAGCGGCAGCGTCCTCCCCCTCTTCCGGCGTTGCGGGCTCCGGCATCCCGTAATCGGGTTGAACTGCTGCGATGACGGGCGAGCCTGCCTCCGCCTCCAGGATCGCCGGCTCGTCGTCGGTTGCCGTGATGAGATTGCTGCCGGTCGACTGTTCCGCGTCAGCGGAGGTCGAGGTTTCAGCCGGCGAAGCGGCAGTGTCCTCTGCCTCTTCCGGCGTTGAGGGTTCCGGCATCCCCGCATCGTGCTGCGCCGCTCCTGTGACGGGCGAGACTGCCTCTGCCTCCGGGACCACCGGTTCGGCGCCGGTTGCCGTGATGAGATCGCTTTCCGCTTTCCCGTCCATATCATCGAAAGTCGAGGCGTCAGCCGTCGAAGCGGGCGCTGCGGTTGCCGTTTCCGGTGTTTCGGTTGTGGGTGCCGCGAGACCGTCGTCGGACGGACGGGAAAAGACCGTGCCTGCGGCGTGCCCGTCCTCGACGGCGAACGAGGGCGCGGTCTGCCAGCCTGCCTCGGGCTCGTCCTGCACCGGCGTTCCTGCCCGCACGGTCTCGTCGCCCGCATCCGGCGCCCGAGGGTCCTGCGTCCCCGGTGCCGAGGCAGTGCCTGTGCCATTGTCCGAGCCTGCACCCGAGTCGCGCCACCCGCCATGTTCGTCGCCGCCCGCCGGGCGACTGCTGTCGTCGACGGAAGAGGCGTCCTTCGCCTCGATCTCCTGTGGCGCAGGCTGCTTCGGCAGGGCAGCGTCGGCGGTCACGGCCGACCGCCCGCTCTCCGCCGCTTCAGCGGCCGTGTTAACCGCGATCGAGGATCCCGATTGCGGCGCCGCCTCCGCGACAGCTTCCCGTCGGCCGGTAGCGTCGCCAGCCATGTCGGCGTTGACGCCATGGTCAGGGCCGCCGTCACGCGATTGTTCCGCCTGCGCCGACGATGCGTCGCTTGCATCATGCGCCGTTGAAAGCGACACCCCGTTTGAGGGAGACGCGGTCGCATCGGCAGGGGTGTGACCGGCGACGCCGTCCGCGCTCGGCCTGCCGCTGCCGGTTGCCGCGTCCCGCCCCGCGTCCGCTGCCTTGCCATGCCCCGGTGCAGTCGCGTCCCAGGAGGCGAAGGAAAGCTGCTGCCCGGTCGGGGCCGGCTCCATCCTTTCGTCAGGCAGGTCTGATGGCTGCTGCGGCGTGTCGACGGTCGGCTCCGGAGCCATCGATGGCGGTGCGGCGGCGGTCTCCCGGGCAAAGGCTGGCACATCCGTCGGAGCGCCGGGGAGGCGCGCGGTGATCGTCGGCGCCGTTCCTGGGGACGCTGCTTCGCCTTCGATCGCCACGGCGACATCGGCCGGGGCGGGCGCCAGGTCGGCGCCGCCGGCAAACGACGCGATGGTCTGCGCATCATCCGTCCGTCCCGGCGGCGGCGGGCCGCGGTCGTCGGCTGACCCTCTTTCGATCGAGGCGGGCAGGGAGACGCTCTCCGTCAGGCCGGCGTCTGTTGCAGGGGAGGGGGCCACGCTGTCACCGGCAACGGGCGGCGTTGCCGCAGGGGCGGCCGCGATGCCGGCCGGTGCCGTCTCGGAAAAATCCTCGGCCGAATCCATCGTGCCGAGAATCGTCTCGATCGCGAAGAGGAGATGCAGCGGCGGCGTATCCGACAGCTTGCCGATCGCCGCCGGCAGATAGCCCCGTCCCGTCGCCACCGGCCGCTTCACCAGCCAGTTGCGGTCGCCCGCCGCCGCGCGCACCAGGGCGCGGCGGGTCTGCTCGGTCATCGCCAGCGCCCGAAACCCGTCCGAGGCGACGATCACGCCGCCGTCGCCATCGAGCACGGCCATGTGGGTGTCGGGATCGTCGAAGCCGGCGATCATGCGGGCGGCGGCTTCGGCCGTTGCGCCCTTGCCCGAGCGCGGTGCGGCGGTGACGAGCACGGCGCGTTCGTTGCCGCGCACGCGGATGAGCTCGGCGGCGGCCTGCACGGTCACGCTGCGGAAGCCCGTCGTCATCCGCATCAGCAGGGTCCGGCGGTCGCCCTCGAGACGAAGCTGTTGCATTGTCGCCTGCAACTGGCGAAACATCATCGTTGAGCGATTCGGGCCTGCATCGATGAAATCATAGATCGAGCCGTTGCCGAACAGCGCCGCGCCTTCGCCGTTCGACCAGAGCACGCGCGCCGCATCCGCCGAGAACAGCACGGCGGCATCTCCCTTCGCGAAATGATCGCGAACGCGCGGATGAACGGCGATGTCGATAAACGGATACTGCTTTGCCGACATGGATGACCTGCTCTGCCAGGGGCGCGACCGAATGTGCTTAACAATCTATTAATATCGACAGGTCGGAAAAGGGTCCACTGCGATGGCTCGAGGAAATCCGGCTTTCGCCGCTCAGGGTTAACGGCGATGCCGATGCGGCGACGCACAATTATGTTGCATTGCACAATGAAATGGGCTATGGCACCTGCATCATAGAAGGATGCCTCAGGAGAGGGTCCACCAAGCCCAAGGAGCAGGTTCACATGGCTGCCAGGAAGACCGACGACGTTTTTTCCATCGCCACCTTCGATCCCTCGAAGATCACGGATTCGCTGCGCGAGATGACGGAAAAGGGCGCGGCGCAGTCGAAGGAGGCCTATTCCAAGATGAAGCTGGCCGCCGAAGACGCGGCAAAGACCGTCGAGGCGACGATCGAGAACGCCCAGTCGGGTTCGGTGCAGCTCGGCCTGAAGGCGATCTCGGCGCTGCGCGTCAATGCCGAGACCTCGCTGTCGCACATGGAGGCGCTTCTCGGCGCCAAGTCGCTCTCGGAGGTTTTCGAACTGCAGACGGCTTTCATCCGCAAGCAGGCGGAGCAGGCGGTCGAGCAGGCGAAGACGATCCAGGAGGCGACCAAGTCGTTTGCGGAAAGCCTCGCCAAGCCCGGCAAGGATGCGGCCGAGAAGGCGTTCGCGAGCTTCAAGTAAGCCTCCCTCGCCCCTTCCTGACACAGGCCGGCGCCGCCATCGGCGGCGCGGCATTTTTGCGCAGAAGCCTCAAGTTCGCGCTTGCATTCGCTGCGGAGAGGCCGTATTTGACCCGGACAAGGCGGCCGACGCCGGATGTGCGGTTGTAGCTCAGTTGGTTAGAGCGCAGGTTTGTGGCACCTGAGGTCAGTGGTTCAACTCCACTCAACCGTACCAATTATCTGATTATCCTCATAGAATTTTTCCAGGGACTCGACAGGCGAGTTTGGCGGCGGCAGGCATCGTCGGCGTTCGGGGTTCCCCTTTCCGCTCCAGACCGGGATTGCGCCGGTGGTTTACCCCTCATGCGTTTGGCGATAGGTGTGGGACCGAATTTCGAGGAGAAGCGCCATGCAGCCCGAGAAGATCTTTCCTCCCGACGTGGCGATGGCCGATCTCTTCGGCCCGTTCGACTCGATTGCCGTCGTCGGAAATTCGCCGCGGCTTGTCGAGAAGCGACAGGGTGGCGAGATCGACGCTCATGACGTCGTCGTCCGCATCAACGACGGCAGGACGGCGCCGCACGAGGCGAGCACCGGCTCCCGGACGACCGTGCGTTTCGTCGGGGCGCTCCTGAAGGATCGCTATCGCGGCTTCTTCTCCGGTCTGCGGGAGGAGGCGCGGCTGGTGACGTCGGCGGAGAATGTGCAAAGTCTCGCCGACTTCGGCTGGAGCGGCCGGCTCGAGGTCATCGAACAGCTGGGCTGGACGATCCGCTCCTCCTTCACCCGCCTGGCAAGCGTCATCGAGATCGGCGAGCTTCCGGACAAGAATCCGCGAACGGGCATCATCGTGCTCTCCCTTCTCGTCGACGCGATGCGGGCGGGCAGGAAGGTGTCGGTCTATGGCATGGAGACGGAACCACGCAAGACCGGCGCCGAGCACTTCTACGCCGATGGCCGCGATTTCGGCGCCGTGCTGAAGGGCTACGGGAAATACCATTGCCCCATGACGGTCGAATTCTCGATGCTGAAGCAGTTGCAGGACCGCGCGCTCGTGACGGTCAACTGATATGCCCGCCGGCAATCGCAACCGTCCGGCCTCCGTCGCGTGATGCGTTGCTTCCCTTTCTCTCGGCGGCGCCGTCAGCGGGCGGAGAGCGGCGGGCGAGGTGGCCTCGCGCACCCTTCTCGCTCGAACATTTTTGGACGAAGGCGGCAAAGCCCCACTGTTTTCTTGACAGGCCACTTCCTTGAAACTTAAGTCGGGCCGCGGGCTGGACGCCCGACCGGCACTGGCACGGCGCCTGCCCATGGAGACACTGCAAAATGACGACGACGTTCCCGCCAACCATCGAATTCGAAGATCTGGTGGGAGAGTTCCGTTCGATCGCCATCGTCGGCAATTCGCCGAAACTGCTCGAATCCGACCATGGAAGCCTGATCGACGGCCACGATGTGGTCGTGCGGATCAACGACGGCCGCACGGACAAATACGAGCGCCAGGCCGGATCGAAGACGACGGTGCGCTTCGTCGGCATTCCGATCAAGGATCGCTACCGCGCTTTCTTCGCCGCGCTGAAGGAAGACTCGACGATCGTCACCCGCACGGCAAACGCGCCGATCCTCGCCGAACTCGGCTGGACGGGCGAAACCAAGTATATCGATGACTATGGCTGGATCATGCGGCATGCATTCCGCCGCCTGACCAAGCTCATTCCGTTGGACAATATCCCGCAGAAGAACCCGCGTACCGGCATCCTCATCCTGTCGATGCTCGTGAATGCGATGCTCAGCGGCAAGACGATCTCGCTCTTCGGTTTCGAAATCGCCGAGCGCAAGGGTGGCGCCGAGCATTTCTACAATGACGGCCGCAAGTTCGACGAGACGCTGCACAACTGGAACGACTTCCACTGCCCGATGACCTATGAGTTCGACGCGATCCTGAAGCTGGTCGAGCGGTCGTTGATCAAGGTGAACTGAGGAGAGAGCATGCAGGTTGAGAACAATGTGATCATTGGGAAGGACGGGGAGCTCTTCCTCAGTTCCGACCGCCACTTCACCCTCGATCTGATGCTCGGCAAGAAATCGGTCGACGAAAAGAGCTTCGCGAATTTCTCCGAGAATCTGAAGCGCCGTCAACGCCTGTGCCAGCAGAATAAGGCCCAGCACGTTCATCTGGTCGCGCCGGACAAGCACGTCGTCTATCGCGACCGCTTTCCGATCGAGAATTTCATCTCGATTGGCGACCTCTACCGCAAGAACGTGGAGCAGGACTTCCTTTTCCCCGTCTCGGAACTGCGCGCCTCTAAGCGCCGCACCTATGGCCAGACCGACACGCACTGGAGCGTCTGGGGCCAGATCCGGATCGCCGTCCTCGTCGCGCAGGCCTTCGGCTTCACGCCGGAGGAACTGCGCGCCGGGGAGGATCTCCTCGATGCGTCGGCGCGCGAGGAGACGAGCCGCGTGGTGGGGGACCTCGGCCTCAAACTCAACCCCCAGCGTTCGGAGCCGGCCGTGTCCTTCGCGCCCGGTTGGAAGGTCAGCAAGTTCTCGAACGGCATCCAGCGCGGCAACGACGGACGCATCATCGCGTCCTACAGCACGTCGCCGGTCTCCCGGGGCCGTCTGGTCGTTTTCGGCGATTCCTTCCTCGCCCAGACGCTGGATGCGCTCAGCGTCTTCTTCAAGGAGGTGCTGTTCTGCCGGACACGGTTCTTCCACAGCGAGATCGTCGTCAATGCCCGGCCGGACTTCGTTCTGACCGAGAATGTCGAGCGCTATTTCAGCGCCGTCCAGTCCGATCTTGAAGCGCCGCCGATGCTGTTGATGGCCGAGATGAACGGCAAGGGGCCGCGCTATGCGCCAGGCCATGCCGTCGGGATCGGCGCGATGCTCTCCGGACGCAACCGTTTCTATCGCAACTTCGTCGCCACACTCGACGCGGGCTGAGACGCAGGCGAGACAAGACGCTATGGCGGCCGGATCGCGGCCATAGCCCGAGCATGACCCTGAAGATGCCGCCTCCGCGTCCGGCGGAAACGGAAACACCTGTCGCGCCCGATCCGGGCGGCGGCGGCAAACCTTAATCCCGAAGTAACCACGCTTCCCGTCCGCCCGCGCCAAGCGTCCGGAATTAGGACTCTTTTGACGCTTCCGCTCCTAGGGTCGCCCCATTCAGTCGTGGACAGGTGCGCATGATGCGCACCGGATGGACGATGGGGACGATGCACATGAAGTGCGGTAAATTGCTGGCCGTGCCCGCGGGGATTGCGGGGCTCAGCCTGATCCTTCTGCCGATGAGCCTGCAGGCGCAGCTGATGCTGAGCTTCGCCGTTCTCGGCGTCATGTTCATCGGCATGACCCGGCCGTCGAGCACGACTTTTAGGATGATCACCTTCACCTTCGCGGCGATCATCGCCATCCGCTACGGTTTCTGGCGCACCACCGAGACCCTGCCGAACATCGACGAGCCGCTGAACTTCATCCCCGGCCTGCTGCTCTACCTCGCCGAGATGTACTGCCTCGCCATGCTGTTCATCAGCCTGTTCATGGTGGCCGATCCCGTGCGACGCAAGACGCCGGACCTCGGGCCCCCCTCCGACCTGCCGACGGTCGACGTCTTCGTGCCGAGCTACAACGAGGATGCCGAACTCCTCGCCGTCACGCTCGCCGCCGCCAAGTCGATGGCCTATCCGAAGGAGAAGCTCACCATCTATCTCCTCGACGACGGCGGCACCGAGGCCAAGCGCAACCACAAGAACCCGCATGTCTCCGTCGCCGCCATCCGCCGCCACGAGCAGCTGAAGGCGCTCTGCGAAGCGATGGGCGTCGTCTACCACGCCCGCAGGCAGAACGACCATGCCAAGGCCGGCAACCTCAACGAAGGGTTGAAGATCTCCAAGGGCGAGCTCGTCGTCGTCTTCGACGCCGACCATGCGCCGGTGCGCGACTTCCTGCGCGAGACGGTCGGCTTCTTTGCCAAGGACGAAAAGCTGTTCCTCGTCCAGACGCCGCACTATTTCCTCAATCCCGATCCGCTGGAAAAGAACCTCCAGACGTTTGCCCGCATGCCGTCCGAGAACGAGATGTTCTACTCGATCCTGCAGCGCGGGCTCGACAAGTGGAACGCGTCCTTCTTCTGCGGCTCGGCCGCGGTGCTGCGCCGCTCGGCGCTCGCGACCACCGACGGCTTCTCCGGCCAGTCGATCACCGAGGACTGCGAGACCGCGCTGTCGCTGCATTGCCAGGGCTGGCACTCGATCTATGTCGACAAGCCGCTGATCGCCGGCCTGCAGCCGGAAACCTTCGTCTCCTTCATCGGCCAGCGCGCCCGCTGGTGCCAGGGCATGCTGCAGATCCTCATCCTCAACCGGCCCTTCCTCGCCAAGGGCCTGAGCTTCCCGCAGCGCCTCTGCTATGCCGGCATCAACATGTTCTGGCTTTTCCCGCTGTCGCGACTCGCCTTCATGTTCTCGCCGCTGCTCTACATCTTCTTCTCGCTGGAGATCTACGAGGCCAACATCCTCGAATTCGCCTCCTACGCGGTCACCTACCTGATCTCCTCCTTCGCCATGCAGAGCTATCTCTACGGCAAGGTGCGCTGGCCGTGGATCTCCGAGCTCTACGAATATGTCCAGGCCGTCTTTCTCTTCGGCTCGATCGTCAGCGTCGTGCGCAATCCGAGGAAGCCGACCTTCAACGTGACGGCGAAGGGCGCGACGCTTGCCGAAAGCAAGCTGTCGCCGCTGGCGAAACCCTATTTCGCCATCTTCGCGCTGTTGCTCGCCGCCGCCGTCTGGTCGCTCTACCGCATCCTGACGGAACCGGTCGCGACCGAGCTGCTGCTGATCGTCGCGGCCTGGAACATTATCAATCTCGGCCTTGCCGGCGCGGCGCTGGGCGCCATCGCGGAACGGCGCGAACTGCGCCGCAACCAGCGCCTTCCGGTCAAGCGCCATGCCCTGTTCAAGACCGGTGACCGCATCTCGACCGTGATCATCCAGGATGCCTCGAGCGGCGGCGTGTCGATCGAGTTCGTCGACAAGGAGCCGGACCTCGATCTCGTCACCCCGACCCTTGCCCAGGTCGAGGTGCGCCGCGGCGGCCATACCGTCCAGTTCAACGTCGTCTACCGCTCGCGGCGCATGATCGACGGCAAGGCGATCTGCGGCTTCGCCTATGCCGAGCGCACGCCGGAGACCTTCATGGCGATCGCCGAACTGATGTATTCGGACCAGTCGGTGCTGCAGGAACGGCTCGTCCGCCGGCAGGTCCGCCGCAATTTCTTCTGGGGCACCAGCCGGTTCGCCGCCTGGAGCTTCACCGAGACGCTGCGCGCCATCCGCTATGGCGTCGGCCTGATGCGCGAGAGCGTCGTCCACTCCTTCGAGGATGCGCCGATCGTGCTGAAGGGCAATGTCGTGGCCGGGCCCCAGCAGGCCCGCCCCGCCGATGCGCCGGCGCCGACGGGTGCCGCTCCGATCGCAGGAGCGCAGATCTATGGCTAAAATCCTTTCCGCCACCACCGCGCTCGCCCTTCTGGCGCTGGCCGCCACCGCCCCGTCGAGCCACGCCGAGAACCTGCTTCTCGACGCGCCCGAGGCCGCGGCACCGGTCGCCGCCGGCGACAGCGAGACGATCCTGTCGACCCGCGTCGTCACCCCGGCGGCGAAGGCCCCGCAGGCGGCCGATCGCCGGCTCGTGCCCTTCGAGCAGTCGCGGCCGGCCTTCCGCCTGGAAGGCGAGGACGACAGCGGCCGCCTGACCTTCAACCTCACCGCGGCCCAGGCCGAGGCCGGCGGCACGCTTGAATTCTCCTATAGAAACGCTGTCTCGGTCCTGCCGGACACGGCGGTCGCCTCCGTCGAGGTCAATGGCCGCGCGGCGGGCACGTTCCGCATCGCCTCTCCGAACGGCTTCACCACGCAGGCCCTGCCGGTCGCGGCCGAGTTGCTGAAACCGGGCCGCAACAGCGTCAGCATCCGCGCCCGCCAGTTCCACCGCGTCGACTGCTCGCTGGAAGCGACCTATGAATTGTGGACCGAGTTCGACCCGGCCGCGAGCGGTTTCCATCCGGTCAAGCCCTCGGGCTTCGCGACCCTTGCCGATCTCCTCACCGTAGCGCGCACCGACAAGGGCCGCACCGACATCCGTGTGATCCTGCCGCAGAACGCGCCGGCCGAGATGCTGAACGACCTCGCGCCCGTGGTCCAGACCCTGGCGCTCTTCCTCAACCGCGACGACGTCTCCGTCACCACGGCGGCGATGCCGGGCGAGGGGCCGGGGATCGATCTCTATGTCGCGGCCGGTCAGGCGCAGGCAGCCTTCGCCGCTTCCGCCGGCGCCGGCGAGATGCCGGTCGGCCTTGCCGTCCGCGCCTCCGCGGACGAGCCGGACCGCGCGGTCGTCACGCTGCGCGCCCAGACGCGGGGCGAGGTCGCCAAGCAGTTGCTCGCCGCGATCCGTGGCCCGATGAAGGAAGGACTCGACACCGGTATCTTCGCCACCGGCGCCGGGGCGATCTTCGCCGAGGCGGGCGGCCGCTACACGCTCGCCGATGCCGGCTTCGAGACCAATCTCTTCACCGGCCGCCTGTCGCGCAGCCGCGTCGATCTGGTCATGCCGGCGGATTTCTACCCCGCCGACTACGCCACGATCGGCCTGAGGCTGCATGCGGCGACCTCGCCGGGGCTGAAGACCACGTCTCAGCTTCTCGTGCGCGTCAATGGCGCGGCGGTCAGCAGCTATCCGTTCCGCAACCGCGAGGGCCAGCAGTTCGACGGCAAGCTGATCGAGCTGCCGCTGCGTGCCTTCCGGCCGGGGACGAACCGCATCGAGATCCTCGCCGAACTGCCGGTCGCCGCCGATGCCGCCTGTTCGCCGGCGGCGCGCAACGACGACAAACCGCGTTTCATCCTGCTGAAGGAGACCTCGATCGAGGTGCCGAAACTGGCCAAGATCGGCCGCCTGCCGGATCTCGGCGCGTTTTCCGGCAACGGCTATCCCTATGCCGACGGCAAGCCGTTCGATCTCTTCATCGGCCGGTCGGATCCGCAATCGACGGCGGCCGCCTTCACTCTGCTGAGCCGGCTGGCGCTGTCGGCCCGCAAGCCGCTCTCCGCCGACATCAAGCTCGGCAAGCCGGACGGCGGCGACGGGCGCGACGCGCTGGTTCTGTCCGCCGACAATTCCTTCGCCGAGATCGGCACGGCGCCGAAATCCGTCTTCCCCGACGGGGCCGCGCCCGGCTTCGACGATTTCTCCGCCGCGCCGCCGGTGCGCGAGCCCTCGGCGCAGGACCTGATGACCACGTCGGCGATCGACGACGGCATTCCGTTTGCCGCCGGCGGAGAGGATTCCAACGCGCTCCTCGACGCCTTCCACAAGTCGACGGAACAGTCGGCCGACGAGCTTTCCCTCGTCTCGCGCCTGCGCGGCGTGCTCTCGACCGCCACCAGCCGCTTCGGCCGCTGGCTGAACTATGACGACGGCAGCGCCCGCGTCGGGGCGTTGAAGCCCGGCGAATCGCTGATGACGCTCGCCCAGATCCCGTCCCCGAACGCGGATGCGACCTGGACGGTCATCCGCGCGCAGTCCCCCCGCGATCTCGCGCTCGGCGTCGACCGGCTGGTCGATCCCGTCGTCTGGAAGGGGCTTGCCGGCGGATCGGCGGAGATCGCCAGCGCCGATCTCGCCGTCGCCGTGCAGCCGGCCACGACCCGCTTCATCTCCGGCCTTAGCGACCAGAGCCCGGGCAATATTCGGCGCGTCGCCGCTGCCTGGTTCTCCGACAACTTCCAGTTCTATGTCGGCCTCGTCGTCGGCCTGATGGCGATCTTCGCGATCTGGCTCGGCCGCATGGTGCCGCGCAAGGGAGTGAAATCCGAGCCATGACCCTGTTCTCCCGCTCCTTCGCGCTGGCGCTCGCCGCGTCCGTCGCCCTGCTGCCCTCCCTCGGCGCCGCGCAGGATTCCGCCCGGCTCCTGACCCAGGCCGCCGGCTCCTTCGAGGCGGTCGACGAGGCGATCTCCGCCGCGACCGCGCCGGAGGCCGCCGCTCAGCCGGCCGGGGCCGCCCCGGACGCTGCGGGCGCCGCGCCGCCGGCCGTAACAGTGCCGGATGCGGTCGAGCTCGCGGCGCTCTACTACTACGCCGAACAGAAGCAGGAGGACCGCGTCGAACGCGAGGCGGAACGGCTGCGGCTGAAATATCCGGGCTTCGTCCTGCCCGACGATCTCTTCGTCCCCGCCGCCCGGCGCGGTGCCGACGAATCGCTGCTCTGGTCGCTCTACGAGAAGAGCGACTTCACCGGCATCGATGCCGAAATCGTCCGCCGCAGGTCTGAGGCGCCGGACTGGGCGCCGACGGCCGATTTCACCGCCAAGCTCACCCGCAAGAAGCAGCAGGTGCTGATGAAGGAGGCGGCCGACGACGGCAACTGGACCGCCGTCATCCAGGCCGCCGCCGGGATCGACCCGAAGACGGAGACCGATGCCGGGCTGCTCTACCACATGATCGACGCCTATGCCGCGACCGGGCAGCGCAAGGAACTCGCCGATGTCTATCGCGGCATCCTCCTGCGCGAGGGCGACGGCCGCATGCCGCCCCCGGTGCTCGTCACCGTGCTGCAGAAGGCGGTGCGCGATTTCAGCGCCGCGGAGGTGCAGGCGGTCATCGACCGGATCGCCGTGACGCCGGAGATGAAGGCGAGCCTCGCGCCGGTCGCGACCGATCTCCTGCGCAAGTCCGTCGCCGATTTCAACGCCGATACGACGAAGACCGAGGCCCTGCCGGCCGCCGACATCGCCCGGCTGGAGCAGGAGGCGACCGCGCGTTCGGATGTCGCCGACCTGTCGCTTCTCGGCTGGTACACGCTGAAGATCAAGCAGCCGGCGGCCTCCGCCGTCTGGTTCCGCAAGGCGCTCGCCGTCAAGGAGGATGCGGCCAATGCCAAGGGCCTCTATCTGAGCCTCGCGGCGCAGGATCTGGAGGAGGAGGCCTACCAGGTCGCGGCCGACCATCTCGACGACCTCTCCGGCGATCCCGAATTCCTGATGAACGCGCTGTCGCTGCGCTTTGCCCGGCCCAACCCGGCGACGATCGACGAGAAGATCGTCGCCTCCTATTCGACGACGATCCTGCAGACGCTCAATGCCGACCACGCCGAGATCCTCGCCTGGTACGCCTACAATTCGAAGCAGTTCGAGGCGGCGGAGGCCTGGTTCGGCAAGGCGATCGAGTGGAAGCCGGCGGCGGCCCGCGTCAAGGGGCTGGCGCTCAGCCTGCTGCGCCTGTCGCAGAAGGACGCGTTCGCCGCGCTGAAGACCGAATATGCCGAGGCCTATCCGGAGATCTGGAAGGAGATCCAGGTCGCCAAGCCCCCGAAGGGCAACAAGCGGGCAAGCTCGGTCGACAAGCCGAGGGGCGCGGTCGAGGCGAATTATTACCGCAATTTCAAGGCGAAGCGCTACGGCGCCTGCGTCAGCGACATCCGCGACCTCGACCAGCGCGGCCAGCTTGGCGCGGACGCTCAGCAGATCGGCGGCTGGTGCTATCTGGGCTTGAGCCGCCTCGACGAGGCGCGCGCCGCCTTCTCCGCCGCGCTCGACGCCGGCGGCAAGAGCGCCGGCGACGCGGCTTACGGCCTGGCGCTCACCTATCTGCGCGGCCGGCTGACGGACGAGGCCGAGCGGATCGCCGACGGCTATCGCCTGACCGGCGCCCGCGACCGCGAGGTGCGCGCCGAGATCTATGTCCAGCGCGCCCGCTCGGCCTTCGACCGCAAGCAGTACAAGAAGGCGCTCGACGCGCTCAACACGCGCGCAAGCATCGTCGCGGAGCCGGCCGACCTGACGCAGCTTCGCGCCTGGTCCTACTACCATCTCGGCGACCTCGCCACCGCCAACGAGATCTTCCGCCGCCTGAACGACCACCTGTCCGATGCCGGCGTCCGCCGTGGCCTTGCCGCCACGAGTCGCCTCTGAAGGGGAACCGCATGGCCGATTCCATCCGCCCGATCCTCGTCCTCGCGCTGCCGCTCGCCCTTGGGGCCTGCAGCTCCGTCGTCGACGACCCCTATCTGAAGACCGTGTCGATCACGCCGGACGCGCCGGCGCTCGCCACCGCCGTGCCCGCGTCCCAGGCGCTCGCCTCGCTGCCGCTCCTCGACGGCCGGGTGTCCGAGGTGCGCCAGACGCTTGGCTCCGGCCATGTCGAGCAGGTGATCGTGCTGCCGAACGACACGGATCTCGCCGGCGAGAATGCCGTTTATGTCGTCGCCGGCCGCGCCGATGCCGGCAACCGCATCCTTCGGGCGCCGACCGAACGGGAGCTTCGCGCCGAGATGGCCGAGCGCCTGCCGGGGTTGCGCATGAGCCTCAGCACCGTGATCGCCGACAACCCGCAAGGCGGCTTCGGCTATGCCACCGGCCCCGCCGGCCGTTCGGGAAGCTGCGTCTATGCCTGGCAGCTCGTGCGCGGCAAAGGCGGGATCGGCGCCGGCTATCCGGCGCAGGTCCGGCTGCGCTTCTGCCATCCGACCATCGGCGAGGACCGGATCGCCGGCTTGATGACGAGCCTGACGCTCCGCCCCGTCACCGACGCCACGCTGCGCGCGCTGCGGGCGGGACCGGCGACGGCGGCATTCTCCGCGCCGACTGCGACGTTCGGCGGCGGCCCGTCGCTGACGGCAGAGGACGAGCGGGCTCTCTCCGGCGGTCCCGTTGCGCTGAAGCGGGCCGATCTCGCCGTCGCCGAGCCGGTCGTCCGCCGCAAGCGCAAGCCGATCGCGCCGGCCGCGGCCGAGCCGGAGCCGGCCGAAACGGTCGAGGCCGCCAGCCCGGCGGTCGCGGCGGCGGAGGGCGAGCCGGCCATCCGCCATGCGGTGAAGATCCCGATGCCGGGAGAGGCGACGCCGGCGACGGGTGCCGAAGAGGCCGCCGCCACGCCGAAAGCCGTCGCCGCGACGAAGGGCAACCTCGCGCCGAAGGGCACCTTCGTGCCGCTGCCGGCGGAGTAGGCGGCAGCCTGGAGGAGGGAAGGCCGCGCGCTCCGGCGGTAGCGGACGCATGCGCCATGTCTCGCAAGCGCGGGGTACGGTCCTGCGAGGAGAGATGCCGAAAAAAAACGACGGCCTGAAGCGTCGAAGCGCATCTGGAGGGGAGGGGCGCGCTTTTCGGCATGTCAGGTCATCCGTCGTCCAGCGAAAATGCCTGAGGACGTCGCCCGCGAGCCGTGCGCGGCAGGGCGGGATCAGGCGAAGATCGCCCGCTCCTGCGCCACGAGTTCCTCCAGGAAGTCGATGACCGTGCGCACGCGCACCAGCTCGCGCGCGCTTTCGTGCCATGTCGTCCAGTAGGAGCGGCGGATGGCCTTTTCCGGCAGAAGCCGCACCAGTTCGGGATGTTGCCGGGCGATATAGTCGTGCAGGATGCCGATGCCGGCGCCGGAGCGCACCGCCTCCGTCTGTCCCGTGGCGCTGGAGATCTCAAAGGCGGCGTCCCAGTTGCGCATTACTTCCGCGGTGAAGTTGAGCGAGGCGGTGAAGATCAGGTCCTCGACATAGCCGATGCGGCGATGCGCCCTCAGGTCGTCGACGGTGGCCGGTGTGCCGTGGGCGTCGAGATAGGCGCGCGAGGCGTAGAGGCCGAGCGTATAGTCGGTGAGCTTCGAGGAGACGAGCCGGCCCTGCTCCGGTCGTTCGAGCGTGATGGCGATGTCGGCCTCGCGCTGCGACAGCGAGAAGGAGCGCGGCACCGGCACGAGCTGGATGCGCAGCGCGGGAAAGCGCGCCGTCAGCCGGCCGAGGCGCGGGGCGAGGAAGGATACGCCGAAGCCGTCCGGCGCGCCGATCCTGACCGTTCCTGCCACCGCCGTGTCGACCCGCCCGGCGAGCCCCTGCGCCGAGAGCATCTCCGTCTCCATCCGCTCGGCGGCGGCAAGGAAGATCTCGCCCTCCGCCGTCAGCTCGCAGCCATTGGTGCGGCGGACGAGCAGCCGCGTGCCGAGCGCCTCCTCCAGCGCCGAAACCCTCCGGCTTAGCGTCGCATGGTTGAGGCCGAGCGCGCGCGACGCGCCGAGGATCTGGCCGGAGCGCGCGACGGCGAGGAAGAGGCGCAGGTCGTCCCAGTTCATGGCAAGCCTCCTGTTGCTGCGATTTTTGCACAACGGTTGCTGAAAATCGTGCGTTGATTTGTAAAAACTGTAGTGCGATCATCCCGCCACGATCAAGCCAAAGGGAGGCGCAGATGTACGAAATCGGCCATTTCATCGACGGGAAGAAGGTTGCGGGCACCAGCGGGCGCACCGCCGACGTCTACAACCCCGCCACCGGCGAGGTGCAGGCGACCGTTGCGCTCGCCAGCGACACGGAACTTTCGGCGGCCGTCGCCAGCGCGAAGAAGGCACAGCCGAAATGGGCGGCGACCAATCCGCAGCGCCGCGCCCGCGTCTTCATGAAGTTCGTCCAGCTTCTCAACGACAACATGGACGAGCTCGCCGCGATGCTGTCGCGCGAGCACGGCAAGACGATCGAGGATTCGAAGGGCGACATCGTCCGCGGCCTCGAGGTCTGCGAGTTCGTCATCGGCATCCCGCATCTGGCGAAGAGCGAGTTCACCGAGGGCGCCGGCCCGAACATCGATATGTATTCGATCCGCCAGGCCGTCGGCGTCGGCGCCGGCATCACGCCGTTCAACTTCCCGGCGATGATCCCGATGTGGATGTTCGCGCCGGCGATCGCCTGCGGCAATGCCTTCATCCTGAAGCCGTCTGAGCGCGATCCCTCCGTGCCGATCCGGCTCGCCGAACTGATGATCGAGGCGGGCCTTCCCGCCGGCATCCTCAACGTCGTCAACGGCGACAAGGGCGCGGTCGACGCGATCCTGACCCATCCGGACATCGCCGCCGTCTCCTTCGTCGGCTCGACGCCGATCGCCCGCTACGTCTACGGCACGGCGGCGATGAACGGCAAGCGGGCGCAGTGCTTCGGCGGCGCGAAGAACCACATGATCATTATGCCCGACGCCGATCTCGACCAGGCCGCCAACGCGCTGATGGGCGCCGGCTATGGCTCGGCCGGCGAGCGCTGCATGGCGATCTCGGTCGCGGTCCCGGTCGGCGAGGAGACCGCCAACCGCCTGATCGAAAAGCTGACGCCGATGGTCGAAAGCCTGCGCATCGGCCCCTATACCGACGAGAAGGCCGATATGGGCCCGGTCGTCACCAAGGAGGCGAAGGCGAAGATCAAGGGCCTGATCGACAAGGGCGTCGAGGAGGGTGCCAAGCTCGTCGTCGATGGCCGCGATTTCAAGCTGCAGGGCTATGTGGACGGCTATTTCGTCGGCGGCTGCCTCTTCGACCACGTCACGCCGGAGATGGACATCTACAAGACCGAGATTTTCGGTCCCGTCCTCTCGGTCGTGCGGGCGAAGACCTACGAGGAAGCCCTCGACCTGCCGATGAAGCACGAGTACGGCAACGGCGTCGCGATCTACACCCGCGACGGCGACGCGGCCCGCGACTTCGCCTCCCGCATCAACATCGGCATGGTCGGCGTCAATGTGCCGATCCCGGTTCCGCTCGCCTACCACTCCTTTGGCGGCTGGAAGTCCTCCTCCTTCGGCGACCTCAACCAGCACGGCACCGACTCGATCAAGTTCTGGACCCGGACGAAGACGGTGACGAGCCGCTGGCCGTCGGGCATCAAGGACGGCGCCGAATTCGTCATGCCGACGATGAAGTAGGCGCGTTCGTCCTCACGTCTCGAGCATTTCCGCTGATCACGGGATCACCTTAAATGCTCTCAGTCGTTCTTTTTGTCGTATTTCCAGCCGAAGCGATCACGCTTCGGCTGGACATGCTCTAGAGCGTCTTCGATGAACGCGGAGTCGGATTGATGATTCACGCGGTCGGGCTTGTCTGATTCACTGGTCCTGGTGA